>JAGZUF010000002.1 GCA_018380115.1 Oscillospiraceae bacterium | reverse complement strand
AGCATCCCGCCGCCTGACTGTGATACGACAAGATATCCTGCGTTTCTTTCTGTTTTTTCTTCATTTTTACTGTCCACGAAACCGGGAAGGGCACAGTGTCCTCTCTGGGCGGCACCCCGCTGGTGGTGTGCGAGGGCAACCGCATTCTGGGCGTCATTTACCTGAAGGACACTGTGAAGCCCGGCATGGTGGAGCGTTTTGCCCGCCTGCGTGCCATCGGCATCAAGACCATCATGTGCACGGGCGACAACCCCCTCACCGCGGCCACCATTGCAAAGGAGGCCGGCGTGGACGGCTTCATTGCTGAGTGCAAGCCGGAAGACAAGATAGATGTCATTAAGAAGGAGCAGGCTGAGGGCAAGATCGTTGCCATGACTGGCGACGGCACCAACGACGCCCCCGCCTTGGCGCAGGCCAATGTAGGCCTTGCCATGAACAGCGGCACCACCGCCGCCAAAGAGGCTGCCAATATGGTGGACCTGGACTCTGACCCCACAAAGATTTTGGAAGTGGTGGAAATTGGTAAGCAGCTGCTCATCACGCGCGGCAGCCTCACCACCTTCTCCATTGCCAACGATATTGCAAAATATTTCGCTATTATCCCGGCCATGTTCATGATGGCCATCCCGCAGATGCAGGTGCTGAATATCATGCATCTGTCCAGCCCGTACAGCGCCATTCTTTCGGCGCTCATTTTCAACGCCATCATCATTCCCTGCCTGATTCCGCTGGCCATGAAGGGCGTGAAGTACAAACCCATGTCGTCCGGCAAAATGCTGCGGCGCAACATGATGATTTACGGCCTGGGCGGCGTTATTACGCCGTTCGTGGGCATCAAGATCATCGATATGCTCATCAACCCGCTGCTTGTGGCTATGGGCTTTTAAGGAGGCTTTGCTCTTATGAACGATTCGAAGAAAGGCTTCGTCCACAATGTGCGCCAAAGCGTGCTTACCACACTGGTGCTGCTTTTGATTTGCGGCTTCCTGTTCCCGGTGGTGCTCACCGGCCTTTCGGCTGTGATGTTTCCCCATCAGGCGGGGGGCAGCCTGCTGACCACTGCCGACGGCACTGCCGTGGGCGCCCAGAATGTTGGGCAGGATTTTACGCAGCCCTATTTCATGAAGGGCCGCCCTTCGGCCTATCAGTACAACACGTACTATGAGGATGAAGAGGGCAACCAGTTCTATAATGACGGCACCGAGTTTGCCGGGCTTTCTTCCGGCTCCAACAACTACGGCCCGTCCAACCCGGCCCTGGCCGAGCGCGTGCAGGCCGATATTGAGGAGTTCCTTGCCGCCAACCCTGGCGTGAAGCGCGAGGATATCCCCACAGACTTGCTCACAGCCTCCGGCTCCGGCTTGGACCCGCACATCTCCCCGGCCTCTGCCGAAATCCAGATCCCCGCGATTGCCGAGGCCTCCGGCCTCAGCGAGGAGGCGCTGCGCGACATTGTTGCGGCGCATACCAGCGGCAAGGTGCTGGGCGTGTTCGGTGAGGAAAAGGTGAACGTGCTGGAAGTGAACCTCGACATTGCCCAGGCCATGGGCCTTATCGAGGGCTGAGCACATTTTTACAGCGAAAAGGCGGATGACCATTTCGGTCATCCGCCTTTTTTCTGCCTTCCGCCGCTGTCCTCCCGATGGCGCCACAGAAGAAATTTTTCATATTCGCGCAGCAGCATCATCTCCTGCTGCGAAAATATTTCTGTGCGCTGGCGCTGGTCATAGGCCGGGTCCATATTGGAAAGCCCCAACAGATAATCGGCAGAAACATGATAAAGCCGGCATATCGCCACCAGCATGTCGTGCGAGGGCGAGCTCTTTTCCTGTTCCCAGCTCCGAATGGTGGAAACCGTCACCCGCAGGTGCTTTGCAAGGGACGCCTGCGTGTCGTGATGATCCTTCCGCACTTCCGCAAGACGCTCTCCAATCACTCTATCACCCCGCTTTTGCTCAATATCCAGTATAGAGGTTCATACCACCAGCGCAAATTATTGCCATGAAACTTATTATGTTTTGGAAAACCAAGAATATTCTTGATACTTCTTTCTGCGGGTGCTAAAATGAAAATAGTTATTTATAAGGAGAAGTGCAGGTAAAATAAGGAAATTGCAAAATGCCCTTTCATAGGGCTTTTGCATGCGAAATATGTTGAACAGGGGCCCCTGTTCAGTTTTATCGCTAAGAAGCGATAAAACTCCTTCTGTTCAGAGCGAAAGGCTTATATGGGCGTCCCAGCAAATTCGCCCGCTTTTTCCTGCCCTGTGCAGTATCATAACGCTTAGGGCGGGCTCACCTGCGCAGCAAGGGGGTGTATGCAGCATGAAAACGGGGGTGGCTGCCCGGCTTGTTTTGGCGGGGCTTGGGTGCTTGGCCGCGTTCAGCGCCTTTCAGCTTGTCAGGACCGGGCTGGAATATTATGCGGGCAGGCGCAGCTACACCGCGCTGGAACAGTATGCCGTCCCGGGAGGGGCCCAAAGCGGCGCACAGGGCGGTGCCCCCGGCCGGACGGCGCAGGGCCCGCCGCAGGTGGATTTTGATGCTTTGCGGCAGATAGATGAAAATGTGGTGGCATGGCTGTACAGCCCCGGCACATCCATCCATTACCCCGTTGTACAGGCAGAAGACAACGAATATTACCTCACCCATATGTTCGGCAAAAAGAAAAACAGCGCGGGTGCCATTTTTTTGGACGCCGGCTGCAGCCCCGATTTTTCGGACATGCACACTGTCATCTATGGCCACCACATGAAAAACGACACCATGTTTTCCTCCCTTACCGGTTATTTACAGCCCGGATATTACGAGCGGCACCCCGTGCTGGCGCTGTATACTCCGCACGGTGATTATACAATTCGGGTGTTCGCAGGCTATGTGGCCTCACCGGAAAGCGATGCCTGGCGGCGCGCGTTTTCCTCACAGGAGGAGTTTTTGCAGTGGTGCAGCCAGGCGGCCGCCCGCTCTGCCTTTGAAAGCGGCCTTGTGCCGCAGGCAGGCCAGCGGGTGGTGACGCTTTCCACCTGCAGCTATGAATTTGAAAATGCAAGGTTCGTTCTGCTCGGCATATTGGAGCAGGCTCCGCAATAAAAAACTGTCCCCAAAGGAGGAACTGTTATGAAACAACGCATCGGATGGAAGCAGCGCCTTCTCAGCGCTGTGCTGGCTGTGGCTATGTGTGTGGCCATGCTGCCTGCACAGGCTGTGGCCTTTGCCGAAGACGGGCCCGGGCCCGGCGGCTCTTCCGCTGCCCAGCCCGGCCAGCCGGCATCATCGGACAAAAGCAGCGGCGCGGCAGAACAGCCGTCCGCCCCGGACGGGGGTGCCGGTGCGCCTTCCCCGGGGGAAGAAAGCGGCAGCCTGGCACCTTCCGGAAGTTCTTCCTCTTCCGGCGGCCCGGCCTCTGATGAAGGCGGGCCCGGCACAGACGCCAGCGCGGATGTCAGCGTGTCCTGGCGCCCGGAGGAAGGCGCCGAGCCTGTGCCGGCTGGCAGCGTGGGCACAGTGTCGTTCAGCGCCCGGCTTGGCGGCGGCACTGCCAAGGCTGAGGTGTCTGTTGCGCTGGACGCGCACGAAGCCGCCGCCCTGCGCGAGTTCCGCAGCGGGACGGGCGAGCTGGCAGACGGCGCCACACTGGAGGCGGGCGGCGTTGTTCTGACGCTGGAGCTGTCCGGACAGGGCGGCGCAGTCATCCGCTTTCAGCTGGATGAAACACACCCCTCTGTGCAGCAGCGGTTTACCTTCCAGGTGCCGAACGGCGTTTCTGCGCCCTGCTCTATCGAGGTGGGCGGGCAGGATATTTCTGTCTCCATTGAGGGAAAGCCAAACCCTGTGCTGAGCCTGCAGGTGCAGGCCATGGAAATAGCGGCGGAGTACAGGGGCTGGCAGGCGTCTGCGGAGGCCCCGCAGGGGCAGCTGCAGCCCACCGGGGACGGTTCACTGCCGGATTTTGAGTTTGGCTTTTCAGCTTCCTCCCTGATAAGCGGGGAGGAAACCGGGGTAATCTATACAAAAGAGCAAACAGCCCTGTTGTCTCTGGCTCTGCCGGAAGGCGTCAGCCTGCCGGAAGGCGAGGTTAAGTTTGAAAACAACACCGTCACCATCGGCGGCACAGCCGTTGCTGTGCTGAACGGCCTGCCGGAGGGTGCCGTTGTCACGCCCGCGCTGGAAAGCGGCGTGCTGGCGCTTGCTGTTGCCCGCACGGCGCCGCAGCCGCAAAGCGCCGAGATAGGCGAGATGCAGCTTTCCCTTGCGTTCGCCGGCGCGGCCTTCACAGTGGCGCCTGGCTTCGAGGGCGGCCAGCTTGCCCTGGGCGGCACGCTGCAGAATGTGCCCGCGGCCGGCGAGTTGCCTGAGCCGCAGCCGCTTGAGGCTGCCGGCGCACAGGTGCTGCCCTCGCAGCAGGGCGGCTCCAGCACCGGCGGGCCGGGGGAAGAGATGGTTGCTGTTGAAGAATGGATGAGCCGCTTTGAGCGCATCCTGTACTGGGTAGACAACAACAACGAAATGAGCCTGCGCCCACAGGCAGGGGCGCCGCAGCCCGTTTTGAAATTCCGGCTGGACGGCGCGGGCGATTTTGTACAGCTTACAGCGGAAAACATGGCCCGGCTGGGCCTGAGGGCCATGCCGGAGGCTGTTATTTCACCGGCCGGCGTAGGCAGCTATTACGTTACGGTGCCCGGCAACACCCTGCCTGTGAAATATACCCATACCGACAGCTATGGTGATTCAACACAGCACACGGTGGAATGGCAGGTAGAGCCCTCCGCCTGGGAGGGGTATGCCCTTCAGAAGGTGGAAGAGGACGATTTGCAGCAGTTTCCCTCTGCAAACGGCAGGGCAGGCTGGTACTATGTGCTTCAGCGCGACCTTGCGTTCAACGTCCGCGTACGAAAGGGCGCAATGGAAAATGTGGCCGGCCTGGAGGAGGAAATTAAAAAGCACTTTGCCCTCACAGTTCAGGTGGGCCAGTCGGCAATGGAATACGGCCTGGACGAGCTGGGCGACGCCCTTAGCATGGAAAACGGCCCTTCTATGCATATCTACGGCACATGGAAGTATAACCTGGACGGTACGCAGATTACTTACAGTATCCATGAGGCCGAGGGGCAGCAGACAGGTAAGCTGGAAGTGCCCGGCCTGGATGCGGGCGATTACTTCGCCATCACATATGACAACTCTGCCGCGCCGAACTTCGGCTCCATCACCGACAGGCTTTACAGCGGCGGCATGCTTTCTCTGACGCTTAAGGGCTTTAAAACCTACGATTCGTACAAGGTGTGGCTGGACGAAGGCGTCGCCGCCGGGGCGCAGAGCCAGCGGCCTGCGGGCGAATTTCAGCTTTGGCGCTACCGTAAGGGCCAGCCCAGCAGCACGGCTGCGCCTGTGCGCGAGCCGGACGGCGCCATCGTCACCATCGGGCTGGTTACAGATGAAGATGAACAGGAGCTGAAGTTCGAAAACCTTGAAAAGTATGACGCCGAGGGCTATGAATACCTGTATGTAGTGCGTGAATATCTGGAGAATGTCACCTCTGCGGGCCTGCCCGCCCGCAGCTACGAGCAGGTGTTCGGCCGGGTGGATGCCGCCACCGGCAGCATTACGGACAGAATAGACAGGGACGGCGAGCTGGTGGATATTACCACCCCGGAGACGCGCCCTGCAGGCAACACGTTCCTGTATAACGGGGGCGTGCTCTCCAACCGCATTACAGACGCGGTGGACGTCACTGCCACCAAAATCTGGAGAGCCAGCGCCTTTCAGGCGGAATTCGAGAATGTAACGGTGGAGCTGGCGCTGCAAAGCCGTGTGAAGGATGACCCCGAGGCCGAGTGGAAGGCCACTGGCGTGACGCAGCTTATGGACGGCTTTTTCGCAGAGAATCTTTCGGCCTCTGTGCGCCGCAGCATGCCCCGGTATGACGCCGGCGGGCAGGAGCTGCAATACCGCTGGGTGGAAACGGCTGTGTATCAGAGAGAGACAGGCGAAAACCTTTTTGTTCCCGATGGGAACGGCGGCGGAACCTTTACCCTGCAGCAGGGTGGCCGCGAAGTGCACTACCGCTCGGCCATCCGCCGTACGGGCAGCGCAGAAAAGGATTATTCCACCACAGTGACAAACTCTCTTGCCGACACCATCGACTATGAGGTGACGAAGGTTTGGCTGGACGAAGCAGGGAAGGAAACACAGCCACCGCAGGGGGCCGCGGTTACGTTCGGCATCTACCGCATCAGCAGCGGTGCGGCGTTGGGCCAGCCTGCGGCTGTCTTTACACTGGATGGCACGGCGGATGCAGCCCCCACTGTGGTGAATGAAGAGCTGGGCATCTCTGTGCAGGAGACCGCCCCCTGGCAGGCGGTGGTTACGCCGCTGGCCGAATTTGACGAGGGCGGCGGCCAATATCAGTACATGCTGCTGGAACAAAGCGGCGCGGCCGGCTTTGTGCCCACCTACAAGACAGAGCGCGATGAGCAGGGCTACCATACAACTGTGTATAACGGCCCCGGTGAAGGCAACCGCATTATGGTGCGCAAAGACTGGGTGGACGACAGCGACATCCTGCACCGGCAGGATGTCACGGTAGCGGTGTACGACCGAAAAACCAATGAAAAGGTGAACGAAACCACTCTGGGCGGCGGCGTGTGGCACGGCTGGGTAGGCATTGGCCGGCGCGCACCGGAGGATGTCTATATCCTTGAAACACAGGTGGGCGGCGTGCAGCTGCCGCTTACCGAGGATGCGTTGAATTTCACACAGCCGCAGGCCCCTGAGGAATACGACGGCCCCGGCGATAGCGAATATACGGCCATCCCGTACGAGACGGAAAACCACCGCTATGAGGCCACTTACAGCCATGAAGTGCTGCAGGGCGTCACCATTTACACGGTGGCGAACCGCCGCTTCGGCAATATCGACCTCACTGCCACAAAAACATGGCAGGACGGTGCGGGCGAACTGCGCGCGAAGATTGCAGAGGAGGCCGAAGCGGGCGGCTACTCTCTTGTGCTGCAGCTGGAATTTGCCCAGCAGGGTGTGCCGGAGTATTACTCCATCACCCGCGGGCAGGCGGGCGGCGACACCGTTACTATCGGCAGCCCCAAAAACCAGGTGCCCATTGTAAACAGTGAAAACAAGCCGGTTTCCTCCCGGCAGGAGCTGGACCTCGGCCAGAAAGAGCACAGCTATGAGTTCTATGGCCTGCCTAAGTACGACCGCACCGGCACATCTGTACAGTACACTGTGCGTGAGCTGTGGCTGAACAGCAGGGGAGAAGAAGTGAGCGTTTCACAGCTTCCCGCCGGGCTGCAGAACCTTTTGGCCGATTACCGCACCGCCTATGGCGAGCCGCAGTACGAAGTGAGCGGCCACCACGATGCAGATAAGCAGACGCAGCAGGTGACAAACAGCCTTGAAGGAACCAAAACGGCCACCTGGAACAAGGTGTGGCGCGACGATGCCGTATACCAGGCAGGCGAACGGCCGGATATCTATCTTGATATTTATCAGGTGCGCCACAGCGAGGGCGGCGACCCGCTGGTATCTCTGTATCAGGCAAACTATAAGTGGACTTATTTGGACGAAGAGGGCACCAGCCTGGCCAAATACTGGGTGGCGGAAGTGAGCGGCCTGCCCAAATACGATGAATATGGGTACGAGATTATTTACTACGCCACAGAGCACACCATCGTAGACGCCGCCAGCTTTGACTACCTGCCCGTGCAGTACAGTGTGGGCAAGCCGGGCAGCCTGACGGACATTGGCACCGAACTGGAGCTGAACGAAGCTGCGCGGCCGGGCGATGCGCTGGACCTTTCTGGAACCATTGGCAATGACACAGAGGCAAGGTATGCCCTGCGCGAAACGGGCACTTTTACAAACGCCATTTACCAGACAGTGACGGTGCAGGGCCAGAAGCTGTGGGCCTCGCTGCCCACGGGCTACCCCAGTGTAGACCTTCCCGTTGTGGATTTTGTGCTGCACCGCCGCCTGGCACATGAGGATGAAAGCCAGGCTAGAGAGGTGGCCCGGATGCGGGTGGAGGACTGGGCCAGCATATATCAGAACGGCTCTTACCTGTTCCGTCTGGAATACGAGGGCGTGAACCGCATGGAGGTGAACGGCGGCAGCGTTGTCATTGAGCCGGAGCCCGGCGCCTCCCCGCTGCGAAAGTACAACGAAGAGGGCGAGCTGTACCTGTATACCTTGCAAGAGAGCAGCATCACCTGGCCGGGCGGCGCACCGCAGCCCGGGCCGGACCTTATCTATGCAGACCCTGAGATAAACACTTATCTTGTGAAAAACAGGTACGAAAGCGTGAAGGGCGCCACGGCGGTAAAAAAATTCCTGGAGCTGCCCATAGGCCAGAACGGCCAGCCGGAGGCATTTCCGGCCGTCACCTTTGTGCTGACGCGCGTCTACCAGGCGAACGGCGGGCTGTCTGAGCCAGAGACCGTGCAGCGCCTGACGTGGAGCTCGGCTCAGGTGCGCGAGGCCTATGAGAAGGCGCAGGACAAAAGCGCCCCGCTGGAGGTAACGCTGCGGTTTGAAAATCTGGACATCTATGCCCCGAACGGGGCGGAATACCAGTACGCCATCACGGAAGACAAGACGTATCTGAGCGGCTATGACACCTGGGGCATGCCCGGCGAGGGCACACCGGAAAGCGTCCGAGAGAACCCGTATAAAGACCAGGCAAGTGTGCCTGGAGTACGAGTCACCTGGAATGAAGAGAATGGCCGCGGCGATACTGCGGCCGAGGTAGCCGTGGGCGCCACCTTCCTGAATGCCCCGGGCGAACGGCGCGAGCTGGTAGAGCTTTCGGGCGAAAAGCGCTGGTACGATTACAGCAACGAATTTAATACGCGGCCCAATGACCTCACGCTTACCGTCAGCCGCTATGCCAACGCCCAGCCCGGCCAGGGCAACGCCATTGAAAGGGAAGAAATGCCTGCGGGCAGCTATTCCGTGGTGTGGGACGAGGGCAGCAAAGCAGGCGACACCTGGCGTTATTCCATTAAGGGTTTGCAGGAGGGCGAGCTGGAGCGATATGCCCCCAACGGCATGCCGTGGCGCTATGAAGTGACAGAGACGCTGCCAGAGGGCAGCCTGTATACAATGTCGCCGGGCACCGTGGCCCAGCAGGGCAGCAAGGAGGGCGAAAATGTTCTCTCTGTTACCATGCACCCGCTGGGAAACACCATCCTTACAAAGGCGCCTTACAGCAAAAACTGGGTGGACAGCAGCGGCGATATTATCAGCGAAGACTATCTGGGCCTGAACCTGTCGGTCACGTTCCAGCTGCAGGTGGCAGAGCTGGACGGCAAGGGCGGCAAGCCGGCCGGTGCATGGCAGAATGCAGACGGCTATTTCAAGCAGAAGCTTTCCGGTGAAAGCTATAATGCCGTCTTTGGCAGCTACGCCTTCACACAGACGAAAACCGGCCATATCAACGACAGCGCCGTGTGGGGCCCGAAGCACGCCTTTGAAAACCTGCCCTCCTTCCTGAAAGACGGCAGTTCCGTTACTTACCTGCGCTACCGCGTGGTGGAGACGGCAATTGAATACCGCGGCGGAAAGCAGGCCGTCACTGTGGTGGGGGATAACCCGGCAAACGGCACCTATCAGTATTCATTCGGCCCCGGCCTGTTCAGCCCGGCCTACTGGGCAAATGGAAAAGACCAGCCGGAAACGGAGCATAACCTGTACCGGACGCAGGATATGTACAACCGGCTTGAGACAACAGAGTTTTCTGTGGCCAAGCAGTGGGCAGGTGACAGCAGCAACGCCTATGGCACGCGGCCCGAAACGGGGCGCACCGGCTTTGAATGGGAGGTGAGCTTTGTCATCCAGCGCTCTGCAGACGGCGGGGCAAGCTGGGAAAACGTCACTGTTTATGAAAGCGGCGGAGAGCAGGCAGACCTCACCGTTACGCTGTACGGCACAAACGAGCAGAACTATGCCAGCGCCCGTGTGGCGGGCCTGCCGAAAACGGACAATGGCGGCCAGGCATATCAGTACCGCGCGCGCGAACTGCAGACGGGCTGGCGCCAGAGGCTGCAGGAAGACCGGGTGGACACAGGGGATATTCTGGACGAAAACGCTATTTACCACAGTGCGTATACGGTTACCTATGCGGACGGCAGCACTGCGGTAAACACGCTGCGGCCTACCCGCATCTATGCGGAAAAGCAGTGGAACAAATCATCCCGGCCGGTGCCTGTGGCATTTGCCCTGGAATATCTGGCTGCGGACGGCGGCGGATATGTAGAGCTGGCCAGAGTGACGGTAGACGGCAAGGCGGATGCGGCCCCCGCCCAGCCCTATTATGAGTACGAGGCATGGAAGGCAGTGTGGGCCGGCCTGCCAGAGTCCATGCCGGGCAGCGACCTTTCCCAGGATGGAAAAACACAGTACCGCGTGACGGAGAAGCTGCCCGCAGGCTATGTCCAGCAGGGTTATAAGGAAGAGACCGTACAGGCGGACGGCACGGCTTATCCTCTATTCCTTTATACCAATGTGGAATCTACTGAGTTGGAGGTAGTGAAGCAGTGGTACGGCACGCCGTCGGGCGAGCAAAAGGATGTGGTGGCGGGCCTGTGGCGCACCACTGGCAGCACTGAGAGCGGCGAAAGAGTGGGCAAAGACAAATTGAGCGCGGCCGCCGGCGAAAGCGGGCAGTATATGCTTACGCTGAACAGAGCAGGCAGCTGGAAGGGTAGGGTTACAGGCCTGCCCAAATATGATGAGGCCGGCAATGCGTACACCTATTATGCGCGCGAGCTCTCTGTGGGCGGCCTCTCTGTGAAGGACCCCGGCTTCAGGTTTGACGTAAGCTATCAAGACGAGGCAGGCAGAACTACGGTTACGAATACCTGGCTGGTAGATGTCAGAGGTGTAAAAAACTGGAATGACGGCGGCGATGCCGCCGGGCTGAGGCCGGAAGAGATTGTGTTGACGCTGTGGCGCATGGTACAGGGCGGCACCCCGGAAAAGGTGGCGGATGCTAGGCCCGTGTGGACTAATACAGATACCGACAGCTGGGCCTATGCCTATTTCCGCCTGCCTGCTGCGGACGAGAACGGCGCAAAATATATCTACACGGTGGAAGAGGCGCCCGTGCCGGGGTATGTGGGCGAGCAGACGGGCACCAGAATGACCAATACCCTCACGGTAGACATCCCGGTAACAAAACTGTGGAATGACAGCGGCAATAGCGCCGGCATACGCCCGGCCAGCATCGTGGTGGCACTGTATGCCAATGGCACAGAAGTAGCCCGCGTGCGCCTGAGCGCACAGGGCGGCGAGCTGCTGGGGCCGGAGGACGGAACAGCAGAGGCGGGCGCGCCCGGCCTGTGGCAGCGCATTGTGCGAGGCATTGCAGGCGAAAGCGATGCGTGGAGCTATACCTTCACGGGCCTGCCGCAGTACGATGCAAACGGAGACTTCATCCAATATACGGTGAAAGAGCCGGCCCTTCCGGACGGCTATGGCGAGGTGGTTTACGGCGGCAGTGCCAAAGACGGCTTTACCATGGAAAACGTGGCCCTTGGCGGGCTGCGCGTAACAAAGACGGTAGAGGGGGCCCAGGGCGACAGGGACCGTGCCTTCCGCTTCCGCGTCACCCTCGGCGATACGTCCGTCAGCGGCGTCTATGGCGGCATGACATTTGAAAACGGCGTGGCCAGCTTTGCGCTGAAACACGGCGAAAGCGTACAGGCGCAGGGCCTGCCCGGCGGCATGGGCTACACGGTGGCAGAACAGGAGGCAAACGCCGACGGCTATGTGACCACCCAGACGGGCGAAAGCGGCACCATTCCTGCGGGCGGCACGGCGGAAGCGTCGTTCATCAACCGCAAAGACCCGCCGGGCGGCGGCATCGTAAAAACAGGCGACGGCGCAAACCCGCTTTTGTATGCGGGCCTTCTGGCGGCCAGCCTTGCCGGCCTTGCCGGTATGCTGGTGTGGGGTAGGCGGCGCAAGAGCACCCCGCCCGCGCGTAAATAACCTATTTTCGGCACAGCACATGCCCTTTAGAAACAAAGCCCGCGGGGCCAGGTATCTGCCTGGCCCCGCGGGCTTTCTTTGTTGTATGTTTCAGCAAAACAAGAACCCCGGCTCTGCCGGGAAGAGCAAAAGCTTCCTCCCCCCGCATCCGGCAAAGCGGGCAGCTGGCGGCAGGTTGCCAGGAATAAACAATTTTCGTTGGAATTTCGCCGGAACAGCGGCTGGCCGTTTGCGGGCCGCGGTGCAAAAAATGCAGATGAAATGAAACTCAGTGCACTTTGAGGCACATGCCGGAAACAGGCATGTACAGGGCCGGCAGAGCTGTGACGCTCCGCCGGGTTATTGGCCCGCGCCGGGCACAATATCGCCCACGCCGTTCAGAACAAGGCGGGGTCGGTAGGGGTATTCTGCCATCATGGCACGCGTGGTGACGCCGCTCAGAACCAGAATGGGGTCCAGTCCGGTCTCGATGCCGGCCACAATATCTGTGTCCATGCGGTCGCCTATCATAGCCGTCTCGGCTGAATGGGTATTCAAAAGGCGCAGTCCGGTGCGCATCATAAGCGGGTTGGGCTTACCCACATAATAGGCGCTTTTGCCAGTGGTGAGCTCAATGGGCGCCATCAGCGCGCGGCAGGCGGGCACAAGGCCGTCCTCTGCGGGGCCGGTGAGGTCGTAGTTTGTGCCTATCAGCTTTGCGCCGCCGTTTACAAAGCGCATGGCCTTCACAATGCTGTCGTAGTTGAAATTATCCGCCTCGCTTATCACCACATAGTCGGGGTCCATTTCATTGAAGGTGATGCCCGCGTCATACAAAGCGTTGAACAGGCCGTGTTCGCCCACTACATAGGCGCTGGAGCCCGGCGCCTGTGTGGACAGGAAACGCGCCGTAGCCAGCGCGCTGGTGTAAAAATGAGTGTGATCCACCTCAAGGCCCATGCGCGCCAGCTTCTGCTGCAGCTCTTTGGGCGTATACCGGCTGGAGTTCGTTAAAAACAGAAATGCCTTGTCCTCGTCGTACAGCCATTGCACAAATTCCTTTACGCCGGGCAAAAGCCGGTTGCCGTGATAGATAACGCCGTCCATATCGATTAGAAAGCCTTTTCTCTGCCGAAGCTGTTCCATAAAAACCTCTTTTCTGTAGAAGGCGTGCCGTACACGCCGTATCTTTAAGCGGTGCCGGGCCGCACTGCGCGGCCTGCACCTTCAGTATACGACAAAACCGCCGGTTTTCCAAGAAAAAGTATTTTTATAGAGGCTGGGCAGACAGTGGTAGATGTCATGTTTGCTTTTTTATTAAAGTACGAGCAGACGACCAGAGTACCGGCACAAAATTAAGGGAAAACAGTTACGAATAGTCTGCTGCAAAATTCAAAAACTTAAAGTCTTGCAGCGGCCTTGCAAGAGTATGGAAAATCACCTTGCAAAAAAATTAATGTATCTGGCTTTGATGCACTGGAATAAGAAGTACGCTGACGGAACAGACTTTTATATTTTGTCTAATCAAAAAAAGCCGGGCCTCGAAGCCCGGCGAATTATGGCCCGGAGTTTTTAAGAAAAAGCAATGAGACTTGACGGCGAAACAGCAGATTATCAGCCGTATACAAGCGTTTCTACAGCACGTAGATATTTTAGGCCTTTTTTTGCTAACTCTTCCGGCGTACTGCCAAAACGGCGTGTAAGGTATGTCATAGAACAGGTCTCATCTAAAGTTTCCGGATTGAAAGTTTCGATACAGGCAGGGCCATCATACCCAATTTTCTGTAAAGCTTTGTATACCTCTAGCCAGGGCACATGACCCATACCGGGTACACCACGGTTACTGTCCACCAGGTGAAGATAACCGAGCTTATTACCACAAGCCTCAATAGCACCGGGCAAGTTAGACTCTTCGATGTTCATATGGAACGTATCCAGATGTACCTTCACATTCGGCATGCCTACAAGTTCTACAAACTCCAAAGCCTGCTCAGCTGTATTAATGAGATGCGATTCAAAACGTTTGACGGCCTCTACAGCAATAGTGATGCCTTCTTGTGCGGCATACGTGGCGGCAGACCGCATATATTCTGCCGCCCATTCCAATTCCTGCTGGGTACGGGGGTGGCCGGTAAGATACCCAGAAGCAGTATAATTGACCCCGCCTGTCAGTTTTGAACCGAGGCAGGCAGTGATTTCCAACAGAGCTTTCATATATTCCACCGCCTTGGCGCGCACCGCACTGCTGGGAGAGATGGGATTGCATGTCAAAGGCATTGCGGTTGAAGTGACGGCTTCCAAGCCATAGAGCTTGACGAGTGATGCCGCCTGCTGTACTGGGAAAGAGCGAGGGTCATTAATGGAAAAGTCAATCACCTGTGCTCCCAGTTCGTGCACACGTTCGATACAATACAGGTGTCTCTCTTCAAATTTACTTGCCCAAAGCCATGTGTCCAGCCCTAAGTGAATCATAAAACATCCTCTCTTTCTAATTTGAAAAATTGCGAGGAACACTATATGGCTTCAAGGATGTCATCATTTTTTATTGTAAAATGAAATAGAAGCTTTGTCAAATAGGTAAGTCAGAATTTGACTTTTCAATATCTATTGCGGTATCTTAAAATAATAAGAAACATGCAAGGGAAGGGGACGGCGATGAATAAGATTAAATGTATGCTGCTGGATGAAGTCCTTGGTCACCCTCGTGGAAAGCCCGTTTCTTTGCAAGAAATTGCCGCTGCTCTAGATATTAGCCAGCGGATGGTACGCATTTATTGGGGAGAGATCGAGAAATTCCTTTCCCAGCATTCACTGGGGCATATGTTCATTTTGCAGAACGCAGCCGTTAGTTTTGTTGGGAGCCGTATGGACGAACAAAGGCTGCATCGTGCGCTGATGGCGATGGATATGTATGAATACCGCTCTTCTCCGGAAGAAAGACAACTTTTAATGGTTTTATACCTGCTGGGGTGTGGCCGTCCCGTAAAAATAAACGAACTAGAACATATGTTCTCGATCAGTAAGGCCACTGTCATACAGGATTTGGCGGTTATAAAGCAGACAGATAGTGAGTTTTCTTTAAAATTTGACAAAAATAAGCATGCCGGCCTTCGCTTGGAATGTACAGAGTTCCAGCGTCGGGCACAGATATTTGGTGTATTGGAACAATTTGGTTTGATACACAGTTACCCATGGGACTGTGTGTGCTGCGTCCAATGTGTCTACGTCGGGTTTGTGGAAAAGATATATGAGCTGGATGTATTTCGACGTCAAGTACAGGCGGCGCTACGCCATGCAGAAACACAGACAGGCTGTCTGCTGGAAGACGCAGATTATTTTGAGGCTGTTTTGCGCCTGTGCGTAGTCCAGCGATGCATCGAACAGAATAATACAGTACAAGAAAAAGACGTGCCTATTTTTTCGGAATCTTTCAGGCTGGAGTGTGCTTTTGTTGATGTCTTGGAACAGCAAATGTCCTCCTTCAAGTTTGTACCGGCAGAACGCCGTTATCTGGAAAATATGCTGCACCCATTTCTGCATGCCATACGCCGGAGTGCACAGGATTTTAACAGACTTAATTACTATGTAATGGTGGCAAATTTTCTTTCTCATCTGGCGCAGGACTATGGAGAATACATTAGCCAGGACGAACAGCTTCAGGAAGGCCTCACCTTCCATTTGCTGCGCACTTTTTCAACAGGCCGGAAAGAGGCAGCACCCAACCCTTATAAAGAACAACTGATGCGTGACTATGCACAAGATTTTTCTGCAGTAAAGAGAGCGGCAAGTGTTCTGGAACAAGGGCTGAATTGCACGTTGGACGAAAACGAAATATCTTTTCTGTTGCTACATGTAATTGTGGCAGTAGAAAGGCGCGCGCGCAAGCTTCCCGTGTTGGATGTCGTGATCGTATGTAATTCCGGTATGGGTACTTCGCAGTATCTTGCGGCCAGTCTACAGAAGAACTTTCAAATCCATGTGCTCTCTGTCACTTCTACACATCTGCTGGATAGTACCCTGCAGGAAAATCACTGTGACCTTGTTATTTCTACTGTGCCGTTGGAAGGCGGCCTTCCGGTGCCATGGCTTCAAACCAGCCTGCCGCTCAGCGAATGGGAAATTTCTCAACTACAGCGTACGATTACCATGATATGCTCACAACGCATTATGGAAGAACAATCTACTTTAGTATCCACACCAGTGGAAAGGGAAGGTCATGTTTTATACTTTACAGATTTGCTGGGAGAAAACAGCATTGTGCTGGATGCACATGCAGATGACTGGCGCCAAGCAATCCGTCTTGCCGGTGAGCCTCTATGCCGCACCGGGGCAGCACAACCAACTTATGTAGAAGAGATGGTTCGAGTAGTGGAGCAGCTTGGTCCATATATTGTATTCACACCAGGAGTAGCGCTGGCTCATGCCAGACCACTGAATGGGGTGGAATGCATTGGCGCAGCATTCCTAAGGCTGGCCCGTCCGGTAAAGTTTTATTGCGGGGAATACGACCCTGTAGAATTTGTGCTTGCTGTATGTGTACCACCGCAACATCAGGATACCAGATTCCTGCCCCGTATCATGACGGCAATGTGTGACCGCCAGATTCGCCGAATGTTGTTGAATGCAGACAATACTTTTAAAATTCGGGCGTTGCTTCGTGAAAAAGAGGAAGCATTGATACGGCAGAAAAAATTTTTGCAATAAAGATATCCCCCGCCTAGTTTGTGCAATATGACACAAGTTGGGTGGGGGCATTGTATTATAAGCATAAATTTCAGGTTAAATAGATTCAAAAATGTTCGATTTGTTTCACTTGTGGCGAAATAGGTTGGACTTTTCACGCAAACCGGCTGGGTTTATTATAAAAATAAGGCACAGGGATGTCATCATTTTCCCTTTTGTCGGCGCCATAGATATAGCACGCTTAGTACTTGAATTCCATAATGGGAGGAAGCATGGAAAAGACAAAAATTGCACTGGGGTGCGACCATATCGGCTTTTCGCTAAAGGAACAAATAAAAAAATATCTGATTCAAGAGAAAAATGCCGAGATTGTGATAGACCCGATACAAACTGAAGAGGAAGGTAATGGAACATTTATTGAAACGACACGTTTGATTTGTGAGGGTATTCAGCAGGATACATGCCGTTTGGCGTTGATGATATGCGGAACAGGGCTTGGCTTCTGCTCTGTGGCCAATACTTACTGGGGGATCCGTGCAGCACATGCATCAGAACCCTATACTGCACGCAGAGCCCGAAAAAGCCTTAACGCACAGATCCTATGTCTCGGCTGCCGTGTCATGTCATTGGAGTACTGCAAAATGGTAGTGGATGCATTTTATGATGAGCCTTTCGATTGGACGCGTACTTCTTCAGTGCTCAACCTAAAATTGATGGAAAAGTTTGAATATCAGCGAGAACCGAAGCCAGCAAATGTTTCTTGGAGCATGGGCTTTTTCCCGGATGTTTAGGGGAAAATAGAGAGAAAACAGCCGTAGGACTTTTATTTTGGGTAGACTCTGAACCCGATGAGACAACGATAAGTAATGAAAAGTGAGGTAAAAGCATGAAAAAGTTTTTTGCAGCGTTTCTTGCATTGGCTATGAGCCTAGTGCTTCTTGCGGGGTGTAGCTCTAACGGGTCATCGTCATCTACAACTTCCTCTGCCCCTCAGGGTCCGAGTGAACCTACATCCGCCAGTACCACCGGGGGTAAAAAATTCGGCATCACCTATTGGTGTGAATCAGAATTTTTCGTCACTCTAGCACAGGGTATTACAGAAGCCGCAGAAGCGGAAGGGAATTCTACAATTATTGTGGATGCAGAACAGGATGCCGCAAAACAAATTCAAATTGTGGAAGATTTTATTGCCCAAGGGGTAGACTGCGTATTTTTGAACCCTGTTGATAAGGATGCAATAGAGCCTGCTCTTCAGGCTTTAGATGAGGCTGGCATTCCAGTGATCAACTTTGATGCATCAGTCACCAATACGGATTTGATCGCCGCTTTTGTTGGTACAAATAACTATCAGGCGGGCGTGTTGTGCGCAGAATCTATGTTGAAGGACTTCCCGGATGGCGCCGATATCGCAGTGCTGAATTACCCTTCCAACGGCGCTGCCAATGACCGTGAGCAAGGCTTCTTGGATACTGTGAAGGACAAAGGGATCAATGTACTTGTGACAATGGACGCTGACGCGAATGTGGAAGGCGGCCAGAGTGTTACCAGCGACCTTTTGCAATCCTACGATTTGGATGCGATTTTCTGCATCAACGACCAATGTGGTCTTGGTGCATATGCCGCTGTGGCTAGCGCGAATAAGGATGTAAAAATTTACGGCGTAGACGGCACTCAGGAAGCGATGGATCTGATTCCGGAAGGAGTTTATCGCATGACAGCGGCTCAGTCACCCAAGAAAATCGGTGCCGCCTGCTACGAGACCTATAAACAGATCGAGGCGAATGGTAAACCCGATAATTTCACGGTGGAAGTGGACGCCTATACCATCGATGAATCTAACGTAGCAGAATATTCAGGGAAAGGGTATCAATAAACTGGGTGAACAGAGTCGCCTGAAATAAGAGATGGTTTTATCGATGGGCGCCGCAATTTGTGTAAGCAGTTTTGCGGTGCCCATTTTTCTGTAAAGTCTAGGTAAATGCCGCATAAGAGGCAAGGAGGGACGAGATGGACATTTTGCTTCAAATGAAAGGCATCCATAAATATTTTGCCACCGTGCATGTGTTGCAGGGGGTGGATTTTGAGCTGCGCGCTGGAGAAGTGCATGCGTTATTGGGAGAAAACGGTGCGGGAAAATCCACATTGATCAAAGTGCTTGGCGGTATCTATTCATTGGATGGCGGTGATATATATATTGATGGCGCGAAGGTATCCATAGACACCGTGGCAGATGCACGAGACAATGGTATCAGCATTATCCATCAGGAACTCATGTTGGCTCCAGATCTTTCTATTGCAGAAAATATCTATATGGGGAAGCCACTCAAGACAAAAGTAGGTACAGTAGATATCCATGCTATGGAACAAAGGGCACAAAAGCTGCTGGATGAAGCGGAACTGCCCCTGAAGGCTTATCAAATGGTGGCAGAACTGAATATTGCGCAGCGACAGATGGTAGAAATTGTGCGTGCGATCTCATTTGGAGCGAAAATCATTGTAATGGATGAGCCAACATCTTCTTTATCCGAAGACGAAGTTGGAATCCTGTTCGAGGCTATTCGGAAACTGAAGCAGTCAGGTGTGGGTATCATTTATATTTCACATCGCATGAGCGAACTCGATGCAGTGGCAGATAGGGTTACTGTTCTGCGGGATGGACAATACATCGATACTATCGATATGGAGAATGCTACACATGAGCAATTGGTGGCACTGATGGTTGGACGCAGTTTAGAGAACTTCTATACGAAGGAAGCCCACTTTACAGACGATACAATACTGCAGGTGGAACACCTCGCATCCGGCAATATGGTAAAAAACGTAAGCTTTTCACTTAGAAAGGGTGAGGTGCTTGGTTTTGCAGGGTTGGTAGGAGCCGGACGCAGTGAAGTGATGAACTGCCTGTTTGGACTCGCTCCGCAGGATGCCGGAAAAATATATCTGGATAAAGCTTTGGTGCACATCCACTCCGTTAAACAGGCTATTTCATTGGGGTTTGGTTTTGTTCCGGAAGACCGTAAACAGGAAGGGATATTCCCTGTGCAGAGTATTCTCAGAAACACTACGGTGGAGGTAATGGATCAGTTCCTGAGTTACGGGCGTTATGACGCAGAAAAAGAGTATGCCTTAACAACTCGATATGTGGATGAGGTGATGCATACAAGATATGCTAGTCTTGCCCAGTCAGTCGTTAGCCTCAGCGGAGGAAATCAGCAGAAGATAATTATCAGCCGATGGTTGTTGTCCACAAAACGAATTCTGATTTTGGATGAGCCTACTCGTGGTATTGATGTGAAAACAAAAACGGAGATATATCGGCTTATTAATGAACTTACACAGCAAGGATTGTCTATCATCCTTGTTTCTTCGGAGTTGCCAGAGCTGATCAATATGAGCGATAGAATTGTTGTAATGAGCCATGGTTATACAACAGGCACCCTGCAGAGGGATGAATTCTCGCAGGAGAAAATCATGATGTATGCAACGCAGGAAAAAGATTAGAGATAGGAGAACTCTTATGAGCAAAATAAAAAGGAGTCTGAAGGGACTTGTGATAAATATCAGAGAATGCCTTGGCATCCTGATCGGGCTTGTCATCATGTGTATCGCATTATCCTTCCTGACAGATAGTTTTGCAACAAGTGCAAACTTTTTCAATGTCGTGCGGCAAATCACCATCAACATTTTTTTGGCGTGCGGCATGACACTTGTTATTCTTCTGGGCGGTATCGACCTCTCAGTGGGCTCTGTGATTGCTGTAGCAGGTTGTGTCAGTGCAGGCATGGTCACATGGGTGGGCATGCCCGTGCCGGTTGCCATTCTCATCGGTATTCTGTGTGGTGCAGCATTTGGGTCTCTGAATGGGCTAATTGCATGCAAAACCAGTATCCCGCCTTTTATCATCACACTTTCCACCATGAATATAGGCCGTGGTATTGCTCGCCTTTATACAGGGGCAAAAACAATCTCCGTTTTGGATAAGCAATATACTTTTCTGGGAACAGGGCAGCTCTTAGGTCTTCCGGTGCAGTTTTTTCTTATTATTTTGGTGGTTGCTGTTACTTCATTCATTCTTAATAAGACACAGTTTGGACGAGGAGTGTACTTTGTAGGAGACAATCAACAGGCGGCAAGATATACAGGTATCCGTGTAGCAAAAGTGACGTTTCTAGTGTTCCTTTACAGCGGTGTGCTGGCCGCTATAGCAGGTGTGCTTTCCACAGCCCGTACATTTGCGGCAACTATGGACATGGGAACCAGTGCGGAAATGGATGCGATTGCGGCTGTAGTGCTGGGAGGGACCAGTATGAGCGGTGGCCGCGGCCGCTTGATGGGAACTGTGATAGGCGCCGTTGTGATTGGTGTACTAAGCAACGGAATGAACTTGTTAGGTATTAATACTTCTTGGCAGTATGTAGTACAGGGCGTTGTCATTCTTCTGGCAGTCTATATAGACTTTGTGAAAAATAACGGATTTAATCATCGTCTGCTTGTGAAAAAAATTCGTCAGAAGATGACGCGCGGCTGATATGCGCAGTATGACTGGGAATATTGAGTTATAGAGAACAATAGAAAGCAGAGGAACCAGACCGGTGAACACGATGTGTCTCAATTATTGTGTGGCACTTTTCGCAGCAATTTGCGCAGTATTGGTTTTGAGTAGGCGGCCCTTGGTGTCGTCTGTGCGTTCTGCCATTAAAGCGGGCAGTGGCCTGATGCTGGTCTTAGTATTGGATCGGTTCTTCACCTCGCAGGTACAGCAGGCGCTCTCTGCACTGCAACATAAGGGCGTTGGACACTTTGCCGCAGTGGAACTGGGCGGATCATCCTGTGTAGCATTGGGGATGGTATCAGTTATAGGGCTTGCCATTGTTCCTCTGTGTTGTTTTGTAAACTGGCTGATGTACCGGATACACCTGACAGATTGTATTAATATTGATATTTTCAACCTGCATCAGAATGCAGCTATGGGTGTTATCATATGGACTTTTTCAGGAAGCCTGGTTAGCGGATTCCTAGCTGCTGTATTGTTGCACATATGGGCATTGATTATGGCAGATGTAGGTGCCAAACGCACACAGCATTATTTTAGCTTAGAAGAACATGTTACCATTACACATCCTATTGCTAACAGCTATCTTCTCTTCGCATATCCCATTGATTGGCTACTGGAGCACATTCCATTTGTGCGCCGTGTTTCGTTTGATACCACCAAGGTGCAGCGCAGGCTAGGACTGTTAGGGGAAAGTATGATAGTGGGGTTTCTAGAAGGACTTTTGTTGGGGCTTGCGGCTTGGGGCATTTCCGGGGCCGTACAAAGTGTAGGCTTGGGATTGTGTGTGGCTGCGGCAATGTATCTGATTCCTAAAGCGGCCTCATTGTATACAGAAGGGTTGCATCATATAGCTGGCATCGTGAAAAAGCATATGCTTGTAAAAGATACTTCTCGGCATATGCTGGTAGGATTAGATGCCTCGCTTGCTGTAGGGGATTCCGGTGTTTCCGCAGTAGCTTTGTTATTAGTTCCCACGATGGTGCTATTGTCTGTGATATTGCCAGGTAATACGGTTCTGCCTATGCTGGATCTGCTGAATGTATGTTTTTATATTGCATGTATGCTGCCGGTATTTCGAGGCAATGTATTCCGCGCATGGGTAGGCAGTACACTTTGTTTGGGAAGTGGGCTGTGGATAGCAAGCTATTTGGCGCCAGCGACTACATTGGCTTATGAGAAATTGGGTGTGTCTAGTCTGCCGGGCTTATTCATTGCAGATTTTGACCCGGCAGGCACACCATTTGCTTTTTTGTTTGCAGTAGCTTCAAAAATCGGGTTTTCCGGCCTTTTGCTCATAGCGTTAGGTATGCTTATATTGGCACAGGTACTAATGCTAAGAAAACGAAGAGAACAGAAAACAGTAGATGCCAGGAGAGAACCGAAATGAAAAAAAGAGTGTTAGCGCTTTGTGGTGCCGGACTGGCATCTTCCAGTGCAATGTCTGAAGTGATTTATGATTTCTGTCACAGAGAGCACATTGATGTCTCGATTGATAAAGCATCTCTGCTGGACCTTCGCGGAGACCCATGCTGTGAAACTATTAATCGTTATGATTTGGTAGTTTCCGTGACAAAGGTGCCAGCAGCTGTGAAGGTAAAAGTAATCAATGGGATAGAGCTGCTCACAGGTTATGGGATAGAAGAAACATTGGAAGAAATTCGCAAATATCTTCAAGATGCATAAAATAGAACAGAAGGCTTGGACTATGTGGGATATTATTGTAGAGGAAGGAAAAGCCACGTGCTGGCAGGAGGCCATAGAATATATCACTTTGGCTCTATATCGCAGAGGTTATGTGACAAAAGAATATAGACAGGCGTGTATTGCCAGAGAAAGCAGTTTTCCTACGGGACTGCCCAGCGCAGTTCCTGTGGCTTTGCCGCATGCTGCGGCAGAACAGGTGAAACATAGCTGTATCTGTGTTTTGCGTCTAAAATATCCCGTACCCTTTATGCGAATGGATGATCCGGATAAAACCGTGCAATGCCAACTGGTATTTTGCGTGGCGGTTAAAAGTGTAAGCGGCCATTTGAAAGCGTTTAGTAGCTTGATGCACCGACTGCAGGATACACAATTTATGTATCAGTGCCTGCATCTGCCTATACCGGAAATGCAAGTGTATATAGAAAGGGAATTGCGCGATGAGAAAAACACGGTTGCAACTGGCGCTTGATACGCTGACTATGGAACAGGCTCTGGAGTTACTAAAAAAAATACATAAACAGGTGGACATTGTGGAAATAGGAACTCCCATGTTGATAGAATATGGGCTGGAGGCTGTGCGATGCTTTCGTCGCCATTTTCCCAGCTTGGAACTGTTGTGTGATGGAAAAATCATGGATGCTGGTGAATTGGAAGCGGAAAGTATGTTTCGGGCAGGTGCCGACTACGTTACTGTGTTAGGGGTGACTGATGATGCTACAGTGGCTGATTGTGTATCGACTGCTGTGCGTTATGGGGGAAAGACGGTAGCGGACATGATTTGCGTAGATGTAGATAATATTTCTCAGCGTGTTCAGATACTCGAACGACTCGGAGTGGACTATATTGCCATTCATACTGGTGTGGACCAGCAAAAAAAAGGCCGTACCCCATTGGATGACTTGCGTGAAGTGAGTACATGTGTATGTCGAGCTGGCACGGCTGTAGCAGGCGGCATTACGGTAGAAAGTTTGGCAAGCTACCTTGTGCTGAAACCGGACATAGTAATTGTAGGTGGGGGTATCTGTAATCAAAAAGATCCGGAGGCCGCAGTGCTTGCGCTGTCACAACAGCTAGAAGGCGTATAGTAACAACTGGCGAGGAACAGGGGTGAAGAAATGACTTGTTTTTTGGGGATTGATGTAGGAACATCCAGCGTAAAATCTATTCTCATGGATATGGAGGGAACTATTCTCGGGATAGCGCAGCGAAAATATGACGTCCAAAAACCCAGAGCCGACTGGGCGGAACAGGACGCAGATGTACTGTGGTGTGCGACGAAGGAAACACTTCGTGAACTAGTGCAAAAATATCCACGGCAGGCAGCAGATTTGGCCGGTATCGGTTATTCCGGGCAGATGCATGGCCTTATTCTTACAGATGAAAGCGGTCGGCCAGTGCGCCCTGCGATTATCTGGGAAGATCAGCGTTCTATAGAAGAGATCGGTGAGATATATCGTCTGGTCCCGCCTTCTGTTTTCAATGCGGTTACCATGAATACCCTAAGTACGGGATATTTGGCCAGTTCTTTGATGTGGGTGATGCGCAACGAACCACAGAATTATATGCGTGCTAGACATATCTTACTTCCAAAAGATTATATTCGTTTCAAAATGTGCGGCGAATATGGAACAGACATGTCGGATGCTTCAAGTGCTGTTATTTTTGATACGGCTGAACGCACATGGGCGAATCAGATTATTTCACGGCTTGGTATGGACATGGCTTTGTTTCCGGAATGTCATGAATCGTATGAAATAGCAGGTATGTTAACGGAATCATGTGCTAGGGCTACCGGATTGCGCCGGGGCATCCCCGTAATATATGGCGGCGGCGATACGTTGATGCATGAAGTGGGTACAGGAATGATTTCACCGCTCCGTCCCTGGGTAGCCAATATCGGAACATCTTGTCAAGTCACTTGTGCCATGAACAGCCCGCTTTGTGATGATTTGTTCCGCACGAATACTTTTTGTCATGTAAAAGAAGATCTCTGGATGTTGATGAGCTGTAATTTGTGCGGCGGTGCGGCTATGAAATGGATGGCAAAAAATATTTTCTCAGGTCTTTCATTTGGCCAATTAGACGAAATGGCAATAAAGGCGCCAGTAGGCAGTGACGGCCTAATTTTTCTTCCTTATTTGAACGGAAGCCGCAGCCCAGAAAATGACCCACGGGCCAAAGGTATGTTTATGGGGATCAATATGAGCCATACAGGCGCACACTTTGTACGTAGCACAATGGAAGGTGTTGTATACAGCCTTAAAAACTGCATGGAAGTCTTGAAAAGTGTAGTACATGCAGAGCCGGAAACTATGATTGCATCTGGCGGAGGTGCACGAGGTAAACTATTCTTGCAGATGGAAGCGGACGCCTTTAATAAACCTATATATACCACCAAGGAAGCAGAGCAGTCTTGTGTGGGAGCGGCTGCAACGGCGGCGGTAGGTACAGGATATTTTTCCTCCTATGAAGAGGCATGTGCAGCCGTCGTACATTTCAGTCAAACACCGATAGAACCCATTGCAGAACATGTTCGTATTTACGAAGAATATTTTTCAATATATAGAGAATTGTATGGGCATAATAAAGACTTGTTCGCTGATTACCCGGCAAATTCTCCGAAAGAGTGAGAACAAATGATGCGGTATCAGAAACGCATTTTCAATGAACTACAAGTGACGCTGGAAAAAATCGATCCTCAGCAAATCACAACGCTGTGTGAGGAACTGATGAAAGCCGACAGGATATTCTGTGATGGACTGGGACGTAGCGGTCTTCAGGCCAGAGCTTTTTGCATGAGGTTAATGCATTTGGGCCTTTCCAGTGCCGTGATTGGTGATGTACTGGCGCCGCCAGTATCAAGCAATGCCATGCTTGTCATATGTAGTGGATCTGGTGAAAGTGAAACGCTACTTGGGCGTGCCCGCCGCGCCAAAAAACTAGGGGCTAAGCTGACAACTGTGACGGCTGAGAAAGACAGTATCCTTGCAAAAATGGCGGATATCACAATTGAGCTGGAAGCTCCGTTAAAAGAGCAAAGGAAGCGTCGGCGTTCTATCCAACCCCTAGGCACACTATTTGAACAGGCATCAGGGCTATTTTTTGACATGGTGGTGCTGGAGTTGATGGATGCTATGCAAGTGACTAATGCAGAAATGGCATTACGCCATGCCAACGTGGAGTAGTCGCAAGGGAATTGGATATATTAAATTAAAAGGATATCCGCATACAGGAATACCTGTGTACGGATATTTTTTTATAGCAATTTTTGGCACCGTATTTGTGGCGAATATAATTGGAAAAGAAGTCATCTGTTTATATAACTAAAAATATAAAACGGATATTCTTTCTTGACAAAGCGTAGTATACGGCCTATAATCGTGTAGTATGATTGTTCAAAAAAGAACTAAGGGGGCTGCGCGATGCTTTCAGAATACTGGGAGGGCCTGCCGCTGCTCAAGCGGCTGTATCAGGAAAAACTGGAGCCCGTGTGCAGCGAGTATTCGCTTACGCGCATGGAGATGAACATCCTTTTGTTTCTGGCCAACAACCCGGCTTATGACACGGCCACAGACATTGTAGAAGTGCGCCATCTTACAAAGTCCCATGTGTCGGCCTCGGTGAAAACGCTTCAGGCGCGCGGCTATCTGCAGCGGGTGTACCTTTCGGGCAACCGGAAAACCGCGCATCTGCGCCTTGCCCCGGCAGCAGAGCCAGTGGTGGAAAAAGGGCGTCGTGCACAGCAGGCTTTTTTTACTGCGCTGCAAAAGGGCCTTGCCCCGGCCGAGCGGGCCGCCCTGAAAAGCGCCTTTGGAAAACTGCTGAAAAACGCCCGGAAGGCGCTTGAGGAGGGCAACGATGCTGTATAAATTTTTCATCTGCTTTCTGGCCGGCGTGGGCGCGGGCCTTGGCACAGGCTTTGCGGGCATGAGCGCGGCTGCGGTTATCAGCCCCATGCTCATCACTTTTCTTGGGGTACCCGCGTATGAGGCCGTGGGCATTGCACTGGCAAGCGATGTGCTGGCAAGTGCCGTCAGCGCATATACCTATGGGAAAAACAAGAATCTGGATGTAAAAAACGGCCTTGTGATGATGGCTGCGGTGCTGTGCTTTACACTGGTGGGAAGCTGGGTGTCCAGCCTTGTGCCCAGCAGCACTATGGGCGGTTTTTCCGTGTTTATGACGCTTTTGCTGGGTGTTAAGTTCATTGTGCGCCCGGTGATGACCACCAAAGAGAATATGGCTGCCGTCAGTGCGCGCAAGCGCTTTTTCCAATCTGTGGCATGCGGGGTGCTGGTGGGCTTTATCTGCGGGTTTATCGGTGCGGGCGGCGGCATGATGATGCTTCTGGTGCTCACCAGTGTGCTGGGCTTTGAGCTGAAAACGGCCGTGGGCACCAGCGTGTTTATTATGACGTTTACAGCCTTTACAGGCGCGGTAAGCCACTTTGCCATCGGCGGTGCGCCGGACGTGTGGTGCCTTGTGTTCTGCGTGGCATCTACTCTTTTGTGGGCACAGGTGGCGGCAAAGTTTGCCAACAAGGCAAGCCCTATCGTGCTGAACCGCGCTACGGGTGTGGTTCTTACGGTGCTGGGGGCCGCTATTCTGGCGGTGAATTATCTGTAAAACACAAAGGCCCGGCTAAAGCCGGGTGGGACGAAAAAATCATTTTACCTTATCATTCCGGCAAAGCGCGCAAACAATCCTTCATGGCGGCCGTCAGGCTTGCCATGGGGGATTTTCTGCCTTCTGCATCCGGGGCATGGGGAAACCCATTTTGCGCAGCAGAGAATTTCCCGCAGGCCTCTGGCAGCGCCTGCTTACGTGCCATACGCAGGCGTTTTACTTTGCGGCATCGCAGAAACTCTTTTTTGCCGTTGGGGAAACGGCCCCGCTGTAAGGGCGAATTCCCCTTTCAGCTGGGCTGCTTTTTGCCGGGCCTTTGTGAAAGGACATTCCCTTTTTATGTAGAAAACAAGGCTGATGTTTTCCTTATAGCCACCAGTCAGGAGTAATATCTCCTAATGTAACGACTTTTTTGTTTTCGTAATCCAATATAATTTCAATATCATGATAATTATCTGGCATTAATTGTGTCATGAATTCTCGGCAAGCACCACAAGGCGGAATAGGTTTGCCATTTTGGTCAATAGCTATAACACGACAAATAGCACTTTCTCCATTTGTAATCATGTTTGCAATGGCATTTCTTTCTGCACACATTCCCAAAGAACAAGCAGTATCAATGCAAACACCAACATAGATATTCCCTTTTGAGGTTAAAATTGCGGCAGAAATACTACCTGCTTCAATTAGCGAAGAAATTTTTCTTTCACATTGTACTTTTCTCGCAGCAATATACATTTTGTCCCATGCTCCATCAAAGTGGGAAAGCGCAAGTTCTTCTATGCTACTTACGAAATTTTCTTTTCCCTTACAATATCCATCAATATTATAAGGAAACCTACGTGCAAGCTCTATTTTAATTTTTGCGTACTCCTTTCGCTCTTTTTCATGTGTGCGCATATAATCGCAAAACGCAAGATGCCTTCCAATATTGTTCCAATCGTCCATTTGAAAAATATGAATTTGATGTGTTCGCTCATCTCCACCTTTGCGAAGATACCGCCTACCTTTAATACCAAATTCGCCGAGATACTCATAGTCTAATTTTTTAAAGTCTTTTGCAACATTATCTACTTTTTCAAGACTTCTTACTGCAACCATAATATCAATAATAGGTTTTGCCGCTAAACCTTTTACAGAGGTGCTCCCGATATGGTAGATTGCAATGCAATTATCTGCAAGAATCTTTCTAATTAACCGAGCTTCTTTCTCATATTTTTCTTGCCAAAGCGGGTTGTAATCTACTACAGTAATATGCTGACTCATATCTATTCTCCTTAACTCCAAACTATCTTTGTTTGTATTATATCATGCTGTTATTAAGCATTGTCATTTCTTTTCTGCTTTTGAAAAGTTACTTATCAGTCCATGCTTTGTAAAGGGTGCTATTTAGCATTGCTCACGCAACACGCCCTTGACAGAGCATTGCCTGATAAGGTTAGAGTAACCAAGCAGAAATGGAATGGCGCGCCGTTTCACGACATAGAAAAAGACGCTCTGTTTCAAGCGTCTTTTTCTTATAACTCTATATTTCTTTTTATAAATCGTTACATCTGGCTCTTACATTTGTTGCAAATTCCCTTATTTTTCTTTCGCTGTTTTACTGATAGTTACTTGTATTTATGCGGATTTTCTAAATTAGTATCTATTTTTGAAGAAGGCTTTTATGCCGCGTCGATCAGCGTCACAACGCAGTCATCTTCCCCCAGCGTGCCAGTGTAATACACCGTCACCCGCGCGCCCACCGTTACACCGCCCGGCACATTGGCGGTGGGCCAGCCGGTGTCGGAAAAATCGAAATCGCACACCATGTCGCCCTCTGCCAGAATAGACAGGCTGGAGGTGGCGGCGCCCACCACTTCTCCGGTGATGCTTTGGCCCGAAACGGGTGCTGCGCTGGAAGATGGGGCAGGGGCTGCCTCCAAAAGCTCCAGCTTCAAAAGCGTCACGCCGTCCGCAAGGCCCATGTCCAGTTCGCCCTCATAGGTGGCGCGTACGCGCGCGCCCTCTGCCAGGGCGCCCTCTTCTGTCTGCGCGCTATCCAGTGCAAAGGAAATATCGGCGCCGGAATCCTGTCGGATGGTGACGGCGCTCATGCCTGCGGCTTGTACGGTGCCCTCCAGTGTGTGCTGCACCATGGCCTCGCTGCCCGAGGACGGGGCGGACGAGGGCGTCACATCCTCATACACGGGCGGCTGCTGGCCGGAGGTGTCCTGATGGGTGCCGTACGGCTCCGGTTTTTCCCAGAATTTCAGGCTGCAGGCGCACAGCGCGGCACAAAGCGCGCAGGCGGCAGCCGCAAGAAATACCTTTTTTGGCTTCATTCAGTGGTCACTCCTTTTCCGTGCGGCGCGCCGCCATACAGGCGGTGGGGCCGCGCAGCGCGGGCCGCCGAGCGGCCCGGTATTTCACCTTTATTGTACGCGCCGCGCAGGGAAAAGGCAAGCGCCAAAAAAATGGGCGTTTCTCTCGACAATGCGCCCCCGGCGTTGTATAATAAGATGAAATATCTGTTCCGGCCGCAATGCCTTTGCGGCTCTGAAAAGGAGTGGAGCGGTTTTGATCAAAATGTTTACCCCTTTGGGCAAGGTTTCCATGACCGGCGAGTATTTCTCCGGCCTTGTAGGCGAGGCGGCAAAAAGCTGTTACGGCGTTTCCGGCATGGCGACGGGCGGCACGTCCGACAGCTTCAAGACGCTGGTGCTGGGCAAGGATTTCCCCGATAAGGGCGTGCGCGTTACGGAAGAGGACGGCCGCCTGGTGATAGAGCTTCATATCAAGGTGACATTTGGGCTGAACATTGCGGCCATCGTGCGCAGCATCACCCACAAAGTGAAATATGCGGTGGAGGATGCCACCGGGCTGAAGGTGCAGCGCATCGACGTGTGCGTGGACGATATCGTGTAACGAGCTTCTATATTCCGCCCGCACGCGGGCGTTTCTGCGCCTCTGGCAAAGCGGCGCGCGACAATTATCATTGAGGTGGAAAACACATGATCACTGGTGCTATTTTACGAGACGGCATCCTTTCCGGTGCCCACAATCTTTCCAACCGCCGCGCAAGCGTAGATGAGCTGAACGTGTTCCCGGTGCCGGACGGAGACACCGGCACAAATATGAGCATGACCATCGGCGCGGCCGTGGCCGAGCTGGAGGCTCTGCCTGACGACTGCACGGTGGAGGCCGCCGCCAAGGTCACGGCCAGCGCTATGCTGCGCGGGGCAAGGGGGAATTCCGGCGTTATCTCCAGCCTTTTGTTCCGCGGTTTTTCCAAGGCGCTGGCAGGCAAGCGCACCGCTGAGGCGGCGGATTTGACGGCCGCCCTGCAAAAGGGAGTGGAGGGCGCCTACAAAGCGGTGATGAAGCCCACCGAGGGCACCATGCTCACGGTGGCGCGTGTGGCCAGCGAAAAGGCGGCTGAAAGTACCGGGCAGGATGCCGTTGCCCTGTGGGCGCTGGTGTGCGAGGCCGCGCAGGACGCGCTGGCCCACACACCCGAACAGCTGCCTGTGCTGAAAAAGGCCGGCGTAGTGGACGCGGGCGGCCAGGGCCTTGTGTATATCTTCGAGGGTATGCTGTCCGTGTTCCGCGACGGCAGGCTTATCGCCGCTGCCGAGCCGGCAGAGAAAAAGGCGAAGGTGTCTTCTCATGCGGCAGGCCGCGGCGTGTTCACCGACGATTTGATGAAGGTGGAAGACATCAAGAACGGCTACTGCACGCAGTTTCTGGTGAATAAGAACGAGGGCGCTTCTTCGGCAAAGCTGCGGGCATTTTTGGAATCGAACGGCGATTCAGTGGTGGTCATCGAGGACGACGAGGTCATTAACTGCCATGTGCATACGGCAGACCCCGGCAAGATACTCAGCCACGCCATCGGCTACGGCTACCTTACCAATTTCAAAATTGAAAACATGCACGAACAGTTCCTGGCGCGCCAGAAGCAGGGCGAGGGCCTGAAAAAGCAGGCCGAGGCCGAAGAAAAGGCCCCCAGCGCAGAATTTGCCTACGCCGCGGTAGACCCGGAGCGCGCGTACGGCTTTGTGGCTGTGGCGGCGGGCGAGGGCCTGAAGGCGGTGTTTACAGACCTTGGAGCAGACGCCGTGGTAAGCGGCGGGCAGACGATGAATCCTGCCACGGCGGACATTCTGGCGGCTGTACAGAGCGTGCCCGCCAAAACGGTGTTTGTGCTGCCCAACAATAAGAATATCATTATGGCGGCCGAGCAGGCACAGAAGCTGGCAGACCGAGCAGTGGTGGTGCTTCCCACGCGCACCATTCCGCAGGGCATCACCGCCATGCTGAACTTTGACCCGGAGGCTGACGCCGATGCCAACGCCGTGGCCATGCTGCAGGCGGCCGATAAGGTGTCTACCGGCCTTGTGACATTTGCCGCGCGCGACAGCGATTTTGACGGCAGAAAAATCAAAAAGGGCGAGATTTTGGCCCTTGAAAACGGCAAGCTGGTGGCCACCGGCACCGATATCACAAAAACCACATACCGCCTTGCGCGCAGCATGTGCAAAAAAGACACCAGCTTTATTACTGTCATCTCTGGCTGCGATGTCAGCGAGGAGGATGCCGCCCGCACCGCGCAGCTTGTGCAGGCGAAATGCCCCGGCGGCATCGAGGTGACGCAGCTGGCTGGCGGCCAGCCGGTGTATTATTACATCATCAGCGTGGAATAAGAGAGATGGAGCGGCCGGGGCGGTGCTCTGAGTAAAGCGGCCCCTGGGCAGGGAAGATGCCGGTGCCGGCCGGGCCTGCGGGCCGCAGCGCCTTTTAGACGGGCGGCGGCCCGCAGGGCGTCCCGGCGCTGTTTCAGAAAGAGGGCGGGCGTGGCCATCCCCGCGCTTGGAATTGCAAAACACCCGCAGCGGCGGTTTTGATGCTATTACAGGGGAAAGTGGAAAAGGCGCCGCTGGCGGCCGCCAAAGCACTTTAGTGCCGGAATAGCGCAAAGCCGCCAGCCTGCGGGTGGTGTTTTCTCACCCCAATAAAGTGCGGGCCTCTTTGCCCGAACAGAAAACATATGGAAGGAGAGGCTGCACAGATGGAGATCCGCTACCTGAAAGGCGTGGGCGAAAAGCGCGCTGCACTTCTGGAAAAGCTGGGCATCCATTCCGTGGAAGACCTTCTGGAATTTTACCCGCGCGATTATGTGGATTACTCAAAGCCCTATCCGGTGGCCAGCGCCCCATTTGATACAAAATGCGTGGTGCGCGCGCAGGTGTACGAGAAGCACGCACCGGTGCGCGTGAAGGGCGGCAGGCTGATGGCGCGTGTGATGGCGGGCGACGAGACGGCGGGCCTTGTGCTTACCTATTTCAACACCCGGTATGCCCCCCAGAAGCTGGAGGCCGGGCGCAGCTATCTCTTCTTCGGCAAGGTGGCGGGCAGCTTTTCCCAGCGCGAAATGGTAAACCCCACGGTGGTGTCGCCTGCCGAGGCGTCGGCCACGCCCTTCGTGCCCGTCTACCCGCAGACAGAGGGGCTGAACAGCAGAAATATTCAAAAGTATGTGCGCGCGGCATTCGAGGCCATGCCGCATATACAGGACCCTCTGCCGGCCTGGATGGTAGAAAAATACCGCCTGTGCAGCAAGGCCCAGGCGGTGCGCAGCATGCATTTCCCGCGCGCCATGGCCGAGGTGCATGCGGCGCGCAGGCGGCTGATTTACGAAGAACTTCTGGTGCTTCAGCTGGGGCTTTTGCTTTTGCGTGGGCGCGAGGCTGTGCGCACCGGCGCGCAGATGCATGAGGTGGGTTTTGCCCCCTTCTGGGCCGCGCTGCCGTTTGCCCCCACGGGTGCACAGCGCCGCGCCGTGCAGGAGATAGCCGGCGATATGGCGGGTCAAAGCCCTATGAACCGCCTTTTGCAGGGCGATGTGGGCAGCGGCAAAACGCTGGTGGCGGCCGCGGCCGTGTATATGGCTGCGCAGAACGGCTACCAGAGCGTGCTGATGGCCCCCACGGAGATACTTGCCTCACAGCACGCCGCCACGCTGGCGGATATGCTGGAGCCACTGGGCATTTCCGTTGCCCTGCTGACGGCAGGGGTGAAGGGCGCGGCGCGCCAAAGCGTGCTGGACGCTATCCGCACGGGCGCGGCGCAGCTTGTGGTGGGCACGCACGCCGTGCTGGGCGAGGGGGTAGAATTTGCGCGCCTTGGCCTTGCCGTGACGGACGAGCAGCACCGCTTCGGCGTGCGCCAGCGCGCCGCGCTGGCCGACAAGGCCGATAACCCCCACCTGCTCGTGATGAGCGCCACGCCCATCCCGCGCACGCTGGGGCTGCTGTTATTCGGCGATTTGGACATTTCTGTTCTGGACGAGCTGCCTCCCGGGCGCACCCCGGTGAAAACATATGCCATCACGGGCAGAAAGCGTGCCGATATGTACGGCTTTCTGGCCCGCCAGCTCAGCGCGGGGCGGCAGGCATATATTGTGTGCCCCCTGATAGAAGAGGGCGAAAGCGATATGCAGGCTGCCGCGGCCTATATTGATGAGGTGGCGCGGCCGCTGCTGCCCGGCAGGCGCATCGGCCTTCTTCACGGGCGCATGAAGGGCCCGGAAAAGATGGCTGTGATGCAGAGCTTTAAGGCGCATGAACTGGACGTGCTTGTCTCCACCACTGTTATCGAGGTGGGGGTAGACGTGCCCAATGCAAACTGCATCGTCATTGAAAACGCCGAGCGCTACGGCCTTTCCGCCCTGCACCAGCTTCGCGGGCGCGTGGGGCGCGGGCGGGGCGATGCTTTCTGCATCCTGATTTCAGACCATGTGACGGACAGCGTTAAAAAACGCCTGTCGTTTCTGTGCCATACCACAGACGGCTTTGAAATAGCCAAATTCGATTTGGAGACGCGCGGCCCCGGCGACTTTTTCGGCAGCCGCCAGCACGGCCTGCCCAGCCTGCGTGTGGCGAACCTGGCCGCAGATACGCGCGCGCTGTATGCTGCGCAAAGCGAGGCGCAGGCCCTGCTGGAAAGGGACCCTGCACTGCAAAGTGAAGAGAATGCGCCCCTGCGCGCGGCAGCTCAGCGCCTGTTTGCGGAAAAAACGTCCCTGAATTAGCGCGGCTTGGCCCTGCAGGCCGAAGCGGGGCTTGCCTTGCGGCGGCCGCGGCCCGCACATGCAGCGGGTGTGCCGGTATTCGGCCGGGCTGCTGCGCCTGCGGTGTATGCCTCTCCGCTGGGCCGCGCTTTGAGCCGCCATCCATGAAGAAAAATGCACCCGCCCGGCTACCTATACAGGCAGCCGGGCGGGCGCATTTGCGAAGGCCGGCCGGGCCCTCACCTGCGGGCCGGGAGCCGAGGTGCCCGGCCCGGTTCGGCGTTCAGGGGCCCTCTGCCGGCTTCGGCCCGGGGGCTGCCGCCTGTTCAAATTTTTGCAGTATGGCCTCGAATTCCGCGTTGCCGCGCAGGAAGGCGAAATCTGCGTCCTCCCGCAGGCCGCGTGCTATCATGGCGGCAAAGCTGGGCCCAAGGTCTGCGCTTTTGGCGGGCGTATGGCGGTACAGCGGCGTGGCGTTTACCTGCCAGGGCTGCCGCAGCGCGGCCAGAAATTCTTCCAGATGCGCCAGCGTGCCGGGCATGTCCTTTTTCTGCGCGCACAGCTGCAGCATGGCCGTTGCCATGCCCGGGCCCCACATTCCCAGCAGGCGGTGGGCCTCCTGCGCCGTGTGCGCAATGGCCTGCGCGGCTTGCGCGTCGCCCTCTTGCAGCGCAATGGCGCAAAGCTGCATCATCACCGCCTCCAGGCTGGACGCGCTCTGCGCCACAAACCCTTCCAGCAGGCGGGCCGCCTGTTCGTCCTCGCCCCTGGCGCGGTGGATGGAAGCGCGGACAAGCACGGGGTTGAACGAGGCCTGCGGCAGCTGGCCCAAAAGCGCTTCGGCGCGGGCGATGTCCTTCTTTTGAATGCAGCGGTTGATTAAAAGCTGCTGGGCAGGTATGCGCACTTCGGTACTGGCAGCCTGTGCCGCGCGCTCTAAAAGCGCGTCCAGCTCTGCTTCAAAGGCTTCGCGCCCGGCGGCGGGCGGGGCCATCTCCAGCCCGCCCAGCAGCGAGGCGGCAAAGCCGTAGGCCAGCATATCGCAGGAGGGATATTCCCGCAGTACGTCCATGGCATAGGCAAAAGCCGCCTCAAAGCCCTCTGCCTGAAGCAGGCGGGCGGTCTCGTTCAAAAGCTGCGCCATGCGCGCGTCGTCCGGCTCTTCCTCAAAAGAGAGCAGGGTGTTGAGGTCTGTGTGCAGAAGCCTTGCCAGCGGGGCGAACAGGGGCGTGTCCGGCAGGCTTTGGCCGCTTTCCCACTTGCTCACGGCAGCCGGCGAAACGCCCAGCCTGCGGGCTGCCTGCTCCTGCGTAAGGCCAAGTTCTTTGCGCTTCTGGCGTACAATATCCTGAAATTTCATAGCAGTTCCTCTCTGTTTTTTACTTTCGCAAAACGACACTCCCCCACTGTGCGGGGGAGAGTAAAAGGGCTTTCGCTGCCAGCTTCGAGCGCAGCGGGATGGTATACAATACAAAAAGATGTAGCACGCAAGGGGGGCAAGAATCCCGTTTACGGGGGGGGGACGGGACAGGTGATGCAGGAGACAGAGCATTCAGTGCCTCCTGAGAGGCTTGCCGGCAGTATGCCTTTCCAGGGGGCTTACGCAAGCCCCAGGCCTTGCCGGGGAGGCTGACTTTAGTTCATGCCGGCCTGCCTTTATTATACGGCGGCGCGGCGCGCCGCACAATGGAGGCGCGCTCTATTTTGCGGGCCGTAACTTGAAGCAGAGGAAAGTCTGAAGAGGGCCGCCGCCCGGCGCGGCGCTGTGTGACTTTGTCGCTTTCCATTCCGGCGGGTTTGTGCTATGATAAAGCTGACAGCTTTCCGAGTGCTGCGGCTGTGCAGGCGGGCATGTCCGCCGCATGCCCGCGCGCGGGATGTGTGACATTTCCGCCCGGCGCCGTCAGGGGCGCGCGGGGCGGGCAAAGGGGTGTTCTGGAATGATGTGGTTATGGCTTATTCTGGCGGCGCTGGCGGTGTTTGCCGTAGTGCTGGCGGCGCGTGCTGCGGCCTGCAGGCCGTCGGGGGAGCATTACGGCCCGCGCGAGGATATACAGGTGGACGGCGAGGGCGCTGTGCAGCGCCTGGCGCAGCTTGTGCGCATTCCCACTGTGTCGGATTATGACGAGGCGAAGGTGGACGAGGCCCAGTTTGAAAAATTCCGCGAAAAGCTCAAAGAGCTTTACCCGGCAGTGCACGAGGCGTGCCCGCCCGTGCTGTGCAGGGGCGAGGGGCGCACCACGGGCCTTTTGTTCCGCTGGAAGGGCGCAAGCAGCGCCGAGCCCACGGTGCTGATGGCGCACTATGATGTGGTGCCTGTGGAAGAGCAGCGCTGGGCGCACCCGCCGTTCTGTGGCGAAGTGTTCGACGGCGAGCTGTGGGGCCGCGGCACGCTGGATACAAAAATCACGCTGCTGGGCGTGATGGAGGCGGCGGAAAGCCTCATCCGGCAGGGCTTTGTGCCAAAGCAGGACGTCTACTTTGCCTTCGGCGGCGACGAAGAGGTGTCCGGCCATGGCGCCAAGGACATCATCGCCTACTTAAAGCAGCAGGGCGTGAAGCCCGCCTTTGTGGTGGACGAGGGCGGCGCCGTGGTGGACGGCGTGTTCCCCGGCGTAACGCAGCCGCTTGCGGTGATAGGCATTGGCGAAAAGGGCATGATGGACGTGGTGCTCACGGCCAAAAGCGAGGGCGGCCACGCCAGCCACCCCACGCGGCCCAGCGCCGTGGGCAGTATGGCAAAGGCTGTTGCGAGGCTGGAGGCAAAGCCCATGAAGGCGCACATCACAACGCCTGTGCGCGAATTTTTGCGCGTGGTCACGCCGCATACGCCGTTCGGTTTGCGGCTGGTGCTGGCAAACCTGTGGTGCTTTGGCGGCCTGCTGTGTGCCCTGGCGGAAAAGCTGGGTGGTGAGATAAACGCCATGATGCGCACAACCTTCGCCTTTACCATGGCCCAGGGCTCAAAGCAGATTAACGTGATGCCCAACGAGGCTACGGCGGGCGTGAACGTGCGCCTTGTGAACGCCGACAGCCCTGAAAGCGTGAAGGAATATATGCAGCGGGTGATAAACGATGAAAACGTCACCGTCACTGTGCGCGGCGCGCAGGCGGCCAGCCCGTATGCCGCCACCGGCGGCGAACACTGGGACAAGCTGGCGAAGGCCGTGGCCCACACCTGGCAGGGCTGCCTTGTCTCGCCGTACCTGATGATTGCCTGCTCGGACAGCCGCCATTATGCCGGCTTCTGCGAGGACGTATACAAATTCAGCGCCATGCACCTTTCCACCCAGCAGCGCGGGCTCATCCACAACGATGACGAGCGCATTCCGGTGGCGGAAGTTGCAAAAACGGTGGAATTTTTCACGCGCCTTGAGAAAAGCTTGTAAGGAAGGGTAGCGCGCCGCATCAAAAGGCTTGCGCGCTGTGCCGCGCGGCGGAAAAGGAGAATTATGCCATGAACGAAGAATTGATGAAACAATATGCCGAATTTGCCGTAAGGGTGGGCGTGAACCCCCAGAAGGGACAGACTATGCTCATTTCGTGCTCGGTAGAGAGCGCGCCGTTTGCCCGCCTGTGCGCCAGGGCCGCCTTTGAGGCTGGTGCGCGCGATGTGGTGATGAAATACACAGACGAGCAGTTTGCCCGCATCCGGATGGAGAATGCCAGTGTGGAAACGCTGGAGGACGTGAAGCCCTATATCCTGCGCAGCTATCTGGATTATGCCGAGAGCGAGGGCGGCGCGTGCATTTTGAACATCCACGATGCCGACCCGGAGGTGTTCAAGGGGCTGGACGCAGAGAAGATAGCCCGCGCCAACAAGGCGCGCCGCGAGGCGCTGGCCGCCTGGCGCGATTACACCATGAAGGATAAAGTGCAGTGGAGCATCGTGGCCATTCCGGGCCCGGCCTGGGCGAAAAAGGTGTTCCCCGGCGATGAGAACGCAGAGGAAAAGCTGTGGCAGGCCATTTTCAGCGTGTGCCGCGTCAGGGAGGGCGTTGATGTCACCGCTGCCTGGCGCGAGCATCTGGCAAAGCTGGAGGCGCGCCGCAGCCGCCTGAACGAGCTTCAGCTGGAAAGCGTGCACTTCGAAAGCGCCAACGGCACAGACCTCACCGTGGGCCTTGCCGACACCCATATCTGGGAGGCCGCAGGCGGCCATACGCCGCAGGGCTATGCGTTCCTGCCCAACATCCCCACGGAAGAGGTGTTCACCGCACCCCATAAGGACAGGGTGGACGGCATTGTGCACGGCACAAAGCCCTATGTGTACAATGGCGAGATTATCGACGGCTTCTGGGTGCGCTTTGAGCGCGGCCGCGTGGTGGAATACCATGCCGACAAGAACGAGGAGCTGCTGGGCCATCTGCTGGACACCGACGAGGGCGCGCGCCATATTGGCGAGGTGGCGCTGGTGCCGGCCTCCAGCCCCATCAACCGAAGCGGTATTCTGTTCTACAGCACGCTGTTCGACGAGAACGCCGCCTGCCATATCGCTTTCGGCGCGGGCTACCCCGGCACGGTGAAGGGCGGAAACGAGATGAGCAAAGAGCAGCTTCTGGCCCTTGGGGTGAACGATTCGCTGGTGCACGAGGATGTGATGATAGGCGCAGCCGACACTGTCATCACCGGAAAGACAAAGGATGGCCGCACCGTGCCGCTGTTCCAGCACGGGGAATGGGTGTTCTGAGCGTGGGCCTGTGCCCAAAACCGCGAAGCGGCAGCCTTTCACTTCATTTTCACACAGAACGTCAAAAACCTTCATAAATTTACCGTATTCTTGTGCTATGCAGGGCGGCAGGGGCCGCCGGAAGGAGACTTGCAGATGAACAATCAACCGGGCCAGGGCCCGCAGGCGCCGAACCAGAACCCAAACCGGCGCAATTTCTTTGTGTATGCGGCCATTGCGCTGCTCATCATGATGCTTCTGAATGCATTCGTGATGCCCAGGGTGCACGGCGCCAATATTACAGAGGTGGATTACGGCACCTTCCTGAAAATGATAGACGGCGAAGTGGAGGGCGTAACGGTAGACGCCGTGCAGATAGATGAAAACGGGCAGGAAATTATTTTCAGCGCCAAGGACGAAACGGGAAAGGAAACGTACTATTCCACCGGCGTATTCCCGGATGCGGAGCTGGTAGACCGGCTGAAGGCCAATGAAAATATTCGGTTCACCAAATTGGCGCCGCAGGAGAACAGCTTTTTGATGGAGTTCCTGCTCACCTGGGTTTTGCCCACTCTTATCTTGATGCTGCCCATGATTTGGATGATGCGCTATATGCAGAAAAAGGGCGGCGGCGGAATGTTCGGCATGGGCAAATCGAACGCCAAAATGTATGTGGAAAACCAGACGGGCAAGCGCTTTGCCGATGTGGCCGGGCAGGACGAGGCCAAGGAAGCCCTGAGCGAAATTGTAGATTTTCTTCACTCGCCTGCAAAATATAACAGTATCGGCGCCACCATGCCCAAGGGCGCGCTGCTGGTGGGCCCGCCGGGCACGGGCAAAACGCTGCTGGCAAAGGCCGTGGCGGGCGAAGCAAACGTGCCGTTCTTCTCCATCGCGGGCAGCGAGTTTGTGGAAATGTTCGTGGGCCAGGGCGCCGCGCGCGTGCGCGATTTGTTCAAGCAGGCTAAAGAGAAGGCTCCGTGCATCGTGTTTATTGACGAGATAGATACCATCGGCAAAAAACGCGACGGCGCGGGCATCGGCGGAAACGATGAGCGCGAACAGACGCTGAACCAGCTTTTGAGCGAGATGGACGGCTTTGACGGCGCCACAGGCATCATCATTCTGGCGGCCACCAACCGCCCCGAAACGCTGGACGCTGCGCTGCTGCGCCCCGGCCGCTTTGACAGGCGCATCCCCGTAGAGCTGCCCGATTTGAAGGGCCGTGAGGCCATTCTGAAGGTGCATGCCAAAAAGGTGATGATGGCCGACGATGTGGATTTTCTGGCCGTGGCGCGCGCCACGGCGGGCTCTTCCGGTGCAGACCTTGCCAACCTCATCAACGAAGCTGCGCTGCGCGCGGTGAAGCACAGCCGCCGCATTGTCATGCAGGAGGACCTCACCGAATCTGTGGACGTGGTGCTGGCCGGCTACGAGCGCAAGAACGCCATCTTGACGCCGCATGAAAAAGAGATTGTAGCCTACCACGAGGTGGGCCATGCCCTGGTGGCGGCCAGGCAGAGCAACTCTGCGCCCGTCACAAAGATAACCATTGTGCCGCGCACGTCCGGCGCGCTGGGCTACACCATGCAGACGCCCGAGACAGACCAGGTGCTGCTTTCAAAGGAGGAGGCGCTGGCCAAGATAGCCACCCTTACCGGCGGCCGCAGCGCCGAAGAGCTTATCTTCGGCAGCATTACCTCCGGCGCGTCCAACGACATCGAGCAGGCCACCAAGCTGGCCCGCAGCATGGTGACACGCCTTGGCATGAGCGATAAGTTCGACATGACGGCGTTGGAGACTCTGAACAACAAATATCTGGGCGGCGACGCCGCGCTTGCGTGCAGTGAGCAGACGGCCGCTGAGGTGGATAAAGAGGTGACGGCCATCATCCGCAGGGCGCATGAAAAGGCCATCGGCATTTTAAAGGACAATATGGATAAGCTGCATGAGCTGGCAAAATACCTGCTGGAAAAGGAAACTATTACAGGCGAGGAGTTCATGCGCATCCTGAATGATGAAAAAGCGGCCTGACACCGTTTCCGGGGGCACAGCGTGCCCCCGGTTTTTCTTTTTTCGCGCAGGCTTCACATGTTTTGCGCAGATGTGATATGATAAGAACAGAGGGGTGCAGGCGGCCGCACGGCGTGCAGGCGCCGGAGAATCTGCCGGGCTTGCGTGCGTGCGCCGGCAAAAGGGAGAGATGGTATGAACGCATTGAGTATGGCGGCCCTGGGTACGGGCTTTACCTTTCTGATGACGGCGGCGGGCGCCAGCGTGGTGTTCTTTTTCAGAAAAGAGATTAACCACGCCTTTCAGCGGGTGTTTCTGGGCTTTGCCGCCGGGGTGATGGTGGCGGCCAGCGTATGGAGCCTTTTGATACCCGCCATAGAGATGGCCGAAGAGGCCGGCGGACTGCCCGGCTGGGTGCCGGCGGCAGGCGGCTTTCTGCTGGGCGCGGTGTTTCTCCTGGCGCTGGATGCAGTGATGCCGCATCTGCACCCCGGCTCAAAAGAGCCCGAGGGCCCGCACACGCCGCTGAAGCGCACCACACTTTTGGTGCTGGCCGTGACGCTGCACAATATCCCGGAGGGCATGGCCGTGGGCCTTGCGTGCGCCCTGGCGGCCTCTGCAGAAAGTGTGCCCGGAGGCGCGGTGACGGCTGCCTCGGCCCTTGCGCTTGCGCTGGGCATCGGCCTGCAGAACTTCCCCGAGGGCGCCGCTATCAGCCTGCCCCTGCGCCGGGAGGGGCTTTCCCGCACGCGCAGCTTCGTATACGGCGCGCTCTCCGGCATTGTAGAGCCCATCGGCGGTGTGCTTGCCGTGCTGGTGGCGGGCGGCGTGCAGCCGCTGATGCCGTGGTTTTTGAGCTTTGCAGCAGGTGCTATGATTTATGTGGTGGTGGAAGAGCTTATCCCGGAGGCAAATCTGGGCGAGCACTCCCACTCTGGCACATGGGGTGTGCTGGCGGGCTTTGTCATTATGATGGTGATGGACGTGGCCCTTGGCTGAGGGCCGGGCCCTTTGCGCCGGGCGCCGCTTCGCGGCCGGGGCTGGGCAGTACAAAAGAAAAGCCCGCAGGGGCGCCGAGTTTGGCGCGCCCCGCGGGCTTTTTGGCTATTGCCGTATCTGCCTGCTTATTCAGCCTCAGACACAGAGCTTGCACCGGCGTCAGAAGCAGAGGCAGACTCGCTGGTGGAAGCAGAGGCGGGCTCGCTTTCAGACGTGCTGGCGGGCTCGCTGGCAGAGGTGGAAGCGGGCTCGCTGGTGCTGGCCACGCTGGAAGGCGTGGAAGCAGGCGCGCTGCTGCCCGTAGAAGCAGGCTCAGAGCTGCAGGCGACAAGGCCCAGCGCCAGAACACAGGCGGCCGTCAGAACGGCTAACATCTTTTTCATAATCAAAACACTCCTTTTTCTCCAATGATGTGCTGCGAAAAAATCCCTCTCAACAGCACATGTGCTATCATACAGGTAATATTTGAACATTCTGCGAACAAATTGTATCAGACCTGCGAAAATCTGTTTGCAAAAGAGTTACAAATGCGCCGCTTTGCACAGCTTTCCTCCGCGCCGCTTTTATGGTATAATGTTGTCCGCCTGGTAAATTCAGGCGCAGGCGAAGGATAAGCCTGGCGGAACAGCTGCCGCACCCTTAACAAGGCCGGGCCGAAAGGCAAAGGGCGGGTTTTGTGAATGTGGTGTGATGTGCCCGCTTGGCGCGCATGCGCGAAGGCACGGTGTGAGTCTGGTGAAGCATGCGCCGCGCCTGTGAAAGCACGGCCCCAAAGAGACAGTAGGGGCTCCGCAGATGTGGAAGGGCGCATGCGCAAAGGCATGGCGTGAACTTGGTGAAATACGTGCCGCATCCTTTCCGGGTAAGAAAAGCGGCGCATGCCGTGCCGCGCAGAAGCATAAAAGGAGGGCAGAGGCTGTGAAGCTTATTTCATGGAATGTAAACGGTTTCCGCGCCGTGCTGAATAAGGGCTTTGAAGAGACGTTCCGTGCGCTGGACGCAGACGTGTTCTGCATTCAGGAAACCAAAATGCAGCCCGGCCAGGCGCAGTTTGAGGCGCCCGGCTATGAGCAATACTGGTATTCAGCGGAGAAGAAGGGCTATTCCGGCACCGCGGTGTTCACACGGCGCGCGCCTCTGGCTGTCCGCTATGGCATCGGCGCCGAAGAGCACAGCCACGAGGGCCGCGCCATCACGCTGGAATTCGACAGTTTTTACCTTGTGAACGTCTATACGCCCAACAGCCAGGACGGCCTGCGCCGCATTGAATACCGCATGCAGTGGGAGGACGCGCTGCGCGCATACCTGCTGGGGCTGGACGCACAAAAGCCTGTGGTGTACTGCGGCGACCTGAACGTGGCCCATCAGCCCATTGATTTGAAAAACCCCGGGCCGAACCGCGGCTCGGCCGGCTTTTCCGATGAAGAGCGCGGCAAATTCACCCAGCTTTTGGAAAGCGGCTTTGCCGACACCTTCCGCCGGAAATATCCGGATAAGACGGGCGCATATACTTGGTGGAGCTATTTCCGCCGCGCGCGGGATACGAACGCGGGCTGGCGCATTGACTATTTCGTGGTCTCCGAGCGGCTTATGCCGCAGCTTGAGGACGCCATGATATATTCCGATGTGCTTGGCTCGGACCATTGCCCGGTGGGCGTGCTTTTGCGCGGCCTGTAACATCCGGGCGCGGCAGGCGGCGCGTCCCGCCCTGTGCGCGGGCGCCCAAAAAACGGAGGTTTTTCTATTATGCTAGATTTGTTGAAAGCGGCCATTCTGGGCATTGTGGAGGGCATTACGGAATGGCTGCCCATCTCCAGCACGGGGCACCTCATTCTGGCGGATGAGTTCATCTCGCTGGGCATGTCGGACGCCTTCAAGGAAATGTTCGACGTGGTCATACAGTTCGGGGCCATTCTGGCGGTGGTGGTGCTGTTCTGGGGCCAGCTTTGGCCCTTCTGCAACCGCAGGGCCGTGCGCCACAACGGCGAGGGCGCAGGGCACTACCTTGTGCGCCGCTATTGCAGGCAGGACGTATGGGTGATGTGGTTCAAGGTGCTGGTAGCCGTTCTGCCCGCCATGGTTATAGGCCTTCCGCTGGACGACTGGATGACCGAGCACCTGCACAACCCGCCCGTGGTGGCCGCCATGCTCATTCTGTACGGCGTGCTGTTCATTGTGGTGGAATCGAACCCGCGCCGGGTGAAAATGGCCACGGTGGAAAGCCTCAGCTGGGCGGCCGCGTTCGGCATCGGCATGTTTCAAGTGCTCAGCCTCGTGCCGGGCACGTCCCGCTCCGGCGCCACTATTCTGGGCGGCATCCTGCTGGGCTGCTCGCGCACGCTGGCGGCAGAGTTCACCTTCTTTCTTGCCATTCCTGTCATGGCGGGCGCCAGCCTTATCAAGCTTTTGAAATTCGGCCTTTCCTTCTCTGCTGCCGAGCTGGCCGTGCTGGGCGTGGGCATGCTGACGGCTTTTCTGGTGAGCATGCTGGCCATCCGCTTTTTGATGAACTATGTGAAGCGGCACGATTTCAAGGTGTTCGGGTGGTACCGCATCGTGCTGGGCGCCGTGGTGCTGGTTTACTTCCTTCTGCTGAAGCCCATGCTGGGGTGACGGCCGTGCGGCGCGCAGGCTCCTTTCACCTTAATAGGGCGCGCGCCGGGCAGCCTGGCGCAGCGCATCTGGCCTGGGCAAACACACAATAGGCTGGAAAGCCCTCTTTTCTGCGCCGGCCATGCCGGGGCCCCGGCCTCTGCTTCGGCCCCTGGGCAGGCAGCGGCGGCAGTTATACGGTGTGGAGGGCGCTTGGCGCATTGCCGGCACGCGTCGCGGGCCGCAGAAGGGTTCAGCCTGCCTGCGGCCCGAAAACAGGGGAGGAAAGGGCCGTTCCGGCAGCAGAGCTTTTGTTCCTGAGAGGCGCTGCCCGCAGACGGCTTTGCCCGGCGCGGGAGGCCGAAGCCTCTTGCGGCGCACATCCGGCGGCTTTTTTAACCATGTCCCCCGGCAAAGCCGGGGCGTGCGCAAGCTCTGAAAGTGCCGCTTTGTGCCGGCAGGCCCCTCAGAAGGCATGGAATAGAACCCGCCCCCTGCATCACCTGCACGGCAGCCCGTAAACGGGCACTGCTTTTTCAGAAGGCCTTTTTTACTGGCCGCGAGGCCGCTTTCCATTCCCCGCTTCGCCCGCTGTTTGAGGCGGAAGCTTTTCCCCGCCCCAGCAGGGGGGATATCGTCAAAGCATATAACGAAACACAGAACAGGCGGCCTGCGGGGGAACCCGCAGGCCGCCTGCCTGTTTTATTTGTTTTAGCAAAACGCCACCCCGCGGCTGTGCCGGGGAGAGTAAAAAGGTTTTCGCTGTCAGTTCCGGGCGAAGCGGGATGGCATTCAATCCCAAAAAGAGGCAGCACGCAGCGGGAGGAACCCCGTTTGCGGGAGGCGGGGCAAGTGATGCAAAAGACAGAGCATTCAGTGCCTCTTGAAAGGCTTGCGTATGCCCTGGAAGAGCATACGCAAGCCCCCGGCTTTGCCGGGGGCCTGACTTTGAATATGCGCCGGAGGTGCTATTCCCGCGGCGCCTTCAGCGCGCGCATGGCGTTCAGAATGGCAAGCACCATCACGCCCACGTCTGCAAACACGGCCTCCCACATATTAGCCATGCCCAGCGCGCCCAGCACCAGCACCAGCGCCTTCACTGCCAGCGCGAACACGATGTTCTGATGCACAATGCGCAGGGTGCGCCGCGAGATGCGCACGGCCTCGGCCAGCTTCGAGGGCTTGTCGTCCATCAGCACCACGTCGGCGGCCTCTATGGCTGCGTCAGAGCCGATGCCGCCCATGGCGATGCCCACATCGGCGCGGGCCAGAACCGGGGCGTCGTTCACGCCGTCACCCACAAAGGCAAGTGCCTCGCCCTTCGGCTGGCCTGCCAGCAGCTGTTCCATATGCTCCACCTTGCCGGCGGGCAGAAGCTGTGTGTGCGCCTCGTCTATGCCAAGCTGCTTTGCCACGGCTTCGCCCACCTCTTTGGCGTCGCCCGTCAGCATCACCGTCTTGTGCACGCCTGCCGCCTTCAGCGCGGCAATGGCTGCGGCGGCGTCCGGCTTCACCTCGTCGGAAATGACAATGTGCCCGGCATAGCGGCCGTCCACCGCCACATGCGCCACCGTGCCCGTCAGGTGGCATTCGTGCCATTCGGCACCGGCCTCGTCCATCAGCCTGCCGTTGCCCACGCATACGGTGCGGCCGTCCACTTTGGCGCGCACTCCCCGGCCGGAGAGCTCTTCATAATCTGCCACGCGCGCGGTGTCGGGCGCCTGGCCGTAGGCCGTGCGCAGCGAGGCCGCAATGGGGTGCGTGGAATAGCTTTCGGCCAGTGCGGCCAGCTCTACAAGCTGCGCTTTGTCTATTTCATGCGGGTGCACGGCCGTCACGCTGAACACGCCCTTTGTCAGCGTGCCCGTTTTGTCGAACACCACAGTGCCGGTATTGGCCAGCACCTCCATATACGCGCCGCCCTTCACCAGAATGCCGCGCCGGGAGGCCCCGCCGATGCCCCCGAAGAAAGACAGCGGCACGCTGATGACAAGCGCGCACGGGCAGCTGATGACAAGGAAGATAAGCGCGCGGTGCACCCAGCCGGCCCAGCCGCCGCCTAGCACAAGCGGGGGCAGCACGGCCAGCGCCAGCGCCGCTATCACCACGGCAGGGGTGTACCAGCGGGAAAATTTTGTGATAAAGTTTTCTGCCTTGGCCTTTTTCTCGCCTGCGTTTTCCACAAGGTCCAGAATTTTGGCCACGGTAGATTCACCGTACGGCTTATCTACCCGCACGCGCAGAAGCCCGCTGCCGTTGATGCAGCCGCTGACGACGGCGTCACCCGCCGCCGCGTGGCGCGGCACGCTTTCACCGGTGAGGGCCGCTGTGTCCAGCATGCTGTCGCCGTCCAGCACGGTGCCGTCCAGCGGCACACGCTCGCCCGGCTTTACCAGAATGGTGCTGCCCACGCTTACTTCATCAGGGTCTACCTCCTGCGCGGTGCCGTCCGGCCCCACAAGGTTGGCGTGGTCCGGCCGGATATCCATCAGCGCTGTAATAGACTTGCGCGAGCGCCCCACCGCATAGCGCTGAAACCATTCGCCTATCTGGTAGAACAGCATAACCGCCACGCCCTCTGAATATTCGCCCGTGGCAAACGCGCCCACGGTGGCCAGCGCCATCAAAAAGTTTTCGTCGAACACCTGCCCGTGCAGAATGTTGCGCACGGCCTTCCACAGCACATCCCAGCCCACCACGGCATAGGGCACGGCGAAGGCCGCCAGCGAGGCCCACCCCTCCAGCGGCAGCAGCCATGCCGCCGCCAGCAGCACGGCGCCCGCACCAATGCGGGCAAGCCCTCTCTTCTGCTTTCTGCTCATGGGAAAAAGCCCCTTTCCTCTTAAAAAATGCTTTGTGCGGCGCGCCCGCCGCCCGGCGTGTTTTACAAGATAATCTCGCAGTCCGGCTCTACCTTGCGGGCGGTTTTCACCACCTGCTTCAGCACGGCGTCAAAGGCGTCGTCCGAGGCGGTAAGCGTCAGCTTCTGGGAAAGAAAGTTCACCTTTACCTCCTGCACGCCGTCCACCCTGCGCAGGGCCTCCTCCAGCTTCAGCGCGCAGTTTGCGCAGTCGATTTCGTCCAGCTTAAATGTTTTTTTCATGCGGGGTTCCTCCTTTTATATCGCCGCAGGCGGGCCGCGGTTCGTTCTGCTGTTATTATAGTTGAACAATTGCTCAAATGTCAATATATTTCAGAAAAAATTTTGCATTTCCCGCAAAAAAGGCTTATACTAAGAAAAACACGCGGTTTTGTGCACAGCGGCAGCAGGGCCGCGCTGTGTGTTTGCTTGGCCGAAAAAGCGGAATGGGGGCGCCTGAATCAATGGAAAACGCGGAAAAACGTGCCTGTGGGCAAAAGCAGAGGCTGGCGGCTGTGCGCCCCAGCATGCCGGATACGTCTGTGCTGTACGACCTGTCGGATTTTTTCAAGGTGATGGGTGATGGCACGCGCATCCAGCTTCTTTGGGCGCTGGAGCAGGGCGAATTGTGCGTGGGCGATTTGGCCGCCCTGCTGAATATGACCACCAGCGCCGTGTCGCACCAGCTTCGCGCGCTGCGCACGGCAAAGCTTATCCGTTCGCGCAAGGAGGGCAAAAACGTATATTATTCCCTGAACGATGCCCATGTGAAGGATATTCTGGAAAAGGCGCTGGAGCATATCTGCGAAAAGTAAGCGCCTGCCGCCTGTGCGCCCGCAAAATTTTGTGCGCGCAAATTAAGAATGGTTCTTGACAGGAAATAGTTCCCTTTGCTAGAATAAGAAAAAAGAAGGCCTTTTCTGTGTTTGGGCTTTGCCCAAAAAGGGGCCCCTTTTTCTTCTTGCGGCATGCCGCAAGAATTCACTTTGTGGAAACAGGGAAGGAGAAACGCAGCAATGAAACAGCAAACGGAAAGCCGCGTGTGCGGCAGGGTATGGCGCCGCCTGCTGGCGGGTGCGCTGGCGGCACTGACGCTGTGCACGGCGGTGCCCATGTATGCAGAGGAGCCTGCGGATGCGGCGCTGTCCCCGTCACAGGCCGCAGAAGGCGCGGGCAGCGCCCCGGCACAGGAAAACGCCCCGGCCAGCTCTTCGCCGGAACAGGCGCAGTCCTCCGCGCCGGAGGAAGACAAGGCGGCCCCGGCTGAAGAAGCCTCTGCCCCGGCGGGGGAAACAGAGGCGTCTTTGCCTGCACAGGAAAAAGAGGCCGTGCAGCCTGCGGAAGAGGCGGATGCACCCGAGCCGCAGGCAGCGGGCAGTTCGGAAAGCAGCAGCGACGGCGGCAGCGCGCAGGTAAGCACAAACCTGCCCGTGGCGGGGCAGACGTACTGGTTCCCCATGGATGACAATAATACAGAGGGCGGGAAATTTACAACTTATAAAGTTCGTGAACACAAAGTCCACGCTGGCCTGAAGTGGGTGCCCTTCACCTTCAGCGGCACTATCAATGCCTATGTGCTGACTGACCAGGCGGTAAATCTGGGGGACAGCCAAAAGGTAAGCGAGCAGCAAGAAGATTCAGAAGAACTGGGCAGTATATATGAGCACCAGATATTCCTGAGCAACCATGTGCTGACAGACGGGCCAAACTGGAATGAGGCAAACAGTGCTGGCCTTATTTTCGGCAAGGATTATAAGGTGGGCGGCATAACATATAAGGCACGGGCGCTTTCATGCGGTGCAACCTGGGTTCAAGGAGACGAATTTAACTGGCTGCCTAATAGTGAATATTCTTTAATGAATAGCAGGGGCTATGTGAAAAACCCGGCGTGGACAGGTTCTTGGGCGCAAGACCCGGGGGCAAAAGGAAAACATCAGAATGATCAAAAGACAGCCTATAAATCTACAGACTATGAGGGTCGTTTCCCATTCGCGAGCAATGGAAGCGGTATGGGGCTGCGCCCCGTTTTCGAAGTGCCGCTGGGGCAGGAGAACAGCCTGCATGCCGTGGCGCTGGATTTGGGCCAGTTCAAGCTGAAGACGCGGGACGGCGGCTATGAGGGCGAGGCGGGCCCTGTTAAAACCATGAATGTGGTGATGGCGGAGGGCGCTGAAAACATCAACCGGCCCGCTTATGAAGACCTTGCGTGGGCGGGAAGCAACACAGCCCCGGAAAAGACAGCCTCATCTGGATAGCGGACAACGGCAAGACGTATGCGCTCGGCGCAAACATCCCCGTCTCCGGCATCACGAAGCTTACGCTGGGCGTGAAGGAAAAGGATGAATCCGGCATGGCTGTGCCGGGCATTACGCTCACGGCGCACCCGCAGAGCATGACCGTGAAAGAGGGACAGAGCGCGTCCTTTGCGGTGCAGGCCGTGTCAGAACATGGCCTGGGCACACTGGGCTACAGCTGGGAAGTGAAGCAGCCGCAGGCCGCCCGCACGCTGGCGGAAAACGACGGCTGGGGCGCCGTGGGGCTTCAGAGCACCTACACATTGGCCAGCACGGCGCTGGGCCAAAGCGGCACACAGTACCGCTGCAAGGTGACGCTGACGTACACAGAGGTCGGCGCGGACGGCACAGAGACGAAGAAAACCATAGAGGCATATTCGAATGCGGCCACGCTGACGGTGACAAAGGCGGACCCGCCTGCCGCCCCCGGCGGCACAGGGGCGCCAGCCGGGCAGAAGCCGAACCCGAAAACGGCCGTGGACGGCTGGCAGGGGTTCTGGCAGGATGTGCGCGCACTTCTGGGGCTGTAACGCCTGTTCCGAGCCCGAAAGGGTGCGTTTATGTTCCTACATAGGGCTTATAACGCCCGCCCCGTGTGCCGAAACGGCACGCCCAAATAACGCGGCCTTTCGGGCTGTAAGGCACACCCGCGCGCCCGCGCAGGGCGCGCAGAAAACGAGCATATCTTCTCATATTTTCTTCTAACTGGTGCGGCCTGCCCCCCTCCGGCGGCTTCGGCCGCCGGGGCTGTAACGCCTGTTCCGAGCCCGAAAGGGTGCGTTTATGTTCCTACATAGGGCTTATAACGCCTGCCCGTGTGCCGAAACGGCACGCCCAAATAACGCGGCCCTTCGGCCAGTAAGGTGCACCTATACGCCCGCACAGGGAGCACAGAAAACAAGCCTATCTCCTCATATTTCTCATATCCCTGCAACAGAGGCCCCGGCAGTCAAAAAACTGCCGGGGCCTCTGGCATCTTGCAGGCTCATCCGCAGGCTGGCCGGGAACGTACAGAACCGGGCCCGTGCGCCTGCGTGCGGAAAGGGCGTGCCCGTGCGCCCGCACAGGGAGCACAAGGCAAAAGCTTAACTTCTTTTTCTTCCAGCAGGGGACATGGGGCCCGGCAGTGAAAGCTGCCGGGTTCCATGCCTTTTTACAGCCTTGTTCATAATAGGGGTTGGGGCGGAAAATGCCGGTTCCCGCCTCGAAGGCGTGAGGATGTGTAATGCCGCACAAAATAAAAGAGATGCAAACGACGCGCACCCCGCAGAGGCCCGTGTTTTCTCTGCATACAACCGGGAACAGGCGAAGCTGGAACTGCACGCCTGTGCACAAAGCACAATAAACAGGAGCACGGGCCCTGCGTGCCCATATCTGCGCACTGTGCAGGGAAAAACAGCGGCACCCGCCAAAGATGTGCCCGGCATTTTCATCCCGAAGGCAGAGAATGCACTCAACGGCACAAAATAAAAGAAACATAAAAAGGCGCGGGCTTCACGGAGCCCCTGCGCCGGGATATAGATACAATCACCCGTTCTATACACGGGTGTACCTTGCCTTTTTATATGGAAAGCTGAATTCTGTCCTGCCTGCACGGTGCCGCATGCACCGCTGCGCTGCCCGTCAGGCAGGCAATGCCTGCGCCGTATACAAACAGGCGCTTCCTGCAGTTCAAATTAAATCTGTCCTTTGCGAAAAACGGCGCCTAAACCCCGCTTCCCTTTATACCAGCCCCATGGCAGGCCTGCCATGGGGCTGCGTTTTTTTAACATTTTTCATTTCAGGAAGTGCAGTTCATGGTGTGCACTTCCTGTTCTCAGTAAAATTTTGGTAGATTCTGAGAAAGGAAGAATTTGCCAATGAGAAATTTGCTGCAAACCGCCATGAAACATTACCTTCGCTGTGAGCTTTTGAAAGCAAGGCACCGGCTGGGCCTCACGCAGGAACAGATGGCTGCCCGCCTGTGGATGAGCACGCGGGGCTATACTGCATTGGAGGGCGGGCAGGCGTGCTTTGGGCTTGCGACCTTTCTGCTTTTCCTGTTCCGGTGCTGCCGCACAGAGGAAGAGACAAAAGGCTTTTTGGGCGGCCTGCGCGCCATTTTCGAGGATACCGAGCAGAAGGCGGCCTGAGAGCATGCTGTATTAACTGTGTGCGCAGGCGGCCCGGCTTAGAGGCAGGGCCGGGTGTGCAGCTTTCCCCGCAGGATAGAGAGCTTATGCGCACAGCGGCGCGGTTTCCCTTTTCTGCCGTATCAGCCAGCTTTGAGGCCCCGGAAGCGTCCGGCCTCTAGGGGCCTTTTTGTGCTGCAAATGACTCTGCTCTCCGGGCCTGTGCTGCCGCCCGGCGGGCTTGTCTCGCTGTACTGGATGTGCAGCGGCGTTAATCCCTGCACACTGGGAAGGCGTCTGCGGTCTTGCAAAATGAAATGCCCGCATGCAGCAGGCAGATATTCTTTCGAATGAAGGCGCTGCTTTATGAAACAAGGCGTCTGCCGCTGCAATCAAGTCTGATATACCAGAGGCGGGCGGCGGAGAATCACCCCGGCCGCGGCGTGTGCCCCCATTCCCGGCGGTACAGTATAGCTTTGCTCTTTGTTTCTTGCTACGAATACAGAAGATACGAAAAACGCCCCATGGCGGGCCTGACGGCCGCCATGGGACCTGATTGCATCAAGGTGATGGGCTTATGAGGCCAGAAGGCGGATTTTTCTACCGCCACAGGCCGTGCCTATCCGCCTGTGTTTCCCGGCGAAGGGGTCAGGGGTCTTACAGCCCGGCCTACAGCACCTCTCTATCGGGAATATGTGCGCTGACCGTGCCGTAATGCAAAAAAGAAGGCCCCGCAGCCGAAGCCAAAACAGGGCGCCCTCTGTTTTGTAAATGAAGACAAGGGGAAGGGCCAGCGGTTCCAAAACGTTTTTGCCATACGAAGAAAAAAGATCTGCGCGAAGCGAGGCGCCAGCAAAACGATAGAAGGAAAAAGAAATCAATATCGGCAGGGGATAAGCAAAAAGCGCCCTGCGGCTGCTTGAACAGCGGCAAGGCGCTTTATGCAGGCGGAAGCATTGTACAAGCCGGAGGCTCGGCCGGCACCGGGCCTCAAGGAAAGCTGTGCAAACTGCCGGCACGTCCGATGGCCATGGTGCAAATTTATTCCGCTTGCTCTTGTTCCAGCTTTTCCAGACGCTTTTTCAGGGCCGCCAGCTCGGCGTGCACCACGTCGGGGTAATCGCGCTGGTTCAGCACTTCGCTTTCGTGCACCACTTTATTGCCGTTGATGCGCACCACGCTGGCTGGGATGCCGATGGCGGTGGCGTTGGCGGGAATATCGGTAAGCACCACGCTGTTTGCACCGATGCGGCTGTTTTCACCAATGGTGATGGGCCCCAGCACCTTGCAGCCTGTGCCGATAAGCACATTGTCGCACACCGTGGGGTGGCGTTTGCCCTCATCCTTGCCGGTGCCGCCCAGGGTGACGCCGTGATAGATGGTGACGTTGTTGCCTATCTCTGCCGTTTCGCCCACCACAATGCCTGCACCGTGGTCAATGAAAAGCCCTTCACCTATGGTGGCACCGGGGTGTATCTCAATACCAGTGAACCCCCGCCCCCACTGGCTGACAGTGCGCGCCAGAAAAAAGCGCCGGTGGCCGAACAGCCAGTGGGAAATGCGGTAGAAAATAAGCGCATGGAACCCCGGGTACAGCAGCATCACTTCCGCAAGGCTGCGGGCTGCGGGGTCTTTTTTCAGCATGCTTTTTGCATCTGACAGCAAACTCATGAAAATTCCTTTCCGGCTATGGCGCATACGTCACCGGCCCTGGGCTGGCCCGGCGCCGTTTTTCTTTGTCTGCCGCGCGCGTTTTGCAGCGGGCTTTTCAGGCGGGGCGGGCTGCCCTTCCCCAGCGGGCGCTTCGCCGTGCGCGGCCTGCGGTGCAGGGGTGCCCACACTGGCCGCCGCCTTTGCGGCAAGGCGCCGTGCGGCGGCCTCTTTCACCAGCGTATAGGCCACGCTGGCCGTGGGCACGCCGAACAGCATGCCCGCAATGCCGTACAGGCTGCCGCCCAGCGTAACGGCAGCCAGCACCCACACCGGCGGCAGGCCAACAGAAGAGCCCACCACACGAGGGTAGATGACATTGCCCTCTATCTGCTGCAAAACCAGCAGGAACACCACGAACCACACAGCTAGGATGGGGTCTACCATCATGATCATGAAGGCGCCCACCACAGTGCCCACCAGCGCGCCCACAATGGGCACCAAGGCCGAGATGCCCACCAGCGCGCCCACCATGGGCGCATAGGGGAAGCGGAACAGCAGCATGCCAAGCCAGCACAGCGTGCCAAGAATGCATGCCTCGATGCACTGCCCTGAGACAAATTTGGCAAACGTGCGCGCCGCCACCTTGCCCACATGGGCCAGTGCGCCGCACATGCGCTGCGGCAGAAAGGCCTGCCCCAGCACAATAAGCTGGTGTTTGAATTTTTCCTTGCCAAGCAGGATATACAAAGCAAAAATGAAGGCGATGATGGTGTTGGTGGTGCCGCCTGCAATACCCGTCACTACATGTACGGTGCCGCCCAGAATGTTGCCCGCGCCGGTGGTCACATAGCCGAACAGCGTTTTGCCGATACTGTTCCAGTCTATCTGCGCGGAAGACAGCCAGTCCTGCAGGGCGGGGAAGGCGTCGCCGTTCGCCAGAAGCCATGCCTGCGCATTTTTCAGGAAAACAGGCACCTGGTCTGCCAGGACGCCGAAGGCGTTCACCAGCTCCGGCACCACCAGCATCACCACCGCGGTGAGGATGGCCAGAATGAGCACCAGCGAAACCAAAATGCAGGTGGGGCGGCGCAGGGCGTTCAGCGCCTTTTTATCTGTCTGCGGCCAGAACTTCTTCTCCAGCGCCCGCATGGGCACGTTCAGCACAAATGCGATGCAGAAGCCCAGGAAAAACGGGAACATCAGCCTTGCACACAGGCGCACGGCGTCCCACAAAAGGTCCCAATGGTCCAGCGCCCAATAGAACAGAATGGCGCCGAACAAAACAAGCGCCAGTGTGCGCACCGTGCCCTTTTCCAGTTTCAAATCATCTCGCCTCATCTTTCCTGTGCGGCGGCACCGCGCTTTCCGCCAGCGTCATGCGGCGGGCCGTCTGCATATCAATATCACCATTCTAACAGGTTTGCCGCGCCCTTTCAAGCAAAGCGCAGAATCAGCCACACAAGCCCGGCTGCAAGGGGCTGGTGCACCACATAGATAATAAGGGCATGGCGCGCCAGCCATTCCGCCGCACGGCAGCGCGGCACACGGGCGCATGCCGCCGCAAGGGGCGTGCTGGGAACAGCCCGCCCCGCGAACAGCCCTGCCCAGAACAGAAACAGCCACGGCATCAGCGGAAAATAATCGCTGGAGGTAAGCCCGCTGTTCATGGGCCAGAAGCCCAGGAAAAGAAGAAATTTTGCGTCATACAGCGCCTGCGGCAGCGGCGCGCCCCAGGGCCATTGGCCGTAGGGGATGGTGTGCGTCAGCCAGAACAGCGCCGCACAGGCGGCAAGGCCCGCCCACGGCGGCACGCGCCGCAGGACAGGCGCCGCCAGCGCGGTAAGAAGCCCCGCAAGGCCCAGAAAGTGCAGGATGCCGAACCAGATGGAAAGCTGCGGTGTGAACACCAGCGTCACGGCCGTGATAAGCAGCCCGGCGCCGAACACAGCCAGCGCCCGGCGGTAGGGCCTGCGGCTGTGCAGCGCCAGCGCGCCTGAAACAAGAATAAAGGCGCTGCAGATGCACCTCTCCCACCAGTGGGCGGGGGCAGAGCGCATAAATGCCTGCACCCCCGCCGCCCCGAACAGAAATGCCGCGTCGTACAGCGCGTGGTACGCCACCATGTTCACGATGGCGGCGGCCTTTACCCAGTCCAGCAGGGCGATGCGCCCTGCCGCGGGAGGGTGCGGCCTCACAGCCCGGCCTCCGCAAAAATGCGTTCAGCCCCGCTTTCGGCCGCCGCGCGCGTGCAGGCGGCGCGGCCCTGCCACAGCGCGGGCTTGCCGCCGCCCTTGCCGTTCAGCGCCCCGGCCAGCGCCGCGCCCAGCGGGCGCATATCTGCCGTGCGGCTGGCCAGGGCGCAGGCGTAAGCGCCCTCGCTGCCGCCAAACACCAGCGCCGCGGGGCAAACCTCTGCCAGGGCGCAGGCATAGCGGCGCGCGCCGTCCGGCGAAAGGCCCTCGCAGAAGCGCACCGCCGGTGTGCCCGGCGGGCACAGCTTTGCCTCGGCCTCAAACAGCGCCTGCTGCACCTGCGCTGCGGCAAGGGCGCTTTGCTCCCACGCGGCGCGTTCGGCCTGCGCGCGCTGGGGTACCTGAAGCGGTGGGGCAGAATAAAAGGCGCTGAGCTGCATAAGCGCCTTGTGCTTTTTGAAGTAATCTGTCAGGGCGCGCGCGCCGAACAGTGCCTCTATTACGGTGTGCCCCTTGTGGCGCGTGACGCCGGTAAACTTGGCAAGCTGCACCTCGCCCGCGCGCGCCACATGCGTGCCGCAGCAGGCGCACACGTCCGCCCCGGCGGCGTCCACGATGCGCACATCGCCCTCTATCTCTTTTTTTCTGCGGTAAGTAAGCCCGGCCAGCTCGTCCGGCCGGGGAAACCAGGCGCGCACCTCGCCGTTGCGGCAGATGACCTCATTGACGGCCAGCTCCAGCTCCGCCAGCTGGGCGGCGTCCAGCTGGCCCGAACATTCCAGCACAACGCTTTCCCGCCCCATGTGGAAGCCCAGGTTGTCAAAGCCGAAGCGGCTTTTGATGATGCCGCTGGTGATGTGCTCGCCCGTATGCTGCTGCATGTGGTCGAACCGGCGCGCCCAGTCGATATTGCCCTGCACCGTCTCGCCCACACGCAGCGGAGCGGTGGTGCGGTGCACAACGGCTTCGCCCTGAAGCTGTACGTCCATTACCCGTGCGGCGCCCAGAGCACCATGGTCGGCGGGCTGGCCGCCGCCCTCGGGGTAAAAGGCCGTTTCATCCAGCACCACGTTGAACATACCGTCTGCACAGGGCGTGCAGGAAAGCACTCTGGCACAGAATTCGCGCAGGTATGCGTCTTTGTGATACAGCTTTTTCGTTCCGGCCATGGCGGGCCCTCCTTTTTGGGCCGCTGGCGGCCGCGTGTCATCTTTTTTCAATTTTATCATACGGTTTTGTCAAAAGCACTAAATAAAGCGCCGATTTTTTGTATGCCAAAACCACCCGTTTTGTACTATAATGCAAATAATTGCAGGCGTGCCGCTGTGCGGCGCGCAGGTGGGAGGAATTCTTTTATGCGGGAAAGCGGCATCCTGATGCCGGTGGCCAGCCTGCCGGGGCCGTTCGGCATCGGCACCCTGGGCAAAGGCGCATATGATTTTGTGGATTTTCTGGCCCGCGCAGGCCAGCATGTGTGGCAGATACTGCCGCTGTCGCCCACGGGCTTCGGTGACAGCCCGTACCAAAGCTGCTCGGCCTTTGCAGGCAGCCCCTGGTTCATTGATTTTGAACCCCTGCGCAGAAGGGGGCTTTTGAAAAAGCAGGAATACGCCGGCCTTTCCTTTGGGAAAACGCCGCGCGCCGTGGATTACGGCGCCGTGCGCGAAACGCACTTTGCCGTGCTGCGTAAGGCGTTTGCACGGTTTTCAAAATGGTACCCGGACGATTACTACCATTTCTGCTATGAGCAGGGCTGGTGGCTGGAGGACTATGCCCTGTTCATGACGGCAAAGGGCCTTGAGGGCGGCCGCGATTACCGGCAGTGGCCCGAGGCGCTGCGCATGCACGAGGCGGGCGCCATTCGGGAACTGTATGCCGGGCACGAGGACGAAGTGCATTTCTGGAAGTTCTGCCAGTACGAGTTTTTTGCCCAGTGGCGTGCACTGAAGGCGTATGCGAACGAAAGGGGCGTGCGCATTTTGGGGGACATCCCCATCTATGTCTCGCCCGATTCCGCCGATGTATGGGCCGGACGCGAGCTGTTCTGGCTGGACGAGGCGGGCCTGCCCAGGGATGTAGCGGGTTGCCCGCCGGATTATTTTTCTGCCGACGGCCAGCTTTGGGGCAACCCGTTGTACAACTGGGCCCGGCACGAGAGCACGCATTATGACTGGTGGATAAAGCGGGTGCGTTTTTCGCTGGAACTATATGACGCCGTGCGCATCGACCACTTCCGCGGGTTTGACACCTATTACGCCATCCCCTACGGCGCGCCCAACGCGCGGAAGGGCGAATGGAGGCAGGGGCCGGGCATGCGGCTGTGGGGCGAGGTGCTGCGCGCTTTGCCGGGCGCGGCCATTGTGGCAGAGGATTTGGGCGAGATGTTCGAAAGCGTGCGCGCGCTGCTGAAAGAGACGGGCTTCCCCGGTATGAAGGTGCTGCAGTTTGCGTTCGGCGCGGGCCCGGGCAGCGACCATCTGCCCCATAACTACCCGGAGAACTGCGTGGCCTACCCAGGCACGCACGACAACACCACCCTGCGGGCTTGGTGGCGCACCGCCCGCGCGAAGGAAAAGCGCCACGCAAAGGAATATCTGGGCCTTTCCGCCGAAGAGGGCGAGACGGCAGGCCTTCTGCGCGGCGTGCTGCAAAGCCCGGCCCGGCTGGCCGTGGTGCCCATGGCGGATTGGCTGGGCCTTGGAAGGGAAGGGCGCATCAACACCCCCGGCACCATAGGCGGCGGCAACTGGCGCTGGCGCTGTGAGGCGGCCTCTTTGTCGCCCGGGCTGGCAAGGCATATCCGCGCTGTGTGCGAAAGGTACGGCAGGATATAATGGCGCTTTGGGCGGGGCCAGGGCGCCGGGTGCGGAGTGTTTTGCTCTGCAGGCCCAATATGAAAAAATCCCCCATGGAGGCCAAACGGCTTTCATAGGGGATTTTTGCATTCAGAGCTGCGGCGGGCGCGCGTGCCGTGCGCTGGAAAATGGAAAGCGGCTCAGCGCACCTGTAGCAGCATCAGCCAGAAGGCGATGATAACAGCGGCAAGCAGCGTCATTACCGTCCCGCGCCTGGCCATATCGCCGGGGGTAAAGCAGCCGGAGGCATAGGGTATCACATTGACGGGGCTGGAGGTTATTACGATAAAAGATAGTGCTGAAGAAAAGATACAGGGGGCCACAAAACCCCAGGCGCTGGCCCCAAGCTGCCCGGCCAGCGTGATCATAACGGGTACAAGAATAACGCCTGCCACTGTGTTGCTGCTGAACAGGATTTTCAGAACCGATACCGTGAGCACGATATATGCGCCTGTGAGAAACAGGCCCTGCTGTAAAAGCCCCGGTATAAACAACAGCCCGGCCATCCATTCGGCAACGCCGTACTGGTACAGCACCTGTCCCAGTACGATGCCGCTGCAGATAAGGATGATGGAATCCCAACTGATAGAACGGACCGTGTCCTTCCAGTCCAGAACATCAATGCCGGGCAGAAACAGCACCAGCCCTGCCAGAAGGGCCACATGATGGCTGGACAGCCCGACCTTATCCCCCAGCACCCAGAGTAGCACGGCAAGCAGAAAATCCGCCAGCAGAAAGGCTTCTTTGCGGCTGAAGGGGGGGATATTTCCCTCCATCTGCAAGGCCTCTGCGTCACGGGGTATCTCTCTTGCAAGCAGGAACCAGCCGGCTGCCAGCAGCGTGACGGCAATGGGAAGGCCAATGCTCATCCAGCGCCCGAAGCTGACGGTTATTCCGGCATATTGCTCCAGATAATTCACGGCTACAAGGTTTGCCCCGGTTGCAATAGGTGTGGCTACGCCGCCAAAAGCGGGCCCCCACGCGACGCCAAGCATGAGAACGCGCGCCAGAGTGGAATGGTCTGCCCGGCCGCGGCTTTGCTCTACAATGGAGAGTGCCAGGGGGTAAAGGATGGCTGCGCTGGCCACTTCTGTAACCCACATGGCAAGCAGCATGCCCGCAAGCATCAGGCCAAACAGCACACAGCGCGGCTTGCAGCCGAATATGCGGAAAATGACCAGCGCAATGCGGCGCCCAAGAGGCGTTTTCTGGAAGGCGGCACTCAGCAGCAGAACGCCAAGAAAAAATGCGAAGGTACTGTCGCCGAAGCCCGTGGCAACCACCTGCCCGAAATCCATCAGACCGGTAAAGGGAAGCAGCACCAGCACCGCCAGCGCCGTCACGGCAATAGGGGCCAGCATCAAACACCAGCTTAAAATTGCGAAAACCAGCAAAGCCAGCGCCGCATAGCCCGGCCCGCCCATGGGGATGGGAAAGAGAACGTTCAGGCTGCCGGCACACAGGCTCACAGTCAGCGCCGCCGCCCCAAGCAGATAAAAAAGAGCTGTGCGTGCGGCGGGCCGGCGAAGCGTTCCGCCCCTCACAGGGACACCGCCCTCAGGGCCTGCACCATGCTGCCCACGGCGCCTTCTACCGGCAGGCGCTCAATGCTGGAGGCAGCCACAAAGCCCACGGCAGGCGTAGTTTGGATGACCTTCTGCACATCCTGCGGGGTGACGATGGGCCCGCCGTGGCACAGGGGGATGATGCCCGGCCGAACCTCCAGCGCCGCCTCCAGAATGGCGCGTGTCCTTTCGGCAGCTTCTTCCAGCGGGCTGGCGGTGCGCACCCCTACGTCGCCGCCTGCGGTGAGCCCCACATGAGAGACGATGATATCAATGCCGGCCTCGGCCAGCATGCGGGCCTCCTGCGGGCAATAGCAATATGCCATGGTGAAAAAGCCAAGCTCTGCGGCCAGATGCAGGCGCTGCACCTCGCGGGGAAAGCCCAGGCCTACCTGCTCCAGCTCCTGCCGGATGGGGCCGCTCAGCTTGCCTACGGTAGGAAAGTTGATCACTCCACTGTAACCGATGTCTGCCAGCCCCTCCAGAAAGCGGCGCATGTCGCGGGTGGGATCCACCCCATAAATGCCCGCCACGACCGGGGTGCTGCGCACCAGCGGGAGGATCTGTTCTTGCCCCATCTCCTGCACGATGGCGTTGGCATCCCCAATAGGAAGGTTCCCGGCAATGCTGGCAATCCCATTCATACGGTATCGCCCGGAATTATATACGATGATCAGATCGGCGCCGTTTTTTTCCTCCACACGAGCCACCAGCCCGTTTCCGGCAGCGGCTGCCAGCACAGCCCTGCCCTGGGCAATGCGCCCGCGCAAAGCAGCCAGCACCTGTTCGCGTGTAAATCGCATGTCTCAAGCACTCCTCAATACTGTGTTTTGGGCATCATGCGCAACAGCTCGCGCACGAGCACATCGGCAAATGCCCGGTCATTGACGTGGCTGTCCTGTATCATGACGGGCACGTTGCCTGGCATCTTGTACTTTACTTCATTGATGAAAATCTGGTTGGCGTCCGGGTCGCTGAATACCTTGCCGGGCATATCCACACTGGAGAAGCCCCTTGCCGGAATGATGACCTTGGTCATTCCCGGACGGCTGTGCTGCAGCCGCTGGATAAAAATTTCGCCCAGCTCTTTCATTTCTGCGCCATTGGCCCGCATTTTTACTGAACTTGGGCTGTGGTAATACAGAGTGCGGGCCTTCTGCGCGGGCTGCAGGGTGTCTTCCGAGCCAAGGTTTATCATCTCCAGCGCACCGGGCACCACGATGTAGGGAATGCCGCGGGCCGGCGCCTCCCGCAGCCGCCGGGGCCCCACTGAATAGATGCCGCCGGCCACTTCGTCGGCCAGCTCAGTTGTAGTGACATCCAGCACGGCGCAGAAATGCCCTTCGGCAATCATTTTTTCCATGATCTTTCCCCCGGAAGAACCGCGCGCATGGAAGATGAGCACCTCGTACCCTTCCTCCTGCAGCAGCCCGGCACAGCGGTCTACACAGGGGGTAGTCACTCCGAAGCAGGTGATGGCAATGGCTTTTTTCTTACCTCGCTCCAGCGGGCGGCAGCATATCATGCCGTTCATCACGGCGGCGGCCTGCCGCAGGATATACTCTGTCAGAAAATTCAGGTTCTGGATGTCTACCACCGGGTTCAAAAGCAGAACGTCCTCGCCCTGTACATAGGGCAGCGTATTGCCGGACGCCATGGTGGTCACAACGATTTTGGGCACGCCCAGCGGAAGCTCGTGCATGGCGGCAGAAGCCATGGTGGTGCCGCCAGAGCCGCCGATGGCCATAATGCCGTCAAGTTGGCCGTCGGCATAAAGCTGGCGCACGATGCTTTTCAGGCCCTTTATCATATAGGCGGCAGCTTCGCTGCGGATATTGCTGCTGACGATTTGTTCGTAATAGAGCCCCGCCACCTGGGCCTGCGTGATGAATACACCGGGAGGGCTGGGCTTTTTCATGCCCATGTCAATGATACGCACCTCGTGGCCAAAGGCCTCCACCTGTTCTTTCAGGTAAAGCGCCTCACGGCTTTTTGTGTCCATGGTGCAGCAAAGGATGATGGTTTTTCCACTTTGTCCCATATCGGCTGGCCTCCTGTTATTCGGCCTGCTTCAGGCTGCGCTCGCGGCGTACCCTGCGCCCCTGGCTGATAATCAGCACGCCAAACAGCGCAAGACCGGCAAAATCCAGCGCATAGAAAGGAAGCACGCAGCACAGGGCACCGGCGCCGGCTATGATGCGCTCCCACAGAGTGGTGCGTGTGCGGAAGAAATTCTCGCAGAATACAATGAAGCAGAACAGGAAAGCCACTACCATCAGCACGGCCCAGGCCCACTCAAGCACAGTGCCCTGCAAAAGCAATGCCGGGCGGTATAAAAACAGGAAGGGCAAAACGAAGCCCACAATGGCAAGACGCATGGAAATGAGGCAGGTCTTAAAAAAGTCTGCCTTGGCAAGGCCGGCCGCCACAAGGCAGCCAATCGCCACCGGCGGGGTGAGGGCGCTCATTTCGGCAAAATAGAAAACAAAGAAATGAGCAACCACCACGGGCACGCCGAAGGTGGTCAGCGCAGGTGCGCCAAGCAGGGCCGCAAGAATATATGCGGAGGCGCTGGGCATGCCCATGCCGAACAGCACGCAGGTAAGGGCCACCACGATGGCCAAAACCAGCAGATTATCCCCGGCAATGGCCAGTGCGAATTGGCTTATTTTGCTGGAAAGACCGGTGGCAGTCATCATTTGGACGACCACGCCCATGCAGGCCATTACAACGGCGATGCTGGCCACGGTTCGCCCGCCGTTTTCAAAGCCGGCCAGAAGCTTTTTGACAAAGGCGTGCAGGGGCTTTTCCTCCCGCATGACGAATTGCTGGATTAGCCCCACTAACGCAAGACAGCAAATGGCAAGGAAAAGCGATTTCTGCGCCGATTCTCCCATGACCATCAGCACGACGAGAAGGATGACCGGGATAATAAACACCAGCAGATTGAGGAAGGCGGAATGAAAGGCCGTCAGCGTTTCATCACGAACCTTTTCGTCCCCCAGCTTGCAAGCCTTGATATAGACGCTAAGAGCAATGCCGCCGTAATAAAGCAGCGCGGGGGTGATACCTACAAATACCAGTGTGATATAGGGAATGCCCGTCCAGCTTGCGATAATAAACGCCGCTGCGTTCATCACAGGGGGCAGGATGGCCCCGCCGGTGGAGGCCGCCGCTTCGCATGCGGCGGCAAATTCAGCCGGGTAACCGCGCTTTTTCATCAAAGGGATAGATACTGCGCCTGTAAGGGTGATGTTGGCGGCCACGCTGCCCGTGATGGAGCCGATTAGCCCGGAGGAAAGCACTGCAACCTGTGCACCGCCGGAGCGGATCTTGGTGGAGGCAGACATGGCCACATTCATAATGGCGCCTATGGCGCCGAAGGCATCCATCATTCCGCCGAAGATGGTGAACAGGATGATGGTGTTTGCCGACACGGAGGCCAGCATGCCGTAAATACCGTCGAAATTGGTGGTGACATAGGTGATAAGGCGGGAGAAAGAAAGCCCGCCATGGAATAGGGGCCCCGGAAGATAAGGGCCAAAATAGCCGTACAGCAGGGCGATGACCGAGATGACAGGTATTACCCAGCCCCAGGTGCGCTGGGTGGCAATCAGCACGATCAAAAGAATGCACACGCCGCTGAATACCTTATCGAACGGCTGTGCGCCCAGGGCAGTCATGAAATTGGTGTAATTAAAATGAATATACACACATACTGCTATACTGGCAGCCAGAAGGCCTATCATGCACCAGCCCTGCCAGGTGGGGCGGCCCTCCTTGATTTTAATGGCCTGTAAAAACACAATAACAAGCGCGAACAAAATATGCAGGTTGATGTGCTGGCCCGCCTGAAACAGGTTGATGTTGCAGGCCACCAGATGATAGATGCTCATCAGAACGGCCACCACGGTGGTGGCACGGTCCAGTGTACGGGCAAGCCCGGCTTTGGCGGTTGCTTCCATGGATACCTCCTGTCACGTCACGGCAGGCATGCTTTTTTCACTGCCTGCCTGAAAATAGGGGCGCCCTGCACGGGCGCCCCTGCTGCGCCTCACGACGAGGGCATCACAGCTACTGTCTGGCAGAGTTATACCCCGTCATATACAGTGAACCTGTCTTCCCACAGGTCGGCTTCTTTCAGCGCTTTTGCCGCGCCAGGGTGGAAGGGGACGCCTTCTACACATACGCTCATGCAAACATCTTCAAAGGCGTCAAAATAGTTGGAGATGCCCTTCAGCTCTTCCAGATTTTCCAGCACAGCCTTGGTGTACTGATAAATGCTTTCTTCATCCACGCTGGCATCGGCGATGATAACACCCGAATTGGTAGGGGCGATCACTTCTTCGCCGGGGGCGATAGAATCGTCGTTTTCACTAGTGAGCACACCGCTGCTCACACCCGCATTGGCCTGCGCCACCGCCTGCGCTGCCTCTTCGCTCATATTCAGAATACGAATATCTTTGGTGGCTTTGAGCTCGATCAGCCCGCTGATGGGATCGCCGTTGGCCCAGGAACCCACCATGGCGTCGATACGGCCGTCCTTCAATGCCGTGTATCCTTCATTCCAGGTGAAATTCTCTATGGTGACGCTGTCAGTCAGGTCATAGGCCTCCAGAACGAGCATCAGCACCTCAGCGGTGGAAGAACCCACCGGCGAGAGGCCGACACGCTTTCCGGCCAGATCCTCATAGTTTTCAATGCCGGAATTATCCAGCACTACCAGGGGCAGATCCCATGTGACGAAGCCGAAGCACTGCAGCATATGAGAGGGGTCTACGGCGTGGTCGAAAGAGCTGGCCCCGTTCAAAGCATTGATCAGGTCGATGGTGCCGGAATAACCGGCCTGAATGTCGCCGGTCTCTAGCAGATAGATGATTTCAGTGCCTCCATTGGTGGTGATGGTAGAGGTCTTCAGGCCGGTCTTCTGGTTGACCACAGAGGAGATCGCCTCCACCACGGTATTATCTGTGCCGCCTACCGAGCCGGTGCCGATATTCAAAATGGAAGTACCGCCGGCAATGCTGCCGTCTGCAGGGGCATCAGAGCAGCCGGCTAACAACATGCTGCAAAAGGTCAGTACAAGAAAAATTGCGATTGCCTTTTTCATATTGCGCTCCTTTGTCTCACATCAAAAGGTGGATTTCATTGGTGGGTTTCGCGAAAAGATATCCGGTGGATCCTTGCCGGATGGTTCTCTCCACTTTTCTGTCCATACTATAACAATTTCAGAATTTTATGTCAAATTGCATAAAATTAAATATATTTTATATAGAATTTATACAATTTCTCCAAACTTAAAATTTTATCTTGACGAATTTGTTCGTTAATTTCATAACAAATCGTCAATATGACGGATGTTTTCATGCGCTTCTATGTACATTGCCTGATTTTGCATAGATACAACAGAAAAAGAAAATTTTTCCGCGAGGTATTTTTGTTGGAATATACAATTTATTCGATGAAATTTTGTGACAGTTATCAGTCGGGTTGAATATAAATATTGTTTGCGGAGGAGATACACTTTTTCGACAGCAGGGCCGGGAGAACGGCCTGTTAAGCCGGGGTGCATGTTTTGATTCAGAATGCGCATACTAACGGCAGCGCGCAAAGGCCGCAAGCGCCCGTGTGCGCCAAAGCAAGGCAAACCGCAGAGAAGGAGAGACGCGATATGGACAGCCAGACGCAGAAGCTGCTGGGCGCCGTGGTGAAAAATACGCAGATGTGCCAGACTACGCTGAACAAGCTGATAGGCATCACCAAGGACGCCGAGCTGAAAAAGAAGATACACGAACAGCTTGCCACACATGAGGATATTTCGAACCGGGCGCGCGCCATGCTGGCGGCAGACGGCTGTGAGGTGAAGCCTGAAAGCGCCATGGCAAAGATGAGCGCCCAGATGGGCATTGCCATGAAGACAATGCGCGATGCGTCCTCGCGCAATTTGGCGCAGATGATGATAGAGGGAAACCATATGGGCGTGACGGACCTCACCATGGCCATCAAGGAGGCCGAGAACGCCAACCCCGGCGCTGTGGCGCTGGCCCAGCGCCTGCAGCATGCAGAGAATGTTTACGCAGGCCAGCTTTCGCAGTTTTTGTAACGGCAGCACAGAGCATAAAAAGCCCCGCCCGTAATTCTAATACGGGCGGGGCTTTTTCTTGCTGCCGCATGCGGCAGGAGGAGAGAGAAACCATGCCGCATGCGAAAACAAACGGAATAAAAGAGAAAATACCGGCAGCCATGCAGCGCTGCGCAAGGCATGCACTTAGACGCTGTGCGCGGAGAGGAAGGCCTCAACAGTGGCCCTGTCCGCATAGCCGGGCAGGCATTCGCGCTGTGTGACGGCGTAAGCAGAATAGCCTGCCGCCCAGCGGCAGGCCTCCGGCAGAGGCCTGCCCCACACAAGGTTTGCCGCCACGGCGGCAAGGTAGCCGTCGCCTGCGCCGCAGCTGTCTACCGCTGTGACAGGCACGGGCGGAGTGAAAAAGAAATGCTGCCCGTCCAGGCAGTAACTGCCCTTTGCGCCCAGCGTGAGAAACACGCGCGCGGGCTGGTAGCGCGCACGCAGCGCCTCGCACACGCCGCGCGCATCGAAGGTGTCGCCCACCTCCGCAGCAGGCAGGCCAAGAAGAAGCTGGGCCTCCACCTCGTTTACAAAAAAATCGTCCACATAGTACAGTGGGGCGGGCAGGCCGCCTTCAGGCACAGGGCTGGGGTTGAACATCACCCGCATGCCAAGCTGCCTGGCAAGCTGTGCAGCGCGCAGCACCAGCGGCATGCGTACCTCAAGCCCGGTGATAAAATACCCCGCGCCCCTGCGGCGAAGCATGGCCGCCTGCACCTCCTCCCAGGTGAGCTTTTCGCTGGAGCTCTCACCTGTGATGAGGATATTATCGCCGTTGTCGGCAATGATGCCGATGCCCTGGCCGGTGGCTACATCTGAGCTTACAAGCACTTCGCTGGTATCCACCCCGGCGGCCTGCATCCAGTCAAGATCCCGCCTTCCGGCCTCATCATCGCCTATCTTGCCGATAATGGTACACGAAATGCCCAGGCGTGCAAGGGCCACGGCCACATTGCCGCCTTTGGCAAGGTCTTCCGTCAGGTGCATATGCTTCATCATGATGGTCTCGTGCGGGTTCGGCAGGCGCTTTACAAGAATGTCGAACCCGCCTCCGATATTATTCAGCACCAGCACATCTGCAGGCTTCATACACGCCGTCCTTTCATTCGCAAACAAGGCTGTTCGGGTGGCTCAGCGGATGGTCCGCCGTGAATTCATCGCACAGAAGGGTGATATCCGGCACATATTTGGGGAACAGCGTCACCGGGTATTCCAGCGTGGGCTCACTGAACATCGCCACGCGCAGCACCGTCTTTTTCCACGAGCCGGTGGTTATCATGTATACGGCGCGCTTTGCCGAGAGCATCACCTTCATGCCGATGGTGAGCATCATGGGGTTGCACAGGTCGTAGCAGCCGCCGAAATCGCGCTCGCTGTACTGGATGATGTTATCCGGCGTGCAGTACACCACGCGCGTGCGGGAATTGGCATACTGCTCCAGCGTCACGCGCTGGTAGGGGTCCAGCGGGGTTTCATTGTTGGCCACAAGGCCCTTGTAGCCCACGCCGCCCCACACGGTGTCGATGCCGCCCAGCTGTTCGCAAAGCCTGTCCGGGCCGTCCAGGTCCTCCAGCGTGGGCCAGATGCGCTGGCTTTCCGGCACGTTCAGTTCGGGGTCTATTTTATCGTAAAATTGTGCACGCATGCGGCCCTCGCAGCTCATTTTGTGTACGCCCAGGGGGTATTTGCGCCCCTCCCAGTTAAGGCATTCGTCCATCTGGAACACATACAGGTTTTTCAGGCTGATGCGCTCGCGGTTTACGCGTTCGATAAAGCGGGGGTAATGGTCCGCCGGGCCGCTGCCCAACACCCATTTTGTGGGCCTGCCCGCCGCGTTGTTGCGCACGAGCTCTTCGCACATCATGTCGGCGGCGACGTTCATGGCCTCCTGCCGCCCCTTTTTCATGATGAAATGCTGCACCTTGCTCTCAGGGTGCTGCGCCAGCTCCTCTTTTGGGATGCTGCACCAGTGCAGCATCTCTTCCCGGGAAATACGGTATTCCTGCATGCCACATCATTCCTTTCCGCTTCATCACGCCCCGGCAGCAGATGCCGGCAGTTTTTCAAAACAGGACGTTATGTTACGTTATAAGTATAGCTATACGGCGCGGCTATTTCAAGCAACCGACAGTGAAATGGGCGAATTCCCGAATATATACGGCGCATTTTGTGCAATATCACGGCCTGCGGCAGAGGACGGACGGAAAAAAGAGAAAAACTGTTTGCACAGGTGCTTTGAGCGCCCGCGCATTTCTTGAAAAGCCATAAAGGGTATGCTATGATATTTTCAAAACAGTGCAGCCAGGGCACAGGGGGGCGGCAAAGCCCCTTGCGCGCAGGCCTTGCCGTTTTTGGGGAACTTTTGGAAAAGGAACGAGAATATGGAACAGAGTGCGGGCCGTTTGCGGCAGTCTACCATTCCGCTGTACAGGCAGATTCTGGAGGGCATCAAGCAGAAGATAGAAGCAGGCGAGCTGAAAACAGGCGATAAACTGCCCAGCGAGCAGGAGCTGATGGAACATTACCGCGTGAGCCGCCGCACCGTGCGCACAGCAGTGGATGAACTGTGCAGCCAGGGCTGTCTTGTGCGCAAGCAGGGCAAGGGGACATTTGTCTCCAGGCCGAAACTCCACCGCAAAATCGTGAATGTGCTGAGTTTTCAGGAGGCGTGTGAAAAGTGCGGCATGCGCCCTGCGCACCGTCTGCTGGCCTGTGCAGTGCGTATGGCCACGCCTGAAGAACAGCAGCAGCTGAGCCTTGGCGGCGGGGCGCGTGTGCTGCACACGCAGCGCGTGCTCACGGCGGACGGAGAGCCCGTGATGGTGGAAAACGCCGTGTATCCTTATGAGGCCTATGCCTTTCTGCAAAAAGAAGACCTGAACGGCCCGCTGTATCCCCTTTTGAGGAAAAAAGGCCTGTGCCCTGCGGGCACGCGCACCTGCCATCTGGAGATGGTGCGGGCGGATGCTGAAAACGCCCGCCTTCTGGCTGTGCCGGAGGGCGAGCCCCTGTTTGAGATGCGCTCGTGCCTCACGCTGGAAGACGGCACACCTGTGACAGTATCGGATAACTTCATTGTCGCCAGCCGCTACGCATTCGATATCCCTTAGCTGATGGAGGCCGGGATACAGGCCGGCGGCCGAATAGAAATATAAAAGGCACAGCCCTGCCGGGCTGTGCCTTTTCTCATTCTTTTTTCACAGCGCCGCAATAAGAGCGGCACTGATTTTGGCGGCGGTGCGGCAGTATTCGCTCACATCGAAATCTTTTACCACCAGCGTTTCATAGGCGTTTTCATCTGCATTGTCGCTCATGGCGCGCAGAATGACGAACGGCACACCGTTTTTGGCCGCGATGTGGGCCACAGCTGCACCCTCCATCTCCACACAGTCGGGCGCGCACTTTACGGCAATGGCCTTCTTGGTGGCCCCGTCGCCCACAAACTGATCTCCGGTGGCAATTTTGCCCACGATATACTTTACCCCGGCCGCTTCGCAGGCTGAGGCGGCTGCGGCCAGCAGGCGAGCGTCAGAATGGAACTCCCGCAGGTGCGGGTACGTCTCGGCAAACATGCGCGGCTCACCATCGTGGTAGACCACCGTGCCGCCCAAACATACGTCGCCCACGCCTATTTTGTCCGTCATGTTGCCGGCGATGCCGGAAAAAACAATAGCCGTGGCGCCGAAGTGGGTGCACAGCAGCTGTGTGGCAGCCGCAGCCTGTGCCTTGCCTACCCCGGCGCAGCACAGCACCGTTTTTTTGCCGCCCAGAAGGCCGCTGGTAAAGGTGATGCCGCCGAGGGTGATGTTTTCTTTTGCTTCCATACAGGCCGCCAGGGGGGCGATTTCGTCCTCCATGGCGCCCATCAGGCCGATGATATTGTCCATACCGTACTCCTGTCTTTCAGAGGTGTAAAAAGCAATCATACATTGAACAGGAATTCAATGATATCGCCGTCCTTCACCACATATTCCTTTCCCTCGGTGCGCTGCAGGCCCTTTGCCTTTACGGCGGCCATGCTGAAATCGCACGCGGCGAAATCGTCATAGGCAACCACCGATGCGCGGATGAAGCCGCGCTCGAAATCGGAGTGTATCTTGCCCGCGGCCTGCGGGGCCTTGGTGCCTGCGCGGATGGTCCATGCACGGCATTCCTTCTTGCCGTCCGTCAGGAAGCTGATGAGCCCCAGCAGGCTGTAACTGGCCTGAATGAGGTTGTCAAGACCGGTAGCCTCGATGCCCATTTCAGCCAGAAAGGCCTTTTTGTCTTCGGGGGAATAATCGGCGATATCCTCCTCGGTTTTGGCGCAGATGGGAATACACCTTGCCCCCTCGGCACCGGCCAGCTTTTTCACCGTCTGGTAGTGCGGGTTTTCCTGCATGCCGCCCAGAAGGTCGTCCTCACTCATGTTGGCGGCGTAGATGATGGGCTTTTTGGTCAGCAGGCCCATCTCGCGCACCATGGCCGTCTGTTCATCATCCTCTTCATCGAAGGCGAAGGTGCGGGCGTTTTTGCCCTGGCCCAGATGCCCAGCAAGCGGAGCCAGCCAGGCGGCCGCGGCCGCGGCCTTTTTATCACCTGTTTTGCCGGCCTTTTCCATTTTTGCAAGGCGGTTTTCCACCACCTCCAAATCGCTCAGGATGAGCTCGGTGTCGATGGTTTCGATATCGCGCACAGGGTCCACACTGCCCTCCACATGTACGATGTCTGTGCCGTCAAAACAGCGCACCACATGCACAAGCGCGTCACATTCGCGGATATTGCCAAGAAATTTATTGCCTAGGCCCTCGCCCTTCGAGGCGCCCTTTACAAGGCCTGCAATATCCACAAACTCGACAATGGCGGGCGTTTTCTTATTGGTCTGCCATATTTCGGCCAGCTTGTCCAGCCTTGCGTCCGGCACGGGCACCACGCCCACGTTGGGCTCGATGGTGCAGAACGGGTAATTCGCTGCCCCGGCCCCGGCGTTGGTGATGGCGTTGAACAAGGTGGATTTACCCACATTTGGAAGCCCCAGAATGCCCAGTTTCATAACATTGCTCCTCTTTTCCGATGATGTTCCTTTCTATTATAAACAAAGCAGGGCCTGCGCGCAACCGGTAGCTCTGGGCGCGAAACGGCAGAAATACTTTTTTTGTACACAATTATCGTGTATAATGAAAGCATCAGTGCGCAAGAGGCATGTCTGTTTCTCACTGCGCCGGCTGGGCGCACAGGCCCGGTCGCCGCATATTGCCGCAGGCGGCGCCTGCCTTGCGGGAAAGGGGAAGCCGGCCTGCCTTGCAGGCGGGACAGCCTCTGCCGCCGTTCCGCTGGTGCTGCGAAAGGGCTTTTGAGCTTTCGCCGTGCAGCGGGGCATGCGGCAGGGCGGGCGGCGCAGCTTTTCTGGCGGAAAGCAGGGCGGGTGATACGCGGCCGCGGGCTTTGCCGCGAGGGTGGGAGCTGCGGCTCGTCATTGCACACGGATACTGAGGGATTTTGACAACACATGGGGCCTTATGCTCTGCGCCAGGTGCGCGGGGTATGCCGGAAAAGGGAGGCGATGGCATGGCGGGCGAAAAGATTCTGATTGTAGATGATGACAAAAATATCTGTGAGCTGCTGCGGCTGTATCTGGAGAAAGAGGGGTACGCCGTCACGCAGGCGTATGACGGCGAGGCTGCGTTCGAGGCGTTCGAGCGTGAGAAGCCGAACCTTGTTTTGCTGGACGTGATGATGCCGAAAATGGACGGCTGGGAAGTTTGCCGCAAAATACGGGAAAGGGGCAGCACGCCGGTGATTATGCTTACGGCCAAGGGCGAGACGTTCGACAAGGTGCTGGGGCTGGAGCTTGGCGCCGACGACTATGTGGTGAAGCCGTTCGATTCCAAAGAGGTGGTGGCGCGCATCAAGGCGGTGCTGCGCCGCTGCGCGCCGGCAGAGCAGACGCGCGAGGGGCTCATCACCTATGACAACCTCTCGGTGGACTTGGCGCGCTATGAGCTGAAGGTAAAGGGCAAAACGGTGGAGGCACCGCCCAAAGAGCTGGAGCTGCTTTATTACCTTGCCAGCCACCCCAACCGCGTGTTCACGCGCGACCAGCTGCTGGACGAGGTGTGGGGGTTTGAATATTACGGCGATTCCCGTACCATCGACGTGCATGTAAAGCGCCTGCGCGAAAAGCTGGAGGGCGCTTCAGACGCATGGGGCCTGAAAACCGTTTGGGGCGTGGGCTATAAATTTGAAGTGAAAGACTGAATTCTGCAGCACATCCGGCGGCACAGTGCGCCGGGGAAGGGGGGCGCGGGCCGGTGAGAAAAAGCATTACCACGCGCTATTTCTATTCCACGGCATTTCTGCTGGTGTGCGGTGTGGCGCTGATGTGGTTCATCCAGATGTATCTGGCTATGGGCTACTTCCGCACGGAAAATGACGACAACCTGCTGGCCACAGTGGACAACACCATCCGTATCCTGCAGGAGGCGGGCGGCAGCGCCGCGCCCGGGGACGAGGAAACAGTGGAGGATATCAAGCGCGAGATACTGATTACGGCGCGCGCCTCCGGCGGGCAGATATTTCTGACGGACGCAGACGGCGTGGTGGTGGTGTGCAGCACCCAGGGGCAGGAAGAAAACTACCTGGGGCAGTCCATTTCATCCCGCGTGCTGGCCAGTGCCGCGAAGCGCGGCACCTATACTGAGCTTGGCACACTGGACGGGCTGTTCAGCACGCGCCATTATGTAGCCTGCAAGCCCATTGGAGAGAACGGGGCCAGCGGCTATGCCTTTGCGTCCTCTGACGCGCGGCGGCTGAATGAGTACATTGCGAACCTGTTTTCCATGTTCATTCTTTCCGCCGGGCTGATGCTGCTGGTATCCAGCGTGCTTTCCATTGTGCTCACCTCGCATATGACAACACCATTGCGCCGCATCTCCGACGCGGCGCAGAAGTTTGGCGATGGAGATTTTGCCGCCCGCGTGCCGGTGGAGGGCGACGATGAGGTGGCGCAGCTTGCCGCCACGTTTAACCGCATGGCGGAAAATCTGGAGAAGATAGATTCTTCGCGCTACAGCTTTATGGGCAATATCGCGCATGAGCTACGCACGCCCATGACGACAGTAAAAGGGTTTGTCGACGGCATGCTGGACGGCACCATTCCGCCCGAAAGCCACCAGCATTATCTGGAAATCGTCTCGCAGGAGGTGGGCCGCCTGACGCGGCTTATCAAGAATATGCTGGACATCACAAAGCTTGAGGCGGGCGAATACAAGGTGAATGCGCACAGCTATGATATCTGGCAGACTATCACGGGCGTGGTGTTTGCCGCCGAGCAGCGCATTGAGGCAAACAGCATCCAGATTACAGGCTTCGCACCGTCAAAGACGATGGTATATGCCGATGAAGACCTTGTATATCAGGTGGTATACAATCTTGTGGACAATGCCATCAAGTTCTGTGGTGTGGGCGGCGAAATACGCTTTTCTGTCACGCAGGGCAAGGGCTTTGTCACCGTAGCGGTGCGCAATACGGGCGAGGGCATCGCGCCGGAGGCGCTACCCCATGTGTTCGACCGTTTTTATAAAGAGGATAAAAGCCGCGGGCTGAATACCTCTGGCGCAGGGCTTGGCCTGCATATCTGCAAGGTGCTGGTGAATTTGTCCGGCGGTAAGATATGGGCTGCAAGCAAGGCGGGCGAATACACAGAATTTCTGTTTACGCTTCCTGCAGGCCAGAAGCTGCAAAAGCGCAAAGAAAAAGGCGAGAAGGAAAAAGCATGGCCGGAAAGGCAGAAGGGTGGCATGGAGGATGGAGCCGGAACAGATGCAGCAGGCGTGCAGTGAAGAGGCTGCACAGGCAGGCGGCACACAGGGTGCCCCGCCGCGCCGCACGCCGCGGTGGGCGCTGAGTGTGACGGTGACGCTGCTGTGCCTTGCTCTGGCGGCCATTGTGGCGCTGGGCGGCATGGTGGCGCGCCTTCTTGGCGGCGCACAGGCGCGCCGGCCTGATGCCTCGGCGGAGGCCCCCATTTCCATACAGCTGCACGATTTGCCCGAAACGGCGGACGGCGGGCTGACCACAGCCGAAATCGCTCAGCGCGTTTCCCCCAGCGTGGTGTCTATTCATGTTTACGAGCAGGATTCTCTTTCTCCGTCTGCCATGGGCAGCGGCGTGGTGCTTACACAGGACGGCTACATCATCACCAACGCCCATGTGGTAGAGGGGGCGTCGGGCATCAATGTGCTGTTTGAGGACGGCACCGAGATGAACGCGCGCGTGATAGGCGTGGACGAAAAGACAGACCTGGCCGTGATAAAGGTGGCCGGGGAGGGCCTTGTGCCCGCGGAGTTCGGAGATTCCAGCGCGCTTACTGTGGGTGAGCGCGCCGTGGCCATCGGCAATGCCGCCGGGCAGTTCGATGGGACAGTCACTCAGGGCGTCATCTCCGGGCTGGACAGAGAGGTCACCGTCACCCTCGGCGGCCGCAATGTCACCATGTCGCTTATTCAGACAGACGCGGCCATCAACCCCGGCAATTCCGGCGGCGCGCTGGTGAACCGCTTCGGCCAGGTGGTGGGCATCAATTCAGCCCGCATGAACAGCGCCTTTTTTGAGGGCATTTGCTTTGCCATTCCCACGCGCACCGTGCAGCCGGTGGCGGAAAACCTGATTGCATACGGCTATGTGCGGGACCGCGGGGTGCTTGGTGTCACCGTCATCGCCCTCACAAGCGTGAACGGCCCTCCCAACGGCCTGCCCGCGCAGGGGCTTTATATCTCAGAGCTTGCGCCGGGCAGCGACCTTGTGCGCAGCGACGTGACGGTGGGCGACATCATCCTCGAGGCGGACGGCAAGGTGATGAAGACCACGGCAGACCTGACCGCGGTGGTGCAGGGCCACAAGCTGGGGGAAACAGTGCATCTGAAGGTGCAGAAATACGGCAGCGGCAGCATCATAGAGGTGGATGCCGTGCTGGTAGAGAGCCTTGAAGATGGCTGAAGCGAGTTTGCTTTTCTGCGGCAGATGCGGTACAATACAAAAATGGCCTGCAGCGCCCCTTTGTGCGCGGCAGCCGGAAATTTTGAAACAATGGGAAAGCGGGGCGCGCAAAATATGATACGGATATCACCTTCCATCCTGTCGGCAGATTTCGCAAGGCTTGGTGAAAGCTGCCGCCGTGTGGTGCAGGCTGGGGCAGATATGCTGCATGTAGATGTGATGGACGGCATGTTTGTGCCAAATATCTCGCTGGGCATTCCCGTGCTGGCGGGACTTGCCAAAGAGGTGAGGGCATTTTATGATGTTCATCTGATGATAGAGCGCCCGCTGGACTATGTGCCCCAGTTTGTAAAGGCGGGGGCAAACGCGGTCACCTTTCATCTGGAAGCAAAAAGTGATGTGCGCCAGACGCTGCGGGCCATCCGCGCACAGGGCGTGCTGGCCGGGCTTTCTATCAAGCCGGCAACCTCGCCCGAGGCAGTGCTGCCGTATCTGGACGAGCTGGACCTTGTGCTGGTAATGAGCGTGGAGCCCGGCTTCGGCGGCCAGAAATTCATGCCGCAGGCGCTGGACAAGCTGCGCTTTCTGCACAGTGCGGCGGCTGCGCATGGAAAAGAGAGGCTTATTCTGGAGGTGGACGGCGGCATCAATGAGGCGACAGGCGCCCAGTGTGCCGCCGCAGGCGCAAACGCGCTGGTGGCGGGTAGCGCCGTGTTCGGCGCCCAGGACCCTGCCGCTGCTGTAAAGGCCCTGCGCGCCGCCTGTGAGGCGGCAAAAATCTGACCGGAAAGAGGCGACACGATGAACGGTACTTACAGCCTGCCCAGCGCGCCGCCCGCGCGCGAGGCAAACCGTGACATCATCTTCATGATGCTGCCGCTGCTGGTGGTAGCCTGTTATCTGTACGGCGGGCGGCCCGCCGTGATGTGCTGCGTGGCGGTGGCCACAGCTGTGGCGTGCGACCACCTCACGGCGTGGATGCGCGGCCGCACACACGATTCGGCCGAGAATTCCAGTATCCCCATGGCGCTTGTCACCACCATGATGCTGCCCGCTTCGGTAAGCTATTATATTGTGGTGGTAGCTGTGGCCGTGGGCGTGGTGCTGGGAAAAGAAGCGTTCGGAGGCTGGGGCGAATACCCCTTCAACCCCTCGGCACTGGGCTATGCTGTGGTTGCGGAAAGCTGGCCGCAGCAGGTATTTCGTTACCCGGCGCCCTTTACACAACTCACCATTGCCAGCACGCAGAACGCCACACTGGTGGAATCGCCCGCCATGGCGCTGCGCGCGGGCGGCACGCCCAACCTGCGCGCGCTGGACCTTGTGCTGGGAAACTACGCGGGCGCCATCGGCACCACGGCGGTGCTGGTGATTATTGCCTGCGCACTGTATCTGTGGGTGCGGCGGGATATTACGTTGTCTATTCCCGCAGGCTTTTTCCTTGCCGTTGTGTGTGTGGCGTTTTTCTTCCCGCGTGTCGGCAATGTGGGCTTTGCCTGGCCCTGGCAGGAGCTGTACCTGCGTTACCAGTCTGTAAAATATGAGCTGCTCACCGGCACGCTGCTGTTTGCCGGGGTGTTTCTTGTGAACGAGCCCGTCACCCGCCCGCGGGTGACAAAGGCGCACTTCGCCTATGGGGTGCTGATGGGCTTTATGGCCATGATGTTCCGCTATTTCGGCACTTACGACAACAGCGTGTGCTTTGCCGTGCTGGGCGTAAATGCGCTGACCGGCTTTCTGGACAGGCTGTTCGCCTCACGCCGACGTGGGAAAGGGGGCGCAGCGCGATGACAAATGAAGAGCGCAGGCGCTCGGAAGAGCTGCGCAGGAAAATAAAGCGCGACCGCGTGTTCTTGAACAACCCGGTTGTGATGCAGGGCCTTGGCCTGGCGCCTCTGGTGGTGGCGGCCACCAGCCTGAAGAACGCGGTGATTCTGGGCGTGGCCGTTTTGCTTCTGCTTACGCCCACGCGCATCCTGGCGGCGCTTTTAAGCCGTTTTTCCTATTTCCGCTTCCGCGGGCTGACCTATGCGTTCAGCGCAGCGCTTATCTATGTGGGGGTGCGCTGGTGCGTGGGACAGCTTTTCCCCGCTACGGACATTGCCCCCCTGGGGCTGTATCTGCCTCTTCTGGCGGCAGACCCCATTATTTTGAAGCGGTACGAGCGCCCGCAGCGTGAGCGCGTGGGCACGGCTCTGCGCAAGGGCGTCATCACCAGCATCGGCTATGTGCTGGTGATGCTGATAGTAGGCGGGCTGCGCGAAGTGATTGGCGCGGGCACGCTGTACGGTATGGTGGTGTTCCAGAAGCCCATCCTGCCCATTGCCGCGCTGCCCAGCGGCGGGTTCATTTTCTTGGCGGTGCTTGTGGCGCTGTGGCGCGGCTTTGTCACGGCGGCAAAACACCAGCTTGGGGTAGAGGAGGGCTGAGCATGAAGGAAGTATTGCAGGCCCTGGCCTCGTTCTTCGCCTACGCCGTGATGGCAGTGTTTGCACAGAATGCTGTGTTCACCCGCGCGCTGGGCGTCTCGCGCGTGGTGAAGCTGGTGGACGACGGCACGGTGGATACCGTGATGTTTGGCTCGCTTTTGTGTGCAGTGCAGCTTATCAGCGCGCCGCTGGGCTACTTCGCCAACGGATGGATTGCGCAGCTGCCTTATCGAGACTATATCCGCCCGCTGGTGTTCCTGGCCTGCGCAGCGGTGGCATTTTTTGTGGTGCTGCTGTTTTCAGTGATTATTTTCCGGGTGGACGGCGCGCGGCGCGCCGTGGCAGTGCTGCCTATGGCCACATTCAACACCTGCCTTCTGGGCACGCTGCTCATCAGCTCTGTGCAGAATTTCAACTTTGCGCAGACGCTTGGCTTTGCGCTGGGCAGCGGTGTTGGCTATGTGCTGGCCGTCGTGGTGGTAATGGGCGGCGAAAAGCGGCTGGAGAGCGAAAAAATCCCCGCCATGTTCCGCGGGCTGCCCATTACGCTTTTGTATATCGGCATTCTGGCGCTGGCTATTTACGGCTTTACAGGCCACATGGCTGCTTTCTAAGCGCGCCCCTCAGGCCCCGCGCGGGGCGGTTTTATCTGCTTTTGTACGGCGGCGCCCGGCTGCTGTTGTCTATGGAAATGGAGGCGAAAGGGTATGGTGGCACGAAAAGCCAGACTGGAGGATGCAGCTGCGCTGTACGGCCTTGTGTGCCTTTACAGCCGCGCGGCACCGCCGCGTGAGGTGTTTGACGCCTATTATGCCCTTGCGCTTGAGGACGGTGCCCGCCGCCTGCTGATTGCCTGGGAGGGTGACGAGGCGGTCGGCTTTGCCGACGCGCAGCAGCGCGACAGCCTGATGTTGGGCAAAAAGGTGGGCGTGATACAGGACTTCTTCGTGAGGGAAGACCGCCGCCGCCGCAATGTGGGCACGGCGCTGCTGGTGACGCTGACCACGCAGCTGAAGGCCGCGGGCTGTGCGGCCATCACGGCCTCCTGCCGCAAGGTGGACGGCTCCAGCCAGGAATTTTTGGAAAAGCGCGGCTTTGTAAAAGAGAGATACGGCTTTCTGCGCACTATGCAGTGAGCCGGGCAGCCTGCGGGGCCCTGTGCCCGCGCAGGTTTTTTTGAAGCTGCCGTACGGCTGGGCCTGAAGGGGAGGCGTGTGCGGCACACCTTGGCACGGGCGCGGGGGAGGAATGAAAGATGCAGGTGCGGCAGGTTTTGCAGGGGGACGGGCCGTTACTGCGGGCAGCCGGCCTTTCCGGCTGCCCCGGCACCCTGGTGCTGGAGAAGGACGGTACCGCCATCGGCGCCGCCCTGCGCGAGGGCGAGTGGATAAAAGCCGTATATATCGCGCCGGAATGGCGCGGCCGGGGATACGGCACGTTCCTTCTGCGCCGCGTGTGCGCCGGCGGGCCGCGCGGGCTTTGGGCGCGTGCCGAGGGCGCCGCGGCGCAGGCGTTTTTGAAAAGGTGCGGGTTTGCGGGCGGCGGGCCGGTGCTGTGCCGCGGGGTGCGCGCCGGGGCAGACAACGCGGTGGCCTGTGCCCACGCCTTTCTGCGCGAATTCATCAGGCCGGGCGGCTTTGCCGTAGACGCTACGGCGGGCAATGGCCACGACACGGTGTTCCTGTGCCGGGCTGTGGGGCCGCAGGGGCGTGTGCTGGCGATGGACATCCAGCAGCAGGCAGTGGACGCCACCAACGCGCGCCTGCAAAGCGTGGGCCTTGCCCATATCGGGCACGCTGTGAGGGCAGACCATGCCGGGCTGGCGGACATTTTGAAAAAAGAGGGGAGGCCGTGTGCGGTGATGTTCAATTTGGGCTATCTTCCGGGCGGCAGCCATGCGCTGTTCACCACGCCGCGCAGCAGTCTGCCGGCAATGGATGCCGCGCTGGCGGCCCTTGTACGGGGCGGGGCGCTGACGGTATGCGCCTATTCCGGCGGGCTGCAGGGCACCACGGAACGCGATGCCGTTCTGTCATGGGCCCGTGTTCTGCCCCCGCAGGCGTATCAGGTGGATATCCGGTTGTTTGAACATGAAGCTGGGAACCCGCCGGTGGCGGTGTGCATAGAGAAGAAGTGCGCACCGCGGCCGCCTCACTCTTCCTGAAGCCCCTGCCGCCCCGGCCGTAGCCGGGGTGGCGCTTTTTGGGAAGGAAAAAGCCACCGGCTGGCCCGCCCTGTAAAGGCGCCCTTGCTTCAGGCACCGGGCGAAGCGGACCATCGGCAGCGGGCCGGCCGGACATGAAAATTTGTCGGATGCTCGTTTGCGGGCTGCAGCGCCGGGGAACGGGCGAAATAAGCCCTCGCGCGCCTTGCGCGAAATGCCTGCAGCGGGCGCTTATCATGTCAGCCAAACCCACCGGCCCAGCCGGTGGGTTTGATTTGGCCAGCTTTAGCGAAACGCCCCCCGGCTGGCCGGGGAGAGTGAAAAGGCTTTCGCTGTCAGTTTCGGGCGAAGCGGGATGGTATTCAACACCCAAAAGATGCAGCATGTAATGGGAAGCACCCCGTTTACGGGGTGCGTAGCAAATAATACAGGAGACAGGGAATTCAGCGCCTCTTGAGAGGCTTGCCGGTATATGCCCTTCCAGAGCTTACGCAAGCCCCAGGCTGTGCCGGGGGGGGGCTGACTTGAGGGTATGCTGTTTCACGCTTTTTTCACCTGTCCATGATATTTTTGTCACACTCGCCGGATAAGATGATATCAGAACGAAAGAAAAACCGGCCGGCCGTAAGGCGCAGGCCGCTCTAACTGCCAGGGAGGCATGGATTATGGATAACAATTGGCAATATGATTATTCGAACGGCTATGCACAGCCGCAGTATACACAACCTCCGCAGGACCCTTCGCTGAATGGGCCGGAACAGCCCGGACAGCCGCCGAAGAAAAAACGTGCGGGGACAAAAAAGGCGCTGGCCGCTGTTGCGCTGGTGCTGGTATGCGCACTGGCGGGCGTTGGCGGCGGTGTGCTGGGTGCCTCGCTCATCAAAGGGGCGTCCGGCCCGGTGGTATATAAAGCGGTGCAGGATGGCAGCGGCGCCAGCGCCAGCACCACTGCAGCAAACGGCGATGCAATGAGTATTGCGCAGATTGCGCAGAAAGTGGGCCCCAGCGTGGTGGAGGTAACCACGGAGGCGGTGCAGACTAACGGCATTTTCACGCAGTATGTCACGAACGGGGCGGGCTCCGGCGTGATTATTTCGGAGGACGGCTATATCCTTACGAACAACCATGTGGTGGAAGGCCAGAGCACTGTGAAGGTGACCACCAGCGATAAGCAGCAGTATGACGCCACTGTGGTGGGCACGGACGACAAAACGGACATCGCCGTGCTGAAAATAGACGCCAGCGGCCTGACGCCCGCAGTCATCGGCGATTCCGACGGCCTGGTGGTGGGCGAGACGGCTGTGGCCGTAGGCAACCCGCTGGGTACGCTTGGCGGCACGGTGACAGACGGCATTATTTCTGCACTGGACCGTGAAGTTACCGTAAACAACCAGACGATGACGCTGCTGCAGATGTCGGCAGCCGTCAGCCCGGGCAATTCCGGCGGCGGCCTGTTTAATGAGAGGGGCGAGCTGGTGGGCATCGTGAACGCGAAATCCGGCGGCTCAGATGTAGAGGGCATCGGGTTTGCCGTGCCTATCAATACCGCCATGGAAGTGGCAGAGCAGCTTATTGCGAACGGCTATGTCAGCGGGCGCCCGGCCATGGGCATCCAGGTGGTTGCCATTACAGACCTGCAAACAGCCATGCAGGCAGGAGTGTCTCAACTGGGCGTATATGTGCAGCGCGTGGATGAGGGCTCGGCCGCAGAGAAGGCCGGCCTGAAGGTGGGCGATATGTTCGTAAGCGTAGACGGAACAGCGGTGTCCAGCACCAGCGATGTGACCGCCGTTTTGGACCAGCACCAGGTGGGAGACACCATCGAGGTGCAGGTGGTGCGCGGTAAGCAGGTGTTCAGCCTGAATGTGACGCTGCAGGAGAAAACAGCCGGTGCCGCGGCCCAGCCCGTGGAAGGCTGATGATATAGATAATAAACCCGGCAAGGGATGTTCCCTTGCCGGGTTTCTATTTGCAGAAACGAAAGCAGAACTCAGCGGCACTGTTCCACCGCACGCATAAAGATGCGTACATGCGCGGGCTCTACATAGCCGTCATCAAGATATCCCTGCTTGAAATAACTGCCAACGATAGCTGCATCTGCCACAGAGAATTGTTCGGCACAGGTGTCGGGGGTCATGCCGGCCCCCACTACAAGGGGAAAATCACCCATGATATTGCGGAACTGGCGTATCTTTTCCATGGGAGTAGTTTTGCCGGTGCCTTCGCCTGTGACAGCAATGGCATCGCAGCGGCTCATACCGATGCGGAGGTCATCTTCCAGTGTACGGCCGGAACGGTACGGCTGATACTTGAAACGTACGCCGCCAATGACAAAACCGCTGTAACCTGCCCGCCATTTGGCAATGGCCTCGCCAAAGGAGGCATCCTCTTCGGGCGTAAGATGCCCGGCTACAGAATCCAGCTGAATGAAGCCCGCGCCATATTTCTTTGCAAACTCAAAACCAAGGGCATCATTGTGCAGGGCATTCACCCCATAGACAAAGTCCACCTTCTCACGGGAAAAGGCCTCCAGCACCGTTTCCATGTCCTCATAATCTCCAAAATAGTTTTCCACAATCACAGCATCTGCGCCGCCGCCGATAAGCTGGCCTGCCTCCAGCAGGGCGTGTTCGTACTTTTCCTGGCGGCTTCCGCCGCGCAGATGCAGCATGGCAAGGATGGGTTTTTTCCTGGAAAATAATGATAAAAAGTTATGTTGTCTCATAAGTAAAACCGCTTCTTCCTGTAATATCTTTTTCAATGCAGCACTTTTACGAGGTCTTCGCTGTACAGAATATCCGGATGGCCCAAACTGGAAGCCAGCTGGCCCATTTGCGGCTTCTGAATAGCTGCCGCATGCAATACAGCATCATTTTGAAATACTTCGCGCACAGAGCCGTCAGCTATGATATGACGGTGCGCCATTACCACCACGCGCTCAAAATTGCGTGCTACAAATTCCATGTCGTGTGTGATGACGATAACACCTTTGCCCTCGCTGCGAAGGGTATCCATAATATGCACAAGGCAGTTCACACCGTGTGTGTCCTGCCCGGCAGTGGGCTCGTCCAGAACAAGATAAGGCGTCTGCACTGCAAGAATGGCAGCAATGGATACGAATTTTTTGGTGGAATAAGGGATCTCATAAGGGTTCAGCTCCATATACTGGCCTATGCCTGTCATCTCCGCGGCGCGCGCCACGCGCGCGTTCATATCCTCTGGCGAAAGCTTCTGATACCGGGGCCAGAACTCCAGCTCTGCACGCACAGTGGTGTTAAAAATTTGGTCATCTGGGTTTTGGAACACATAGCCCACCATGTGAGAGATCTGTGCTGTGGTGCGCTCTTTGGTGTTTATACCATTTACAATTACGTCGCCCTGCGTAGGTTTGTGCAGGCCGTTCATCATTTTAACGGCTGTTGTTTTGCCTGCGCCGTTTTGACCTATAATGGCTACGCGCTCGCCCTGCCCGATATGCAGGTTCAGCTCTTCATTGGCCAAGGTGCCGTTTGGATAACAGAACGAGGCGTTTTTGAATTCAATGCAGTCCAAGGTTCACTGCCCCCTTTCAAGCACAAGGCGCCGTGCCTGCTCCAGCGTGATGGGTGTGCCATGCAGGGCTTTGCCCGCCACAGCCATATCGCGCGCAAACAGCACTGTCTGAGGCAGAGCTACTTCGTGTTCCAGCAGCGAGAGGTCTGACAATACCTCGGCAGTAGGGCCGCTTTTTAGAACAGCCCCCTTTTCCATTACAAGAATCTCGTCCGCATATTGGGCCAGAAGATCTATTTTGTGCTCTACCAGAATAACAGTCTTCTTCTGGGCCTTCAGGGCGGAAATAATTTGGAACACCTTTTCCGTGCCATCCGGGTCCAGCTGGGAAGTGGGCTCGTCGATAACATAGATATCACAGTCCATGGCAAGTATCGAGGCGAAGGCCACACGCTGGCGCTGCCCGCCGGACAGTTCGTTCGGGTTCAGTTCAATGAGATCCTCAATGCCGATGAGGCGCACGATGTCTACTACACGCGCAATGATCTCTTCCTTGGGCATGCGCAGGTTTTCAAGGCCGATGGCGATTTCTTCGAACACAGTATCTTTTACGCCGCTGATTTGCGTGAAAGGGTTTTGAAAGATATAGCCCACGCGTGAGGTGAGCTCACTTTCATCCCAGCTTTCCATACGCTTGCCCAGTATCTGCACATCACCTGTCAATTCGCCCTGAAAGAAGCCCGGGATCAGCCCTTTTACAAGGCTGCAAAGCGTTGTTTTGCCTGCGCCGTTCGGCCCGATAACGCCGTAAAATTTACCCTCTTCAAAGCAGAAACTGACATCGTGCAGGGCATCGAAATCTGTAAGCGGATAACGGTAGGTAATGTTTGATAATATAATGCTGTTCATGCTGCTATCCTCCACACCAGGGCTGCCACAAAGGCGATATCCAGCAGGATGCACCCGGCCTTTTCCCAAAGCGGCGTCTTGCGCAGCTCATAGATATGAGTGGTATGCTTGTGGGAAGAAAAGGCACGCGTTTCCATAGCGATGGTCTTTTCTTCCGTAGAACCAATGGCACCCAGAACAAGCGGCCCCAGAATGGGGATGAATGCCTTGAAACGGGTTTTTAGCCCGCCGGATGTCTCAATGCCGCGCGCACTTTGTGAATCCATGATAACATTTGCCGTCTTGCCAAGGTCTGTGATGGTCTGCATGGCAGAAAGCACTACAAATGACGCCGAGTGGGAAACACCCAACATTTCGATGGCATACATCAGGTCTTTCATGGGAGTGATGTTATAAAACAGCATTACTGCGCCGCATATCTGTATTACCAGCAGGGCGAACCATAGGCCGTTTTGCATGCCTTCCACTGTCCAGTGCACGATCCACCACTCAAACAAAAGCGTGGTGCCGGGCCAGAAAGCCGACCGAATGAGGAAAATAAAGAAAAATAAAAGTGCGCCCACTTTCCAGAACAGACCCCAGAATTTTTTCAGGCACCCTGCGGCAGCCGTGATGGCAAGGTACAAAAGAATAGCGGCTACGGAAGAGGCTACTCCGCCCGCCAGCCCTGCAAAGGCGGCAATCAGCGCGCACAGGTTCAGTTTGGAAAAGGGGTTCAGGTCCATGATAAAGTTGCCATGCAGCTTGGGCCTGCGGAAGGAATCGATAAATTCAGTATTCATAGTTCACACCCTGTTACCGCATTATGGGACCGGCCCGCAGAAATCATGCAGGGCCGGCTCCGCAAGGCTTTCGGTTGTTTTATTTTGTCTGTTCCGCTTTTGCCCCATCCCTTTTTACGCCCCATATATATTTATTGCCATAGGGCAGCTTCAAAAGGAATTTATTAGGAATGCGGAATACCAGCAGGTAAGTGATGATAGCGGAAGGGATTTTATCCAAAATGTCAGTGGATATTTCGGACAGCATATTAGCTACCGGGATGGACAGAGAAAACGTCTGGGCAAGAAAAGCGGTGATGATACCGCGGATGCTGGCGCTGTAGCCGCCCAGCACAGCTACAGTGACAGTAGAGCCGGCAATGCCGCAGAACAGGCCTACTACGGCGCCCGCAATGCATGATTTCCAGACATTTTTGAAGAAACCCCAATAGGAGAAGAGGCCGGAAAACAGGCCTACTGCCAGATAATTGCCAATGTAGATAAGATTGGTGGGAGCAGTGATGGACATCAAAAGGCCTGTGATGAGTGCTGTGGCTACACTGTAAATAGGCCCGCACAGAGCGGCAACCACCATAGTGCCGATGGCATCAAGGTAAATAGGCAGATTGAGCAAATGGGCTACCTGTCCACCGATGAAATTTACCGCAATGCCCAGCGGCAACAGGAAAAACGCCATTTTACCGATGCTTTTGGAACCCTTCATTTGTGACATGATGAATCCTCCTTTTTATAGACATGTGTGCGGTGCGCATTTATTTTGGCACCTTGTTGTAGACATGTTAACATATGTTGTTTATTTAATCAATAAAATTATAAAAAAATATTTAATTTTGTTGCAAATGTATATTTCTCGTGATATGATATGTGCAGAAACTCCAGAATATTGCTGAAGGAGGGCAATAGAATGGAACGGAACTACACGGTGTTCGTGGGGGATGTGGCGCTGGATGAATATTATGAAGTACAGCGATTCCCGGCGGTAAAAGAGAAAGTGGGCGCACGTATGCTGTCCGCCCAGATGGGCGGCATGGTGGCCAACGCCGCGGCAGTTTATGCATCATTCGGCCATAAAACCGAATTTGTCAGCGCATTGAATCGGGGCGCCATCACAGAGCGGTTGTGTACAGGCCTGCGCGAAGCGGGCATCGGTACAGGACATATTATCTATGATGACAATCTGAAAGACTCCAAGTGCCTGATTTTTTTGTCGAAGGAAGAGCACGAACACACCGTGTTCATCATTGACACAGAGCTGAACACCATCGAAATACCGCCCCATACCCAGCAGATGATCTGCGGGGCCTCTGTGGTCTATTCTAACTACTGCGAGGTGCGCCATCTGCGCTGCGGCGAGCTGGCGGGGCCGCAGGTGATGGCCCAGTGGAAGGCCGCGGGTGCGCGGGTGTGCTGTGACATTGACGTGGCCGATATTGAGGAAGATTTGCGCCCCTATTTTGCCAGCACCGATATCCTGTTTATGAACGAGATTGGCTTTGCGCGCCTGTGCGCAGGCCGGGCACCCGGGCAGGCCAGCGCGGATATCCTGCAAAGCGGTGTGGGTATGCTGGTGGTGACGCTGGCCGAGCACGGCAGCCGCATCTATTGCCCGGGCCGCACCATCGACGTGCCGGGCGTGCCGGTGGACGTGGTGGATGTGACGGGCGCGGGTGACACCTATTGCAGCAGTTTTGTCAGCATGATGGAGGCGTGCGGCGACCCCGCTATGGCCGGCACCTTTGCCACCTATGCGGCGTCGCTGGCCGTCACATCGCTGGGCGCGCGCAGCGGCGCCGTGGGCACACAGCCCGTGCTGGAATTTATGCGCCAGCGCGCAGAGCCCCGGACTGAAGGAATTGCGGCGGCGCTGAGGCACAACAGATAAATCGGGGCACGGCGGCCCCGATACAGAATGGAGGAAATGAAAATGAAACTAAAAGCTATAGACGCAAGAACCATTGATTTTACCCCCTATGGAAAACTGTTTAATTTGCGCGCGGAGGGTGAAGGGCTTTGTTATTCCTGCGCGGCAGATTATACGGGAAGCTGTACAGCAGCCCCTGTGATTGATACACTGGGAAGCTTGGGTTACACCAAAAGCGCCGGCCTGCCCTTTACGGCGGAACAAATGGAGCGCCATGGCCACACACAGGAGGCACAGATGCCGGAGAGCCAGCCCATCGTATTTCTGGTTGCCCCTGCCACGGATGCACCGCGCCCCAACGCGAAGGATGTGAAGGCTGTTATTATCCCCAAGGGATATGTTGCCGTGTTGGACCGCGGGGTGTGGCACAGCGCCTCGCACGGGCTTTACACGGAAAGCTATTATTACTGGCTGGCAAATGTATACGAAGGTGAACCTACAGAGTGGCAGCCCATCGATGGCGGCCCCATCACAGTGGAGGAATGACCGTAGGGTGTGTGGAAAAACGCAGACACTTCTGCTAAAATAAAACTGTACCCGACCTTTTGTGCGGCGCATGCTGCGGCGGGGAAGAGAATGCCAGTTGGAGTGAAACGGTATGACACCATTGGATACGCAAAGCATGACGCCGCTTTACCAGCAGGTGGCGCAGCAGCTGGAGCAGGCCGTAAATAGTGGCGAACTTCGCTATGGTGATAAAATCATGTCTGAGTCGGAAATGAGCCAGCACTATGGTGTGAGCAGGGTAACAGTGCGCCGCGCGGTGGACAGGCTTGTAGAAAGCGGTGTGCTTTCCCGCAGGCAGGGCAAGGGTACCTATGTCAGTTTTCCTGCCTTTATGGAGGACATCGTGGTGAAAGAGCACAGCTTCACGGTGTCCTGTCTAAACAAGAACCGGCGTCCCAGTACAAAAGTGGTATCAAACTCCGTGGTGACGGTGCGCGGCGAACTGATGCACAAGCTGCAGCTTCCCGGCCCCACACAGATGGTACGTCTTGTACGCATCCGCTATGTGGATGGTGCGCCGGCAATCTATGAGGAAGACTATTTCCCTATGAAATATGAGATGCTGCTGGGTATGCAGCTGGATGACCGCTCTATCTTTGGTTTTCTGGCGGAGGAGATGAATATTTTTCCGCGCAACTATATCGATGAGTTCCGCGTACAATATCCCAGCGCACAGCAAGCGAAATATCTGGGGATTCCGCAGGAGAAGCCTCTTTTGGGTGTGTTTCAGTGGGTGCTGGATGCAGACGGCAATGTGATATATTATAATGATGAGCTCATCATTTCTGACAGTCATCCGTTTACAATCCGGTCACATATCGAATGATGCCGGGCTTTGCACCTGCGGCAAATGAAATGAAAAAACACCGGCAGGCCCATTGGGTTATGCCGGTGTTTTTATGCCTTTGTATAAGGCAAGCGCGCCTGGCTGCGCAACGGCGGCAGTGCGCAAATAAAAAGCCGGCCCCAGCTTCCGCTGAGGCCGGCGCATGAGACAAAACAGAGAACAGCCCGCCTTATTCTTCGCCTGCGGGTTCTTCGGCTGCCTGCTCGGGCATTTCGCCCATCTCTTCGCTGTAATCCTCGCTGAACAGAAGCTGCTCGTATTCATCCAGCTCCTCTTCGCGTCGGCGCAGATAGAAGAACGCAGCGCCCAGCGCGCCGGCAATGGCAGCCAGCAGGGCGATGATGGCGGCAAAGGTGGATTTTTTCATGGTGACGACGTCCTTTCTTTCATTGGGATGAAACGCGGTGTGCACATTGCGCCGGAACGTTCTGCCCTGGTGCAGCAGATGGCCTGCCGCGGCCGCAGCAGGCGCCAGCCGGGCGGCCTTTTTGACGATACGGCGCCGCAGCAGCCCCATACTGAACACCCCCGCACATGAATTCTTTCGTTTATTATAGCCCGTATCCGCCTGTTTTACAAGATGTGCGAAGCATTTTTTCCGCATACTGCCGGTAAGCACGGAAGGCGCCCGGCACGGCATACTGCGCTGCAAGCTGGTCCGGCGCGGCGAACGCACAGCCTGCGGGCAGAGGGGCATCCTGCGTGCAGAAGAAACACCAGCCGGTCATGTGCCATTCCAGATGGGTGAACACATGCTTTGCCGGGGGCAGGGCGAGGACGTCTTTTGCGAGGCCCTGCACGCCTCGTGCGGCAAGGGCGCGGCGCATATCAGCCTGCCCCAGTATGCCTTCAAACAGCAGCGGCTGCCACAGCCCCGCCAGCAGGCCGGAAGAGGGCCGCTGCTCCAGCAGCAGGGCAGGCTGCGGCCCGGCGCGCAGCACCAGCGCCGCTGTGTAGGGAAGTACCCTGCGTGTTTTGCGCGGCGCTTTGACGGGCAGCAGGGCCTGCCTGCCCTGTTTGCGGGCCAGGCAGATATTGCCCCAGGGGCACTGCGCACACAGCGGCTCGCCGTTTGGCAGGCACACCAGCGCGCCAAGCTCCATCAGCGCTTCATTAAAATCACCCGGCCGCTGCGGCGGCTGGGCCGCCTGCACTTCGGCGGCCATACGGCGCTTTGTGGCAGGCAAAAGCACGTCGGCGCCGTCGGCGTTCAGCCTGCTCCATACGCGCAGCACATTGCCGTCCACGGCAACACACGGCAGGCCGAAGGCAAGGCTTGCCACGGCCCCGGCCGTATAATCTCCAATGCCAGGCAGCGCGCGCAGCGCCTCATAATTTGCGGGCAGCTCGCCGCCGTGCTGTTCCACCACGGCCTGCGCCGCCTTTTGCAGGTTGCGCGCCCGGCTGTAATAGCCAAGGCCCTCCCACAGTTTGGCCAGCTTTTCCGGCGGGCAGGCGGCAAGGGCCTGCACGGTGGGCAGCGCCTGCATAAAACGTTCGTAATACGGCAGCACAGCAGCCACGCGCGTCTGCTGCAGCATCACCTCGCTTACCCATACGCGGTAGGGCGTTTTCTGTGTGCGGAAGGGCAGGATGCGTTTATTTTCATCAAACCAGCGCAAAAGCGGCTGTGAAATGTCCTGCATGGGCTTCCTCCTTAAAATGTCAGAATTCTGCATGCTCGCGCAGCCAGCGCGCCACGGCGGCCTCGTCATGATGCCCAATGATGCAGCTTGCGGCGCGGCGCACCTCGGGCGCGGCATTCGCCACGGCACAACTGATGCGGCTGGCAGCGAACATGGGCAGGTCGTTGATATTGTCGCCAAAGCTCACCACATCTGCGGCGCCCGTCATGGCTTTTACCTTCTCGATGGCGGTGGCCTTGGAGGCGCCCGCGGGGTATACCTCCAGCAGATAGCCGCCGCGGGCATATTCATCTTTATAGAAGTATTTCACAATGCCCGGCACCTCATCCAGCACGCGGAACAGGTATTCAGCCCGCTGCTGCGTGGGCACGCAGAACAGAAACATCAGCGTGTCGCCGCCCGCCAGCGCCGCCTCATATTCAGGCACCTGCACGAACAGCTTGTACGGCGTGCCGCGGCGCTGGGCGATGAAGGCCTCCTCAAAGGGGCAGCATATCTCTTTGTAATAAACATAAAGCTGCCCGGCCTTTACGATGTAGGCCAGCGCCTCGGCGCCTTCGCGGCGAAGCACGCGGCACATGGCGGCAACGCTTTGTGCGGAAAGGCACTGTGTGCCGATAGTGCGGCGTGCGGGCAAATCGTACAGGATAGTGCCCGTCATCAGCACGGCTGGCAGCGCGATGGGCAGCGCCTGCAAAAGCTGCACTACTGTGGCGGGCGAGCGCGCTGTGGCCACCGTAAGGGGCAGGCCCTGCCGCAGCATAGGTGCCAGAATGCTCACACTTTCGGCAGAGACGCGCCCGTCTGCACCAAGCAGCGTGCCGTCCAGGTCTGTGATATAAAGCGTCTGCATAAAAACCTCCCGGTCAGGCTGAAAGAAAAAGCGCCCCGCCGATGCGGCGGGGCGCAGGGGGGTCAAACTTCCGTTTTGATGTTGTGCACGGAGTATGTCCGCACAGCAGAGGCATCTTCCTCCAGAGAAAGCGCACCGGCCTGCTGCGCTACGTCCTCTTCAAAGGCCGCAGCGTTGATCTCATCCGCGATGGCTGCAAAGTGTTCGTCCTCGAACTGTTCGTCTGTCTCGTAGTTGGGCAGCTTCTCGTACAGAACAGGCGAGGTGGAGGCTGTGTACAGCCCGCAGCTGCCCACTTCAGCGGCCAGCATGGCAAGCGAGAAATCTTTGCCGTACAGCGTGCTGTCTTCAGAGACATAGCGTTCGCTGAAATACTCGGAAACAGAGCTGTCGGTATATTCCCGCCCTGACAGCGGCAGCACCTCTTCCAGCACCTCGTCCGCTACTTCATCCAGCGTGGAACCTTCCGCTTTCATCTTGTCAATGGCTTTGTTGGCTGCATCCATCAGGGCGGCAGCCGCGTCCTCGTCCAGAAGCTGATAAGAGGTGTCGGTGGAGGGCAGCGCCAATTGATAGATATGGGCATAAGTAGAATCCATATACTCTTTGGCCTCGTCCAGCTGCACGTCGCTTCGGTGCTCTTCCAGATAGGCCTCCAGAAGGGCGCTGTATTTCACCTGGTTCATATAGAAAATGCGGTAGCTCTCTTTTCCGATGCCGTTTGCGGCAATCAGTTCTTCGTTTGCCTCATAATACTGGTCTGCCGCGCTTTGCGCGCTGGCGGCCTCGTCCTCCGGGATAGAGAGGCCCTGCGCTTCGAAGGCACGTTCTACATATACATGCCGCCGGATGAGCTCTATGGTGCGGGTGTGCACCCATTCGTCAGCGGGAACGTCCTCGATGGTGGCGTCTTCCAATTCTTCGTTGGAAGAAAGCTGAGAGGCAGCCTCGGCATAGGCGCTGTACTGGTAGGAAAGGTACAGCCCCGCGGGAATGGGTTCGCCGTCTACTGTGAGTACGGTCTGCGGTGCAGAGATGACGCACCCGGCAAGGGAAAGGCAAAACACGGCGCTGGCCGCCGCGCACAACAGGCGTTTCAATTTCAAGATATTGACCCTCCGAACATGCACAGGGCGGCACCGGCCGCCCCGCTTTTCAAAAATTCCTTTTGATTATACGACTTTTCACATTTCTTCGCAAGAAGCCATCTTTGCGGCCTCCAGGTGCGCCAGCGCTTCGCCCAGCACATCCAGCGGCTTTTCACCGGGCTCTACCCGCACGGAAAGGTACGGCTTTGCCGATGCGTTTACCATCATGCGCCGCGCGGTGCCGCGCAGAAGGCGCTTGACAGCGGCGAGGTCCAGCGCGTCTGAGTACAGGATGAGGTCGTCGCGCTTCTGCGTCACCTCGTAGATGCCGAGCTGTGCGGCCAGCACACGGGCCAGGCTGATGTCCACAAGGCCGGCCACGCTGGCGGGCACTTTGCCGTAACGGTCCCGCAGCTCGTCCAGCACATCGTCTGCATCCTCGCGCGCGGCCACGGCGGCAATGCGCTTGTAGGCCTCGATGCGCCCTGCCGCATCCTGAATATAGCTTTCGGGAATATAGGCGTCTACCGTAATGTCGATGAGGCATTCTGTCTTGTCGGGCGCCGGGGCCTCGCCCTTTTCTGCGGCAATGGCCTGGTTCAGCAGCTTCATATACATGTCGTAGCCCACGGCCTCCATATGGCCGTGCTGGCTCTGCCCCAAAAGGTTGCCCGCGCCTCGTATCTGCAAATCGCGCATGGCGATGCGGAAGCCGGAGCCGAAGCTGGTGAACTCCCGAATGGCGGAAAGGCGCTTTGCGGCCACATCCGTCAGCACCTTGTCGCGCCGGAAGGTGAAATAGGCATATGCCTTGCGGCCGGAGCGGCCCACGCGCCCGCGTATCTGGTAAAGCTGGGCAAGGCCCATGTGGTCGGCGTCCTCAATGATAAGGGTGTTGCAGTTGCGCACGTCCACGCCCGTCTCAATGAGTGTGGTGCACACAAGAATATCCACTTCGCCGTCCAGAAGCTGCTGCCACACACGCGAAAGCGCGTCCTCGTCCATGCGGCCGTGCGCGGTGGCGATGCGCGCGCCCGGGCACATCTGCGCCACATGCGCGGCGCACTGCTCAATGGTGTCAATGCGGTTGTGGATATAGTAGGCCTGGCCGCCGCGGTCCAGCTCACGGCGCAGAGCCTCAGCCACAAGGCCGCCGTCATATTCCATTACATACGTCTCCACCGGGCGGCGCTCTACGGGCGGCTGCTCGATGGTGCTCATGTCGCGCAGGCCGCTCATGGCCATGCTCAGCGTGCGCGGGATGGGCGTGGCGGAGAGCGTCAGCATATCCACGCCGAGAAAGGTCTCTTTCAGCTTTTCCTTATGCTTTACGCCGAAGCGCTGCTCTTCGTCCACAATGACAAGGCCCAGGTCTTTGAACTTTACATCCTTCTGCAAAAGGCGGTGTGTACCCACCACAAGGTCCACTGTGCCGTCCGCAAGGCCGCGCAGGGTGGCACGCATCTGCTTTGGGGTGGCAAAGCGGGATAAAAGCCCCATCTTCACCGGGAAGGCCTGCATGCGCGCGGCGGCCGTCTGGTAGTGCTGCCACGCCAGGATGGTGGTGGGCACCAGGATGGCGCACTGCTTGCCCCCCATGATGCACTTGAAGGCGGCGCGCAGGGCCACCTCTGTTTTTCCCACGCCTACGTCGCCGCACAGAAGGCGGTCCATGGGGTGAGGGCGCTCCATATCCTTTTTTATCTCGGCCGCGCAGGTAAGCTGGTCATCCGTCTCGTCGTACTCAAAGCGCGTTTCGAAATCGCGCTGCCAGTCGCCGTCCGCAGGGAAGGCATAGCCAGCGGCCTGCTGGCGGCGGGCATAAAGCTCGATAAGCTCTTTGGCCATCTCCTGCGTGGCCCTGCGCACGCGCGTTTTGGTTTTAGCCCATGCGTCGCCGCCCAGCTTCGCCAGTTTTACGCGCTCTCCGTCGCCAGGGGCGGTGTAGCGGCTGACAATGTCCAGCTGCGTCACGGGCACATACAGGCTGTCGCCCTTGTCGTACTCTATTTTCAGGTAATCCTTTACAACGCCCTGTAAATCCAGCCGGCGGATGCCCGCATATACGCCGATGCCGTGGTTCTGATGCACTACATAATCGCCGGGCTTGATGTCCGACAGGCTGGAAAGCCCCTTTTTCCGCGCGCTTTTTGCCTTCTGAGGCACAGCGGCGGCGCCATGGCGCGCAGTAAACAGAGCAAAACGTGCAAAGGGGTATTCCACGCCCGCGTTCACGCCGCCTGCAGCCACGGCCACATGCCCAGGCGGGCATGCCTGCGGCAGCTTTGCATAAAAAGCAGCAGAGAGGCCGGCGCGTGAAAGGTCCCGCGCAAGGGCTTCGCCCGCGCGCTTTGTGCCCGCCAGCACGCACACGGCATATTTCTGGGTCAGCAGAGGGCCAAGCTCTTCCGCAAGTGCGCGCACCTCGCCCGCCCACGGCGGCAGCGCGTGCGCGGGCATATTTACGGTAGCGGCAAGGCGCACGTCCGGCACGGTGCGTGCAAAATTTTCGCACAGCACGGCGCTGTGCTTTCCGGCAGCCTGCCACAGCGCGGCGCCGTCGTCGTAAAATTTGTCCAGCCCGGCGCACAGCACGCCCTCTTCGAACAGGCCTTTCAGCTCTTCACCAAAACGGAAGGCAAGGGCGCGCGCCGCCTCGCGGATGGCGCTTGGCTCTGAGAAGAACACAAGCGGATGCTCCAGATATTCCAGCACCAGCGCAGGCTTTTCATAGCGCAGGCCCAGGTATTTATCCAGCGCGCAGGGCATGGTGCCCGCGTCCAGCGCGGCCAGGTCTGCCGCGGCGGCATTCTCGAGCGCCTCGCGCCGCGGCCCCTTTGCCTTGCTGATGGCCCCGCGCAGGCGCGCGGCGGTCTCTGCCGTGTCGCCGAACAGCACCTCGCGCGCGGGCGAGATGTATATTTTTTTCACCGCGCCCTCGCGGCGCTGGCTGACAAGGTCGAACGTGCGGATGTTATCTACCTCATCGCCCCAGAACTCAATGCGGCAGGGCTTCGGCATATCGGGGGCGTACAGGTCCACGATGCCGCCGCGCACGGCGAACTGGCCGGGCCCCTCCACCTGAAAACGCCGCTGGTACCCGGCGCTGAACAGCCGCTGGGTGAGGCCGTTCATGGACAATGCCATTCCCGTGCGGATGGTCATGGTGTTCGCGCAGAAATCTGCCTTAGGCACTGTGTACTGCAAAAAGGCTTCGGCCCCCGCGCACACTACCCTGGTACGGCCGCCCACCACGTTGCCCAGGACGGCGAGGCGGCGGTATTCGTATTCATGGCTCTGGCCCTCTACGGTGCGGAAGGTGAAATCCCGCGCGGGGAAGGCCTCCGCCTTCTGCCCAAAGACAGAGGCATCTGCCGCAAAGCGCACGGCGTCCGCTTCACCGGCGCATATCACCAGCGCCGGGCGCCCGGTATCTTCGCACAAAGCGGCCAGCACCTGTGCGCGTGCGGTGGGCGGCAGGCCAAACAGGGCCGCTGCGGCGGGCACATGCCCTGCAACGGCGGCCAGAAGGCTCTGGTATTCGGCTGTCTGCCGCAGCGGCTGTGTCAGCATGGCCGCGCCTCCTTTCCAGCGTTCAATGCAAAATGCTCCACGCGCCCAGTCCCACCATGGCCACAGTGGCAAACAGGGCGATGATGCTGACGGCAAGCGGAAGCTCGGTATAGGCGCGCGTGCCCTGCGCGGTGCCGAGGTGTTTTGCGGCTTTTATCACGGCCAGTACGCCCAGCACAAGCGCGGCCAGAGCAGCTGCCGGGGCAAGAAGCACGGCTTCCAGCAACATGATGCTGATGGCGACCGCCTCTTCCGCATCACTGGAAAACGATACCGGCAGCGTCAGCATCAGGCAGGCGGCGCCCATCCAGACAGGCACGCTCAGCGCCCACAGAATGGGCTGGGTGAACTCTTTGTGCAGAAGGTGCGGCGCGCGGCACAGCACCAAGCGCGCGAACAGGGCCCAAAACCCCGCGCACAGCGCTGCTGCGGCGAAGGGCACGGCTGCCGCGCCAAGGCCGAGGCCGGAAAAACTGTACACGGCTGTCAGCGCGGCGCCCAAAGAAAGGTATGCCGCAGCGCGCGCGGCGTACCGCTTTTTCATAGTATTCAGGCTGCATGTGGCGGCCTGCGCATGTTTGGAAGCTTTATCCATTGTACTTGTTCTGTGCAGCGGAAAGCTGCCCTTTCATAATCATCGACACAGCATCGCACACATCGTCAAAACGCGCCGTGACACCGGCCCATTCCTGCGGGGTGAAGCGGCTCAGCACCCAGTCTGCCAGATCGTATTCCGGCCTGGGGCGCTCGCCCACGCCGATTTTCACACGAGGAAACTGCTGGCCTATGGCAGAGATGATGCTTTTGATACCGTTGTGCCCGCCCGCAGAGCCGGCGGGGCGCACGCGCAGCCTGCCGGGTGCAAGCGAGATGTCGTCAAACAGCACGATAACACGCTGCGCAGGCACCTTGTAAAAATCGGCGGCCTTCTGCACGGCCACGCCGGACAGGTTCATAAAGGTCTGCGGCTTCAGCAGCAGTACTTTTGTGCCGTCCACACAGGCGCTGCCCGTCAGTGCGTCGAATTTTGCCCTAGTCACCTGTGTGCCCCACTGCTGTGCCAGATGGTCCAGTGCGGCAAAACCCGTGTTGTGGCGGGTGCCCTCATATTTTTTTCCGGGGTTGCCAAGGCCGGTGACGATATACTCTACCGCAGCTTTTTTTGCAAAAAACATGGTTCGTGTTCTCCGGTTTATGGTTTAATAGGGGCCCGGCACATGCCGGGCCCCTTTTTATTGTAACGGAAAACCCGCATTTTGCAAGCGCACGCGTGCGCATAGATGAAAAAAACCGGAAAAATCCCTAAATTTTCGGCTTTTTGTTGTGGAAAAGGGAAAACAACTCTGATATAATAAAGCTGTCCATGGCCTTTTCCGTATTTTTCTAAAGGAAAGGCGGAAAAGTTCTGACATACAAGGGCGCGCTTCGCGGCAGGGTGCGGCGTGCCGGAAGTACAATTTTGGAGGTAGAGAAACTTGAGCAAGAAGAAATACCTGTACCTGTTCAGCGAGGGCAACAAGGACATGCGCGAGATCCTCGGCGGCAAGGGTGCGAACCTGGCTGAGATGACCAATGCCGGCATGCCTGTGCCCCAGGGCTTCACCATTTCCACCGAGGCCTGCACACAGTACTACAACGATGGCCGCCAGATCAACGAAGAAATCATGGCTGACATCTACGAGTACATCGGCAAGCTGGAGGAGATTGCCGGCAAGAAGTTTGGCGATGTGAACAATCCCCTGCTCGTGTCCGTGCGCTCCGGCGCGCGCGCTTCCATGCCCGGCATGATGGACACCATCCTGAACCTGGGCCTGAACGACGAGGCCGTGGAGGGCCTTGCGAAGCTGACGAACAACCCCCGTTTTGCTTATGATTCCTACCGCCGTTTCGTGCAGATGTTCTCGGACGTTGTGATGGAGATGTCCAAATCCGACTTCGAGCAAATCATCGACGAGATGAAGGAGGCCAAGGGCGTCACGCAGGACGTGGAGCTGGATGCCGACGATATGAAGGCTCTGGTGGTGAAGTTCAAGGCCCTGTATAAAGAGAAGATGGGCAAGGATTTCCCCTCCGACCCGAAGGAGCAGCTCATCGAGGCCGTGAAGGCCGTGTTCCGCTCTTGGGATAACCCCCGCGCCAACGTGTACCGCCGCATGAACGAGATCCCCTACGACTGGGGCACCGCTGTAAACGTGCAGTGCATGGCGTTCGGCAACTCCGGCAACAATTCCGGCACCGGCGTAGCCTTCACGCGCAACCCTGCCACGGGCGAGAAGGCGCTGTTCGGCGAATACCTCATCAACGCCCAGGGCGAGGACGTGGTGGCCGGTATCCGCACACCCAGCCCCATTTCCAAGCTGAAAGAGGAGATGCCTGAGGTTTACAACCAGTTTGTGGAAATTGCCACGCGCCTGGAAAACCATTACCGCGACATGCAGGACATGGAGTTCACCATCGAGAACGGCAAGCTGTTCATGCTTCAGACGCGCAACGGCAAGCGCACCGCTGCCGCGGCCCTGAAGATTGCAGTGGACCTCGTGGACGAGGGCATGATCACTGAGCAGGAGGCTGTGCTGCGTGTAGAGCCTAAGCAGCTGGACAGCCTGCTGCACCCGCAGTTTGACGCTGCTGCCCTGAAGGCGGCTGAAGTGATTGGCAAGGGCCTTGCCGCCAGCCCGGGCGCTGCCTGCGGCCAGGTGGTGTTCACCGCCGACGAGGCTAAAGAGGCTGTGGAGAGCGGCAAGATGCCGAAGGTTATTCTGGTGCGTCTCGAGACGAGCCCTGAGGATATCGAGGGCATGCAGGTAGCGCAGGGCATTCTGACGGTGCGCGGCGGCATGACCAGCCACGCTGCTGTGGTGGCCCGCGGCATGGGCACATGCTGCGTGTCTGGCTGCGGCGAAATTGTGGTGGATTATGACAAGAAGTGCTTTACCCTCTCCGGCAAGACGTACCATGAGGGTGACTGGATCTCCATCGACGGCTCTACGGGTAACATCTACGGCCAGGCTATCGCTACTACGGAGGCCGCTATCTCCGGCGACTTCGAGCGCTTCATGAAATGGGCCGACGCGGCCCGCCAGCTTGAGGTGTTCACCAATGCTGATAACCCCCATGACGCCCAGCAGGCTGTGAATTTCGGCGCCGAGGGCATCGGCCTGTGCCGCACCGAGCACATGTTCTTCGAGGCAGACCGCATTAAGGCCGTGCGCGAGATGATTGTGGCCAAGACGGCTGATGCACGCAAGGCTGCGCTGGCGAAGATACTGCCGTACCAGCAGGGCGACTTCGAGGCCATGTACAAAGTGATGGGCGAGCGCCCCATGACTATCCGTTATCTCGACCCGCCTCTGCACGAGTTCCTGCCGCAGAAGGAAACCGAGATTGTGGAGCTGGCCGAAGACCTCGGCATCAGCGTGGAAGAACTGCACAATGTCATTGCCAGCCTGCACGAGTTTAACCCGATGATGGGTCACCGCGGCTGCCGTTTGGCAGTTTCCTACCCGGAAATTGCTGAGATGCAGACCACAGCCGTGATCAACGCCGCCATCAATGTCAGCAAAGAGACGGGCGCGAAAATTGTGCCGCACATCATGATTCCCCTGGTGGGCGAAGTGAAAGAGCTGAAGTTTGTGAAGGACGTTGTTGTGAAAACGGCCGATAAGCTCATTGCGGACGCCGGTGTGGACATGAAGTATGAAGTGGGCACCATGATTGAGATTCCGCGCGCAGCCCTGACGGCAGATGAAATTGCCACGGAAGCCGAGTTCTTCAGCTTCGGCACGAACGACCTCACCCAGATGACGTTCGGCTTCAGCCGCGACGATGCGGGCAAGTTCCTCAGCTATTACTACGATAATAAAGTATATGAGAACGACCCGTTCGCCCATCTGGACCAGAAGGGTGTGGGCAAGCTGGTGGAGATGGCAGCAAAGCTGGGCCGCGCCACCCGCCCGAACCTGGGCCTGGGCATCTGCGGCGAGCACGGCGGCGACCCGACGAGCATCGAGTTCTGCCACAATGTGGGGCTGGATTATGTCTCCTGCTCCCCGTTCCGCGTGCCCATCGCGCGCTTGGCTGCCGCACAGGCTGCCATCAAAAACCCCCGCAAATAAATTTTTGCGCAGGGGCCCTGAAGGCACGGCAATGTGCTGAGAAAAATAAAGCACCCGCTGCATGTGAACTGCAGCGGGTGCTTTTCTTTATGCAGGCTGAACCGGCGCACCCTGTGGCCGGGGCGCAGTGCCCCTCACAGCGGCAGAAGGTGCACGGCAATGCTGAAATAGATGATGAGCGAAAGCGCATCTACAATGGTAGTGATAAGCGGTGCGGCCATGATGGCGGGGTCTGCACGGAAAAATTTTGCCACAAGCGGCAGCACGCCACCTATGGTTTTGGCCATCACTACGGTGCAGAACATGGTGAGCGCCACCGTAAGGGCCACCAGCCCGCAGCCGGGATAGGTGAGAAGAAGGCGCACATAGTTTACCGCGCTTAGCACGATGCCCACAAGCATGGCCACGCGAAGCTCCTTCCACAGCACAGCGGGGACATCGCGCCCCGTGATATCGCCTACGGCAATGCCCCGGATGACCAGCGTGCTGGACTGGCTGCCCGCGTTGCCGCCGGTATCGGTGAGCATGGGAATGAAGGTGACCAGCATAGGCATGGCAGAGAATGCAGCCTCGTACCTTCCCAAAATGGTGCCCGTTACCATGCCGGACACCATCAGCACCAGCAGCCAGGCAATACGGTTTTTGGCCAGTGAAAAGACACCGGTTTTCAAATATGGCTTCTCAGAAGGATGAAGGGCATTCATCGCCTCAAGGGCTTCTGTGGCCTGCTGTTCCATTGCGTCTATGGCGTCGTCCACAGTGATGATGCCGACAAGGCGGTTTTCATGGTCTACCACGGGAAGGGCCAGAAACCCATATTTCTGAAACAGGCGGGCTGCTGCCTTCCGGTTTTCCAATGTGCCTATGGAGATAACGCCGCTGTCCATCAGCTCGCGCACAGGTGTGCTGTCCGGGGCAAGAAGAAGGTCTTTCAGCGTGACGACGCCTTCCAGCCTGCGCCCCTCATCAATGACATAGCAGGTGTAGATGGTCTCACGGTCTTCGCCGGTGCGGCGGATGCGGCGGATTGCTTCGGCAACTGTCATATCGGCGCGCAGGTCTGTAAACTCTGCCGTCATCATACTTCCGGCACAGCCGCCCGGATATTTCAGAAACCGGTTAATAAGCGAGCGGGTGCCGGGACGCGCGTTTTTCAACACGCGTTTGACGATATTTGCCGGCATTTCCTCCAGCATATCCACGGCGTCATCTGTGGCAAGGTCCTCTATGATATCTGCCAGCTCGGTGTCCGTCACAGAGGAAATGATGGCCTGCTGCATTTCGCTGTCCAGCTCGGAAAATACATCGCTGGCGTCATCTTTGGGCAGTGTGCGGAAGGCGAGCACAGCCTGCTCCGGCGAAAGCCTGCTTAAAAACTGCGCAATATCTACTTCGTTTTTTCCGGCCAATGCGTCCCGCAGGGCACGGAAATGGCGTGCACTGATAAGTGCTGTCAATTCTTTTGCATCGAGTAGTTTTCTCATATCAGCATTCCTCCTGTTCGTTTGCATGTTTGTGGCAGGAAGACGGGCAAAACAAAAACACCGCGCCAAGCCAAAAGGCCTTTCGCGGTGCCCCACACATTAGAAAAAGCGGCTTCAGCTATATCAAAAAGGCACTGGGCCGTAAGCTGTTTTGCCGCGCGCACAGAAGAAAAGCCGCTGCGCGCCCTTTCCGTGTTTTACAGAAAAGAAGCGAAAGCAAGCGGCCCGCAAGATGCGCGCCTTGTGTGAGGTTCCAAATAAAAAGCCCATACTTCGACCAGCTGCGTCCACTTGTTTTCCCTCCTTGCAAATAAAATATGAGAAGCACCCTTTCGGGCAGATACATTGTATGCCATTTCCCTTAGCTTTGCAACCCCGCACAGCGATTTTGTGCGCAGATGTGCCGGGATGCTTCTGTAAATAAAAAGTATATTGGGGTGCAGCGCGGCAGATGCACGGCCCGAGCTTTTTCGAGCCTAAAGCCGTGATAGGATGAAAATGGCGATATATTGGGAAAAGCATAAATATAAAAGTAAAAATATGGGAAAAGAAATTCAATTATTTTCTAAAGCCAACACTATTTTGTAACCTTTTCCGTCGATTTCACAAGAGCTCTCAGGTTAGTTATGGGCAAGTAGCCAAACTTGCAAAAAAGGGGTTGTAGGCAGATGCAAGTTGTGATATAGTTTTCTCGTCAAATTAGTAAATCCACTGGACAAACTAAATCCGATGCGATATTCCATCGGAAAAAAGAGGCGGAGGGAAGGCATTGATCACGCAGCACCTTATCCGCTCCGGGAACCTTCGGCAGATTTATCAGTTGATTGACCAGAACATCGGAATCTCCAGAGCGCGGCTGGCAAAAATCACAAAGCTGAGCAAGACGACCGTGTCCAGCCTGGTGGACGAACTGATCGCAGGCGGTTATGTGCTGGACTGTGGCGCAGGCGCCAGCCAGCAGCAGGGCCGGCGCCCAAATGTTCTGCGCGTGAACGGCGCGGGCAATGTGGTGGCTGTGATAAGCTGGCGGCGTGCGCGGCTGGACATTGCACTGGTGGCAGCCGATAGCAAAGTGCTGCTGCGCAGCCAGGTGCCTTTGGCCGAACAGGATGACGGCGTAGAAAAAATTACACGTGCCTTTTTTGAAACACTGCTGCCCGCTGTGGGCAGCGCACGGCTGATGGGCGTGAGCATCATCATCCCCGGCATTGTGGATGGCGAGCGCGGGCGCATCCTTTCCACGGTAATTGGCGTGGGCTTTGAGGACCCGGTGGTAGAACGCCTGGGCAGGGCGCTGGCGGGTTACCCGGTATGCTTTTTGAACGACACCGCATGCTTTGCCTATGCTGAAAGCGTATTTACACGCATTGAGGAAAAATATTTCGCTTATATCAATGTTTCGAAGGGCGTAGGCGCCTGCCTGTTTGCGGACGGCAAGATGCTGCGCGGCGCCGGGGCGATGGCCACACAGTTTGGCCATTATTCCATTGACCGCAACGGCCCGGAGTGCCCGTGCGGCAACCGCGGCTGCCTGGAACGCATTGTGGGCGAAAATGCCCTGGGCGAGCGTGCGGCGGCCTGCGGGCTGGACGTGAGCGTGCTGGCAGGACGCAAGCTTTTATACAGCGATGTGGGCGCCATGGCGCAGAACGGCGATGTGCAGGCGCGTGCGCTGATACGCGGCCTTGCGCAGGACCTGGCATACGGCGTTTCAAACCTCATCTCCCTGTTTAATCCGTCGCTTATCATCATTGGCGGCACGGGTGTAAAGCTGGGGCCCTGGTTTTTGTCTGACCTGTGCACAGCGCTCTCGCACATGGGCTTTCGGGAGTTTGTGTCCCGCGTACGCCTGCAGTATTCCCAGCTTGGCCTTGATGCTGAGCTGACGGGTGCGTCTCAATATTTTATAGACCATCACTATGATTTTTCCGGCCAGATGCGGTGCGGGCTGTTCCTGCGCTGAGGCCGGGGCCAAAGCGGGCGCCCGCTTTCGTTCTTTTCTGTGAAAGAAAAGAACGATTGAAGCTTATTTTGAAGAAAGGCGGTAGGAATGATGGAGAAACGAATCATCGGCGTGAATTCAAACTGCTATCATGGGTATTCCATTGAAGATGCACTGGAGGGCATTGCGGCGGCTGGCTTCCATTATGTGGAACTGACGGCCACCAAGGGCTGGACAGAGCACGTATTTCCGAACCAAAGCTTCGAAAAGCTGTGCGCTGTAAAGGATAAAATGGACGAGCTGGGCCTTGTGCCGTTTTCTCTGAGCGGACACTGCAACCTGATGGACGCCCAGCGCCTGCCGGATTTTGTCATGAATATGCGCCTTGCCAATTTCTTTGGCTGTGAATATATTGTGTCTTCCATCGGAGAGGCCCATTTGAAAGACAACGCCAAGGCAGGCAATGAGCTTCTGGCGCAGAATATCCGCAGCCTTGTGCCCAGCCTGGAAAAATACGGCCTTACGCTGGTGCTGGAACTGCACGGCGAGCACGCCACCGGCACCATTATGAAAGAGATTGTGGACCTTGTGGGTTCGGCCCGTGTGAAAATCAACTATGACACGGCCAACTGTGTGTTCTACGGCGATGTGGACGCGGCCAGCGATATGGACACCTGCATGGATGATATTGCTTACCTGCATCTGAAGGATAAAGCCGGTGCGCGCAATGCATGGGATTTTCCGGCCCTGGGCAAGGGCTATGTGGATTTTGAGACCATTTTTTCCAAGCTGGACGCCGCGCACAATGCTTCGCCGTTCAGCGTGGAAATTGAATTCACACAGGCTGGCCCGAAGGACCTTGCCGAAATAAACACCGCTGTGCAGGATTCTGCCGAGTATCTGAAGGCGCACGGCTTCACGCTGTGAGCATGCGGGGCAGGGCCCTGCCTTAAAAAAGCTTTTGCGGCGCATTGCGCCGGAAAGAAATATTATTATCAGGAGGAGACCCAACATGAAAAAGATTCTGGCAATCATGCTGGTCGCCGCGCTTGCACTGGCGCTGGTGGCCTGCGGCGGCACGCCTGCCTCTTCCGGCAGCACCGCTTCCACGGCCAATTCCGGTTCCACAGCGGCTTCCGGCACGGCCACGGACCTGACGTTCGGCTATATCGCGTACGATATGTCCGACATCTGGAACGAGTATTCTGCAAAGGCGTTTGAGTACGCCGCCGAGCAGAACGGTGTAAAGACCGTGGTGCTCGACTCCAAGAACAGCCTGGAAGAGTCCATCACTGCGATGGAATCTCTCATCCAGCAGGGTGTGGACGGCATCTCCATCTTCCCCATCTCCACCGAGCAGGGTGCGCAGCTGGTGAAAATGGCCAACGAGGCCGGCATCCCCGTCACGGTTGAGAACTTCGCAATGGATACCGTGGAAGATCCGGGCGACTACATCGCCTCTGTGGCCTGCGAGTACGACCTGATCGGCGAAGCCGCCATCAAGTGGATTGCCGAGCAGAAGGAAGGCGCGAAGATCTTCTTCTGCGCCGGCCAGCAGGGCGCCGGTGTGTACGAGAAGTACCAGGAGGGCGTGGACCGCGCTGTGGAAGAGCTGGGCGACAAGGTGGAGATCGTTGCCACCCTGCACGCTGACTGGCTTGCCGACAAGGCCTACACCGTCACCACCGACCTCATCAACTCCGGCACTGAGTTCGACTACATCTTCGCCAACAACGGTATCATGGCTCAGGGCTGCTACAACGCCCTGAAGGACGCCGGCAAGGAGAACATCCCCATCGTGTCCACCGGTGGCTCCCCGGATGACTTCCAGATGCTGCAGGACGGTGTTGAGGCTGCCTGCATGACGGCCCCGGTGTCCATCCAGGGCGTGAAGACGTTCCAGAACCTGTACAACAAGGTTGCTCTGGGCGAAGACCCCGCCGAGGAGTTCACTGCCCTGCCCGTTATTCCTGTGACGGCTGAAGACACCAGCGCTTACATTGCCTGGGATGACTACGCCGCTGCTTACGAATACCTGCAGGCGAACTGACAAAAGCTGCCGCCAGATGCGGCATAGCTGCTGATTGAAGCAACATGCACCCACCGGCCGGCCGCGGCGTGAGGGCTGGGCCCGCGCCTGCCCCCGCCGGGCCGGCCGGCGGTGTGTTTATTCGAAAAAGAGGGTGAGAGCTGCCATGTCGATTGACTATGAGAATCGCAAACCGGTGATCTCCATGAAGGACATCAAAAAGGAGTTCTCCGGTGTGTGGGCGCTGTCGGGCATCACGTTCGACGTCTACGCCGGCGAGGTGCACTGCCTCGTGGGTGAAAACGGCGCCGGGAAGTCCACTCTGATGAAGGTTTTGTCCGGCGCATATACCCCCACGGCCGGCTCCATCGAAGTGGATGGGACAACGTATCAGAAACTGGACCCCACGCTTTCCAAGCAGCTGGGCATCAACATCGTGTATCAGGAAAACGATCTTGTGCCGAGCATGGACGTGGTGGAAAATATCTATGTAGGCAATGAAAAGGTGAAGGGCCCCGGCCTTGTGGATTACAAGGCTATGGAAACCGAGACCCGCCGCCAGATGAGTGAGCTTGGCATTGATTTGAAGCTGAGCACGAAGATAGAAAATCTTTCGGTTTCCGACCAGCAGTTCGTGAAGATTCTGAAGGCCCTCAGCGTGCAGCCGCGCGTTCTTATCATGGACGAACCCACGTCCATGTTCAACGTGGAGGATGCCGCCAAGGTGCTGGAACTGACGAAGAGAATTACGGAAAAGGGCATCGGCATCATTTACATTTCGCACTTCCTCAATGAAGTGGTGCAGATAGCAGACCGCATTACCGTCATCCGTGACGGTGCGGTTGTCCGTACTTATACGAATGAAAACCGGGATACGCCAATCACCACCATTACGCAGGACATGGTGGGCCGCCCGGTGGACATGTTCTACGACAAGGAAAAATGCCCCATCGGTGAAGTGATGTTGGAGGTGAAGGACCTTCAGCTCACAAAGGACAGCCCCAAGGTAAGCTTTACTGTGCGCAAGGGCGAGATTGTGGGCTTTTCCGGCATGGTGGGTTCCGGCCGCACCGAGATGGTGCGCGCGCTGGTTGGTGCAGACAGCCGCTTTGGCGGGCGTGTTTTCATCAACGGCAAAGAGGTGCAGATTCACAACCCCAACGACAGCATCAACGCGGGCATCGCCTTTATCACAGAAGATCGCCAGAAGCTGGGCCTGATGCTGCACGCCAGCGTGCTGGAAAACAGCACGATCCTGGGCCTGCGCGAGAAGATAAAGGGCTTTTTTGTGAACGTAAAGAAGTTTCCCCCGCTGATAGAGCCGCTGCTGCGCGAGCTTCGCGTGAAAACGCCCAGCGTATGGACGGAGGCGGTGTACCTCTCGGGCGGCAACCAGCAGAAGGTAGTGCTGGCCAAATGGCTGTATGCAGAGCAGGACATCTATATTTTTGACGAGCCCACCCGCGGCATTGACGTAAACGCCAAGGCAGAGTTCTATAAGCAGATGAGCGAGCTGACAAAGCGGGGAAAATGCATCCTTATGATAAGCTCGGACATGCCGGAGCTTATCAGCATGAGCGACCGTGTGCTGGTGGTGCGCGACGGCGCCATAGACTGCGAGCTCACCGGGCAGGACATCAACGAGCAGGAAATCATCAAACGTGCGTTAGGAGTGAAGAAAAATGGCAGATAAAGTGAGCAAGCCCTCTCTGGCAAAAAGGCTGATAAAGGATCAGCGCGTGCTGCTTGCCATTGTTATTGCGATCATTGTCGTTGTCGTTTCCCTCATCAACCCGAACTTCATCGGTATCAGCAATATTGTGGCAATTTTTCAGCAGATCTGCGTGCTCGGCATCCTCACCATGGCCATGAGTATTCTGCTGATTTCCGGCGGCATTGACCTTTCTATCGGCAACATCATGGTGCTCAGCGGCGTTGTGATGTATGTGGTGCTGAACAACGGCCTGCCCACGGCGGTAGCCGTGGCCGCCGGGCTTGTCACCGGCATGGCGTGCGGCCTTCTGAACGGCGCCATTATCTCGAAAAGCAAGTGCATCCCCCTTGTCATCACGCTGGGCACCAGCAAAATGTTCTATGGCATGGCGCTTACGGTTTCCGGCGGGCGCATCATGAACTTCGGCGGCGCCTTCAACGGTCTGAAGACAAAGTTCTTCGAGATTTTCTCGCCCATGCTGCTGGTGCTGCTGGCCATGGTGCTGCTGGCCTACTTTATGATGACCTACACCAAGTTCGGCCGCCGCGTGGTGGCTTTGGGCGGCAACGAGAAAAACGCCTTCCTCTCGGGCATCAATGTCACAAGGTATAAAATGATTGTATACGCCATTTCCGGCCTGTTCTGCGCTGTGGCCAGCATCGTGTTTGTGGCGCGCATTGACTCCATCACCTCCAACGCCGGCACGAACTACGAGACGAACGCCCTGGCTGCGGCCATCATCGGCGGTGTCACCTTTGACGGCGGCAAGGGTACCATTGGCGGCGCCTTCCTGGGCTGCCTGCTGATGGGCGTCATCTCCAACGCCATGAATATCCTTGGCGTGGATACCAATGTGCAGACCATCATCACAGGTGCCATCATCGTGGGTGCTGTGGTGCTCAGCAACATCAACAATATCAGAAAGAAATAAGCGCCGAAAGGAGTGGTTGCCTTGGTACACGTCGCGATCATCGGCGCGGGCTTCATGGGCAAGACACATCTGACAGCCTACAAGGCTATGAAAAATGCAAAGGTCACCGCTGTGTGTGACCTGAATGAAACGCAGGGGCGCGCGCTGGCCGGGGAGGCCGGCTGCGCCTGGTATGCGGACGGGGACGAAATGCTGCGCACCGCACAGGTGGACGCGGTGGACATCTGCCTGCCTACCTTTTTGCACGAGCAGTACGCACTGCTGGCGGCAAAATATAAAAAGCATATCCTGTGCGAAAAGCCCGTCACGCTTTCGCTGGAGGCGTTGGACAGGATGCTGCATGCCGCCGAAGAGGCAGGCGTGCAGTTCGCCGTGGGGCAGGCGGTGCGCTTCTGGCCGGAATATGTGAAGGCGAAGGAGCTGTACGACAGCGGGGCGTTGGGCACAGTAAAGTACGCCCGCGCCAGCCGCCTTTCCGTGCACCCGGCATGGAGCGAGTGGTACCGCAGGCCTGAAAACAGCGGCGGCGGACTGTTCGATCTGCACCTGCACGACATCGATTACCTGTGCTATATTTTCGGCAAGGTAAAGCAGGTGTATGCGGTGGGCCGTAAAAACGATGTGGGCTGCTGGAACCATGTGGCCAGTTCACTGACATTTGAAAACGGCGTGCAGGCCACGGCCGAGGGCATTATCGAGATGCCCAAAGGCTTCCCCTTCACCATGGAGCTGAACGTGGTGGGCGATGAAAAGGCCGTGTGCTACCGCATGCGCGCGGGCGCGAACCTGGAGGATGTTGCCTCTGCCATCCGCGAGACATGGCTGTACGGCGGTGAAGAGCCGGAAAAGCTCGATATCGACCCGTACGATGCCTATCAGAAAGAACTGGAGCACTTTATTGGCCATATTGATGCGGGCACACCCATCACGGCCATCACCCCGCAGGACGTGCGCCATGTGCTCACAGTCATTCATGCCATCCGCACATCCCTGGAAACGGGCATGACGGTGGCACTTTGACACACGGAAAGGAGCGTGCCGCAAGATGAAACAGGGCATCAGCCTGTTTTCCTTCACTGATTCCACCGACGTGCGCTGGATGTTTGAGCACGCGAAAAAGGCGGGCTATGACGGCGTAGAGCCTGTGATGAGCGAAAGCGGATATTTGAACCCCGCCACCCCGGAAAAGGATATTCTGGCCATGCGCCGCATGGCGGAGGATATGGGCCTGGAAATCCCCAGCGTGGGTGTGTGGAGCCTGTGGGAGAACAACCTTGTCTCCGACAGCCCGGCTATTCGGGAAAAGGCCTTTGGCATTGTGGAAAGGCAAATTGAAGCTGCACATCTGCTGGGGGCGGACACTATTCTGGTTGTGCCGGGCTATGTGGGCTGTTCTTTTGCATCAAAGCCGGAGAAGATTCGTTACGATGTGGCCTATGCCCGCAGTCAGGAGGCCCTGGCAAAGCTGGCCCCGCATGCACAGGCGGCGGGGGTGGCCATTGGCATTGAGAATGTATGGAACCGCTTTCTGCTCTCTCCGCTGGAAACGGCCCGCTTTTTGGACGAGATTGGCTCGCCTTGGGTGGGCATGTATCTGGACGTGGGAAATGTGGTGTACTTGGGCTACCCCGAACAGTGGGTAGAGCTTTTGGCAAAGCATATCAAGAAGCTGCATATGTCCGACTACCGGTTCGACCAGGCGGGCATCGGCGCTTTTGTAGACCTGTTCGCAGGCGATGTGGATTTCCCGGCAGTGGCAAAGGCCATTGCCGCCATCGGCTATGACGACTATATCACGCTGGAGATGCTGCCCAATTATAAGCAGTTCCCAGAAGTGAGCCTGTATGCCGATAAGTATGCCATGGATAAAATTGCACAGATGGTGTGTGCCGCGCGCTGAGCAGGCGCAGGCAGTATGAAAAAGGGCGTGCCCCACGGGCACGCCCTTTTTGCTATTTTCGAGAGCAGGCTATTCAAAAAGGGCGCCGCCTTTTTTTGCCGCGGCGCCCTTTGCGGTGCAGAACGGGGATGTGCTGTTTTCTGCTTATGGCAGGACCTCGATAGAAGTGTCCGGGCTCAAATCAATGGTGAACACCTGGTCGGGAATGCTGGTATTCACGGCGTGTATCGTGACGGTGGCCTTTTCTTCGCGGGCAAAAGGCTTTGTCTTGACCCAGAAGCCGATTCGCCCGCCCACTACGGCGATGGTTGTTGGCCCGATGACCTCGATGTTGTCGCTGGTCTCCACCGAGATGATGCCATTGTAATATGGCAGAAGGTTGCCCATCTGATCCTGATATTCGCACACGAAACGGGTGGAATCTACAACGGTATTGTTCAGCGCAGAGTCATCCACCGTTACCTTGAGGCCGTCCAGATGGGCGTCGCGCGAATACGTCCTGCGCGCCACCTCTTTGCCTTTATAATAGGCAATAATGGCGCCGCCCTTCCACAGGTCGGCCCAGTGGCCGGGGTCATTGTCTACCATGATGGGCGGGTGCGCCAGGCTGGAATAGACCTGGCTGGGGAAGTACCGGCCTATTTTTCGGCCATAGGCTTCCACATCGATATAATCTGCGTTTGTGCACACCATGAAGGGGATGGGCTTATTGTCATCGTTTTCGCCACGTGCGAACAGCGTGCATGGCTCAAGCACGATCTCTTTTTCAGGGTCCACCTGGCTGCGGTATACCCCGGCCGCATATTTCGGGGTGCGGAACATGCTCATAACGCCGTGGTAGCATATTTTGTCGCCGCTGCCATAGTCGCCGTGAGTCTGATAATCGAATGCACACCAGCCGATGGCGCCTAGGGCATCCTCACGGGCGAAGTTTGCATTCTGCACGCGGGCATGAATCTGCGCGTGGCGAAGCTGCCGCTCCTCGCCGTCAAAGGGCTTGGTGGGGTAGATATGGCCGCAGTATTCGCTCACCAGGAACGGCACTTTGTGGTCAAGCCCCGTCACGGCCTGCTGGTTGCACAGCACAAGCTCGCGGTAGTGCTTTACCTCGTGCGTCCAGTGGATAAAATCGTTGTAGGTGTATACGTCCTCTATCAGGTGGCTGTTTTTGATGCAACGTGTGCCGGTGGTTGCGCGGGTGGTGTCGATGCTTTTTGCAATCTCGTTTGTCTTTGTGTAAAACTCGTCGTCGTCGGCAGATTCGTTGATGCGGATGCTCCAGATAAAGATGCTGGGGTGGTTGAACTGCGTGGTTATCATATCGCGCACATCCTGGTAGCTCACCTGCTTGAATTCCTCTCCGCCGATATAGCCCCAGCCGGGAATCTCTGAAAAGACCATCAGGCCCAGCTCATCGCAGCGGTCCAGAAATTCTTCTGCCTGCATATAGTGCGAGGTGCGCACAACTGTCAGATGCAGATAATTTTTCAGGATATCCGCATCCTTTTTCTGCACGCGTGCAGGTGCGGCGTAGCCGATGTACGGGTAAGACTGGTGGCGGTTTAGGCCCATCAGTTTGTGCTTTTTTCCATTTAGGAAGAAGCCGTCGGCCCTGCATTCCACCGTGCGGAAGCCCACGCGAACAGTCTTAGTATCCTGCGTTGAGGCATCTTTTTTCACTGTGATCAAAACCGTGTACAAGCACGGTTCTTCCATATCCCAGCGTGTGATGGTGCCGGCGTTCACCTTTTCCATCACGGCGCTGCTGTGTCCGGCGGCGAAAGATACCGTCTGCGTATAGTGTTTGACAAGGCCGCCGGCCTGGTCGCGCAATTCTACGGTAACTTCTGCGTCGAAGGGCGCGCCCGCATTATCTGCTTGAATTTCGGGGTAGAGCACCGCCTCGTTGCCGTTCAGGTCGTAGCGCACCAGCACGTTTTCTATCCACAGTTCTTGTGCAAGGTACAGGTTGACATCGCGGTAAATGCCGCCGAAGCACAGATAATCGATGGTGTGGCCGAAGGGCGGGATGTCCGGGTTTTCGGTGGAATCCACCATCATGACGATGGTGTTCTCGCCGGCGCCCAGAAATTTTGTGATATCCGCGAAGGAACGGGAATATCCGCCGCGGTGCTCGGTGACTTTCTGGCCGTTGACATACAGCTCATAACGCGCCATCACGCCGTCAAACACCAGAATGGCGCGCCTGCCAGCGTACTCCTGCGGAATTGTCAGCTTGCGCATGTAGGTGGAGACCATGGCTGTCTCCTCATGACTGAAGCAGTTGTAGCTCAGCTCTTTCACTGTGTGCGGCAAATTGATTTTTTCAAAGCCTTCCACAGAGGTGTTGTTAATATCTGTCACATCAAAGCTGGGTTTGAAATACCAGTTCAAATTCAAATTGAACTTTTTGCTCATTCGTTATTCTCCTTTTCTGAAAAATGTGCCCCGGCTCATCCTTTGACAGAACCGGTCAGACCGTCCACAAAGCTTCGTTGCAGAACAAGGAATACAACCATCATGGGCAGCGTTGCAATGGCAAGGCCCATCATCTGTACGCCGTAATCGGCAAGGTATGCAGAAGACGCAATTTTGGAGACCATCAGCGTAATGGTCTTTTTTGTTTCGGTCTGAAGAACAATCATGGGCCACATATAGTTGTTCCAGGACATCATGAAAGCATAGATACCGGCGGCTGCGTAGGTAGAGCGCATGCTGGGCAACACAATTTGAAGAAAGATGCGAAGCTCGCTGGCGCCATCAATGCGGGCTGATTCCAAAATCTCGTCCGGAAGCGACTTAAAACTCTGCCGGAACAAAAACAGCAGGAAGATAGAGCCGATTGCTGGCAGGATGATGGCCAGGTGAGAGTCTACCAGCTTGGCAGAGGCCATCATCCTATAAAGAGGAATCACCAGAGAGGTGGTGGGGATCATCATGCCGATTAGAAAAATAGTGTAGGCCTTTTCGGATGCATGTGTTTTGAATTTTTCGAACCCATAGGCAGCCAGTGAAGATACAAGCAGGCTGCCTACCACCACAATCAGAGATATCTTCAGCGAGTTCAGCAGGCCTGCTGCAATGGGGTAGCCAGACAGCAGGTTCTGCAAATTCTCAATGAAATGCCCGCCGGGCAAAAGCTTGCCGTTGGTTATCTCACGTGTAGAGTTGAACGCGCTGACAAACATGAAATAGCATGGGAAAATAGAGACAACAGAGGCAATGATCAGTATGAGATAGACCCCTGCACGGGAAAAGGCCTTTCTTGCTTTCGCCATCATCCATCCTCCTTTGTTGTCTTGAGCTGAATCAGGGACAGAACGGCGATAATGATCACAACCACCCACGATATGGCAGCAGAGTAGCCAAAATTATTGTTGTTGGCAAACGACATATTGTAGGTGTAATATGCCACTGTCAGGGTTCCGTTGGACGGCCCGCCCTTGGTGAGGTTGACAATTTCGTCAAATAGCTGCAATGTGCCGATGGTAGAAGTGATGGAAGTAAAGATGATCATCTGCTTCAGCTGCGGCACAATAATGCGGAAAAATTCCTGAATAGGGTTGACGCCGTCAATACGCGCCGCCTCGATGATATCCTTTGGAATATTCTGAAGCCCCGCGATGTAGTACATGGCGTTATAACCTGTCCAGCGCCAGCAAAGCGCAATAATGACGAGCACACGCGCCCAGCCAGTCTCTGTGAGCCAGGGGATAGGTTCGGATATCACGTTCAGGCCCATCAGCGCCTGGTTTACCATGCCATCCACCTGAAACAGCGTGCGAAACACGATGGAATATGCTACGGCAGAGGTGATGCACGGCACGAACAGTGCCATGCGGAAAAAGTTGCGGAAACGCAGGTTCTTTGTCTGCAGGATATAGGCAAAAAGCAAGCCCAGGCAAAGCATGACTGGAACCTGAACAATCAAAAACAAAAGTGTGTTGCCAAGAGATTTGCGGAAAACGGAGTCTTGAAAAAGCTCTATGTAATTGCTCAGGCCCACAAATGTCGACTTCAGGCCCTTGTGCTTGAAAAGCGACAGGAACAGAGAGTAGACAACAGGATACAGCATGAAGAGCGTGACAAAGAAAATGGCGGGAAATGTGAATTTCAGCCAGGCACGCTCTGATCGTAAGCCCAGATGTCTGCTTTTTGCAGTTTTAGTCTTCAATGGAAAACACCCCCGAGTGCGATTTTGATACGCCTGCGCAGGAAAAGACCGTGGCGGTGATATCCCGAAGCGACGCCCTTCTGCGCAGACGACAGGCAGGCGCAAACGCGCCTGCGCCGCCGGTGGTAATCATTTTTCTTTTGGAAAGAAGGACCGGCCCTGGCAGGCGCCGCACAAAAAACGGATAGGACGCACAGCCGCAGCATTTACTGCGAAAACGCGTTTGTTTTTCATGCGAAAAGCGCACTTTTCAGGCGCTGCCTGCACAGGCCGGCCCTTCTTTGAAACATGAATATTACATTTACAGCCGCCTCATGGTTCAGCGGGTCTGCTCGTAGGTCTCCTGAACCAGCTGCATGGCTTCATCCAGCGTGATGTTGCCATCGATATAATCTTGCAAATGCGACTGAATGGCGGCATTCACCGTCCATGTCTGTGTGCCGTAATCGATGGAGGGAATGTTTTCTCCCCAGCTGGCAAAATCTCCGTAAATAGGCTGGTCATTAAAGAATGCGACGGGCTCGTTGTATACTTCGCTCTCGGTGGCGGGCAGCCAGGTGGCCACGGCGGCCTGCTCGCGCAGGATCTGGTCATAAAAATCTTTATCACCGGCCCAAATAGTCTTCATAAAGTCGATAGCCAGTTCCTGATTGGCACTGCTCTCCAGAATAACCCAGCTTGAGCCGCCGATATTGCTGTATTTGGAGGGGTTTTCCACAGAGGTGAGCAGGGGGATATTGGTGTAACCCCACAGGCCCGCGCTCTCTTCAGAGGCCATGATGGTGGGCGCGTACCAGATGGCGTTCAGCACAAAGGCGATTTCACCGTTCTGCATGGCGGCGATGCCGGTGGAATCGCGCACGTCTGTCTGATAGACGAGGTCGTTGTTCCAAAGCTCTTTGGTGACATCGAACATTTCGCGCACCACGGCGTTGTTCATGAAATCGGCATCCTCATTTTCATCGTAGAACCAGGTGCCGCTGGACTGCATCGCACTGTCAAACCAGGTGAATGCACATTCAGAGGGAATGAACTGGAAGGCGTATTTGCCAGTTTTCTCCTTCACAGCCTTGGCAATCTCTATCATCTCAGGCCAGGTGATGTCCTCCAGGTCCTCCGGCGTAAAGCCGGCGGCCTCCAGAATGTCAATGCGGTAGAACAGGCCGGCAGAGCCGCTGTCAAACGGAACGCCGTACACCCGGTCGTTTACCGTCAGGCACGACACTTTATAGCTGGCGAATTCGGAAAAATCGATTTCATCAGTCAGGTCGACAAAGCATCCCTCATAGTTTGTGAGGAAGTTTTTGGCCCAGTTATCGCCTACCAGAATGATGTCCGGCATGCCGTCCGTCACGCCGGCAGACAGTGCCGCCACGCATTTGGAGCGGACATCTTCCTCAATGGTGTTGACGACCTCCAGCTCAAAATTTTCGTGGCCGGCTGCACGGTAATATTCTGCCGCCGTGTTCATTGCTGCGATGTTGAAGTTTTCATCCCAGCACCAGACGGTTAGCTTCTCTGCCCCGGTTCCCGAGGCCTGCGCCGTGCTGTCCGGCTGGCTGCCGCAGGCGGCAAGGGGAAGCAGCATCGCAAGGATAAGTACAAAAGCTGCGAGTTTTTTCATCCTTCTTTTTTCTCCTTTCTGATGGCACGCTCTTCCAACTTGGTGGGTTAAGCGCACATGTTACTATAATAATGCCTATTTTTATGGCAATTTGTCAATAGATTTTCAAGAAAATAAGATAATTTTTATAAAGTGTTTATAGTCCAGGCAGCGGTGGCTTCCATGCAGTACGTTTTGTAAAAGGGCACCCTTACAAATGCCCTTTTGGCGGGATGCATATATTTGCATCTGTCCTTTCTGCGGGAAAGCACAGCGGTGTGACGCCGCCTGGGCCTGCCGCGTTGTCTGCCTGTGCACAGCGCAAAAAAAACGGGCGGCACCGTCGCAAAAACGGTGCCGCCCGGGGTTTGGGCAGTTTATGTTTTATTTATCTTTGGCCAGACATTTGTGCCGCAGACATTGGCATTCACGCCCAGATAGCTGCACACCGTGGCGGCAATGCAGCCGAACCCGGCAATCGTGCCAAGGTTTGTGCCGGGCTTCACTTTTGCCCCGTATGCAAGGAAGGGCACGTATTCGCGCGTGTGGTCTGTGGTGCGGGTATAGGCGGGGTCGCAGCCGTGGTCGGCAGTGATGATGAGCAAGTCATCCTCCCGAAGCAGGGGAAGAAGCTGCGCCAGCGTTTCATCGAACGAAGACGCTGCGGCGGCATAACCGTCCACATCGCGCCGGTGGCCGTACAGCATGTCGAAATCTACCAGGTTTACAAAGGCAAGGCCGCTGAAATCCTGCTGTGCCAGACGCAGAAGCACCTGCTGCCCCTCGGGGTTGCCGGACGTGGGGAGGGCCTGTGTGACGCCCTGTCCGGCAAAGATATCGCTGATTTTGCCTACGGCTATTACATCCAGCCCGGCGGCAGATACATAGTCCAGCATGGTTTCAGCGGGCGGCTGCAGCGAAAAATCGTGGCGGCGCGGCGTGCGGCGGAAATCGGCCGGGCAGGTGCCCTCGAACGGCCGTGCAATCACACGGCCCACGCCGTGCTCACCCGTCAGCATGCTGCGCGCAATGCGGCAGTATTCATAAAGCTGCTGCGGCGGTACAATGCTTTCATGCGCGGCAATTTGAAACACAGAATCAGCAGAGGTATATACGATAAGGGCGCCGGTGCGCATGTGCTCCTCACCGTAATCCTTCAGCACCTCGGTGCCGGAATAGGGCTTGTTGCATATCACGGCGCGCCCGGTGCGCTGTTCAAATTCGCGGATGAGCGCCTGCGGAAAGCCGTCCGGGTAGGTGGGTAACGGCCTGGGGCTTTCCACGCCGGCAATCTCCCAGTGGCCGATGGTGGTGTCTTTGCCCATAGAGCGCTCCTGCAGGCGGGCAAAGGCGCCGACAGGTTCGGCCTGCGGCTGCTGCTGCGGCACGCCGTCCAGATGGAACAGGCCCAGCCGGGCCAGATTGGGGCAGTGGAATTTCGGGCTTTTGCGGATGCTGGCCAGCGTGTTTACGCCCCAATCGCCAAAGGCGTGGGCGTCGGGCTCTTCCCCTACGCCGAACGAATCCAGCACCACAAGGAAAACGCGTTTGTTCATAAATTGCTTTACCTCCTTTGAAAGCGTATGCTATGCGCCGGGCGCCGCAGGGCATATGCCCCGGGTGCGGGCACACCGCATGTTTATACCAGATACAGTGTGACGCCAAGCTGCTTGAGAAGGCTTACCCATTCGGGCGCGAGGCCATTGTCCGTCACTACGGTGTCAATGTCGGCCAGGTCGCAGAAATAAGCTGAACGGACCACGCCGAACTTACTGGAATCTGCCACCAAAATGTGCTGGCGCGCCGATTTCAGGATGGCCCGCTTGGTGGCCACCTCATAGGAATTTGCACAGCTGATGCCGAGCTCTTCGTGCACGCCAGCCGCTGAGATGAACACCTTGTTTGCCCGGATATTGTGGATGAAAGCGACGCCTTCATCGCTGGTGAACATCTGTGTGCCCGGGTGGTAGAAGCCGCCTGCCATGGCAAGGGTGGCATGCGGCAGGCCGCACAGATGCCCCAGAATATTGCGCGTGAAACACAGGGCCTCGAACTCCAGCGAGGGCGAGATGCAGCGTGCGATTTGCTCGGTGGTGGTGCCGGTGTCAAAAATGACACAGTCACCTGGGGAAATGAGCCCGGCTGCAAAGTGCCCGATAAGGGCCTTTGCCTCGTTTTGCACCTTTGTCTCGCTTTCAAAGATGTATTCACGGTTCACCTGCTGGCCCGTACCGGAAACCACCACTCCGTTCACATTTTTAATGAGGCCGCTTTTTTCAACAGCGGCAAGGTCTCTGCGCACCGTCATTTCAGAAACCTTCAGCATCTGTGCGATGTCACGGATAGGCATGTAGCCGCATGAGTGAATGATATCCACCAGGCGGTTCATACGCAATTCCCGCTTTCCCATGGGGGATATGCCCTCCTGTCTGTATTTTGTTATTTATAATAACACTATTTTATCATTTTTGCCATATAAAATTGAATTTTATTTTTATAATTAACATTTTTGATGAAAAATGTGATTATTTCGGGCGATATTACAAAATTAACGCAGCCGTTTTTATTGAAATGTTAGAATCCTCTCTTTTTGCCTTGAAAAAATGAAAAAATGACCTTATAATAAGGCAAACGAAATAAAAAACATAAAAGAAAGCGGTGCTTTTTGTGAAAAAAGAAGATATCCTGGCCCGCGTGGACCACACGGCGCTGAAAGCGACGGCCACATGGAAAGAAATCTGTACCTTGTGCGAAGAGGCACTGGAATATCACACGGCATCCGTTTGCATTCCGCCCTCCTATGTAGCGCGTGCCCATGCGGCGTTTCCGGGGCTGAATATCTGTACCGTCATAGGCTTCCCGCTTGGCTACAACACGCTGGAGTGCAAGGTGTTTGAAACACAGCAGGCCGTGCGGGAAGGCGCGTCGGAAGTGGATATGGTGGTGAACCTGGGCGACGTGAAAAACGGCGATTTCGATGCCGTGGAAAAAGAGATTGCCGCTTTGAAACAGGCGGCGGGCCACGCGCTTTTGAAGGTAATTATAGAGACGTGCTATCTCACGGAAGAGGAGAAAATCCGCCTGTGTGAGTGCGTAACAGCCGCAAAGGCAGATTATATCAAGACATCCACCGGCTTTGGCACGGCCGGGGCCACGCTGGAGGACATTGCGCTGTTCCGCGCCCATATCGGCCCGGAGGTGAAGGTGAAGGCGGCCGGCGGCATCCGCACAAGGGAAGACCTCGAGGCCTTCTGTAATGCCGGCTGCGACAGGCTGGGATGCAGCGCGGCTGTGAAGGTGCTGTGCAAGGAAAAATGACATAAACTTGGTTGGCAAATGGCGCCATTTGCGTTTCTGCGGGGAACCCCCCGCAGAAACGGCCCTGAAGGGCGCTTGAAACAAAACAGAAAATAACAGGAAAGGTCGTGTCATTATGGTCAACGAAGAGGGTTTGATGTATCACATCCATTTGAAAAAGGGGGATATTGGCCGCTATGTGCTGCTTCCGGGCGATCCGTTCCGCACAGACCTGATTGCCACATATTTTGACGAACCAAAACTTATTGCCCACAACCGCGAGCATAAAACCTGGGTGGGCAAGCTGGACGGCGTGCCGGTGGCGGTTACCTCTACAGGCATGGGCTGCCCCTCTGCCGCCATTGCGCTGGAGGAGCTTATCAAATGCGGCGCGGATACCTTTATCCGTGTGGGCACTGCGGGGCGCGTATGCGACGCCGCGTATGATGAAACGCTGGATGGCGTTATCAACACGGCTGCTGTGCGCGATGAGGGCACCACTATTCATTACATTCCCATTGAATACCCCGCAGTGGCAGACCGGCATGTGGTGGACGCGCTGGCCGTGGCGGCCAAAAACCTTGGTTACCATTACGCCGAGGGCATCACACAATCGAAGGATTCCTTCTACGGCCAGCACGAGCCTGAGAACATGCCCGCGGAAAGCCGCCTGAAGGAGCGCTGGGAAGCCTGGCGGCGCGGCAATGTAATGACCTCTGAGATGGAGGCCGCCGCTCTGTTCGTTATCTCGTCCATCCGCGGATGCCGCGCGGCATCTATCATGTCGTTCGTGGATATGAAAAAAACCGTGGAAGTGGCGCGCGACGCGCTGAAGATTCTCATCCGGCAGGACGCGGCAAAATAAAAAATCTGAAAGGAAAGCAGGGCTGCGCAATGTCTTTTCGGGATTATCAGAAAGAAAACAGCAAGCAATACCATATCCAGGTGGCAAAAGGGGAAGTGGGCCGGTATGTGTTCCTTCCGGGCGACCCGTTCCGCACGGATCTGATTGCCAGCTTTCTGGACGGCGCCAAACTGGTGGCCCATAACCGCGAACACAAAACGTGGACGGGCCGCCTGGACGGGGAGATGGTTTCTGTCACCTCTACCGGCATGGGCTGCCCTTCCACTGCCATTGCGGTGGAAGAACTGATCAAATGCGGGGCCGATACCTTTATCCGTATTGGCACGGCAGGCCCTGTGAGGGATGAGGCCGACAGCGAACGCTACGATGGCGTGGTGGTGACGGGCGCTGTGCGCGATGAAGGCACTACGGTACACTATATCCCCGTGGAGTATCCTGCTGTGGCAGACCGCCATGTGGTGGCCGCGCTTGCGCAGGCGGCACAGGCCGCAGGCCTGAATTTTGCCGAGGGCATTTCGCAGTCGAAAGATTCCTTCTACGGCGAGGTAGACCCGGCCTGTTCCCCGGCAGAAAAACGCCTGAAAGAGCGCTGGGAGGCCTGGCGCCGCGGCAATGTAATGTGCTCGGAGATGGAGTGTGCCGCCCTGTTTGTCATCTCGTCCATTCGCGGCTGCCGCGCGGGCGCTATTATGAACTGGGGCGATATGAACCGCACCATCCAGACAGCATGTGATGCGGTGCGCCTGCTGATACAGCGGGATAAAATAATCAAGTGTGAGCGGGGGAAGCTATGAGCAAGCCGATTATCGAACTGAAAGATTACAGCTACCGCTATTCTTCTGATGAAGAATTGGCGCTGAAGCACCTGACATTCACCATCCATGAAGGAGACTTTATCGGCATCGTGGGCTGCAACCGCGCCGGGAAATCTACGCTGTGCAAGTCTGTTGTAGGCATCGTTCCCTTTGTGTTCGGCGGCGATTGGGACGGCGAAATTTTGGTGGATGGCAAAAGTATGAATGAAACGCACGGCAAGGGCGTGATGGATGTAGTCGGCATCGTCTTTCAGGACGCTGAAAGCCAGTTTACCCAGCAGACGGTAGAAGATGAAATAGCCTTTGCCATGTGCAACTTTGGCTATGAGCGTGCGCTGATGCGTGAGCGCATCCAGTTTGCCGCTGGGGCATGCGGCCTTTCCGGCATGCTGGACCGTTCGCCCTACCGTTTGTCCGGCGGCCAGCAGCAGCGCCTTGCCGTGGCGTGTATCTTGGCATTGCAGCCGCGCGTCATCATTTTGGATGAATCTACCTCCCAATTGGACCCCCTTGGCCGTGACGAGATATTCCGGCTGGTGGGCCAGCTGCACAAGGCGGGCAAGACTATTATTATGGTAGACCACAACATCGAAAAAATAGCTGAAACTGTGGATAAGGTGCTGGTGCTGCATGAAGGCGAACTTGTGGCATATGACGACCCACACAAGGTGTTTGCCGACAAACAGAACATGAACAGCCATTTTGTACGCCTGCCCCAGGTGACGGACGCCGCGCTTGCGCTGCGCGGGCAGCTGGGCGAAATGCCCGCCCTGCCCGTCACGCTGGATGAGGCTGTGCCGCTGTTTGCCCCGCTGGGCCAAGGAGGTGTGTGAGTTATGGCACAGGCAGTAATCCGCGTGGAAAAACTGGTGCATGTTTACCCGCGCGGCAATGTCAGGGCCCTGAAGGGGATAGATCTTGATATCAACCAAGGGGACATCGTATCTATTGTAGGGCAGAACGGCAGCGGAAAAACCACGCTGGTGCGCCATTTCAACGGCCTGCTGCGCCCCACCGAGGGCAAGGTGTACCTGATGGGAGAGGACTCTTCCGGGAAGTCTGTGGCGGAAATGTCGCGCCGGTGCGGCTATGTGTTCCAAAACCCAAACCATCAAATTTTCTGTACCACAGTGCGTGAAGAGCTGATGGTAGCGCCGAAATATTTTGGCTATACCGAGGAACAGGCAAATGAGCGTCTGGCATATGTCTCTGAACTGATGGGCCTGGAACATTTGATGGACAAGCACCCCATGACGCTGGATTATACCACAAAGAAGATTGTCACCATTGCTTCAGTGCTTATTTTTGCGCCGGAAGTGCTGGTGCTGGACGAGCCCACAGGCGGCTTGGATGAAGTGGGCCGCGCCATGCTGACGAAAATTATCCGCTTGATGCACGATGAGGGGCATACAGTGGTGATTATCTCGCACGATATGGATTATGTAGCCGAAAATTCCAGCCGTGTGGTGGTAATGGCGCAGGGCGAGATATTGGATGATGCGCCGCCCAACAGGGTATTTCTGGATGCGGATATTCTGAAAAAAGCGCAGATAGAGCCGCCGCAGATTATGCAGCTGGACCTTCAGCTGGGCAGGAAAGGGATGGATACGGCCGCGCTCTCCGTGGAAGATTTTGTGAAAAAGTACAGGGCGTGACGCCCGGCCCGGCAAGCCGTCACAAACGCCCATGGGCATGGGTGTGAATAAAACAAACAAGGAGGAATTTCTTATGGCAATGAATTCGGTCGATTCTTCAAAAGGCAGGCTTCGCGGTACATATATTGCAATCATGATTCCGCTCGGCGTGGCAATCAACTATGTGGGCGGGCAGATAGCTGTTAGCTTGGGACTCCCCATTTATCTGGATTCCATCGGCACCATCATTGTAGCCGCTATTATGGGCCCGTGGATCGGCGCCACATCCGGCGTGCTATTTAATATCATTTCTTCGCTGGTGCAGGGCAATGTTATGGCGTCGCTGTTTGCGCTGTGCAACATCGGCTCCGGCCTCATCGTGGGCTATATGGCGCGCTACGGCAAGTATAAAAAAATATGGCATATCGTGATTGCTACCGTGCTCGTATCGCTGTGGAACTCCATCATCGCAGCGCCTATCTCCATGGTGGTGTACGGCGGCATCGACGGCAATGTGGGCACCAACCTGATGATTGTAGGCTTCCAGGCCCTTGGCACAGACCTTGCCAGCGCGGCCTTCCTGGCGCGCATCCCGGCAAACCTTGTGGATAAGGGCATCGCCTGCGTCATTGCGTGGATTATCCTGCGCAAGCTGCCTGCGCATATGCAGTCGCTGTCCGGCGGAAAAAAGAAGAAAGAGAAAACAGAAGAGGCCGCGGCGCCGCAGGCAAAATAACAGGCCTGCCGCGGCAGAGCCGGGCACATCGGAAGGAAGATAGGTATGATACAAGAGCGCAACTTCCCCACATTTTTGAAAAAGCTGACGCCGGCGCCGAAATTATGGCTGGCCCTGGGGCTTATTCTGTCGGTGCTGCTTTTGAAAAACATGTATTTCTCCATTGCAGTGGCCCTCGTCAGCATCATCATGGTTTTTCATGAAAAGCAGATAACGCTGTTCAAGGTGCTGCTGGTGACGATGACTATTCTGTTCGTGTCCATGTACGGCATCCACGGCGCTATGGCCCCCGTTATCGATAAGGCGAACGACCCTGTGCTGTTCAATGTGTTCGGCATCAACTATTACGCCAAGGGCTTTGCATACGCCTCGCGCTTTTTCCTCAGGGTGTGCCCGCTGATGTGCGCGCTGTTCACAATTTTCCTCTCTATGGATACCACAGACCTCGGCGCCACCATGTGCAAAGCGGGTATTCCATACAAGGCGATGTTCACCTTTATTGATGCATTTCAGGTCATCACGCTGCTGAGTAAGGATATGGAGCAGATACGGGACGCACAGCGCGCCCGTGGGCTCAACACAGAGGGCAGCCTGCTTCAGCGCTTCAAGGCGTTTATTCCCATTATGGTGCCGGTGGTAGCGAACTCTATCGTCAAAGTGCAGGATCAGGCCGTTGCTATGGAGACAAAGGGCTTTAACTCAGAGTGCAAGAAGACAGTCTACCGCGAACTTACGCCCTATAAATGGGACGCCGCATGCAAATGGTTCGGCATCCTGCTTGGCGTATTTTCCATCGCGTACGGTGTGCTTTCGGCAACAGGTGTGATCCCCGCATTCCTGACCAATATCATGTGAGCCGCACAAAGAAACAGGGGCATGCAGGGCAGGGTGCCCTGTGCGCCCCTGTTTTTCCATGCGGCGGTGTGCTCTGCCGGGGCGCTTTATGCTTCAGGACGGCCGCCGCCCGCGCGCTTGCAGTTGTTTTTTATCATGATGAAGGAGGAAGGCAATGGCCGCCCGCACAAAGCTTTCTGCGCAGGAATTGTACCAGAAGAAAGAGCGGTTTTACCTGCGCAATTTTATCAGCCTGATGCTTGAGGGCTTTACGTTTTCCTTTGCACTGGCCATGTTCTCGCCGGAAAACGTGCTGCCCGTCTATGTGGCCTCGCTTTCAGACAAGGCCATTTACATTGCCCTTATTTCGGCTTTATATTACGGTTTTTCCTATGGATGCACGGTGTTTTCGTGTGTGCTGGGGATTAATGCGAAAAGCCCGAAATGGATCAGCGTCATCGTGTGCTTTTTACAGCGGGTGGGTTTTTTTACAATTTTTCTATCCACCTTTTTGGCCGGCGGAAATACGGGGGTGGCCATTGCGCTGTTCTTTGTCTCTTTTGCAATTTATTCTGCCAGCGCAGGCATGTCGAACCCGCTGTTTGCCCAGATGGTGGGCACTTCCATCCACAGAAATGTGGGCACGTTTTACGGCGCCTATAATATGGTGGGCTCGGTGGCAGGCGTGGCGGCCTCGCTTATCCTCACACGCTGCCTGGCGGCCTTTTCGTTTCCTGTCAGTTTCCGTGTGGTGTTTCTGCTGGGGCTTGTTTCGGCGCTGGTAGCCACGGCAGTAGTAAGCGTGGGCGTGCGCGAGGTGACCGACGACCGCGTGGTGGAGCATATCCGCCTGCGGGATATTTTTCCCATTGGCGTGCAGATTCTGCGCGAAAACCGGCCCTTCCGCAACTACACGCTGATCAAGGTGCTGGTGGGTGCTGCGGAATTTGCCGTACCCTACTATATCATTGCGGCCAGCAGCCTGAAAGGCACGCCCGCCGGGTTTGTGGGCGTGATGACAACGGTATATCTGGTGGCAAAGGTTGTCAGCAGCCTTGTGCTGGGGCGCATTGCAGACCGTTTTGGTGCTATCCGGCTGCTGCGCTGCTCATGCATCTGCGGCGGTGCTGCTGCCCTTATGGTCATTCTGGTGCGGGATTGGCGCCTGGCGCTTGTCATGTACGCCCTGCTGGCAGTTGCGGTGAACGGCGTCATGATGTCCAACAACATTGCATGCGTGGCATATTCAGGCAATGTGCGCACACCCATTTATGCTGCGGCATCAGGCCTTTTATGTGCCCCGCTGTATGTGGTGAGCTCGTTTGCAGGGGCGGCCATCGTGGGACGCTTTTCCTACACGGCGGTCTTTTTGATTGCCATGGCGGTGTACGCCGCGTGCGCGCTGCTTACCTTCACCTTGAAAGATGCAAAGGAGGGCGGCAGGTAAAGCGGCCGCCCATAACATAAAGAGAGGAGCTGGCCTGGCGATGCAAAACATCCTGTTCGTTTCCCATTGCATTTTGAACACGGCGGCCAAGGTGGTGCTGTACGATGAGGCAGAGATAAAAGCCGAAGAGGCGCTGCGCCGCCGTTTTGTGGGGCGCGCGCTGGAGCTTGGGGTGCAGATGGTACAGCTTCCATGCCCGGAATTTACTCTGTACGGCGCGCAGCGCTGGGGACATGTGAGCGACCAGTTCGACAACCCCTTTTTCCGCGCGCACTGCCGCACCCTTCTGGCGCCGTATGTACTTCAGATGCAGGAATACCTGCACCACCCTGGGCGTTTTCATATCCTCGGCGTGGTGGGGGTGGACGGCAGCCCAAGCTGCGGTGTGGACTATACCTCATGCGGCAGCTGGTACGGCAGCTTTGCGAAGCGGCCCGGCCTGGAAAAGACGCTTGCAGGCTGCACGCTGAGGCGGAAACACGGCATCCTGATGGACGTGCTGTGCACTATGCTGAAAGAGGCGGGCCTGGACAAGCACATCCCGGTGACGGCCCTGTTCGCGGCGGAAGAGGAAAAATGCATGGGCCTTTTGAGCGGCCTGTGAAAAAGGTGCCTGCATTGGGAAAGGCTGGAGAGGCACGGCGCACAAATGGTCATCATGGCCAAATGCGGGTTGAAAAAACAGTCGCTTTGCCTGATTGCCCGGGGCGGGGAAACACGCTATAATAAAAAGCAGTGCACGGCACTGTTTTTTTGTTTCACGGCAAAACAACCAGCATGTGCCCCGCGCTGCGGGCACGTGGCAGAACAGGCGCCCGCACCGCGGGCCTGCAGACAAGAGAGGTACCGGCAGATGGAACGATATGGCCCTGTGGCGAACCGGCAGTGCAGCGAGCTCTGCCCCTATGTGGCGCGCGTGAAGGTGTTCGCGTGGCAAAACGGCCTTGCCTGGGACGCCGCCCTGGAGGAGCTGGAGCGGCGCGCCGCGCGTCTGTGCCCGGGCGGCGCTTTGGCGCACAGCGCGCAGCCTGCGGTATGTGAGCAGCAGGGCGCCCTGCCGGAGGAATGCCGCATCTGGCGGCTTCTGCTCTGTGTGTCGGGTGCATGCGGCATGACAGTGTATAAATACATGAAAAGCGCCCATGCCGCGGCCTTATTCGACATGCCGCAGGCCGGCGAAGAACCCCGGCAGCAGCGGGTGCCCGCGGTGCAGACACCCTTGGGCAGCGAGGCGGCGCAGGAACAAAAAAGCAGTGCGGCGGCGTGCAGCGGGCAGGCCGCCGCGGCTTCGCAGACGGAGGCTGCTGCACCGCCGCAGGAAAAGAACGGGCCGGAACAGTTTTTCAGCAGGCTGCACAGCTCAGGCACGGCATGGGTGCACGGCGCGGCGGGCAAAGTGCGCGCCGGCTGGGCGCATGCCCGCGAAGGGCTGCGGCCGCCAAGGCTGGAAGGACGCGCAAGGCAGTTTGCGTTTGCATTCGGCATCACTTCGGCAGTTATTGCGCTGTTTGCCGCCGTGGGGCTTTCGTATTGGCTGGGTTACCGGGCGTCTGTGCGGGAAAACGGTACATATGAAGACGGCTATGCTGCGGCCGTTTCTGAAAAGGGGACATATGAAAGCGGCTATGCAGCGGCATTGGAAGAAAACGGAAGCTATGAGGAGGGTTATGACAGGGGATATGCCGAGGGCCGGGCCGAAGGCTATGAAGCAGGCCGGACCGAAGGCTATGAAGAGGGCCTGAAGGATGGCATGGCTGAGCCGGGCCAGCCGCCGGCCGCCTCCGGCAGCGGGGCGGCTGCAGAGCAGCAGGCCGTGTGGGTATCCCGCTACTTGGGTAGACGCTACCACAGCACGCCGGATTGCAGCCGCGTGATAGACCCTGTGCAGATAACCCTGGAAGAGGCCGAGAGGGAAGGATATTCGCGCTGCAGCCGCTGCTGTGGAGAGGAATAAAGCGGCGCCGCAGAAAAAGGGAAGAAAAACTGCACCGTATAGCCAGAAATGGTTTAACGGTGCGTTTTTTCGTTTGGCAGGGAAAAACATATTCTCCAAGCTTTTACTCTGCATTTTGGGGGCGTTTTATGGGGTTTTATAGCGTGTTTCAGATGATGCCAAAAACAAGAAAAACCGCACTGTTAAGCCGTTTTTGGCTATACAGTGCGGTTTTTTCCATGGCGGAGATGGAGAGATTTGAACTCTCGCGCCGGTTTCCCGACCTACTCCCTTAGCAGGGGAGCCTCGTCACCACTTGAGTACATCTCCATGGCAGCGTTGCAGGTTACTTTATAGTTGCATCCTGAAAACCCAAAATTGGCGGAGAAGGTGGGATTCGAACCCACGGAACATTGCTGTTCAACGGTTTTCAAGACCGCCTCCTTAAACCACTCGGACACCTCTCCAATTTGATGAAAACACGCGAGCAGATTCAAGAATGCATAACAGAGAATACCATAAACCGGCGGTTTTGTCAACATGTTTGCCGCGGCGTGCGGCGAAAAAGCCCCAGCCCGCGCAGCGGGCCAGGGCGTACAGGACGATTCAGGCCACATACGGCGTATGCGGCGCGGGCGCAGGTTTTGCCACGCGCAGGGCCGGCCGCGCCTTAGGCGGTGCGGGCTGCGTGTGCAGCAGGCGCCCCAGTTCAAAGGCACCGCCTGCCAGCAGAAGGAATGCAGGTGTGATAAGCAGCGAGACAGAGAGCTGTGCCTGCGCATACGCCTGCAGGCCGCACCCTGCCAGCGCCAGACAAACGAGAAGCATCAGGTCAAGAAAAAAGCGGAATGTTTTCTGTTTCATAATATGGTCCCTCCTGTGGCAATGCCGTTCTCCTTACATGTTCATCATATTACAACCATTAGTTGTTGTCAAGCTGTAAATACTACTTTTTTTATAATTTGCGGAAAAATATTCTTTACAATCACAACGAAGAGTAGTATTATAAAAATGGAAACCAATAAGGGAGGCCGCTGTGATGTTTACAAAACGGCTGAAAGAATTGCGCAAGGCCCGCGGGCTTTCCCAAGGGGCGCTGGCAAAAGAGCTGGGGCTCAGCCAGCAGGCTGTGGGAAAGTGGGAGACGGGCCGCTCCACGCCGGACCCTGCCACGCTGGCGGCGCTGGCGTCCTTTTTCAAGGTAAGCGTTGATTATCTTCTGGGGTGCGGCGCCGCGCCCATGCCCGGCAGTGTGCTGCCGTACCTTGCGGCGGAAGAGTGCCAGATACCGGTGATAGGCACGGTGCGCGCAGGGTTTGGCGCCCTTGCTTTTGAGGAAGATTATGGTACAGAGCCCGCCAGCGTAAAAGACCCGGACAGCTATTTCTACCTGCTGGTGCGCGGCGACAGTATGGAGCCCCGTATCCGCGAAGGCGACCTTGCCCTTGTGCACCGCCAGCAGACGCTGGAAAACGGTGAACTGGGCGTGCTGGTATACGGCGAGGGTGAGGGTACGCTGAAAAAATTTGTGCGCCGTGGCAATGCCATCATCCTGCAGCCCTTCAACCCGGCCTATCAGCCGCAGGTCATTCTGGGGGAAGACCTGGAGCACCTGCATGTGGTGGGCAAGGTGGTGGAGACAAAGGCGAAGTGGTGATGCCGGGCTGCCCGGCATGCTCTTATCATACAGAAGGAGATGTCCGATAAAACGGACTTTATCAAATGGAACAGGAAACGCAAATTTATTTTCTGCGCCATGGCCAGACGGATAATAACAGGGAGGGGCGCATGCAGGGGCGCGTAGATATCCCCCTGAATGAAACCGGCAGGGCGCAGGCGCGCTGTGCAGCACGGCGGCTGAAGAGCATTTCGTTTGACGCAGTGTATTCCAGCCCGCTGGGCCGTGCGGTGGAAACAGCGCAAATTGTAACAGGGCTGCCCACACAGGAGATTAATATTGAGCCGCGCGCCATTGAATTGGGGTTTGGCATCTGGGATAACCGCCTCCATGCAGAGCTGGAAAAAGAAACGGAGCAATTTGACATCCTGTGGGATGAAACGGACAAATATGTGCCGCCGCAGGGGGCGGAACCGCTGGAAGATTTGATGACCCGTGTGCATGCTATGCTGCAGGAGCTGGCGGCGCGCCACGCAGGCGGACGCATTCTGGTGACAACGCACGGCGGCGTGCAGCAGGCGGTGTTTACCATTGTAGAGCGGCGGCCCCTGCGCGATATGTGGAAGGATTTCCTTGGGAATTGCGGCTGCGTGGCGGTAGGCGTACAAGGGGATGCCATGCGTGTGCTTCGCGTATTCCCGGCTGTGCAGCTATAAAACGTGTGAAATGGCGTGCAGAGGGCGCGGGCCTTATAGGCCCCTGCCGGGTGCAGAAAGGAAAAAGAGGCAAATGAGAGCAGAACTTTCCGGCATCGTGCTGGACTGTGCGGATGCCCAGCGCCTGGCAGAGTTTTATGGGGCGTTGTTGGGCTGGCCGCGGGAGGAAGCGGCGCCGGGCTGGGCTGCGCTTTCGGCGCCCGGCGGCTGGACGCTTGCCTTTCAGCAGGTGCCCGGCTATACGCCGCCAGTGTGGCCGTGGCGCGAAGGGGCGCAGGGCCAGATGATGCATTTGGATTTTCATGTGAAAGACCTAAAGGGCGCTGTGCGCTGCGCGCTGGCGTGCGGTGCCAGAATGGTGCAGACGCAGTATTATCAGACCTCCTGTACCCTGCTGGATCCGGCAGGCCACCCCTTCTGCCTGGATAACGGCCAGCCGGAACCGCCTGCCAATGGCTGAATGCAGCGAAGACGGCGGATGTGCGCCGGCGCAAAGCGGGCCGGCCTCTCCTGCCGGCCAAAACGGATGGAAGAGACTGAAAAGCCCCGCCCGCGGGCAGGGCTTTCTTTTTTGCACCTTTTTAGAGGAAGGGGGGCACATTTTTTATGGACATCATGGAAAAGCTGACCATTCTTGCAGACAGCGCCAAATATGATGTGGCCTGCACCTCCAGCGGAGTAGACCGCACGGGAGACAAAAGCGGCCTCGGCAGCGCGGTGGCGGCGGGTATCTGCCATGCCTTTTCCGCAGACGGGCGCTGTGTGAGCCTTTTGAAGGTGCTGATGACGAATGTGTGCCGGTATGACTGCGCCTATTGCGTAAACCGGCGCTCGAACGATGCGCCGCGCGCGTCGTTTACCCCGCGCGAGCTGGCAGAGCTGACCATCGGCTTTTACCGCCGCAACTATATTGAGGGGCTGTTTTTGTCCAGCGCTGTGTTGAAAAGCCCGGACTATACCATGGAGCAGATGATAAAGGCGCTGGAACTGCTGCGCGGTGAATACCGCTTCCGCGGCTATATCCATGCAAAGGCTATCCCTGGTGCGGACGCGGCGCTGGTGCACCGGCTGGGCCTTCTGGCGGACCGGCTGAGCGTGAACATCGAGCTTCCCAGCGAGCGCAGCCTGTCGGCCCTGGCGCCGGACAAGACCAGACAGGCCATTCTGACGCCCATGGCGCAGGTGCGCGACGGTGTGACGGCAGGCCGGGAGCTGGTGAAGTACAAGGGTGCGCCGCGCTTCGCACCTGCGGGACAGTCGACCCAGATGATTGTGGGTGCCAGCCCGGAGCGCGACGTGGATATCCTGCGCCTTACACAGGGGCTTTACCGTAAATACCGGCTCAAGCGCGTGTTTTTTTCGGCGTATATCCCAGTGGCGGAAAACGCGCTGCTGCCGGCGCTTGGCACAAAGCCGCCGCTTTTGCGCGAGCACCGGCTGTATCAGGCGGATTGGCTGCTTCGCTTTTACGGCTTTGACGCCGCCGAGATACTGGACGACGCCCACCCGAACCTGGACCCCTATTTGGACCCCAAGTGCAGCTGGGCTCTGAACCATTTGGAGCTGTTCCCGGTGGACGTGAACCGCTGCGAGTATGAAATGCTGCTGCGTGTGCCGGGCATCGGCGTGAAAAGCGCGCTGCGCATCCGGCTGGCCCGGCGCACAGCCCGGCTGCGGCTGGAAGATTTGAAAAAGCTGGGCGTGGTGCTCAAACGGGCGCAGTTTTTCATTGTCTGCGATGGCTATGCGGGTGCCGCGCGCCAAAGCCGCACGCGCATGGCAGGCGCTTTGCTGGCGCCGGACGTGTTTGCCGGCGGCGCCCGGCAGCTCAGCCTGTTTGACGCGCCCGAAGTGCAGCGCCTGTGCAGCCAGGGCGAAAAACCGGCGCTTGCCCGCGCCGCGGCAAGGCAGGAGGCATTGGAATGTGTGGCGAAGCGCCTGTGAGGTATGTGTACGACGGCAGTTTTGAAGGGCTTTTGTGCTGTGTGTACGAAAGCGTCTACACCCATATGCTGCCGCAGGAGGTGGTGTGTGAGGCAGACACCCAGCCCAGCCTGTTTAGCGAAGTGGCTGTGCGCACCCAGCCGGAAAAGGCTGCGCGTGTGTTTGCTTCTATTGCGCGGAAAATAGGCCCGGCCGCGGAGGAACTGGTGCGCGACACCTATTTTTCCTGTGCGCTTGGGCGGGAGCTTCTTGTGCTGCGCTTTTTGCACTTCGGCTATCAAAGGGGAAAAAACGCGCCCTATATGCTCAGTCACCCGGCGGTGGCGCCTCTGGTTGCCGCGCAAAAATTTTTGCGCAACGAGGCCCATCTGACGCTGGAATTTCTGCGCTTTGAAGATACGGGCGAGGCGCTTGTGGCCGTAATAGAACCGAAAAACTTTGTGCTGCCGTACATTGCGCATCATTTTTGCACGCGCTTTGCCTGCGAAAAGCTGCTGGTTTGGGATAAAACACACGCGGCGGCCTTGGTGTGGCAGGGCGATGCGGCGCGCATCGTGCCGCTGGAGGGGCTGGCTCTGCCTCCGGAAAGCGCACAGGAGGCACAGTTCAAAGCGCTGTGGAAGCGCTTTTACAATACCATTGCCATTGCCGCGCGCGAAAACTCGGTCTGCCGCCGCACGCACTGCCCCAGGCGGTACTGGGCCCATATGACAGAATTGCAGGATATGCCCGGCGTGCAGCGGACTGGTGCTGTGCGCATGCCCTCCAAAGAAATACAGGCGCTTTTCGGCGGCCTGAAAATTTACTGAGAGGAGATGCTGGAATGGAGATTGCAATACGCTCGTGCTACGTGTGCGTCACCGATATGGCGCGCGCCATACGGTTTTACGAGGCGCTGCTGGAACGGCCTGTGAAAGAGCGCGATGAAACATACAGCGTGTTTGAGGCGGGCGGCTTCCGCCTGGGGCTGTTCGCCTTCCGCCCTGCCGGGGAGGAGCGCGCATATGGAACAAACTGCCTGCCCAGCCTGGAGCTGCCGTGCCGCGCTGCCCTTATGCGGAAGCTGGCCGGGCAGAGGGTGGTGTTTCCGCTGCGGCGCATAGGGCCGAACTGGGTGAGCGAAATAGAGGACAGCGAGGGCAACCGTCTGGAGCTGACGGCGCCCGTGCAGGAGGAGGCGGAGGGGAAAAGCACAGGCGTGCAAATGGATATCCACGCTTACTGGCGCGCTGCCCTGCAGCAGGACGCCGCGGCCATGCGGCCCTGGTTCCGGCAGGACGCTGCGATTTATTGGCACAACACGAACGAGCGGTTTTCGCTGCAGGAATTTCTGCGCGCCAACTGCGAATACCCCGGCGCGTGGGACTGCAGGGTAGAGCGTGTGGAACAGGCTGGGCGCTGCATCGTCACCGCCGTGCATGTGTGGGCGCGGAACAACCCGCGCCTTTCCTTCCATGTAGCTTCTTTTTTTCAGCTGTGCGAAGGGAGAATAGCGCGGCTGGACGAATACTGGGGCGATGACGGCCCGGCGCCCGCCTGGCGGCAGGAAAAACAGATCGGCACGCCGATACACTGAACGAAAATTCAAAACCGCCTCATTGCATCCACATATAAAAGGCACTAAAATAGGGCGCAGAGCAGCTCTTTCCCGCATGCGGGGTGAAGGCAGGGCCCGCCCGCCCCGCAGACAGACAAGGAGGCGGCCTTTTTATGGCAAATGAGGATAAAAAAGATTTCAACGCCATGCTGCACCGTGCGAACGGAATGCCCAGGGTGCAGTTTGTGACAGACAAGGCGACGGTAAAAAAATACGGCGGCACGCGCATGTACTTTGCCCCGCCGCTGGATTATGACGCCCTGATGCGGCAGGTGCCGCCCGGCAGGCTCACCACGGTGGGCGAGCTTCGCGGGCTTTTGGCCCGCCGTGCGGGCGCCGATTTTACAGACCCCATCACCGCGGGCATTTTTGTGTCCATTGCGGCGTGGGCGAGCTTTCAGCGCGGGACGGATGAGACGCCCTATTGGCGCACCCTGAAAGCGGGCGGAGAGTTGAACCCCAAATACCCCGGCGGGGTTCAGGCCCAAAGGCAGCGGCTGGAGGCAGAGGGCCATACGGTGGCGGCGCGCGGGCGCACCAGCCTCCGCTGGTTTGTACAGGGGTATGAGACAAAGCTGTGGGCGTTTGAATAGCGGCAAGGGCCGCACAGGCACGGCGGCCCTGCGGGAAAAGCGAAAAACGCGGTGCCCTGCGCATGCCGTGCCTTTGGCGGTGCGGCGTGTGCAGGCCCAGAAAGGCGCCGCGGGCGGGGCTTTCCATGGGGCCGGGGGAATGAAGCTTTGCCTTTTCACCTCATCCCCTCCACGGCCCGCGGATGAGCACTCTCGCGGACGCGAAGCAAAACGGCCGCGGCGGGCCTGCTGCCGTTTGGGCTCTGCACCGCTGTGCGGGCCGCGGGCCGCATGGCCTTTTTCGGCCGGGCTGGCGGCCCGTGTGTGAAAGCATGAAGTGCGCCGGTAAAATCCGGCCTGGGCCTAGGTCCCATACCGGAAGCATTGCACGTGAAATCCGCTGCTGACGTTGCTTCGAATACAGGTACCTTGCCCGCAAAACCCGGCAAGGCGCGGCGGCAGCGGGCCGCGGGGTATGCCTTCAATGCAGGAGCATTGCCGCCCGTATCCAGCCTGCACAATGTCCGGATTTGCGCCTATACCCTACGCAATCAAACCCGCGCGCAAAGCGCGTGGGCTGCAGGGCACATTGCGGGCGCAACAGAAAAACTGCAAAGTGGCTTATGCCCGCAGCCCCTGGCCTACTGCCCGGAAAGAGGCGGCCTGCTGCCCGGCCCGGCTGAAAGCTTTCCTGCTTTCAGAGAGGGCTGACGGCGGCGCGCTCTGTCCTGCGCTGGAGGTGACCGGAAGTGAAAGCTTTTTACGGGTGGCCTTCACCGGAATAGCCGCCGGTTTCCAAAATCAATAAAAAGCACAGGGCGGCTAATGCCCCCTGTGCTTTTCCTTGCGCTTTTGGCGGCGCAGCGCAAAGCGGCGCGCTTCGCTTTCCTCGCGGCGGTGCCTTGCGGCAGCCTGCCGCTGCACGGCCTGCTGCTCGCGCTGGGCGGCCAGCGCCTGCCGGGCCTTTGTGCCGGGGCCCGTTTGCGCCGTCTGGGCGCGTGCGGCCCGCATGGCGCGTTTATAGCCCGGCGCTTTGCGCGCCGCAGTGCCCGCGGCCACCGCAGGGCTGAAGCGCAGGCTGCCCCAGTGCCTGTTGAGAAAGGCATATACCTCTGCGTCGGAAGGCTCGGCGCCAAACGTCACCTTGCAGGCGGCGTACAGCCCGTTTTCTTCCCGCTCGTACAAGCCTATCCAGAACGGCCCCTCGAACAGCACGGTGAAGCGGGAATGCGCACATCCCATCCTCATCCCTCCTTTCCAAAACGGGCGCGGGGGCGCCCGCGGGGAACGGACAACCAAGGAGGCAGGTTACTGACGGCATTTGCCGTGCCCGGACTACCGACCGGGCCGTGTTTTTATCCCCATGCCCTGATGATAGCACGCGGCAAAGCCGCTGTCAAAGCATGGCATGTGCCGGGCCGCTGTGTTATACTGAATACGAAAAAGCCGGCCCTTCGGCGCGAAGCGTGCCACAGGGGCGGCCAAGGAGGGAGCCGCAGGGCACTGGGCGCCCTGCGGAAAAGAACTTGTGAAAGAGAGGCGGCAGGACGGACCTGCCCTGTACCGGCGCTTGTGCCGGAAGACGCCTGCCGCCGCCGCAGGCCCGGGTACGTGCCGGGGCACCCTTGCGCCAGCGCCGTGAAAAGCCCGGCGGCCGCGCCGGCATAGGGCGGCATTGCGGAGCCGGAGGGTATTCTGCGCCGCGCATGCGGTAGGCCATGCCGCCGCATGCTGTGGGCCGCGGCACCGATGCTTGTGCCTCTGCCGGGGTGCAGGCTGGCGGGGCGCGCGGCAGCCCACCTGCCCCCTTTGTATGACGCTGTGCGGGGGAGGGACGGCGATGGTGGAGCTGGAAAGTATTTTCAGGCACAAGAGCCCAAACGGGGAAAAGCTTATCTCAAATGGGTTTGCATATTCGAAAAGGGGCTATTCGAAAACCTTTGCCGTTCTGTGCGGGCAGTTCCATGTCAGGGTGCGCGTTTCAAAAAAGGGAAATGTGGATTTCAGGGTGTATGAAGCGGAGAGCGGCGAAGAATACGTTCTGGTGCATGTGCCGGGCGCGGCGGGAAGCTTTGTGGGCAAAGTGCGCGGGGCGTGCGAAGAGGTGCTCGCCGGCGTTTCCGCAGGCTGCTTTGACACGTACTGTTCAAGGCGCGGCAGACGCAGGCCCTTGTGGGCTTCATGCAGGAACACTGCGGCGCGCAGCCAGAATTTCTGTGGAAGAAGTACCCGGATTACGCTGCGTTCCGCATGAAGGAAAACGGGAAATGGTTCGCCGTCATCATGCATGTAAGCAGAAGCAGGCTTGGGCTGCCCGGGCCGGGAAGCGTGGAGGTCATCAACCTGAAGGATACCCCGCAGGAGGTAAAAAAGCGGCTTGAGACGGATGGCTTTCTGCGGGCTGATCATATGGACAGAACAAACTGGTATACGGTCTGCCTCGACGATACTGCGGAGGACAGGCAGCTTAAGGCTCTGATAAGCAGAAGCTATGCGCTGGTGCGAAGCAAAAGACGGTAGGCAGCGCGGTGTGCCGCCTTCTGCCCGCTGTGAGGGCGAAGGGAACGGTGCCCTCTGGCACAGCCCCTGCACGGCGCGGAACGAGTGAAGATAGATGGTATAATTTTATAAATATATTACTTTTAGTATAAAGAGGGCGAGAGTATGTATGAACTAATGCAGGCCGGCCCGTGCTCTTATTATATGGACTGCCCCAGCAAGGTGGGGTTCATTGTGCTGGGGGACGAGGTTTGCCTTGTAGACACGGGCGGCGACAAGGATGCGGGCAAAAAGGCCCTTCGCCTTGCGCAGGGCAGGGGCTGGCGCGTGAAGCTGGTGCTGAACACACACTCGCATGCAGACCATATCGGCGGAAACCGCCTTGTGCAGCAGCGCACGGGCGCGCCTGTTTATGCGCCCGGCATCGAGGCCGGTTTTGTGCGCTGGCCTGTGCTGGAGCCCGCCACGGCCTGGGGCGGCTGCCCGCCCAGAGCCCTGCGCGGCAAATTCTGGATGGCGCAGCCAAGCAACGCCCTGCCCGCCGAGGGCGCGGCTTTGCCCCAGGGCATTGAACTGCTGCGGCTGGACGGCCACGCCCCCGCCCATATGGCGGTGAAGGCGCCGGACGGCGTGTGGTTCGTGGGCGATGCCGTCATCGGCGAGACCGCACTTCAAAAATACCACATCAGCTTTTTGTATGACATCGGGGCGTTTCTGCACTCTCTGGATGTGTTGGAGGCACTGCCGGGCACGGCCTTTGTGCCCGCCCATGCGCCGGCTGTGCAGGACATCCGTCCGCTGGTGCAGGCAAACCGTGCGGCCTGCGAGGAGGTGGCGGCGCGTATTCTGGAAATATGCCGCGCGCCGCATACAGACGGCGGCGTGCTGAAGGCGCTGTTCGACGGCTACGGCCTTGCGCTGGACATAGGGCAGCACGCCATCTGCGGGGCCACTGTGCGCTCTTATTTTGCCTATCTGGAAGAGAAAGGACTGCTTGCACACGAGGTGTGCGAAAACAGGCTTGTGTGGCGCACGCGGCAAAACCCCGTATAATAAAAAACAGGGCTGCGGAAAACCGGCTTTGCCATGCGAACCAGCCTGTGTTATACTAAAGCAGGAAAACAGGCTGTGCCGCCGTATGTGCAGTGCGGCCGGAACGAAAACAGAACGGAGCGTAATGCGATATGATTGAGATTACCATGGAAAATGGCGGCACCATCCGCATCGAGCTGGATAAAACGGCCGCGCCCATCACAGTGGAAAATTTTGAAAAGCTGGCCGCAAAGGGCTTTTACGACGGGCTCACCTTTCACCGCGTCATTCCCGGCTTTATGATTCAGGGCGGCTGCCCGCAGGGTACCGGCATGGGCGGCCCGGGCTATACCATTCAGGGCGAGTTTGCGTCCAACGGCGTGGCAAACCCCATCCGCCATACGCGCGGCGTTATCAGCATGGCCCGCGCGCAGGACCCAAACTCTGCCGGCAGCCAGTTCTTCATCATGCACGCCGACGCGCCGCATCTGGACGGCGACTATGCTGCCTTTGGGCACGTGGTGGAGGGAATGGAGGTAGTGGACGAAATTGCCGCCGTCACCACCGATTTCCGCGACAAACCCAAAACGCCCGTGGTGATGAAAACGGTGCGCGTGGTGGAATGAGAGGCGCGGCATGAAAAAACTGTTTGCTTTTTTCTGGGATAAAAGCCTGCTTATCTTTGCCATCATTGGCGCGGTAAATACAGTCATCACCATGGTGGGCACGCAGCTTCTGATGGGCCCGTTCACAAATCTGTGGGGCGAAAATGCGGCCTATTGGGCCAGCAGCGCCACCATGTTTTTCCTCACCAGTATTGAGGCGTTTTTCCTGAACCGCCATTTCAGCTTTGAAAGCAAGGCGCCCATGGGCAAAAGCGCAGTGCGCTTTGCCACTGTGGTGGCCGTGTGCTATGTGCTGTCGTTCAGCATGTCGAAGTGGCTGGTGCCCACTTTCATCCATGTGTGCCTGCCGCAGTTCGAGGGCAACGCCTGGGTGCTGCGCATCGCCCTTCTGGTGGCGCAGGTGATATACACCGGGTGCAACTATCTGGGCCAGCGCCTGTGGGCCTTCAAGGAGTGAATTTGGCGCAAGGGGCCGTTTCCCGTGCCGCCGGGCCTGCTCCCTCCGGCGTGGGCTGAAAAAATAAAAATGGCCTGCCTCCAAGCTGGAGGCAGGCTTCTTTTATTGGCTGCCGCGCTCAGCATGAAAAGCCTCTGGGCCCGGCGGAACAGAGGAAAAGGGCCTGCAAATAAGAACAGGGCCAATAGAAAACGAAAAGAGCCACAGCCATTTTTTCTTAAAAATACAGGAATGAGGAAATATATATAAGAAAAAAGAGCCGCACGCCTGCACAGATAAAAAATAAATATGAAGGCCTTGACGGCTGACAGAGCGGGCTGTGGGAAGCTGGCTTTCCGTTTCCCCCTTCAGAAGCCGGCAAGTGCCGGCCCATTTGGGAGAATGGACAAAACGCTGTTAGGTGCGCTGGCACAAGAAACCATCGTCCCTGAAAGGCAATTTTTGCGCACAACTTTTTCAGATTTCCCAGACAGCCGCAAAGGGGGCCTGCGGAAAGCTTCCCTGCCCTGCATCAAAAGCAACCGTTTTCGGGATGCTACGCAGCTTTGGCCCGGCAGTTTTGGATGAGCGGTGTGTGAAAAAGGCAGGCAATCCGTCAGGATTGCCTACCTTTTTTGATTACATCAGATGCCAAGACTGTCAGCCAAAACCAGTGTTTTCTTGTGCCAGCGTGCTGTTTACAAGCGGTTTTATTTTTTTGCAATAATGTATTGACAAATAATATTATACAGAATATAATATTGATAAAATTAAAAATAGGGGAAAGGGGATGCGGGCGATGGCGTTCAATACAGGGGCCGCGCTGCTGGACGCGCTGGTGCTGAGTATCGTGAGCGATGAGAGCACGTATGGTTACAAAATCACGCAGGATGTCCGCGCCGTGATGGATGTTTCTGAAAGCACGCTGTACCCGGTGCTGCGGCGCCTGCAGAAGGAGGCCTGCCTTGACACATATGACAGGGCCTTTGCCGGGCGCAACCGGCGCTATTACAGCATCACGGAAAAGGGCTGCGAAAGGCTGGAGGAATACAGGCACCAGTGGCGCGAGTACGAGCACAAGGTGAACACTGTATTGTTTGGGGAGGCACACACATGAAACGCGAAGAATTTTTGGCCCGGCTGGAGCAGGGGCTGGTTGGGCTTGGCGAAGAAGAACGCGCAGAGGCGCTGAAATTTTATAATGAATATCTGGACGAGGTTGGCCCCGGCCAGGAGGAGCAGGAGATAGCTCGCCTGGGTGACCCGCGCCGTGTGGCAAATATCATCCGTGCGAACCTGGGGCTGGGCCCAGCCCCGCATGGGGACGGCGCAGAGGCCGCCCCCGAAACGGCCGAGGCGCCCTGTGCCGCCCGGCAGGAGCCCGGGCTTTCACCGGAGGGCATACCTGGGCAGCAGGGCCTCCAGAAGCCGCAGCCGGATATGGACGGCCTGAACGCGGGCGGTGAAGAGGACGCCGCTGTGCCGAAACTGACGCTGGAGAACCCGGCCTGGGCCGGGCAGCAGAGCGAGGAAGAAACGCGACCCGCACCTGCGCCCGGCAGCGTGCAGGACGTGGCACAGCAGGTGCGCCAAGCCGCAAGCGCCGCGGCCCAAAGGGCGCAGGCTGCCTGGAAAAGCGCACAGCCCCATGTGCAGGCGGCGGCGTCCAGCGCATATGAAGCTGCGCGTGCCTCGGTGAAGGCGGGTACGCAGGGGGCCTCGGCGGCCTGTGGGGAGGCGCGCAGCCGTATGGGCGATAACGGCGTGCTGTGGCTGATTATTATCATCCTCACATTTCCTGTATGGATCGGCGTTTTGGGCGGCATCTTCGGCGCACTGTTCGGCATCATCGGCGGGCTGTGCGGGCTGGTGCTGGGAGGCTTCGGCGTTATTCTGGGCGGCGTGCTGGCGCTGGTGCGCTCGCTGCTGCTGTTCGCCTCGGCCCCCATGAACGCTGTGGTGAACATGGGCCTCAGCCTTGTGTGCATGGCGCTGGGCGGCGTGCTGGCAGGCATCGGCGTGGCTGTTGTGCAAAGGCTGGTGCCCTGGGTGTTCGGCCTGATAGGAAGGCTGGCAAAATGGGTGAGCGGAAAGGTGGGCGGCAGAAGATGAGACGGTTTTCAAAGGGCCTGTTCGGCTTTGCGGGGACGTGCTTGGTCATCGGCCTTGTGATGTGCGTCATCGGTTTCGCACTGGGCGGGCGCGTGCAGAATATGCCGCTGTGGCGCAGCGGGCCGGAATTCTTCCATTTCGATTTCAGCTCCCTCGCTTTTTTGGGCAGCAGCGAGCCCCGGCCCTCTTCGGGGGCGGGGCGGGCCGGGGTGCTGAGTGATGACCAGGCCGCCGGCGTGCATGCGCTGGATATCGACGTGGCCGCGGGCAGCGTGCGGCTGCGCGAGGGTGATGCCTTCGCTGTGGAGGCAAGCGCGGGCAGCGCAGGCGTGCCGGAATATGACTGGGGCACAGATAACGGCACGTTTTACCTCAGAACAGACGATGCAGACGTTTTGCTTTGGAAAAAGAGCGCTTTCACCGTTACGGTGCCGCGCGGCACCGTGTTCCGCACGGTGCGTCTTTCCACTGATATAGGCAGCCTGGAGCTGCACGGCATTTCCTGCACGGAAAAGGCCGAGATCAGCGTGGACATGGGCAGCATAGAGCTGGAGGGCAGCCTTGCGGGCAGCATCCGTGTGGATTGTGGTATGGGCAGCGCAGAGCTGCGCATTCCCCGGCCGGAAGATTACGGCTACCGCATCCAGTGCGGCATGGGCAGCGTTGAGCTGGGCGGGGGCAGCTTCGGCGGCCTTGGCGCAAATACGTCTGAAAACACAGACGCGCCCACGGTGTTCGACCTGGAATGCGGCATGGGCGCTATTGAGGTTATTTTCACCTGACGCGGCTTCTTGCACAGGAGTGTGCGGCTTTGCTTTGACGCGATGAAAAAGGAGAATTGAGCTATGACGGAAAAGAGACTGTATAAAGCGCGCGGCCAGCGCATGGTGTGCGGCGTGTGCGGCGGCGTGGCCGAGTATTTCGGCATAGACCCCACCCTTGTGCGCCTTGCATTTCTGCTGCTGGCCGCCGGTTGGGGCAGCGGCCTGTTGGCCTATATCGTGGCGGCCATCATTATTCCCGAGCCGCCCGCAGACCCGTACCGGTAAAAATGCCGGAAATGCGGCAAGGCAGAATTCAAGCTTACAGCAGGCGGGTTCTGCGCGGCATCCGGCGGCGCTTTTTTCGCTCTGCCGCCTCGTCTCTGTTTCATGAGGTGCGAGGCGGCCTTGCGTCCGCCCATGGAGGTGAAGGCCCCGGTAGGGCCTCTGGGCAAGCAGCCCGGCTTTAGGCGCACCGGGCCTTTTCTGTGCCGGTGCCTGCCCGAAGATGCCCGGCCGGGCCATGGCGGCAAAGGCCCGCTCGCCGCCCTCAGCCGGGGCCGGGCGGGGAACAAGCGTTTTGCCCCGCAATTTCGGCACTTCATATAGCAAGGCCCCATGGCAGCCGTCCGGCCCGCCATGGGCTTTTTTATCTTCTGCATCAGAACTGCGGGGTAAAACCGCTTTGCGCCGCTGGGCAAGGGGGATTTGTGTGTGCCGCTTCAGGATTTACCTGCCGCCTGCCCACATGCTGTAAATGAGCACTTTGACCCGCAGGCTGCGCCTGCTTTCGGCAGAAGGCCGCCCGCCGCAAGCGGGCATCTTACTCCACAAAGCCGCAGGGCCTTTTACTTCCGGACAGGCGCCGCTGTATATGGAAATCATCTGTTCAGCGGAAGCGATTCCTTGGCCGTCCACTGCCTGACGGCCCGCCGGGCTTTTGGGATTAGCCAAACGTCAAATATCCCAGCTCAAGGGCGCGCTGCCGCAAGAAAGCATCGCCCCTGAAAGGCAATTTTCGCGCATAGCTTCTTCAAATTCTCCAAAGGACGCCTGCGGAAAGCTTCCCTGCTCTGCATTAAAAAATTGCCGCTTCCGGGGTGCTGCGCAGTTTTGGCCCGGCGTCGGGCGGCATTGCTTTGGGCAGGCCGTATTCCCTTCGCCCCGCTGTGTGTGCTATACTGAATACCAAAATGGAGCTTTCTGTGGAAACGGGGGGACGGCATGAGATTTCTGCGGCAGTACGGCGGCCTTCGCCGTGAGATGTATGTGGTGTTCTTCGGGCGCGTGGTCACCAACATGGGCGCGCTGATCTGGCCCATGCTGACGCTGATTTTGAAAAACAAAATGGGCATGAGCGCTTCGGAAATAGCCAGCCTGCTGCTTTTGCTGGGCTGCGTGCAGCTTCCGTGCATGATACTGGGCGGCAAGCTGGCAGACAGGTTCCCCAAGCGCAATATTATTATTGTGTGCGACCTTGTCACCGTTGCAAGCTATATGGTGTGCGCCTTTCTGCCTGTTTCGGGCCCGATGGTGGCGCTGATGTTCCTTGCGGGCGTGTTTGCACAGATGGAATGGCCCAGCTACGACGCGCTGGTGGCTGATATTTCCGCCCCGGCCGAGCGCGAGCGCGCCTACAGCCTGAATTATCTGGGCGCCAACCTGGGCATCGTGCTGGCGCCTATTTTGGGCGGCTTTTTATTTGAAAACCATTTGAACCTCGCGTTCGCCATAAGCTCTGCGGCCACCTTCTCCAGCACGGTGCTTATCTTTCTGCTCATCAAAAACACGGCGCCCGCGCCCGGCGAAGCGCCCGGTGCGGCATACGAGGCCGGGCGCGAGGGGCAGAGCACCTGGGGCGTGCTGCGCGAAAACAGGGTGCTGCTGCTGTTTCTGAGCTGTCAGGCAGTATGGAGCCTTGTGTACAGCCAGTTCAACTTTCTTCTTCCGCTGAATATGGAGCAGCTGTACGGCGCGAAGGGGGCCGTATGGTTCGGCATGCTCACCAGTGTGAATGCCGTGGTGGTCATTGTGGGCACGCCGCTTATCACAGGCTGGTTTTCCCGGCGCCTGCACGACACCGGGCGCCTCGCGTGGGGTCAGCTTCTGATTGCGGCGGGCTTTCTGATGTATGTGTTCATCCAGGGGGCCGTCCCGCTGTATTTCCTCTCCATGGCCGTTTTTACCGTGGGCGAAATATTCGGCACGCTTGGCAGCCAGCCGTATATCACGCGGCGCATCCCGGCCTCGCACCGCGGGCGGGTAGCCTCCATCACCAGCATCTTCTCGGGCACGTTTTCCACCATCAGCCAGAAAGGCGTGGGCGCCCTGGCGGACGCGTGGCCCATGCGCGCGGTGTGGCTGGTGGTGGCGCTGCTTGGCTTTTTGAACGTGTGCGGCTATCTTGTGCTGTGCAGGCGGGATAAAAAGGCTTTCCCGCTTTTGTACGGCGAAGGCATGCCCCCGCAGACGTTGAAAGGTTAGATGTGCAAGCCCGTTTTTGCGGAAAGATGCCGCGTTTTTTCTTGGCATTTTGCGCGCCGGGTGCTATCATAAAAAACAGAAAACACTGCGCGCTTTGTGCCGCGTGCAGGGCACTTGTTTCCTGCGTGCGGCGCGGCGCGCTGCCAGAAAAAGAAAAGGGGAATGAACATGACAGTTCCGGAAAAACTGGCCGCGCTGCGCGCGGCGATGGAAGAAAAGGGCGTAGACGGCGTATATGTGCCCTCCGCAGACCCGCACATGAGCGAATATCTGCCGGAGCACTGGCGCAGCCGTGCATGGCTTTCCGGCTTTACGGGCTCGGCGGGCACTTTGTGCGTGACGAAAGACAAGGCCGCCCTGTGGACGGATGGGCGCTACTTTATCCAAGCCGGGCGCCAGCTTGCGGGCAGCGGCATTGAGCTGATGCGCATGGCCCAGCCCGGCGTGCCCACAGTGGAACACTGGCTGGCCGAAACGCTGCCGCAGGGCGGCACCCTGGCAGCAGACGGCTTTTGCGTAAGCGCGGCCATGGTGAAAACGCTGCGCGGGGCTTTTGAGGAAAAGGGCATCTGTCTGCGGGATGAAGACTTCATCACGCCGCTGTGGGCGCAGGAGGGCAGGCCCGCGGTGCCCGCCACGCCCGCGTGGATGCTCACCAAAGAACAGGCCGGCCTTTCTGCACGGGAAAAGCTGGCGGCCCTGCGGGAAAAGCTAGCCGCGCAGAAGGCGGGCGCCATGCTGGTGACCAGGCTGGACAGCGTGGCCTGGCTGTTGAACCTGCGCGCGGATGACATTGCTTACAACCCCTTTGCACTGGCCTACTGCCTTGTGGAGGAAAACACCGCGCGGCTGTTTATCAATGCCGCCCGCGTGCCTGCGGACGTGCAGGCCGCATTGAAGGCCCAGGGCGTGGAGCTGTGTGGCTATGAAGAGGCGCGCAGCGCTTTGGCCGCCATGAAAGGGCCGGTGGCGGTGCTGTACGAGCCGGCGGGAACAAGCTGGGCCATGCTGCGCGCATTGGAGGAAAACCCGGCTGTGCTGCTGAAAGAGGGCGAGGACCCCGTGCAGGCGCTGAAAGGCGTGAAAAATGAGACGGAGATCGCCCATATGAAGCACGCCCACCGCAAGGACGGTGCGGCCATGGTGCGCTTTGAAATGGAGCTGCGCCGCCGCATGGCGGCGGGCGAGGGCTGGACAGAGCTGCAGGCCAGCGAATACCTGCTGGGCCTGCGCCGGGCACAGCCGGAAAGCCTTGGAGCCAGCTTTGAGACCATTGCCGCCTATGGCCCCAATGCGGCTATGATGCACTATGCCCCCACGAAAGAGGCGTGCGCCGCCATCGAGCCGCACGGCTTTCTGCTGGTGGACAGCGGCGGGCAGTACCGCGACGGCACCACGGACATCACCCGCACTTATGCCCTTGGCCCCCTGACGGATGAAGAGCGCGAAGATTACACGCTGGTGCTGAAATGCCATATTGCGGCGGCACGCGCCGTGTTCAAAGAGGGCAGCGCCGGGCAGAACATCGACATTCTTGCGCGCGAGACACTGTGGCGCCGCGGGCTGGATTACCGCTGCGGCACAGGCCACGGCGTGGGCTTTGTGGGCGGCGTGCACGAGGGCCCGCAGAACCTTTCCGCGCGCGGCACGGCGCCATTCGTCCCCGGCATGACCATCACCGACGAGCCCGGCATTTATGAAGAGGGCAAGCTGGGCATCCGCATTGAAAATGAGCTTCTGTGCGTGCCTGTGTGCGAGACGGAATACGGCAGGTTCTACGGCTTCGAGCCGTTTACCTATTGCCCCATCGACACGCGCCCGCTGCTGCTCTCGCTGATGGACGAAGAAGAGCTTCGCTGGCTGAACGGCTATCACGCCATGGTAAAAGCGGAGCTGGAGGCATTCCTCACGCCGGAGGAAAACGCCTGGCTGGCAGAGGCCTGCGCGCCTGTGGAAAAGTGAACGCGCCCATAGCCGTTCTTTTGCTGTTTGCGGCGCTGGGCGCCGCGGACGAGGCACTGGGCGGAAGGCTGGGCGTGGCTCCGGCGTTCCGCAGCGGGCTTGCCGCCATGGGGCCTCTGTGCCTTTCCATGGCCGGCATATACAGTGTGGCGGTCTCGGCCCTTTCGGGCATGGCCGGGCAGGGCGGCGGGCCGCTGCCGTTTGACGCGGCGCTGCCTGCGGGCCTTGTGCTGGCACCGGATATGGGCGGCTGGGCCATTGCGCAGGCGCTGGCGGCCACGCCGCAGCTTGCTGTGTACGCGGGGCTGCTGGTGGCCTCCACGCTGGGGTGCCTTGTCAGCTTTGTGCTGCCCGCCTCGCTGGGTGCGCTGCAAAGCCACGAGGTAATGGGCTTCATGCAGGGCGTTGTATGGGGCGTGGTGGCGCTGCCCGCCGGGCTTTTGCTTGGCGGGGCCGTGCTGGGCCTTGCGCCGGGCGCGCTGCTGCAAAACCTGTGGCCGGTGGCACTTTTATGCGCCGCACTTTGCATGGCGCTTCACTTTGTGCCGCGCGGCTGCCTGCGGGTGCTGGCGCTTTTGGGCGGCGCGGTGCGCTGGCTTGGCATTGCGCTGTTCTGTGCCGTGGTGCTGGGGCTGTTTGTGCCGGGCCTTGCCCTGGCCCCGCAGCAGGCTGTGGCCGAGGCGCTCGTCATCGTGGCAAAAATAACGGCCGTGGTGTGCGGCTCGCTGGTGGCAAGCAGCCTTGTGTTGGCAAGGTGCGGCGGCGCGCTTTCCAGGCTGGCAGCCCGCCTCGGCGTGAACGAATATGCCGTGCTGGGCCTGGCGGCAAGCCTTGTGTCCAGCATTTCCATGCTGCCTTTGTACCCGCGTATGGATGTGCGCGGCAAGGTGATGAACGCGGCCTTTACCGTGGCGGGCGCCTTTGTGCTGGGCGGGCAGATGGCCTTTGCCTCCAGCGTGGCGGGCGGCTGGGCTGTGGCGGCCTATTTTGCCGCAAAGCTCTCTGCCGGGGCGCTGGCGCTGTGGCTGGCGGCGCGCTTTACCAAAAATGAATGACCGGGGGCGGCGTTCGGCCGCCTTTCTGCCCCGGCGAAGGGCGGCAGCTCTTTTGAAAAAATATAACCTGTGTGTTAGGCGCGTTGCCGCGGGAAACTATCGGTTTTGGCTGACGGTTTTGCGTCTGATACGCGCAAAAAGCCCGGCAATTCTTCAGAATTGCCGGGTTCTTTTGTATCCCCTTCCCCCAAAACCGCCGGGCCAAAACTGCGCAGCACCCCGGAAACGGCGAATTCTGATGCAGGGTAGGGGCACTTTCCGCAGGCACCCTTTGGGGGAATCTAAAAAAGCTGTGCGCAAAAATTGCCTTTCAGGGGCGGCGGCTTCTTGCGGCAGCGCGCTTTTAAGCGCGCTTCATGCACAAGGGCCAAAAGGGGGGGGCATATTGCGGGCGGGCCTCTTGTAAGAGGCAGTGAATTGGCTTCGCCTGCCCAGCGGCCCGGGCGAAGGCTTGCCTGTTTTCAGAGGGCTGCTGCCGGCAGGGCGCTTGGCCCGGTGCCTGAAGCGGAAGCTGTTTACGCTCCCCGGCAGAGCGAGGGCGCATGTCGCGAAAGCATAACAACAAAAGCAAACTCCCTTTCCGGCCGGAAAGGGAGTTTTTATTTGCAGCAGGCAGAAGGGCCGCGCCGCATCAGAACGCCAGCACCACGCCGCCATCGTCGGCATACACGGTGGAGATGCCGCCCGTCGGCACCATAATCACGTCCTTCAGCGCCGCGCAGCTGGCCAGCAGGTCCCGCTGCAGCTCCAGCGCGCGGGGCGCGCAGTTGCAGTAGCTTAGCACCAGCACAAGGCTGGCGCGCGCGGCGTCTGCTGTTTCAGCAGCCACATGCTCCACCAGCTTTTTCATGGCGTTGGCTGTGCCGCGTATCTTTTCCAGACACACGATCTCGCCGTGGCCGTTATCTGCCATCAGGGGGCGCAGGTTCAGCACGGTGCCCACAAAGCCCGCCATTTTTGAGATGCGTCCGTTTTTCACAAGGTGGCTCAAATCCTCCAGAACAAAGCGCGTGCGCATGGGGGCAATAAAGGCCCGCACGCGCTGCTCTATCTCTTCAAAAGAGAGGTTGGCGTCTATCAGGTCGCGCAGCAGCATCACAATGCGCGTTTCACCCGCGCTGGCGCTTTCGGAATCCAGCACGCAGATTTTCAGCGAGGGGTCTGCCTCCAGCGCCATGCCGCGCCCTACACAGGCGGCGTTATAGCTGCCGGAAAGGCGTGAGGAAAGCGTCACAACAAATGTCATGGGGGCCTGGGCCATCATGGCTGCGTATACCTCCGGCGCAGGACAGGCCGTGGCGGGGGCGTTCGCACTTTGTTTCATGGCGGCCATCAGGGCCGGGATGTCCAGGCTTTCATCGTCAGTAAATTCACGGTCATCCACCCGGATGGTGAGGCTTGCCGTGCGCACACGCAACACACGGCGCAGGGTAGGAGTAAGGTCGCAGCAGCTGTCTGCGATAATCTGTATTTCCATGAGGTTCCCTCCATATTGTTCGGGATTCTGATGTCGTAACCTACATTTTACCGTCCATACTATGAAAAGTCAATCAAATGGGCGGGGCCGTGCTTGTATTCCGGGCGCCGATTTGCTAGAATTTCAAATAAGAAGCACGCATTTTATGCGCAGTGAGGAATGGTTCTGAATATTTCCCGGCTGGAAAGGAGTTGCCCGCATATGAAAACTGATATCCAAATCGCCCAGGAGGCCGTCCTGGACCCCATCCTGGACGTGGCCCGGCGCATGGGGGTGCCGCAGGAGGCCGTCATCCCCTATGGCCGCACGAAGGCAAAAGTAATAGCAGGCATGCTGCCCGAAAAAAAGACGCCTGCAAAAGTAATCCTTGTCACGGCCATCAGCCCTACGCCCGCCGGCGAGGGCAAAACCACCACCAGCGTGGGCCTTGCCGATGCGCTGCACCGCATGGGCAAAAACGTGTGCCTTGCGCTGCGTGAGCCAAGCCTCGGCCCGGTGTTCGGCATCAAGGGCGGCGCTGCGGGCGGCGGCTATGCCCAGGTGGTGCCCATGGAGGATATCAACCTGCATTTTACCGGTGACCTGCATGCCATCGGTGCGGCAAATAACCTGCTGGCCGCCATGCTGGACAACCACATCCACCACGGCAATGCCCTGGGGATAGACCCGCGCCGCATCACCTGGAAGCGGTGTGTGGACATGAACGACCGCCAGCTGCGCTTTCTGGTGGACGGCCTTGGCGGCAAAGTGAACGGCACGCCGCGTGAGGACGGCTTTGACATCACGGTGGCAAGCGAAGTGATGGCCATTTTCTGCCTTGCCTCCAGCCTTTCCGATTTGAAGCAGCGCCTTGCCCGCATCGTGGTGGGCTATACATACGGCGGCCAGCCCGTCACGGCGGGGCAGCTGCACGCTGAGGGCGCTATGACGGCACTTTTGAAGGATGCCTTCGAGCCAAACCTTGTGCAGACGCTGGAGCACACGCCAGCCTTTGTGCACGGCGGGCCGTTTGCCAACATCGCGCACGGCTGCAACAGCGTGGCGGCCACCCGCTGTGCCATGAAGGTGGCCGATTATGTGGTGACAGAGGCCGGGTTCGGGGCAGACCTTGGGGCCGAAAAATTCCTGGACATCAAGTGCCGCATGGCCGGCATCGCGCCCAGCGCGGTGGTGGTGGTGGCCACGGTGCGCGCGCTGAAGCACCACGGCGGCTGCCCGAAGGAGGAATACGGCACTCCCAGCGTAGAATATCTGGCTGCGGGCAGCGCCAACCTGCGCCGCCATGTGGAGAATATGCAGAAAAAGTTTGGCCTGCCGGTGTGCGTGGCCATCAACGCCTTCCCCACAGACTCTGCGGAGGAGCACGCCTACCTGCGCGAGGTATGCGCCGATATGGGCGTGCCCTGCGCGCTGAGCGAGGTGTTTGCCAAAGGCGGCGAGGGCGGGCTGGAGCTGGCCGAAAATGTGCTGGGCATTCTGGAACAGCGCCCCATCCGCTTTGCCTATCCCGACGGCATGGACGTGGATGAGAAGCTGCTGGCCGTGTGCCGCGATATTTACGGCGCAAAGGATGTCGTGTACAGCGCGGCGGCCAAAAAACAGCTTGCGGAGATAAAAGCCTGCGGCTTCGGCAGGCTGCCGGTGTGCATTGCCAAGACGCAGTACAGTTTTTCAGACGACGCCTCGCTTCTGGGCGCGCCGGAGGGCTTCACCATGACGGTAAACAAGGTGCGCTTGTCTGCGGGCGCGGGCTTTGTAGTGGCCGAGATGGGCAGCATCATGACAATGCCCGGCCTGCCGAAGAAGCCGGCGGCAGAGGCCATTGACGTGGATGAAAACGGCGTCATCAGCGGCCTGTTCTAATCGTATGCGGCCAAACGGCGCTTCGCCACAGCGGGGCGCCGCTTTTCTGAAAGGGGAGGGGAAAACTATCAAGCAGCCGTTTTCACGGGACACCGTGCGGCTCACAGCCGTGCAGGTGGCCTACTGGGCCTCGTTCTGCGCTGTGATGAGCTATGCCACGGTATTTCTGCTTTCGCTGGGCTATTCCTCCGCCGCGGCGGGCGCTGTCATCGCCGCAGGAAACCTGGCGGGCATCCTGCTGCAGCCGCTGTGTGCGGGCCTTGTGCCGCGCGCAGGCAGCGCGCGCACCGTAGTGCTGGGCATGGCGCTGGCGCTGGCCGCGCTGGCGGGCGCCTTGTGCCTGCTGGGCGGGCTGGCCCCTGCCTGCGCGGCGCTTATCATACTGATGTACGGCCTTTTGTACACCATGCAGGGCCTGCTGAACGCCATTGCCATGGAGCTTTCCAATGCGGGGCGCAGGGTAGACTACGGCTTTGCGCGCGGAATGGGCAGTATGGGATATGCCGTGTGTTCCTGGGCGGTGGGCGGCATTACGGCGGCCGTGGGTGCGGGCGCGCTGCCCTTTGTGCACCTCGCGCTTCTGGCCGCGCTGGGGCTGTGCCTGCTGCTGCTCCCCAAAGCGGGCGGCACTGCGGCGTGCGGGGCCCTGCCCCGGCAGGAGGGCGCGTTTGCCGTTTTGAAGGGAGACCGCGCGTTTACACCTGTGCTGCTGGGCTGCATCGCCCTGTTCATGGGCTACAACCTCAACATTACTTATATGATACAGACTGTGACGGCGCGCGGCGGCACAAGCGGCGATATGGGTGCCATTTTCGCCATTGCCGCCGTGCTGGAGCTGCCGGCCATGACACTGGCGGGCCGCCTGCTGCGCAGCCACAGTGCGGGTACGCTGATGTTCTGCTCCGGCCTGGGGCTCACGGCCAAAAGCCTGGCCATTGCCGTTACGGGCACCCTTGCGGGGCTGTATGCGGCCCAGCTTTTACAGCCGATGGGCTATGCGCTGGTTATTCCCTGTACGGTATATTATGCAAACCGCGTCTTTCCGCCGCACCGCAGGCTGGCCGGGCAGACGCTGATGGTGGCGGCCAGCACGCTGGGCACGGTGCTGTCTGCAGCATTGGGCGGCCTTCTGGTAGATGCGCTGGGCGTGCGCGCTATGCTGCTGTTTGCCGCGGCCGTCACGGCAGCGGGCACATTGGTGCTGTTCTTTTCTGCGCGCGGCCATGCAATGCCTGATGGAGAATAATGGGAGAAAAACGGCGTAAAACCGAAAGATTTTCTGCTTTTTCAGAAAATCTTTCGGTTTTCTTTCGTTTTTTGGCGCGGCCTTTTTTCGTTTCCCTGTGTAAAATAAGGGACAACGATACAAGAGGGAGGCGGCCCGGCCATGGAGCCCTGCGCATTCAATGCCATGATGGAGCAATACGAAAAGCTTGTATATACCGTGTGCCTGCGCTTTGTGCACGACGAGCACCTCGCGCAGGACCTCACCCAGGAAACGTTCCTCTCCGCTTGGGTGCACCGCAGCGCCTGCCCGGACGGCGCGCAGAAGGCCTGGCTGTGCCGCATTGCGGCCAACAAGGCGAAAGACCATTTGAAAAGCGCCTGGGCCCGCCGCACACAGCTGACTGATTTTGCCGCGGAAGGCACGGCGTGCACAGCGCCTGCCTGCATGGAAAGCCTTGCGGCGCAGGCAGAGCTGCGCATTGCCTCGCGCGCCGCGCAGGAGAAGATACGCGCTTTGCCCGAGCCGTACCAGACCGTCAGCGTATTGTATTTTCTGCAGGGCTGCCCGGTGGATGACATCGCCCGTGCGCTGGGCCGCATGCCCAAAACAGTGCATACGCAGCTTTACCGCGCCAAGCTGCGGCTTCGCGCACAGTTGGCCGCCTGCTAGCCTGATGCCCTGTGCCGCGCCGCTGTGTGCAGGTTGCATACGGCCCGGAAAAAGGGTATCATAAAGGAACCGGCGCGCGGGGCGCGGGCATGCCCGTGCCCTTTGCGCACAGCAGGCCATGGGGAGGGCACAGAACATGAAGGCACACATTCTGGTGGTGGAGGACGACGCCGAGATCCGCGAGGGCGTTTCCATTTATCTGAAAAACCAGGGCTATGCCGTGCACAAGGCGGCCAATGGCAAAGAGGGGCTGGAGGTGCTGGCGCAGCAGAACATCAGCCTTGCCATCGTGGACGTGATGATGCCTGTGATGGACGGCATCACCATGGTGCTGAAGCTGCGGGAAAGGTATGATTTCCCGGTGCTTATGCTTTCGGCAAAATCGGAGGATATCGACAAGATTACCGGCCTCAACATGGGCGCAGACGATTATATTACAAAACCCTTTGTGCCCATGGAGCTTCTGGCCCGCGTGGCAAGCCACCTGCGCCGCTACGAACGGTTTCTGGCCATGGCGGGAGGCAAACAGGAGCAGCAGGGCCCGCCGCGCTATTGTGTAGGTGGGCTGGAGCTTTGCGAAGAGACGGCCACTGTTACGCTGGATGGTGCACCCGTTAAGCTGACGCCGCTGGAATTTAAGATACTGGCGCTGCTCATCAAAAACCCGGGGCATGTGTTTTCGGCGGACGAGATATATGAGCGCGTGTGGAACGAAAAGGCTGTGAACACAGACACCATCATGGTGCATGTGCGCAATTTGCGCGAAAAGATAGAGCTGGACACGAAAAACCCGAAATATCTGAAGGTGGTGTGGGGCATTGGCTACAAGATCGAAGCCCTTTGACGTGATACGGCTGACGGTGACGTTTGTGTGCGTCACCCTGTTCACGGTGCTGCTGGCGGCGGTGGGCACAGATTGGTCTGTGCGGCAGACGCAGCGCTATTTTGCCGAACTGGAAGAAACTTACGGCAGCGGCATGCAGCCGGGCACTGTGGTAACCTATGGCCAGCTGTATGAGGACGAGCAGAGCGCGCTGGAAGACTGGCAGGGCCCCCTGAGCGCGTTTGAAGAGCAGGACTGGCGCGATATCCCCGCTTTGTATATCCCGCAGGAGAACGAGATGTTCTGCCAGTTCTACACCGTGGCCGCCGTGCTGGTGTTTTCTCTGGCGCTGGCTGCCGGGCTGCTGGGGGCGCTTTGGCGGCGCCTTGGCCTGGGGCGGGGCTTCTGGGGCAGGTTGCCGCTGGAATGGCATGTGTTCGTCGGCTTTTGCATGCTGGTGTGCTGCATGGACGGCGCGGGCCATATTGTGTGGGCCGCGCGCGACGGCACGTTTGCCGACGTGGCGCACACGCTGTTCTTTTTAGATGCAGACGACAGCATGCTGCTGGGAAAAGCTGTGGCGGCGGGGCTGCTGTGGCTGGGTGTGTTTTTTGTGTTCGAGGCGGGCGCGGCGCTGGGTGCGGGCCTGCGGGACGGCTTCTGGCGCTACCTGCGCTGCCGGTGCCTTTTGGTGCGCGTGCCGGCCGCTTTGTGGGGCGCCTGCGGCACGGCCGTGCGCCGCTTTGCCGCTGTGGATTTGCGCCGCCCGGTAGAGAGCACGCTGTTCCGGCTGCTGTTCATCAATTTTCTTCTGGTGGCTTTGCTGTGCTCTGTCTGGTTTGCAGGCATTGCGGGGGCGCTTATTTACAGCTTTGTGCTGTTTTTTATTCTGCGCCGCTGGTTCGCGCGCCTGCAGAAAAATTACAATACCGTGCTGGCGCATGCGCAGCACATGGCGCAGGGCAGCCTGGATACCCCTCTGGAAGAGGATGTGGGCATTCTGAACCCCTTGCGCGAAGAGCTGAACGCCGTGCAGGCCGGGTTTGCCCGCGCCGTGCGGGAAGAGGTGCGCAGCCAGAACATGAAGACAGAGCTTATCACCAATGTCTCGCACGATTTGAAGACGCCGCTTACGGCCATCATCACATATGTGGACCTTTTGAAGGACGATTCGCTGGACGCGGCCACGCGGCGGGAATATGTGGCCACGCTGGAGAAGAAAAGCCAGCGCCTCAAGCGGCTTATCGAAGACCTGTTCGAAATGAGCAAGGCGGCCTCCGGCAGTGTGACGCTGCATAAAGAAACGGTGGAGCTTGCGTCGCTCATGCGCCAGCTTCAGTTTGAGCTGGAGGACGCCACCGCCGCCTGCGGGGTGGACTTCCGCTGGAGCTTCCCGCCCGAAAAGCTGTATGCCGAGCTGGACGGCCAGAAGACCTTCCGCGTTCTGGAAAATTTGGTGGTGAACATCACCAAGTATGCCCTTGCGGGCACGCGCGCCTATATTTCGCTGCAGCGCCAGGGCCGGTGCGCCGTCGTCACCATGAAAAATGTCTCCTCCGCAGAGCTGGATTTTGACGCCGCCGCCATTACCGAGCGCTTTGTGCGCGGCGACAAAAGCCGCAATACCGAGGGCAGCGGCCTTGGCCTTGCCATTGCCAAAAGTTTTGCCGAGCTGCAGGGCGGCACCTTTGCCGTAGAGACGGACGGCGATTTGTTCAAAGCCACCGTCACATTCCCGCTGTGCGAAGCGCCTGCGCAGGCGCCCACTCCGGCCCCGGAGGCCCTGCCGGACGCAGAGACGGAAGAATAGTACATATGGAAGCGAAGCGCAATGAGAAAAAACCGCATGTGCGGCGCGCTGACGCAGAAAAGCACCGGCTTTGAGCGGGCGAATGTGCCGTTCGGCACAGTCAAAAGGCCCGGCGGTCCTAACGGACTGCCGGGCCTTTTCTGTTGTATGCTTTAGCGAAATGACACCCCCCAGCAGAGCTGGGGAGAGTAAAAAAGCTTTCGCTTCCAGCATCGAGCGAAGCGGGAAGAGATGAACAACTTTACGATTGCCAGAAAAATAATCTTGGCCAAATGGCGCCCGTTTACGGGCCGCAGGGCAAGTGATGCAGGCGGCGGATTTTTTCAGCGCCTCTTGAGAGGCTTGCCGGCAGTATGCCCTTTCAGGGCTTACGCAAGCCCCAGGCTTTGCCGGGGGCCTGACTTTATGCTTTAGCGATATAGGCCCCCAGCTCTGCCGGAGAGAGTAAAAAAGCTTTTGCTTCAAGCTTTGAGTAAAGCAGGAACCAAATGGAAATGTTGCGCTTAGCAAAAAGCTAATCTTGAAAAGAAAGGCACGCTTGCAGGTGGCGGAGCAGGCGATGCAATCGGTGGATTTTCTTGAGAGGTTTTGCCGGTATGAGGCCCTTCTAGGGCGAACACAGCCCCCGGCCTGGCTGGGGAGGCTTGGCTCTTAGAATGGCCGGGGCCGGCCCCTGGCGGAAAAAGCACCACCGCCATCATTTCGCAAGCGACCGGCCAGTGCCGGCTGCTTGCACAAGCAGCACACTCTTACATTCCATACGCCTTCATCCTGTTTTTTATAATCGTTTTGATTTTGGCACGTTCACAGCTGCATGCGGCATGGGCGCCCCTTTGAAAAGGGCAGGCAGGCGGATGGCCTGCGGTGCGGCAGAGGGCTGGGCCATCAGCCGCAGTATCTCTTCGCCCGCGCGCCTGCCCAATTCTTCTGTGGGCAGGCAGACAGAAGCAGAGTAAGGCTCCATCCGGCTTTGAAGCGGAGAATCCACATATCCCACAATGGAAGCCTGCGCGCTGTGCTGCAAGCAGTAATATGCAACGTCGCTTGCCATTACACCGTTGGAAACAATAATGGCGGTGCAGCCAAGCGCCAGAAGCTTTTCACAGCATTGCGGGCTGCTGCCGCGCATGGAATCGCCGGTTTGAACAAAGCCCTCCTCCACGGGCAGGCCGCAGTCAGCCATTGCCTGCCTGTAGGCGGCAAGGCGTTCTTTGGTGGAAGAAAGCCTTGCAAGGCCTGAAATAAAGCCAATGCGGGCATGCCCCTGTGCAGCCAGTGTTTCCACAGCCTGCCGCAAAGCGCCGCCGCTGTCCACACAGACGCTGCTGCCTGCATGCGGAAAAACGCGGTCCACCAGCACAGTGGGCAGGCCGGCGGGAAGCAAAGCAGATATCTGCTCCCACCGTCCGGCAGTGCTGGCCAGCAAAAGGCCGTCTATTGTGCCGTTGCCGGCCCCCTGCAGGTGCACAGTTTCACGGGCCAGGTCTTCTTTTGTGTTGGCAATTACCAGGCGGTAGCCCGCGCCCACCAGTACGCTTTCTACTGCTTCGATAGCCGTGGAAAAAAAGCTGTTGGCAATATCCGGCACAATAAACAGCACTGTATGGTTTCGCCCGGTTTTCAGGTTTCGTGCCATTTGGTTTGGAATATAATTCAGCCGGCGGATGGCGCTTTCCACCCGCTGCGTAACCTCATCTGACACAAACCTGCTGCGGTTGATAACATGGCTCACCGTCGCCGTGGAAACACCTGCCAGGCGCGCCACATCGGCCATACTGCTTTTTTTCACGATACCCGCTTCAACTCCCTGCCTGCCGTGGCGGGCAGATGGCGCCCGCCACGTAATGTACGTTATTTTTTATTCTAGGGGCATGGCCAGGAAAAAGCAAGCTTTTCCCCGGCACAGTTAATCGATTAAACGTTTTGTACAAAAATCGGCATTTTTCTTTGGTGATTTGTGGCATTGAAAAAGGGAGATTTGATGTGATATTCTTTTTACAGATGTAGTTAATCGGTTGCGCAATGGTTTAACTGCGTTTGAGCAAGAGGGGGGAACATATGAGAAAAGGCATTTGTGCAGCAGGCGAGCTGCTGATAGACTTTACGCCGTGCGGCACATCTTCACAAGGGCAGCTGCTTTATGCGCGCAACCCGGGCGGGGCGCCTGCCAATGTGCTGGCAATGGCGGCAAAGCTGGGTATAAAAGCGCGTCTGTGCTCTGTGGTGGGCAGCGATAACTTCGGCACATTTCTGATTGAGAGTATGCTGGCCGCAGGAATTGACACGCGCTTTATCAGCCGCACGGCACAGGCACGCACCACGCTGGCCTTTGTAGACTTAGATGAAAGAAATGACCGCAGCTTTACCTTCTATAGAAAACCGGGTGCAGATATCCTCCTGGCTGATGCAGATATTCCAAACGAGGCGCTGGAGGGGTGCGGGATATATCACTTCAGCGGGGTGTCGCTTACTGATGAACCTGCGCGCGGCGCTGTGCTTCGTGCAGCGCAGCGGGCGAAAAAAATGGGGCTGCTTGTCAGCTTTGACCCAAATTACCGGCCGTTTCTCTGGCCGGAGGCCGCACAGGCACGGCGCGCATTTGAAGAAGGGATGCAGCTTGCCGATATTGTCAAGCTTTCCGAAGAGGAGGTGGCTTTCCTTTTAGAAAAAGAAAATGCCGCACAGGGCGCGGCGGAACTGGCGAAGCGGTGCGGTGCGCTGGTTCTGGTGTCGTGCGGTGCGCGCGGCGCGCTGGCCGCAAACGCTTCCGGCCTGCTGGGCAGGGCAGAGGCCCTGCCTGTGGCGGTGGCCGACACCACCGGCGCGGGCGACGCATTTCTGGGCACGATATTGGCGGCGCTGGCAGGTAAGGAGAAGGCAGCGCTGGCTTCCATGCCGGAGCAGGAGGCCGTAAGGCTTCTTCATTTAGGCTGTACGGCAGGCAGCCTGACAGCCTCTAAAATTGGGGCAATACCGGCGCTGCCGGATAAAAAAGAGATTTTAAAAGAGGTAAGGGAAGGTGAGGTATAAAAGGAACGGGGAGTATTTGTATAATAAATAAGTACAATATTGGTGAAAAGGAGATGTGGAATCTATGACTGAGACTAAAAGCAAGTTTAGCTTGGACACAGCTATCGGCTGTAAAAGAGTATTAGCTGTCCTTGTGTCAGTTGCAATTTTATTAAGTTTTTTTGCCCAGCTTATTTCTACAGACATGGGACGCATCAAAGTAGAAAAAATAAAAATTGATGCGCGTGGAGCCACCCTAGAGGGAGAATTATATTATCCTGTTGGAACAACGGACGAGGATTCATATCCAGCAGTTGTAATTGTACCGGGTGCGGGTAATATCAATTATCAGCTGCGCAGCTTTGCGGAAGAACTTGCAAAACGCAACTATGTGGTATTTAACATAAACGCGTATGGTTCCGGTGCAAGCGAGACGCCTGTGTATAACGAAAATGACCAAGGTGTGCTGGAATATGATATTTTTGCTACACCAATGGGATGCCTAGATGCTGTTAACTTTGTGCGTACTCTAAAATTTGTAGATCAAGAAAATATTGGTGTGATGGGGCATTCGCAGGGTTCCCGTCGTTCTGGTTATGCCGCATTGATGGACTGTGGATATTATACATTCAATGATATCATGTTGACGGTACTGCACGAAGACTTTGGTGTTGACATTTCGGAAGAAGATCTTCTTATTGATGCGGATGTCATAGCAAATGAGCGGTTAGATGCCTCTGAATTGAAAAGCTATGAGGTTTTTAAAGCTCAGCAGGAAGAAAATTATAATACAATGATTAAAGGCGCATGCCTCATTGGCTCTACTGCACAATACGTTAACCCCACTGCTGTTGTTACAGTGGCAGGACACGAAGTAACGCGTAACTGTCAAGTGAACCTTTGCATTATAAACGGAACATTTGATTACAGCTATGTTGGATTCAACACCTCCGATGATGTAAAGAATGCATGGTATATCCCGTCAAGTGACGAGGTCGTTCAAGGGGCATATTATTCTGTAGACGATAATAATGGGACGAGTCAGATTATTGGCACATTCCGTGAGGATACAGCTTCGGCCAATCAAGAACTGGCTTCAGCTATTCAGGCACGTACCTTACGCACGGTATTACTTGCAAAAGAGACACATGCAAAAGAATTGGTATCAAGTAATACAACAGCAATGGTCATTGATTATTTCAATCAGGTGCTGAATGCAGATGTTTCTACAGCAGCTATTCCTTCTGGCATGACATTCTATTATCGTGAGTTTCTCAATTTCTTTGCCATGCTTGCCATGCTTGCCACTCTGTTCCCCATTATTAAGTTGATGACAATGACTGTTAAATATAAGCCCTGTCTTGCAGCTCGCCAGACAATAGCACCCACGCATAATGTGAAAATGGGAAATATCATTGTCATTGTTGGAACAATCGTCCTGAATGGCCTGGCCATTTATCTAACGAATGCAGGTAAACAAATTATTACTTTTAATAGCAATGGATTCTTCCCGTTGATGATTACCTGTTGGTCTCCATTCTATTTCTTAGAGTGGCTCGCGTTAGCTGGCATCATATTGACCATAATTTACTTACTGGTGACAAAGTGTGGAAATAGCTTTAAGACATTTGTTAAAGAGAATTTCACTTTTGGTTTTAAGAATATTATAAAGTGTTTGGGCATTTCTGCAGTATTCATTTTTGTGGGCTATTTGCTGATGGCTATTGTCCAATATTTGTTCTATCAGGATTTCCGTATCTGGCAGATTCAGTTCTCTCCGCTCACAGCAGACCAATGGCTAATTGTAGTTCGATATGCTTTGTTGGCGCTTCCATTTATGCTCATTACGAATATCACGAGTAACTACTTAGCGGATGTCACATCGGGCAATAGAAGGCCAAATGTTGATGCCTTAATCAATGTGGCTATTACAGTAGCTGGTGTTTGGTTGTTGTGTGGTATTACACATATTGTTGATTATTCTGCAATTATGCCGGGCAAATCCATTACATCGTTTATGTTGACTTATGGGGCAATTATCTATTTGCCGATTATGACTTTTGTCAGTCGAAAAGCTTATCAGATTACAAAAAATATTTGGGTTGGGACATTTGTAAGCTCTATCTTGATGGCATGGATGCTGGTATGTGCTTCTGGTACGAATGGTATGTATGTGGCCCAGACATGGATTAGTAATTTCCTGGGGTGAGCTCCCATATAAAAAGAGCACGGAAGAAAACCGGGCGCAATTTGTGAAGTGATATAAAGATAGGAGACACAAAAAAGCGTGTCTCCTATCTTTTGTTTTATAATTAAGAAAAAGGCGGTGAAAAGATGCGAAAGGAATATACATTCCACAGCAAGGAAGAAAAACTGGAAATAGTAAAGCGATATCTATCAGGGGAATCGCCTGAAACTTCATAAAGAAACAGGGATAAGTGATGGAAATATCCGCAAATGGAAACGGCAATATTTATCGGGTGGCGAGAGCGCTTTAGAAAACCAGAAAAAGCCGGGAAATCCACTGGCAAAATATGAACGCCGGAAGGAATTAACGCGAGAAGAGCAGTTAGAATATCAGATTGAATTGCTCAAGCGGGAACTGCTGAAAAGGGATGCGGAGGTATTGCGGTTAAAAAAATCCATCGAACTGGAAAGGGGCGATGCCAAAAGAAAGTGATTCAACAACTGTATGCGCAAGTTGAGGCAGAGAGTTCAAAACATGCTGTATCTGACCTTTGCCGGATTCAAAATCGTTTTGCGTTCTCATTTTCGCTATTGGCTGCATGATGATCTATCCGCCGTTATTGTTCAGACTATCTATTATTTCAACTTTCTCCGTCCCTTGCGTTTCCTCGGCAAAAAGCCGCCTGTCCCCTTTCGTTTGGAACAGACGGCTTAACTCCACGGCTTTTTCTGTCTACTATCTCTTGACTACTTCACAATTTGCGCCCGGTTTTCTTATACATTCGTCTCAACGGCGCTGCATAGGAACTGCGCGGCGCCTGCGCCTGCGGCGCTGTCATAATATGCGGTGAAGCGCTCGTCCTGCAAATACAGGCGGGCAAGGCCCTTGTGCGCGGCCGCGGAATAGTGCGGCCATGTGAAGCACAGCCATTCCTTGTGAAGCTGTGCGGCCTGCCGGCCCATGCTGCCGCCGGGCGCCGCGTTTTGGTTTACGGCCTCGCGCAGCAGGCCAAACAGCTTTTGCTCGGCGGCCTGCATTTGGGCAAACTGCCCTTCGCTCAGGCCCATCAGTCTGGCATTTGCGGCGTCCACAGCCTCTTCGCCATAGGCCTTGCGCGCCTCAGCGCCGTACTGCGCCTCGTTTTTTTGCACCAGCGCCTGCTTAAAACAGGCAAATTTTTCAGTGTCCTGCATGGAAACTCCTCCCTTTTCCCGTTCAATGGTTTTATCCAGTGTGGAAAGAAGGCTGTCCAGCGCATCGCGCCGGGCCAGAAGCGCCGCGCGGTGCGCGCGCAGGGCGGCAAGGCGCGCCTCGCCGCGCAAAGCGGCCAAAGGGCGTATCTGTGCCAGCGGCATGCCCAGCGCGCGGTAGAACAGGATGCTCTGCAGCGCATCCACCTGTGCCGGGCCGTACAGCCGGTAGCCGGCCTGCGTGACGCGCGCGGGCGGCAAAAGCCCTATTTCATCATAATAATGAAGCGTGCGCACAGAGACGCCCGCCAGCCCGGCCAGCTGTTTTACGGTGTATTCCATGGCCTGCGGCCTCCTTTCACAGGTGATGTTACACTATGACGCGGCGTGAGAGTCAAGTGCCTTTTTGAAAAAATTCTGCCTGCTGCCGCCCGGAAAAGGGCCTGAGAACGGCGCGCTGGCGCAAGCAAGCGCCGGTTTTGGCGCCCAATGCGCGCAAAAAAACCGGCAAGCCGTCAGGATTGCCGGGCCTTTTTCGCACACCGCTCATCCAAAACCGCCGGACCAAAACTGCCCGGCGGCCCTAAAGCGGCAATTTTTGATGCAGAGCAGGGAAGCTTTCCGCAGGCGCCTTTTGCGCCCGCCAGGGAAACCGGAAGAAGCTGTGCGCAAAAATTGCCTTTCAGGGGCGATGGTTTTTTGCGCCGGCGCGCCCGGCGGCGGGGCTTTATGCCCCGCCGTTCTGCCGGATGTGATGCTCTACGCGCCGGATAATCATATCCAGCGCCACCAGATTTTTGCCGCCTTCGGGCACGATGATGTCCGCATAGCGTTTGGAAGGCTCTACGAACTGCTCGTGCATGGGCTTTACCGTGGTGAGGTACTGCTTTACCACGCTGTCCAAGCTGCGGCCGCGCTTTTTTACGTCCCGCACCACACGCCGCAAAATGCGCACATCGGCGTCTGTGTCTACAAAAATTTTCACGTCCATCAGGCTGCGCAGCTTTTCATCTGCAAAAATGAGGATGCCCTCTAGCACGATGACGCTGGTGGGCGCAATGAGCAGCGTCTCGCTGGAGCGGTTGTGCACCGTGAAATCGTACACCGGGCATGCGATGGTCTCGCCGCGGCGTAAAGCGCCGATCTGCTCCACCATCAAATCGGTGTCGAAGGCGTCCGGGTGGTCGTAGTTCAGCCTGCACCGCTCTTCATAGGGCAGCTCGTCGTGGCGCTTATAGTAATTGTCGTGGCTGATGACGGATACATCCTGACCGAAGCGCTCTTTCAGCCTTCGCGTCAGTGTGGTTTTTCCCGAGCCCGTGCCCCCTGCAATGCCAATGATGATGCTGTCCATGCCCACAGCCTTCTTTCTGCGCCGCGCGCTTTTGTTTTTTTCAGTATAGCAAAAAAACAGGGCAAAGAAAACCATTTTGAAGCAAAAAACGCCCCGCTGTGCGGGGCGTTTCGTGCGGAAGGGCCTATTTCTGCTCTTCCCAGATGGGGTGCTTGAGCATCCAGCGGCCATATTCGTCCTTATAGAAGATGTCACGGTTGTAAAAGCCGTCCATGATGTGCCAGAACTCGGCCTCCGTATAGCCGCAGAACTCGCAGAAATCGCGCACGCACAGCGGGTCCAGATAGCCGTCGTGCTCTTTTACAAGGCGCACGGCCTCGTCGCGGCTCAGCATGCCGTAGCGGATATAGCGCGCGGTATAGTCTGTGGCCGTGGCATGGCCGAATTTGGGGTATTTCAGCCACGAGTGCACAAGATACGCGCGGGAATCTACCTGGTCGAAATTCTCCACATGGTGCGTGCGGTCCCACTCGTGGGTGAGGTCGTGGAAGCCGCGGCTTTTGGCAAACTGGTAGTTTTTGTAGCTGTTCCAGGGAAGGAAATAGCTTAGATAAAACGGGTCCAGCCGGGCAAGCTCTTCGGCGGTAGGGGCCTCGGTGAGGGCGAGGTCGTTCTCGGTGACGCCGTAGCTCAGCAGCTCTTCCTTCGGGAAGCCCACGGCCACGCCGTTTTCTATCTGCCCGCGGGCGGAATACGTCTCTTCGTCGGCATTTCCGCCGTATTCAAAGCTCACATTTTCCCCATAGCACAAAAACGGCGTGTTGAACTTCAGCGCCATGTGCAGCGGGAAGGTGTAAATAAGCCTGTCCACATACCAGGTGGGCTTGCCGTACTTTTCAAAAAAGGCGCGCATCAGCTTTTTCTGGGCGCGGATGTTAGGCTTGCAGGTGATGATGGTGCAGCCGAATTCCTCCGAGATGTTTTTCAAATTGTGCTTGCCTGCCTCTGTCATGGGGAAGTTGTCCTCGGCAGAGAACAGGATGGGGTTCATGTGCATCACTTCTTTCAGGATATGCACCTGAAAGTGGCTGTCCTTGCCGCCGGAGACAGCCACGGCGCAGTCGTACCCGCCCGGGCCGTTCATGCCGCGGTATTTGTCGCACAGCGCCTCAAATTCTTTCCAGCGCTTGTCCCAGTCGATATTCTTCCGGCTTTCGAAGTGGCGGCATGCAGAGCATACGCCCTCTTCGTCGAACGTGATGCCGGGGCGTGTGTCCGGCATGGTGCATTTCTTGCAGTATTTCATCCCAAAACCCTCCTTTGTGTGCCGTCAAATTGGTTTGGCCGTGTTTATTTTACCCCATCTTGGCACGCAACACAAGCAAAACGCGAAAAACAGGGAAAATACTGTGGGCCTGCGCCGGAATGTTGAAATGTTCACAAAGCGGCGCTAATATTTTAGAAATACCGCGCGGGCGCAGCAGCGCCTGCGCGGCGCGGGAATGTTTTGTGCGCCGGGCCTGCCCGGCGGGAAAGAGGCTTATGATGGATGTATTGCAGCAGTTTACACAGATTTTGTGCGGTAGCTTTGACAACGCCGCACAGTTCCGGGAAATGCAGGAGAAGGGGGAGGCCGCCTTTCCCTATGCGCGCCATGTGAACACACCCTGCAACGGGAAGATACGCGGCCTGCCGCAGGGCTTTGAGGGGGTGTTTGTGGTGGAGGAAAGCTACTACACCGTAAACGGCCGCACCCATGCCTCGCCGCATCTGTTTCTGTTCACACAGCAGGGCAGGGATGTGAAGCTGACCTCTTACGAGCTGCCGCAGGGCTGTGACAAAGCGGGCTTTACCTTTGAGACGATGGGCGAGGTGGAGTTCGGCGCCCTGCAGCCCTCGCGGAAATTTACGCCAGCCGTGTACACCTGCCGCGGCGGTGTGTGGGAGGGCGGCAGCACCAGCATGTTCACGCCGGCGCTGAAATTTACGCTGTTCGAGCGTTTTTCCAGCGAAATGCTGGAGGTGTCGGAGACAATGGAGATGAACGGAAAGCGCACCTTCGGGTATGATGTGCCCATTTTATACCGCCGGGCCCAAGGCCCGGCGCAGGCATAACACAAAAGGCAGGGGCCCTGCAAAAGCGGCCCCTGCCTTTTGTGTAAGCTTCCGCTTTGTTTTTCACACAAAGCGGCGTATTTTTTCCTCCATGGCGCGCACTTCCTGTTTTGAAATATGGGCCTTGTCCACATAGCCGTAAATACGGCCTGCGAAACCGGCAAAGCCCGGCGAAAGGCGGCGCAGCTTTTCCGGGTGCAGCCCGCAGGCATACATGGCGTGGATGCCCACCAGCGCGCAGAATTTCAGGGTGTTGAAATGCGGGCGGAAGGGCGGGGCGAACGGGTCCTGCCGGGGGGGGGTTTTATACACGTCCTCCAAAAGGTCTGCCATGCGGATATAGCTGGGCGTTTCGCTTTTGTCAAAATAGCCCTCTATCATTTCTCTGGAAATGGGGAAGGGCGCCTGCGGCGTGTCCGCCGCCGCGGCAAACGCCTCGTAGGTGGTGCAGTATTCTGCGCCCTTATAAATGACGGGGTCATATTCGTGCTCGACAGGCACAGGGCGCAGGATATGGCAGCTTTTGCCCGCAAAATACACTTCGGCAATGGCGGTGCTCATCCAGATGAAGATATTGTCTGCGGCGGTAATCCACTGCTTTACGCTGTCTGCAAAAATCACATGGAAGTTCGGCCGTTTTTCCGCCAGCGCGGCCAGCGCAGGGCTGTTCCACTCGGAGGGGTGGCGGCGGTACACCAGCTCTACCTCCGGGTGAAGGGCGAGATACCTGTCGAACCACTCCAGCGTCTGCGCCATGCTGGTGCGGTTGGTGCGTGCGAACTGCGTAAAGTCTTCCCCTGCCATTTTAGAGAGCTCGGCCACCTCTTCGTCGCTCATGGAGCCATAGCCGAACGAAGAAATGTACAAAAACAGCTTTTTCTGCGCGTCCAGCCCAAACTCGCGGCAAAGCGCCTCTTTTGTTTTGAAATAGCCTTTGAATTCCGGGCGCAGAAAATCCATCATCACGGCGCCCGTCACCGGGGCGCACTCGCCCGGCACGCCGTGCGCCATCAGGCGCTGGCGCGTTTTTTCGCCCCAGCATGTCTGCACACACTTTTTTGCGTTGCCGTTGAAATTGAACCAGGGCGCGGCCTCCTGCGTGTCGGATAGCATCTGCTCCCAGTGCAGGTTCACCACTTTGCGGCACACGCCCACGTTGTTGTACACATGGCTGTTGATGGCCTCATCGTCGTACATGCAGCTTGCCACAAGCACCTTCGGCTTTTTCCAGGTGAAGTATTTCAGCTTCTTGCGGTCCAGCAGCTGGTGGATGGCCACGGAATAGCCGCGCTTTTCCAGCTCTGCCTTCAACAGCAGAAGGCTCTCGTATTCGCGCACCACATGCTCATACAGAAACAGAAAATCAAGCGCCAAGCACACCGCCCCCCTCTTTTGCATCATTTTGTCCGAACAGAACTTCGGTGTAGGCGCCAAGGCCGCGCACGGCGTCCAGATGGAAGCCGTCGTAGAACATGTCGTTTTCAAACGTGGCCTCCGGCTGGCACTCGAAATCGCGTATTTGCGCGCCCGTGGCGGCAAGCGTCTCTTTCACGCGCACAAGCTCGCTGCGGATGCCCAGCGCGTCCAGCAGGTATTCCTGCACGGCGCCGTCCACCGGCGGGAACACAAAGGTCAGCTCGATGCCGCGCTGGCGGCAGAACCCGGCCAGCTCCACAAGCGCCTGCAGGTTTTCCTCGTTCACACTGTAGGCCGAGGCCTGCGGCGTCACGTCCTGCAGCGCGGCCAGCACCTCGCCTGCGTTCTGCACACTGCCCGTCTCGTCCGTCTCTACGGCGGGCAGTGTGCCCGCCTTTGCGATGCCGCCCGCGCCGTACAGCGTGGCGAGGTAGGCAATTTGGTTTTTGCGGTAGGGCAGCGCCTCGCCCGTCTCGCTCACAAGGTCGGCTTGCGTCCAGTGGCCCTCATCCCGGCTGGCGCCTGTCTGCACGCCCTGCAGGCGAAGCAGAAGCTCGTTGAGCATGTCTGCATTGCAGTCAAAATTGAACAAATAGGCCAGCGGGTTTTCCACCAGTGTGCGGATATGCTCCATGCGGTTGCGCTCGTCGCCCGTGCGCAGGGTGTAAAAGCTTACTTCAAAATAGCAGGTGTCAAGGCCCGGGTTCTCCTCAGCGGCAAGGTAGAACAGGTCGATGCTCTCGGCCATGGAGGCGCCGCCGAAGGCAAGGTTCGCCCATGGGCGGCCCGTTAGCCGCTCCACCTCGGCCATGTCGAAATGCGCCATGCGCGAATCGCCCAGAAGAATGGCATCCTGCGGGCTGTTCAAATAGCTGCGCACGCGGGTGATGTAAGAATCCTCCTGTACGGCGCCGCCCTTGAGGCCGAAGTAGTCGTACGGCTCAAAATAGAGAAAGACGCCGAAATACACAAGGATGGGCGCGCACAGCAGCGCCAGCACAGCAATGATTTTTTTCAAGGCGTGCGCCCCCTTTCAGAAATTGGCATACAGGAAGCTGACGGCGCCCGTCAGATACCCGTTGTTGAACAGAAAGCCCAGGAAGATAAGCCCTGCAAAGGCATAATAGCACAGCCAGCGCCAGCCCCCCAGCCTCAGCAGCACAGGTGTGGCCTCACCCTGCACGCTGCGGCGCGAAAAACGGCGCACGGCGTCCAGCGCGCAGCACGCGGCAAAGCTGAATGCAAGAAAGGCCGCAAAAGCCGCAGCCAGCAGAGGCTTTGCATTGAAGCCGGCCAGAATAATATCCCACACCTGCGCCAGTGCCCCGCCGGGCGCGCCGCCTGCAAACTGCGCCGTCAGCACATACAGGGCGTCCTGCACGCTGGCCGCACGGAAAAACACCCATGCCGTGTGCACCAGAAGGAAGGTGAACAGACACTGCCACACGCTTGCAAGCCTTCCGCTGCGGCGGATATGAAGCAGGGCATAGGCTTTTGCGCGCGCGGGCTCCAGCACGGCGCCCGCCACCTGATACAGCCCGTGCAGAAGGCCCCAGATGAGAAAGGTGAGGCCCGTGCCGTGCCACAGGCCGGACACGGCGAAGGTGGCCAGAAGGTTGAGATACTTGCGCGCCGTGCCCTTCCGGTTACCGCCCAGGGGAATATAGACGTAATCCCGCAGCCAGGCCGACAGCGACATGTGCCAGCGCCGCCAGAATTCTTTGATAGAGCGTGAAAAATAGGGCGTGTTGAAGTTCTGCGGCAGCTCCAGCCCCAGAACGCGCGCGCAGCCCTGCGCCAGCATGGAATACCCGGAAAAATCGAAATAGAGCTGGAAGGTGTACGCCAGCGCCCCCAGCGCCAGCACAGGGCCGGAATAGGCGCGCACATCGCCCCACACGCCGTTTGCAATGACGGCCAGCAGGTCTGCCACGCACACCTTGGCCAGCAGGCCCTGCGCCATCAGCACAAGGCCGGAGACGGCTTTGTCCGCATCAAAGCGGCGCGGCGCCTGAAGCTGCGGCAGAAAGCTGCCTGCCCGCGTGATGGGCCCGGAGGAAATAAAGCCGAAAAAACTTGTGAACAGGCAGAAATGCACCGCGCTCTGCGGCACAGGGCATTTTTCCCTGTACACATCCACCGCGCAGCCAATGGCCTGCAGGGTGAAAAAGCTGATGCCCAGCGGCAGTATCAGGGAAAAGCGCTGTGCCGAGGCAGACAGGCCTATGGCCTCCAGCGCCGCCAGCACATCCTGTGCCGCGTTTAACCCGGCCAAAGCAGCCCCCAGCGCCTTCAGGCCCGCCAGCAGGCCCAGGTTCAGCCCCACAGCAAGCCACAGCCTGCGCCTGCGCGCGGCGCCCGCGGCGCGCGCCATCCAGCGCACGGCGGCATAGCTGGCAAGGCTGTCCAAAACCAGCACAGGCAGCCATGCCGGGGTGGCAAAGGCATAGAACAGCCAGCTTGCCGCAAGAAGCACGGCGTTCTGATACTTTTTCGGCACAAGGAAGTAAGCCCCCGCGCAAAGGGGGAAAAATGCAAAGAAGGAGAGTGTGTTGAAGCTCAAAGCACGGCGCCCCTTTTCTTTCGAATGTTTTGCGCCCGGCGCGCGGCCCGCAGGCGGGCAGCCGGTATAAAATACTTTTACAATTATAAAGGCGGGCGGCTTTTTTGTAAAGGAAAAGCCGCCTGCGCCCGGCCGGAAAAGGCGGCGCGGCGCGCCCCTTTCGGTTGATATTTAGGCTGTTTTGTATTATACTGTTTTGTGTCTGTATGCAAATAAACGGCCCGCGCCGCGGGCAAAGGAGAGAGGCAAATGGCCCAAACCGTGATGGTGACAGGTGCGGACGGCTTTATCGGCAGCCACCTCACTGAAGAGCTTGTGAAAAAGGGCGAGAAGGTAAAGGCCTTCTGCTATTACAATTCATTCGGCAAATGGGGCTGGCTGGACACGCTGCCCAAAGACATCAAAAGCGAGATAGAGGTGTTCATGGGCGATATCCGCGACCCGAACGGCGTGCGCACGGCCATGAAGGGGCAGGACGTGGTGTACCACCTGGCGGCGCTGATTGCCATCCCGTTCAGCTATCATTCGCCGGACAGCTATGTGGATACGAATATCAAGGGCACCCTGAACGTGCTGAACGCCGCGCGCGACGTGGGCACGAAGCGCCTGCTGGTCACCTCCACCAGCGAGGTGTACGGTACGGCGCAGTATGTGCCCATTGACGAAAAGCATCCCTTCCAGGGCCAGAGCCCCTATTCCGCTACTAAAATAGGTGCGGACAGGCTTGCGGAAAGCTTCTACCGCTCGTTCGGCCTGCCCGTCACCATCGTGCGCCCGTTTAACACCTACGGGCCGCGCCAGTCGGGGCGGGCGGTGATACCCACCATCATCACACAGCTTCTCAGCGGCGCGCAGGAAATAAAGCTGGGCAGCCTGGAATCCTCGCGCGATTTCAACTATGTGAAGGACACCGCCGCCGGCTTTATGGCCATTGCCGCGTGCGGCAAGGCCATTGGGGAAGAAATCAACATCGCCACGGGCAAGGATATCTCCATCGGTCAGCTTGCCGAAGAGCTGATCCGTCAGATAAACCCCGCCGCGCGCGTGGTGTGCGATGCCCAGCGCGTGCGCCCGGAAAACAGCGAGGTGTGGCGGCTGTGCGGCAGCGCCGAAAAGCTGCATGCCCTCACGGGCTGGCAGCCCGCCTACACCTTTGAACAGGGCCTTGCCGAAACGGTGGAATGGATTCGCGCGCATATGGATTCCTTCCGCACAGGGGCATACGTCCTGTAATTTGATAGCGGTATTATACAAATTGGAGCGAGTTTGGATGCAGCACACGGCCACAGATAGACTGACAAAGAAGCGCCGCGCGGCCCTTTGGGTGCTGTGCACGGTGCTGGCAGTGCTGTGCGCGGTGGCTGTGACATATTATTGGCGCGTATTTTATGAATACACGGCCGTCCCGGCGGGGCGCCTTGCCGTGTGCGCCGGCGCGCTTGCGCTTTGTGGCGCGGCAGCCGTGTGGGCCTGTGTGCACTTGTGCCGCAGCTTTGCCTCGCGCGCTGCGCTGGCCATCCTGCTGTGCGGGGCGCTGTTCTGCTTTGCAAACCCGCCCATGCAGGCGCCGGACGAGAGCACGCATTTCCTGCGTGCCAACGCCGTGAGCATGGGCCGTTTTGATTTTGACTATAACAGAACATACCCGGCGGATGTGAACGCGCTGCTTGCGGCATTTCCCGGCTCGTATGTCAACGCAAACACCACCTTCTGGCTGGAGCATGACGAGGCGGGCCTCCTCACGGGAGGAGGCTCCAGTGAGAATTATGCCATCAAGCAGTTTGCGGACGGCACGCGCACCGGCATTGCAGACGGGTTTGGCCGCTATGCGGCCCTGTGCGAAAGCGGCGATGCGCCCAGTGTGGCCGAGCCGCAGATGTTTCAGGTGCTGCCGTATCTGCCGCAGGCGCTGTGCATGGCGGCGGCGCGTCTGCTGGGCTTTGGGGCGCTGGGGCAGCTGTATGCCGGGCGCCTTGCAAACCTGGCCGTGTATGCGGCGCTTTGCTGGCTGGCGCTGAGGAACTGCCGCCGCTACCAGACGGTGTTTCTGGCGGTGATGCTTTTGCCGCTGGGCCTGTTTATCGCTGCCAGCGCCAACTATGACGCGCTGGTGCTGGGCTGCTATTACCTGGCCGCCAGCTATTACTGCAAGGACGAGATTACAGACAAAGACCTTGCGGTGTTTGCCGCGGCGTTTCTGCTGATGAACGCCGTGAAGCCGTACATCAACCTTCTGTGGCTGGTGCTGCCGCTTATCCTGCCCAAAAAGGCGTGGAAGGCGCGCTTCAAAAAATGGCAGGTGGCGGCTGTGCTGCTGGTGGTGGCTGTGGCGGCTGTCACAAAGCTGGTAGATTGGTACGGCACTGCGCTGCGCTATAATTACCCGGCAGTAGAGAGGTATCTGGGTGACACGGTAAACCAGATGGAGCAGCTTAAATTTGTGCTGGCAAACCTGCCGCGCACCTTCATGGTGTTCGTGGGCTCACTGTATGAACGCGGCTTGTTTTTGGGCGAGCTTGGCACCTTCGGTGCCATGGACCTTTCCATCCCGGTGGTGCAGCTGCTCAGTGTGCTGATGCTGTGCCTTGGCGCGGCACTGGCCGTGCATGAAAAAAGCAGCCTGACGCCCAAGAGCGCAGCCGGGCTTTTGGGGCTGGCGGTGTTCTATGTGTTCGGCGTGCTGGCGGCGCAGTATATCACCTACACGCCGGTGGGGCTGCCCCATGTGGCGGGCGTGCAGGCGAGATATCTGCTGCCCGCGTTCCTGATGTTGTTCGTGCTGGCGGCGGCGCTTTTGAGCCATGTGCTGGCGCCTGCCCGCGCAGGCGGGCGCCGCGCCGAAGGGCTGGCGCTTTCCGCATGCGGGGCGGCTGCGGCCGTGTGTGCTGTGCTTTTGTTCCAGCACTATTTCGTGGGCCCTGTGTGCATGGTGCCGTAGGGCGCCACCCCTGCGCTGCGCTGCGCGCGGCAAAAAGACCAACGCAGAGAGGATGAACGCTTTGACGGCTTTTCTGGAGTGCCTTGTCACGTTCTTTGCCGTGTGTGTGCTGAGCGTGTTTGCGGCGAAAAAGTGGAGGGTGCCTGCGGGCGCCGCGCCGTTTGCCGTGCTGTGCGGCACAGTGCTGTGGTATTCGGTGATGGCATGCATCGACCAGCTGATGCCCGCGGGCATTTTATGGTTCGGCATGGCTGCCGCGGCGCTGTGCTGGCTTTGGCTGCGCCGCAAACAGCTGGATTTCCGCACCCTTGTCACCCCGGCCACGGTGTTTTTTGTGGTGGCGGGCGTGGCGGTCATTGCCCTTTTGGCAGTGCGCCAGCCCGTGTTCACCCAGTGGGACGAGTTCAGCTTCTGGGGCCTCGCCCCCAAGGTGGTGAAGAGCACCGGTCAGCTTTACACCTATAACCCCGGCGAGATGCGCGTCACCACCTATGTGCCCGGCCTTATCATGCTGGACGAGGCCTTCCAGTTTCTGGGCGCACAGTTCGTGCAGTGGAAGGTGTTTGCGGCATACGATATTCTGATGTTCGCCGTGTTTGCAGCGGGGCTTTCCGTGCTGGAGCGCAGACACTGGCACATCGCCGTGCCCGCCGCGGCTGTGATGTGCCTTCTGCCGTTTTTGATGACGATGTACTTCCGCGAGATTAATATGGTGACGGTGTATATCAGCGCGTATGCAGACCTGCCCATGGGCCTTCTGTTCGGCGCGCCGCTGGCACTGTATTTTTCGCAGGAGGAAAAGACGCCCGCCGTTTTGTGGACATGCGTGATGGGCGTGGCCTTCGTGAGCATCACCAAGGATACCGGCTTTGCCCTGGCCCTTGTGGCGGCGGCCATTTTGTGCTTCGACATTATTTTTGTGCAGGCAAAAAACAGCGTGCGCCTTACGAAAAGGGCGGGCGGCCTGGCCGCAAAATGGACGTATTCGGCCTGCCTTGTGCTGGCGCCGCTTATCACATATTTTGGCTGGGCCCAGCACATGGCCATGACGCTGGGCGTCAGCCGCTCGAACCTGGGCGGCGACAGGAACATGAGCCCGGTGCAGCTTTTGCTCACCGGCCTTGGCGAGCTGTTCGGCATTGGGCGCACCGAGCGGTTCTCCCGCGTGATGGGCGAGATGTGGCAGGCCTTTTATTCCACAAAGCTCACCATGTTCAATGTGGGTAGCCAGAACGGCGGCGTGGGCCGCATTATCAATGGTTCGGGCGCCGTGGTGGTGGCGCTTATTCTGGCCATTCTGCTGGGGGCTTTTCTGCTGGAAAAGGGCCGCAGGCGCAGGGGGATTGCATGGTTTTCCCTGTGGAGCACACTGGGCTTTGCCGCATATTATATCTTCATCGGCTTCACCTATGTGTATGTGTTCTCGGAAGCTGCCGAAATGACGGATTACAACCGCTATATCTACCCCTATTATACAGGTTGGCTGCTGGCGGCGCTTGCCATTTTTGCGGCGGCGCTGCGGCGTGCGAAGCCGGGTGCGCTGATGCATTGGGCGCTGCTGGCGCTGACGGGCGTGTGCGCCTGGCGCGTGGCCACCTTTGTGCCTGCGGAACTGACGGTGCTGAACGATTTGACAGGCGCGCTTTCCGAGCGGACGAAGAACACCGAGAGCGTAGAGCAGGCCAAGGCCCTGCTCACAGAGGAGGACAGGGTGTTTTATATCGCCATGCCGGACAACGGCATCAGCTGGTTCATGGACAGCTTCGAGTTTTATCCAGAAGTGCATGTGGATTACAGCTTCGGCGGCGGCAACTGGATGGATACCACCCTGACGCGCAGCATTGATGTGCCGGCAGATTTTACGGACGAGCAGGTGGAATATTTCCTCTCGCACCCCTTAACGCCGGAGACCGTGTGCGAATATATCGACCAGACGGGCTGCACGGCCGTCTTTATCCGCAAGCTGGACGGCGCCTTCAAGGAACAGTACGGCCATCTGTTCTCGGACGGCCTCGCGGGCGACTGGCAGCTTTACCGCATTGAAAAAGACGAGGGCGGCATGACGTTCGTGCCCGTGCCGGAAGGGGGCAAGATCGTATGACGGGGCTGAGAAAGCTGGCACACAGTGCTCTTGCCAGCGAAAAAAGGCTGATTGCCCTTTGTTATGTGCTGTTTTTTGCCGTCAGTGTGCTGGTGTGCCTGGCCAGCTTTGCAGAGGACGCCTTTCAGCGCGCGATAGGCAATGTGGTGCCCGCGCAGCTGGATGTGAACAGCTTTTCCCTTATTGACACCCAGCAGACGCAGCCGGACACCTTCATCTCCACCTCGCCGGACCCCCGCATGGTGCTGGAGCCTTCGCCCGCTTATGTGCGCACTGTGACGGTGGACTGCACCTTCAGCAAAGATCCGGGTGAATTCTGCATTTTTTATAAAACCTCGCCCCAGCAGGAGGAGTATGACGCCACGCGCCGCGCATGGGGTTACCGCCAGGCGGACGGCAGCTATACCTTTACGCTGCCCAAGGGCCGTATCTATGGCCTGCGGCTGGACCCTGGCATTTTCACAAACCTTGCCTTTGAGGTGCACAGCATCACCATCAATGCTCCGCGCAGCTTTTTCTCGTGGTTTGCGCCAAGCCCAGTATGGGTGCTGGGGCAGGCGGTGGTGCCGCTGCTGGCGGCGGCTGTACTGAAAAATGTGCGCGGGCTGTGGGCGCGGCTGGCCGCGCTGCGCAGGGCAGGGCCAGACGCCTGACAGGGCAGCCGCGCAAGGCGGCCGCCGTGAGCACGGAACCGATATGATATAAGGGAAAGAGATGCACAGGAATATGACAGAGAAAAAATTCATCCCGCTGAGCGTGCCAAACTTCAGCGGCAACGAAAAGGCCTATGTGAACGATGCGGTGGTGAGCGAATGGGTTTCCACCGGAGGCAGCCTTGTGCCGGAATTTGAACGGGCAGTGGCCGCTTATGTGGGCATGCCCGGCGCGGTGGCGTGCAACTCCGGCACGTCCGGCCTGCACCTTGCCATGCTGATGGCGGGCGTGGGCCGTGGCGACGAGGTGCTGGTGCCCACGCTCACCTTCATTGCGGCGGTGAACCCCGTGCGTTATGCCGGGGCCGAGCCCATTTTCATCGGCTGCGGCGACAGCCTGTGCATCTGCCCCACGCTGGTAGAGGAGTACCTTGCGCAGAACGCCGAGCTGCGCGGCGGCAAATGCTTCAACAAGCGCACGGGCGCGCATATCAAGGCCATGGTGGTGGTGCATGTGTTCGGCAACATGGCCGCCATGCCCGAATTGATGCGTGTGGCAAAAAAATACGGCCTCACCGTGATAGAGGACGCCACCGAGGCTCTGGGAACAAAGTATACCGAGGGCGAATATGCGGGCAAAATGGCCGGCACCATCGGCGATGTCGGCGTGTACAGCTTCAACGGAAACAAAATCATTACCACCGGCTCCGGCGGTATGGTGGTGTCGAACCACCCGGACTGGCTGGAGCATGCGCGCCACCTCTCTACACAGGCGAAATCGGACGAGCTGAACTATATGCACGACGAGGTGGGCTACAACTACCGCCTGACGAACGTGCAGGCCGCGCTGGGCCTCGCGCAGATGGAGCAGCTTGAGGGCTTCATTGCGCATAAAAACGAAATGTACGATTTCTATTTTGAAAGGCTGAACGGCAGGCACGGCTACGGCATTATGCCGTTCCGTGCGGGCGTGCGCTGCAACAAATGGTTTTACAGCCTGTATGTGTACGACGAGTGCCCGCTGCGCCGCGATGACATCATCCGCGCGCTGGCTGCGGAAAAGATACAGACGCGGCCCATCTGGGGCCTGATTCAGGACCAGGCGGATTACCCGAAGAACGAGCACTACGGCGAAGAGCTGGCGCGCCATTATCTGGCGCGCATCGTGAACCTGCCGTGCTCTACCAGCCTGACAAAGGAAGACGCCCGGCGCGTGGCGGATACGCTGCTGGCGCTGTAAGGGGCCGCGGCGGGCAAAAAGGAGGCGAGCGCGATGCGCATCGACGAGCTTATCATCGGCGAAGACAAAACCGTGCTGGATGCCATGCACCAGCTGAATGATACGGGCCGCGCCATACTGTTCGTGGCGCCGGGCGGCGTGCTGCAGGGCGTGGTGACGGACGCGGACGTGCGCCGGTACATCCTGCGCGGCGGCGCCCTGACGGGCCCTGTGCGCGATATGGCAAACTATTCGCCCAAAAGCCTGCCCATAGAGCGGCGGCGCGAGGCAAAGCGCCTGATGCTGGAAAAGGCCATCGGCGCCGTTCCCCTTCTGGATAAGCAGGGGCGCATTGAGGATGTGGAGTTTGCTGCGGGCCTGGACATCGACACGCGCAAGCGCGCAGACCTGCCTGTGGTGATGATGGCCGGCGGCCTTGGAACAAGGCTGTACCCGTATACAAAAATACTGCCAAAGCCCCTTATCCCCGTGGGCGAGCTGCCCATTGCCGAGCACATCATCCACCGCTTCACGGATGTTGGGTGCAAGCGCATCATTCTGGTGGTAAACTACAAAAAGAATATGATCAAATCGTATTTCAACGATTTAGAAAAGGATTACACCGTAGAATACGCCGATGAGGACGAGCCCCTGGGCACCGGCGGGGGCCTGAGCCTTCTGAAGGGCCGCGTGACGCAGACGTTTTTCTTCACAAACTGCGATATCCTCATCGACGCCGATTTCGGGGACCTCTACCAGTATCACAGGGCGCACGGCAATGCCGTCACCATGGTGTGCGCCGTGAAGCACTTTACCATCCCTTACGGCGTGGTGGAGCTGGGCGAAAAGGAAGAGGTGCGCGAGATACGCGAAAAACCGGAGATGAACTTTCTCACGAACACGGGCGTGTATGTGGTGGAGCCGCAGGTCATCGACATGGTAGAGCCTGGCAGGCCCGCGCTGTTCACCGATATTTTGGATAAGGTGCGCGCGGCGGGCCTGCGCGTGGGGGTGTACCCCGTCAGCGAGCACTGCTGGATGGACATGGGCCAGATGGAAGAGCTGGACGCCATGCGCCGGCGCATGGAAAACACATAAGGAAAGGGGCACAGCCATGAGCATCCTCATCATTGCCGAGGCCGGCGTGAACCACAACGGCAGCCTTGCCATGGCAAAACAGCTGGCCGATGCGGCAAAGGCCGCCGGAGCCGATATCGTAAAATTCCAAACCGCAAAGCCGGAGCTGGTTATCAGCCGCTTTGCCGAAAAGGCCGAATACCAGAAGGCGGAGACGGGCGAGGCGGAAAGCCAGCTTGAAATGTGCAAGCGCATCCATCTCACCTTCGACGAGCACGCCCGGCTGAAGGAATACTGCGATTCCATCGGCATCGCGTATCTGTCCACTCCGTTCGATCTGGACAGCATCGATTTTCTGGAGCAGCTGGGCACGCCGCTGTGGAAGGTGCCCAGCGGCGAGATTACAAACCTGCCGTATCTGGAAAAGATAGCGGCCACAAAAAAGCCCGTTATCCTCTCCACCGGCATGAGCATGCTCAGCGAGATAGAGGACGCGCTTTCTGTTCTGGAGGACGGCGGCGCAGGGCCTATTACACTTTTGCACTGCAACACCGAGTACCCCACGCCCATCGAGGACGCGAACCTGCTTGCCATGCAGGATCTGCGCGAGCAGTTCGGCCTGCCGGTGGGCTATTCCGACCACACGGCGGGCATTGAGGCGGACATTGCCGCCGCCGCGCTGGGCGCCGTGGTGATAGAAAAGCACTTTACGCTGGATAAGGCCCTGCCCGGGCCGGATCATAAGGCCAGCCTTTCGCCGGAGGAGCTTGCCGCCATGGTGGCTGCCGTGCGCAGAACAGAGCTTGCGCTGGGCGACGGCCGCAAGCACGTGACAAAAAGCGAGGCCAAAAACAAGCCTATCGCCCGCAAGAGCATCCTTGCAAAGCGGGACATCAAAAAGGGTGAAGCGTTCACGCAGGAGAACCTCACCGTAAAGCGCCCGGGCGACGGCATCAGCCCCATGCGGTGGTACGATGTGCTGGGCAAAACGGCAAAGCGCGATTTTGCCGAGGATGAAAAAATAGAGCTGTGAGCCGGGTGCCCGGCAAAGGGGGCATGTGCTGTGGAAAAAAAGACCGTGTGTGTGGTAACAGGCACGCGCGCCGAATACGGCCTGCTGCGCGGCGTTGTGAAATCGCTGGCGCAAAGCGATGTGCTGGCCGTGCGCCTTGTGGTGACGGGCGCGCACCTTGCGCAGGAGTTCGGCATGACGGTGCGGGAAATAGAGGAGGACGGCGTGCCCATCGCTGCGCGCATCCCCATTTTGAAATTCGGCACGGGCACAGCGCTGGCCACTGCCAGGACGACGGCTTATGCGCTGGAACAGTTCATTGAATATTTCACCGCCCACCGGCCGGACATGGTGCTGGTGCTGGGCGACCGGTACGAGATATTTGCCGCAGGGCAGGCGGCGGCGCTTTTGGGCATTCCGCTGGCGCATATTTCCGGCGGGGACGTCACCCTTGGTGCAGCGGACGATTATTTCCGCCACTGCCTGACAAAAATGGCCTCGCTTCATTTCCCTGCGTGTGAGGAATATGCCGCGCGCGTGGTGCGCATGGGCGAGGCGCCCGAGACGGTGCACTGCGTGGGCGGCCTTGGCGACGAGAACATCCGCAGCCTGCCGCTTTTGGGAAAAGACGCCCTTGCCCAGAGCCTGGGCCTTTCGCTGGCGCGGCCCTATGCCCTTGTCACCTATCACCCCGAAACGGCGGGCGGCGCCAGCCCCGCCGCGCAGTTCCGGGCGCTTTTGCGCGCGCTGGAAAGCTTTGACGGGCTGGACGTCATCTTTACCAAAGCGAATGCGGACGCGGGCGGCGCGGCCATCAACGCCCTTATCGACGAGGCGTGCGCGCAAAAGCCTGGCAGTTGGGTTGCTTTTACAAGCCTTGGCGTGCTGCGCTATCTTTCGGCCATGAAGTATGCGGCGGCTGTGGTGGGCAATTCCTCTTCCGGCGTGGTGGAGACGCCCACCTTCCGCGTGCCTGCTGTAAATATCGGCGCGCGGCAGAAAGGGCGCATCATCTGCGCCAATGTGCTGTGCTGTGAAGCGGACGAGGCCGGCATCCGCGCCGCGCTGGAAACGGCGCTGAGCCCAGCCTTCCGCCAGAAGGCCGCCGGGGCAAAAAGCCCATACGACGGCGGCCCCACAGCGGCGCGCATTACGGCGGCGCTGGAGCAATGGGCCCAAAGCCCTGCCTTTGGCCGGCCGAAAACCTTTTACGACGCCCCCTGCAAGGAGGAACAGGCATGAGCTGGGACGAAATTGTATCCGCCCTCTCCATGCTGTGGGCGCGCCAGAAGCCGGAGCTTCTGCAGCTTCTGCAGCCGGGGCTGAATAAGGCATTGCGCCTTGCGCTGGTGGGCACGGTGCTGATGGCCGTTCTGCTGGCGGCGCTGCTGGCGGTGCGTCTCGTAAAAAAGCAGAAAAAGGGGCTTGCGGCGCTGGGTATCTGCCTTGGGCTGTGCGTGGGCGCAGGCGCGGCGCTGTACCTGCCGCGCCCCGTGCTGGCTGCCGGTGCGGCCGGGGGCACGGGCGTGTCTGTCTCAGTGCTCAGCGCGCAGGATGCCTTTATCTTTGCGCCCTCTACCCAGGCGCAGGCGAACGCCGAGGCAAACAAGGCGCAGAGCGAGCAGGCCGCCATGGAAAATGAGGCCGGCACGGCACAGACACAGCCAGCGGCCCAAATGGGGCAGGTGCCGGCAGAGGCGCGCAGGCTTACCGTGACGCAGGAGGGGGCAAGCGCCATTCTGCAGGCACTGTGCAGCGCCGCGCGCACGCCCACACTGCGCGAAAACCTGCCGGATGCACCTGGGCAGCAGGCGTTTTACGTCACCCTGCGCACAGGCAATGCGGCGCAGGTAGTGTGCCTGACACCGCAGGCCGCCTTTGTGCAGGCAAAAACAGAGAATGCCGTGGTGTACCGCATTGCGGATGGCGCAGGGCTGTACGAAGCGGTGCGCGCAGCCTGCCTGTGAGCACCCTGTGAGTATATATGGAGCAAAGGAGAATGCCGGATATGGAAACACTGCTTGTGATAGGCCTTGGCAGCATGGGCAAGCGCCGGGCGCGCCTGCTGAAGCGCGCCCGGCCGCAGGCCGCCCTGTGCGGGGTGGACCTTTCCCCCGCGCGCCGCGAAGAGGCTGAAGCCTTGGGCATACGGGCATATGAAAGCCTTGAGGCGGCCCTGGCGGCGAAGGCGCCGCGCGCCGCCTTTGTGTGCACGGCGCCCGTCACCCACGCTGCAATCATCGCCCGGCTTTTACAGGCGGGCGTGCCCGTGTTTACAGAGCTGAACCTGGTGGACGACGGCTACGATGAGCTGACGGCGGCGGCAAGGGAAAAGGGCGTGCCGCTGTTTTTGTCCAGCACCATGCTGTACCGCGGCGAAACGCAGTATATCAAGCGCCGCGTGCAGGAATTTTCAAAGCCTGTAAACTATATTTATCATATCGGGCAGTATCTTCCCGACTGGCACCCGTGGGAAAATTACAAAAACTTTTTTGTGGGCGATAAGCGCACCGGCGGCGTGCGCGAAATATTCGGCATCGACCTGCCCTGGCTTCTGGACACGTTCGGCCCGGTGAAGCATGTGTATGTGGAAAAAGACAAGCTCAGCGCGCTTGAAATTGATTACCCGGACACCTATTTCACTGTGCTGCGCCACGAAAATGGCACCAAGGGCGTGCTGGCGGTAGATGTGGTGAGCCCTAAGGCAGTGCGCAATTTCGAGGTGTTCGGCGAGGGGTTGCATCTGTTCTGGGAGGGCAGCCCGCAGTCTCTGGCCGAATACGACTCAGTGAAAAAATGCAGGGTGCCGGTAGATACCTATGCCAGTGTGGAGCACGATGCGCGCTATTCTGATAATATTGTGGAAAATGCCTATGCCGACGAGCTGGCAGAGTTTTTTGCCGTTCTGGAGGGCAGGGGCGCCGCGCGTTACTCCTTCGAAAAAGACAAAGAGACTATCGCCCTGATCGAGCGCATCGAGCAGGCATGAGAAAAACAGAAAGGCGGCCCCGCATATGAAGGTGCTGTTCTGCGGCCTTGGCTCTATCGGCACAAGGCATTTGAAAAACCTGCACGCCGCCGCGGCCCGCAGCGGCGTGGCCGTGCAGGCATATGCGCTGCGCAGCTCTGCGCGCGCGCTTGCGGGCGAAGTGAAGGCTTTGCTGGCAGGTGAATTTTCCGCTCTGCCGCAGGAGGCGCAGTTTGACGCGGCCTTTATCACAAACCCAACAAGCCTGCACTACGATACGCTGTGCGCACTGCGCGGCAAAGCAGGGGCGCTGTTTATTGAAAAGCCCATTTTCGATGCGCCGGGCAAAGACCTCGGCGCGTGCCTTGCGCCGAGCCAGAAGGCATATGTGGCGGCACCCATGCGCTGGTGCGGCGTGATGCTGGCCTTAAAGCGCCTTCTTCCGCAGCTTCGGCCGTATTCGGCGCGGGTGATATGCTCGTCCTACCTGCCGGAATGGCGCCCCGGTGTGGACTACCGCACCGTGTATTCTGCACACAGGGCCATGGGCGGCGGTGTGGCTGTGGACCTCATCCACGAATGGGACTATATGGCCGAGCTGTTTGGCACGCCGAGGCAGGTTTATTGCTTGAAGGGCACCTACAGCGAGCTAGAGCTGGACTCTGACGATTTGGCCGTGTATATCGCGCGCTACGACACGCTGCTGGCAGAGGTGCACCTCGATTATTTCGGCCGCACCTACCGCCGCAGCATAGAACTGTTCTGCAAAGACGGCACCGTTACGGCAGATTTCGGCGCAGGCACTCTGACGCTGGCAGATGGGCGCGTGGAGGCGTACCCAGAGCCGGTGAACGCGCGCTATGAGCGCGAAATGGAATATTTTCTGGAATATGCGCTGCACGGCACGGGCGAAAGTGTGAACCCGCCGCGCACGGCGCAGGAAGTTTTGAAAATCGCACTGGGGGAAGCGTAAGGGTATGGAACATGTATTAATCACCATCTGCGGGCGCGCGGGCTCGAAGGGCTTCAAAAACAAGAATCTGAAAATTTTTGACGGCCTGCCGCTCAGCCATTACAGCTTGGCTGCAGCCAAGCTGTTTGAGCAGCAGAACCCGCAGCTTTGTGTGGACATCTGCCTGAACACCGACAGCGAGCTGCTTATCAATACGGTGGTGGAAAAGTATCCCGAGGTGCATGTGCTGCGCCGCCCGCAGGAGCTGTGCGGCGACGTGGTGCCCAAGATGATGGTGTACCAGCACAGCCTGCGAGAGATGGAGCGCCGCACGGGCCAGCGCTATGAGCACCTTATCGACCTTGATATTACAAGCCCCCTGCGGCAGGCGCAGGATGTCTCCGGCGCATACGCTGAAAAGCTGCGCCGCCCGCAGCTGGACCTTGTATTCAGCGTGTGCCCGGCGCGCCGCACCCCCTATTTCAACATGGCAAAGCTGGAGGATGGGCTTGCCAAACGCGTTATCGACCACCATTTTACCGCACGCCAGCAGACGCCGCCCGTGTACGATTTGAACGCCTCTATTTATGTGTTCAAACGCGCGTTTTTGCTGGAAAATGAGACAGGATTTTTGTGGGACGGCAAGTGCGGCATTTACCAGATGTTCGACACCGGCATCATCGACATTGATTCGGAAGAAGATTACCGCCTGATGGAGGCCATTGCGCGCCATCTGTATGCCGCTATGCCCTCGTTCGGTGCGGTGCGCGATGCAGTGAGAAGGTAGGCGGCAGGCATGTTCACCCCTATGGAAGAGCATGAGATGCATGCGCCTAAGCGCTATCTGCATTTTGTGGAAGACAGCCGGGTGCGCGTGTTTACCTGCGCCGGGGCCTCCGGCTGCCCCGCGGCAAACTGGGCTGTGCTGAAGGCGGGGCAAGGGCAGGATGCCGCCGCGGCGCTGGCCTTTGCCCAGGCGCAGTTTGCGCAGGCGGGCGCCCTGCCCCTTGTTGTGTGGGCGCCCGACGCGCTTCCGCTTTCGGCCTGCGAGGCAGTGCTTTCTGAGAGTGGCTATACCCTGCGAAAGGTACCGGTGCGCGAGTTCTGCACCGGCGCCGAGGAAAGCCTGGAGCTTCATGCAAACGACTGCCCCGTCGTTCTCTCTGCAAGCCCCATGCAGGGCGCGCAGGGCCAGCTTCTGGCCGAGAGCTGCGAGGGCTTGCCCGGAAGGGCAGAGCTTTTGAAAAGGCAGCTCCGCGCGGGCGCGCGGGCTTTTTTTGCCTGCAACCGGGCCGAGATACCCGTAAGCGTGTGCCTTGGCTTCGGCTATGCCAGCACGCTGCGCCTGTTCGGGCTGTATACGGCAAAAAGCCAGCGCGGCAAAGGCTACGGGATGGCAGTGCTGCGCGCGGCGGCGCGCTGGGCGCAGGCGCCGGGGCAGGGCTATGAGCCCTTTGCACTGGCCCCGCAGGAAAACGGGCCTGCTGTGCGCCTTTTGCAGCGCGCGGGCTTTCTGGGGCGGCCGCAGCAGCGCTGGTATGCAGTGCAGGGCAATGGCCCTGTGCTGCAGCAGATAGAGACATTGTGGCTGTGAAGTCAGCCTGGGGAAAGGCGGCGTGTGGAATGGCACGGCAGCAGGAGATTTTGGAATTTACGCTGGAGGCAGGCCGCGTGCTGCTGGCAAACGGCGGCGAAATCTTCCGCGTGCAGGAGACCATGCAGCGCATTGCAAAAAGCTACGGCGCGCAGAATTTCAATGTATATGTGCTTACGAACGGTCTGTTCGCCTCACTGAAGGGCGATGAGGGCACCTTTTCCGGTGAGGTACGCAGCGTGAACGTTACGAACATCCACCTCAAGCGCATCGTGGCGGTAAACGAGCTTTCGCGCGCTATTGAGCGCGGCGGCGTTCCCCTGGCAGATGCATTTTGCAGCCTGCGTGCGATTGAGACGCTGCCGGGCTGGCCGTCCTGGCTGCGCGTGCTGGCCTGCGGTGTGGGCGCCGCGGGCTTTGCGTATCTGTACGGCGGCACTCCGCTGGACGCACTGGCCGCGTTGCTGGCCGGCTTTGCGCTGGAGCCGCTGCGCATTTTTCTTGCGCGGCGCGGCACGAACCGATTTATTGAGAACCTGCTCAGCGCCGCATGGGTGGCGGCTGTGAGCGTGGCGGTGGTGCAGCTGATGAACCTGGCAGGCGCCGCATGCAGCATCGACAAAGTAATTATCGGCGGCATCATCCCGCTGGTGCCGGGTATTGCGCTTACAAACGGCGTGCGCGATATTGCGGGGTGTGATTACCTCTCCGGCACAATCCGAGGCATCGAGGCGCTTCTGATAGGCGCTGCCATTGCGCTGGGCGTGGGCTTTGTGCTGGGGGCCAGCGCGGCTCTTCCGGGGGTGATTGTACGATGACGGTGCGGCTTTTGGTTCAGTGTGCAGTTTCCTTTGCGGCAGTGATGGCGTTTGCCATCCTGTTCCATGCGCCCAGGCGCGAGTGGGTGCCATGCGGCCTCACCGGCATGGTGGGCTGGGTGGTGTACTGGCTGGCCGTACAGGGCGGTATTTCAGTGGTAGCGGCCTCGTTTTGCGGCACACTGGGCCTGGCGCTGCTCAGCCGCGTGCTGGCAGTGGTGCGCCGCTGCCCTGTTACAGTATTCCTTACAGGCGGCATTTTCCCGCTGGTGCCAGGCGCGGGTATCTATTATACAGTGTACGCTTTTATCACAGGCGATAACGCGGCCGCTGTTTTCAAAGGGGTGGAGACGCTGAAAATTGCCGGTGTCATCGCCCTGGGCATCGTGCTGGTGCTGGCATTGCCGAAGGGCGTATTCCGCGTGTTTGCCGCACGGGAAAAGCGGCAGTAGGGCGCATGATATAAAATCCATATGGCAAAAAAGGCGTGCCGCTGTCTGCACGCTAAAAACGGGGCGCCTCTTTCACAGGCGCCCCGTTTTCAGTATATGCAGATAGGAGTATAAGTCAGATGAAAGGGTTTTCGCTGGGATACGGCAGATGAGCAGGCTGGTTATAAGAAATATCCCGTATGCCCAAATAGCGGAATAATTCGAACAGAGGCCTTCCCACATGGCGGAAAGCGACTGCACCGTGGTGGGGATACCTCTTTTCGACAAGCACATGGCGATAGAAGCGCCCCATTTGGGGAATTGCAAAAATGCCAATGCCGCCGAAGCTGCGCGTGGGGACAGGAAGCACCTCTCCCTGTGCGATATATGCGCGCAGTATGCCCTCGCTGTCACACTGCAGGCGGTAGAATGTGACGGGGCCGGGGGCGATGTCGCCCTCCAGCGTGCCGCGCGTGAAATCCGGCGCGCTGTCTGCAGGCTCCAACAGGCGGTGCTGGATGAGCTGATATTTTACCGCGCGGCCGCTGCACATTTTGCAGCTGGGCGTGTTTCCGCAGTGGAACCCCATAAAGGTGTCTGTAAGCTGATAGGGGAATTTTCCGGCAATATCTTCCTCATACAGATAGGGCGGCACGCTGTTGTTGATATCCAGCAGCGTGACAGTGTCGCCGGAGATGCACATGCCGATATATTCGCTCAGTGCGCCGTAAATGTCTACCTCACAGGCCACGGGAATGCCGCGCGCCGCAAGGCGGCTGTTGACGTAGCAGGGCTCGAAGCCGAACTGGCCGGGGAAGGCTGGCCAGCATTTGTTGGCAAAGGCCACATATTGCCTGCTGCCCTTGTGGGCTTCGGCCCAGTCCAGCAGGGTCAGCTCAAATTGCGCCATCCGCTCGTTCAAATCGGGGTAATAATTTCCCTCGCCCATCTCTGCCGCCATGTCTGCGCACACAGATGGAATTCGCGCATCGCCCGCGTGCTGGCGGTAAGCAACCAGCAGGTCCAGTTCGCTGTTTTCCTCCACTTCCACCCCCAGCTCATACAAGCCCCTGATGGGGGCGTTGCAGGCGAAAAAGTCTTGCGGGCGCGGGCCGAATGTAATGATTTTCAGCCCCTTCAGACCTAAAACGGCGCGGGCTATGGGGAGGAATTCAGCTATTTTTTCGGCCAATTCCTCTGCGCTGCCCACCGGATATTGCGGGATATATCCGTTCAGACGGCGCAGCCCAAGGTTGTACGAGCAGTTCAGCATGCCGCAATAGGCATCGCCGCGCCCGTCCACAAGGTCTCCGTCGCCCTCGGCCGCGGCAAGGAACATGCACGGGCCGCTAAAATGCCGTGCAATCAGCGTTTCAGGCGTTTCGGGGCCGAAATTGCCCAGAAAAACCGCCAGCGCATTACACCCGGCTCTTTCTGCCTCGGCAACTGCCTTCAGCATGTCGTTTTCATTCTCCACAGCTGCCGGCACCTCATACACGGGCAGGCCTCTTGCCGCACAAGCGGCCGCAACGGCGGCGCGCCGCCGTTCAGAAAGCTGTATGGGAAAACAATCCCGTGAGACGGCGATGATGCCGACCTTCACTTCAGGTATATTTCTTTGCATGTCACTTACCTCCTTGAAACTGCATTGCCTCGCGGGCAAGGTCGATATTTTTTCCGCTCAGGCCCGGATAAGCACCCTGCGCGGCCTCTGCGGAATCGGGGTGCGCCAGAAGCCATTTGTTGCAGGCCCACAGAAGGGCATCCTCCGGCGTACGGGCCTGGACGGGTGGCCTTGCTGTATTAGTGCCTGCCGGCAGAGCAACCAAAACACGGAAGCCGCGCGCGGCGTCCACATGGCACGGGGCATAGTGCAGGGTAGTGGCGTATATTTCCACCAGCACACCCGCCGGAACGAGAAAGGCCGCTACATATGCGGTGTCCAGCTTCCCCTGCACAGCTTCCTGCTGCCTGGCGACGAGAAGGATGAAATCTTCCGTGCCGAGGTTGAACTCGCTGCTGCGGTGATATTCTAGGCAGTTCAGCTTGGTGTTGCGGCCGTTGCACCAGCCCATCTGCACCGGCATGCCGCCAAATGCATGTGTGCGGAAAATCTCTGCCGCAGGCAGTGCCTGCAGTGCGGGGTCCTGCGGGACGTACATGGTGCTTTCTTCCGGCATTGGCGTTTGGCCAAGCGCATGCATCAGCGCCTTATCGGCCAGGCCTTCCGCTACTCTGCCGTAGGGGCGGAACGCCTCGTCATATACAGAATAAATGTGCATTGCCAGCATCCTTTCTTCAGGCCTGAAGTTTTGGGAACAAAGCGCGGCAGGCGGGGTATATCTGCCGGAACTGTGCATACCGCTGCTCGTATTTTTCTGCAAGGCCGGGCTGAGGCAGGACGGTGGCCTTTACACGCACAAGGGTTTGCGCCGCCTGCTGCACATTTGAAAAGCGGCCGCAGGCCACCATGGCAAGCAACGCGGCCCCATAGCCGGGCCCCTCCTGCGTCTGGGTTGTATCCAGCGGGATATTCAGTACATTGGCCAATATCTTTCGCCACAAGGCCGATTTGGCCCCGCCGCCGCATAATGTAGAGCGCGGAATGGAAAGCCCCAGGGTACGGGCAACCTCAAAGCTGTCCCGTATGGCAAAGGCAACACCCTCCAGCACGGCCTGCGTCATACAGGCGCGGGTGGTGCTCATGCTCATGCCAATAAACATGCCGCGCGCGCTTGTGTCATTGATAGGGCTGCGCTCGCCCATCAGGTAGGGAAGAAAAAACACATCGTTGCAGCCAAGTCGCCCGCATTCTATTTTTTCCTGTTCACTGCTGTGGTCTGTGGTTTCCAGAATTTTTTCCATCCACCACTGATTACAGCTTGCGGCAGACAGCATGCACCCCATCAGGTGCCAGCCGCCGTCTGCGTGCACAAAAGAGTGCAGCGCATTGTGGGAATCTGCCTGAAAGGCAGCGGATGAAATGAATACCGTGCCTGACGTGCCGAGCGAGATATTACACCCGCCGTCGCCCACAGTGCCGGTGCCCACGGCGGCCGCCGCATTGTCGCCTGCGCCCGCGCACACTACAGTGCCCTGCGGCAGGCCAAGTGCACGGGCCGCTTCCGGCAGCAGGGTGCCCACGGGGGCATAGCTGGGGTAAAGTGCGGGCATCTGGCTTTCGTTTATGCCGCACAGCGCCAACATGTCCGGATGCCAGCGCTTATTCTTCACGTCCAGCAGCAGGGTGCCGCTGGCATCGGAAAAATCGGTGGCATGCACGCCTGTCATGCGGTAGACAAGGTAATCTTTGGGAAGCATGATTTTGGCGATGCGGCGGAACAGCTCCGGCTCATTTTTCTGCATCCACAGAAGTTTGGGGGCTGTAAATCCCGCAAAGGCGATGTTGGCGGTGCGCTCGCTGAGCACGCTGCGCCCTACCGAGCCATTCAGATAAGCTGTCTCCTGCGCTGTGCGTCCGTCGTTCCATAAAATGGCGGGGCGTATGACAGCATCCTGGGCATCCAGCGCCACAAGGCCGTGCATTTGCCCGCCCGCGCCGACAGCGGCTACCTGGGCCGCGTCATATCCTTGTAAAAGCAGGGGAATCCCTTCCAGACAGGCCGCCCACCAATCTTCCGGGGCCTGTTCGCTCCACCCCGGATGGGGAAAAGAGATGGGATATGTTTTTGATACGGTATTCAGCACGCGGCCCTTGTCATCCACCAGCAGGAACTTGCAGGCCGAGGTGCCGAGGTCTACACCGATATACAGCATGTGCTCCGCCTCCTTCTGTATTTTTGAGTATACGCGCGGCCGGCCGCCTTTTCCTTGACAAATTGGTATAGCCGATTTGACAAATTTGCTGGCGGGAAAGAATTTCTGTTATAGCTATATTGCTTTCTCGAATTTTGTGCAAAATGTTGAAATGAGGGACAGGCGTGAATATGAAACGCCCCTGCGGCGTGGCCGCAGGGGCGTTTGGTATTCGCTAGCGGGAAGAAAGATACCTCTGCTCAAATATATCCAGAAGCTCCAGGCTGCGCCTGCGGGAATAAAACTGCTCCAGCGAGTGCAGGCTGTGGTGGATTTTGGCTTCCTCCTGCACAGGCGTTTGGGAAAGGCGACTGTATGCCTCCGGCGTCATGCCCACCCTTTTCTGGAAGGTTTGAGAGAAATAGCGGTAGTCGGAAAAGCCGGATTCCATACAGACATCCAGCATGCGGCTACTGCCCGTGGCAATCAGTTTGCAGGCGCAGTTGAAGCGCACAGTGTTCACATAGTCCTGAAAGCTTTGGTTCAGCATCTCTTTTGCAAAATGCGACATATAGCTCATAGAACGGCGTTCCATGGCTGCAAAGGTGGAAAGCTGTATCTTGTGCATATAGTTTTTATCAACAAAATCAAGCAGGCGCATCAGCCGTGCAGTGCGGTCTGCCCGGTTGGCGGTTTCCCCGGCAGAGACGCGGTGCACCGGCATACGGGTGAGCAGGCTGTGCAGAACAAGGCACGCCTGGCCGAGGCATTTTAGCTCATAACAGGCAGAGCGTTCCAGGTAGGTGCGCAGCATTGAGAACAGCGTGCGCCGAAGCTGAAGCTGTTCTTCCCCAGTGAGAAATTCTGCGGGGTATATGCTGTCTGCAAAAAGTGCCTCAGAGGAGGGGAACCGCTGCGGCGACATCTGTATGCATAAAAAAGTACAGTCACCCGCCTCTGTTTTACAGAAGCTGTGCGGCTGGTTGGGGCTGAACAGCACAATCTGCCCGGGGGCAATGCGGTGCGCCTGCTTATCGCATATGACGTTCAGCGGCTTGTCCAATGCCCATAGAAGCTCCCATTCCGGGTGCACATGCAGCGTGCGGTGGCTGACAGTGTTCAGAAAAAGGTGAAGCCCTTCAATTTGAGGATGCTGGATAATTTCTAATTCCGGCACGGCATACCATCTCCCCTTTGCGCCAGCCCTTCTTTAATTTGCATGATTACATTATAGCGTCTTTTGCAGCACGCTGCAATGCGCCCCCGTCCACGCGGCGGAAAACAGGGATTGTACAGGCAAGAAAAAGCAGAAAAAAGGGTGAAATACAACGAAGGCTTGCGATTTTTAGCCGATTTTTCTGTGTCTTGGGCGGCCGGACAGAGCTTCTGCCGTTACATTGCACAAATAACTGCCCCCAGAAGTGTGCATAACATAAAATATGGATGAAACAGCTAATTTGTCAAATTTCCAACACAAACTTGTCAAGGCAGGCGCCCTGGGGGAAGTGGTATGGTTAAGATATTCCAATGGTGGCAACGCACGAAAAAGGAGGAATCTTTATGAAATTTCTGAAGAAGTTGTCCCCCGTGAAGTGCCTGGTATTCGCGCTAGTTTTCACATTGATTTTCACAGCGCTGTCCAGTGCGATTCTGCACGATTGGGGCAACATCGGCATTTCGGACGTGGAATTGCAGACGGCGGCCGGCAACAAGGTGGTCGCGCGTGTCTACAAGCCGGATTCGGCCACGGCGGAATCGCCGGCGCCAGCTGTCGTGTTCACACACGGCCTTACAGTGAACAAAGAGAGCTATGCCCAGTACGGCTTGGAACTGGCACGCCGTGGCTTTGTGGTAATCACGCCGGATATGCTGAACCACGGTGATTCGGAAGTGACAGATGCCGGCACCTACCTTGCACCCTATACTGTCAGCGATGCCTACGGCGCTTTCGCGGCTGTGCGCTACGCCGGCACGCTGGACTATGTAGATAAGGCGCAGATCGGCGTGGCTGGACACTCTGCCGGCGGCCAGGCTTCCAACAACTGCGTGCGGCTGGACGATGCAGAGGGCACCGGCCTGATTTCCGCCATTTATCTTGTGTCCTCCGACCCCGTCTACACGGATGAAGAGGGCAACTGGGCCAATATTTACGGTGCCCGTGATTTCGGTGTGTATTACACCCTGTACGACCATGTATATTTCAGCGGCGTGGGCCCGGACGGGGCAAAACTTCCCGCGCAGCAGTGGCTTGGCTCTGAAAGTGCAAAGTCCCTGTTCGCTTTCGGGCAGGACCCCAGCGAGTTTGAAGGCGATGCAGTCGTTCCCGGCCATACCTATGTGGGCGAAGTGGACGGCCAGCAGGTAATCCGCCGCGTGAACGCTGCAGAAGAGATCCACCCGAAGCCGCAGGGCGGCAGCAACGCCCTGGCAGCTGTGTGCGACTTCTTCCAGGATGTATTTGAGGCGCCGCACTACATCGTGGGCCAGAGCCAGCATTTTGTGATGCTTACCGTGAGCAACCTGCTGGGCCTGCTGGGCGTTCTGATGTGCTGTGTCTTTGGCGTAGGCTGCCTGACGCGCCTGAAATTTTTTGAGAGCCTGCGCGCCGGTGAGAACGCGGTGCTTCGCCCCGCGCCCGACAAAAAGGGCAAGGTGTGGTTCTGGGTGCTCACTGTTCTGAACTGCGTGTTCGCATTCTGCAGCATCAGCGCCATTTTCTTCCTTGGCTTCGGTTACTGCTGCTCTACTGTATGGGCGCAGCAAACCAGCAATATCTATGCGCTGTGGGCGCTGTTGAACGGCATTTTCATGCTGATTACCTCTTTTGTCTCGTATGCCCTGTATGGCCGCAAGAACGGTGCCACTATGGAGAACTGGGGCCTGAAGATCTCGCTGAAAAACCTGTTCAAGAGCATTCTGGTCGCACTGGCGGCCTGTGCAGGCGTGTTTGCCATTGTCTGGGTGGCGAACAACCTGTTCCGTGTGGACTACCACTATTACCTGTGGGGCCTGAAGAATATCCCGCTTGAAAACCTGGGTGTGTTCTTCGTCTATCTGCCGATGTACCTGGTGTTCGGCCTGGCCGTGTCCATTGCGGTGAACAGTGCCTATCATTGCAAAATCGGCAAAGAACCGGAGTGGGTGAACGACCTGTTCTTTGCGGCGATGAACACGATCCCGGCGCTGGCAATTACGGTGATAGGCTATTACCTGTATGCGCAGTCTGGCCTGAAGCCATTTGTGTTCGGCTCTACCTATACCTTTACTTACACCATCAATGCCATCCCGGTATTCCCGGTGGCAGTTATCCTGATTCGCCGTCTGTTCAAAAAATGCAACAATCCGTATATTCCCGGAATCATCGCCGGCATTCTGCTGTGCTGGCTGCAGGTGTCCTGCTCGTTCACTCTGCATGCCGATATGTACTACGGCCCGGCAGCGGCTTTCCTGCCCTGACAGGCTGTGCGCATATATTTTGCAGGGCGCGCTTTGAAAAGCGCGCCCTGCTTTTTTGCTCTGCACGCAAAAGCACAATATATATGGAAAGCAGAAGATAAAATTGGCGTTTAATACAAATTATTGTGGCGCCTGATATTTCCGGTTGACAGGGCGCGGGCAGTGTAGTAAGATAAACATGCGCCATATGACTGACGGAAGCGGTGGAGAGATACCACGTGGAGTATGGCGCGTGTATTGCCGGCCGTCTGGGCATGCTTTGCCTGGAGGTGCGGCTTTTTTCTTTTTCCGGCGGGCTTTGCCCGCGCGCAGTGAGGGGCATATGACAGGCTATCTCCATTCCATTGAATCTATGGGCAATGTGGACGGGCCCGGTGTGCGCACAGTGGTGTTCCTGCAGGGGTGCGCCCTGCGGTGCCGCTATTGCCATAACCCGGATACCTGGCCCGCCGCAGGCGGTACGCCCATCCTGCCGCAGCAGCTTGTGGAAAAGCTGCTGCGCTATAAGCCCTATTACGGGGCGCAGGGCGGCGTGACCTTTTCCGGCGGAGAGCCGCTTTTGCAGCCGGATTTTTTGTGCGAGTGCCTGCGGCTGTGCCGCCAGGCTGGCATCCACACCTGCCTGGACACGGCGGGCGCGGGGTTTGGCAGCTATGACGGCATTCTGCGTTGGACAGACCTGGTGCTGTTCGACGCAAAGCACGAGGAACCCGGCGGCTACCGGCGCGTGACGGGGTGCGGCATGGAAAAGGCGCAGGCCTTCCTTGAGGCTGTGCGCCGCGCGGGCACGCCCATGTGGGTGCGCCATGTAGTGGTGCCCGGCCTGACGGACGGCGAGGCGCACATGCGCGCTCTGGCGGCCTATGTCGAAACTTTGCCGAACGTACAGCGCGTGCAGCTGCTGCCTTACCACACGCTGGGCGTGAAAAAATATGCTGCGCTGGGCATCCAATACTCTTTGCAGGGCACGCCGCCCATGGACGCGCAGCTTTGCAGGCAGTATGAAGCGGTTTATTTTCCTGCATATGCGGGAAACAGGAAAGGGGACAAAACGGATGATGCAGTATCCGCAGTGGGAGGGCTTTGCGCCCGGTGAATGGCAGCGCAGCATTGATGTGCGCAGCTTTATCCAGAAAAATTTTACACTGTACGAGGGCGGCGGAAAGTTTCTTGCGCCCGCCACAGCCCGCACGAAGGCCGTGTGGAAAAAATGCGAGGCACTTTTGCAGCAGGAGCTGGAAAAAGGCGTGCTGGACGTGGAGACGAAGCGGTTTTCCGGCATTGACAACTTCGAGCCGGGCTACATCGACAGGGACAACGAGGTGATTGTGGGCCTGCAGACAGATGCGCCCCTGAAGCGCATTGTGAACCCCTATGGCGGTATGCGCTGTGCCAAGGCGTCGCTGGAGCAGTACGGCTATGCGCTGGATGAGGAGATGGAGCATACTTTCTCGGAATACCGCAAAACGCACAACGAGGGCGTGTTCGATGCATACCCGGCGCGCGTGCGCGCCGCGCGCCATGCGGGCCTACTGACGGGCCTGCCGGATGCCTATGGCCGCGGGCGCATCATTGGCGATTACCGCCGCGTGGCCCTGTACGGCATCGATGCACTGGCGGAGGAGAAACGCCGCGATTTGGACGCGCTGGACGGCCCCATGACGGAAGAGCGCATCCGCCTGCGCGAGGAGGTGTCCGAACAGATACGCGCGCTGGGAAAAATAAAGGCGATGGCCGCGCGCTACGGCGTCGACATTTCCCGCCCTGCAAAGGATGCAAAAGAGGCAGTTCAGTTTTTGTACATGGCCTACCTTGCGGGCATTAAGGAAAACAACGGTGCGGCCACCTCGCTGGGCCGCACCTCCACCTTTCTTGATATTTATATCGAACGCGACCTTGCGCGCGGCGCCATCACCGAGGCCGAAGCGCAGGAGCTGATAGACCAGTTCGTCATCAAGCTGCGCCTCGTGCGCCACCTGCGCACGCCGGATTACAACGAGCTGTTCGGCGGCGACCCCACTTGGGTGACGGAATCCATCGGCGGCATCAGCCTAGACGGCAAGCCGCTTGTGACAAAGACGTCGTTCCGCATCCTGCATACGCTGACAAACCTGGGCACCGCGCCGGAGCCGAACCTCACCGTGCTGTGGAGCGAGCATCTGCCCCACAAGTTCAAGCGCTACTGCGCAAAAATGTCCATTGCAACGGATTCCATCCAGTACGAGAACGACGATATTATGCGCCCTGTCTACGGCGACGACTATGCCATCGCCTGCTGTGTCTCCGCCATGCGCGTGGGCAAACAGATGCAGTTCTTCGGCGCGCGGTGTAACTTGGCAAAGGCCCTTCTGTACGCCATCAACGGCGGCGTGGACGAGGTAAAGGGCGGCGTCATCGTGCCAGGCATCGAGCCTCTCGCCGGCGAGGTGCTGGAGTACGACAAGGTGCGCGCCAACTATGAAAAGGTGCTGGAGTATACGGCGGGGCTGTATGCCGATACCATGGACATCATCCATTACATGCATGATAAATATGCCTATGAGGCGGGGCAGATGGCCCTGCATGACACGAATGTAGAGCGCATCATGGCCTTCGGCGTGGCCGGGCTCTCTGTGGCGGCAGATTCCCTTTCGGCTATCCGCTGGGCCAGGGTGCGCCCGGTGCGCAACGCGCAGGGCATCGCGGTGGATTTTGTCATTGAGGGCGATTTCCCGAAATACGGCAACGACGACGACCGCGCGGACGACGAGGCGGTGTATATTGTGAGAAAATTTTCTTCCGAATTGAAAAAGCACCCGCTGTACCGCAACGCCATGCACACGCTCTCTGTGCTCACCATCACCTCGAATGTGATGTACGGAAAAAAGACGGGCGCCACGCCGGACGGGCGCAAGGCGGGCGAGGCGTTCGCCCCCGGGGCAAACCCCATGCACGGGCGCGACAGCCACGGCGCGCTGGCCTCGCTGAACTCGGTGGCAAAGCTGCCTTACCGCGATGTGTGCCAGGACGGCGTATCCAATACCTTCTCCATCATCCCCAAGGCTCTGGGCTGGGATGAGGAGAGCCGCGAGGTGAACCTCGTCTCTATTCTGGACGGCTATTTCCAGCAGGGAGCGCACCATTTGAATGTGAACGTGCTGAACCGCGAGCTGCTGCTGGACGCCATGGACCACCCGGAAAAATACCCTGCGCTCACCATACGGGTATCCGGCTATGCGGTGAACTTCCACCGCCTCAGCCGCGCCCAGCAGGAGGAAGTGGTGCGCCGCACCTTCCACGAGGCCGTGTAACCGGGCCCGCCTCCTGCCCCTGCGGCCATAAAAGCCCCCTTTTCTCCAGCGGCGCCCCATTTGGGCCCGCTGGAAGAAGGGGGCTTTTTCCGGCGGCAGGTGTGTGCGGGCGCGCGCCTTGACAAAATCTTAATGCGGCGGGGCCTTCCGCTTTGCAGGAGAAAATCGTATAATATCCTTTATGGCGGGCCAAAGGTTCGCATGTATGATCTGTGCCGCCCAAGGCGTAGGAGGAGTTCTGTTTGAAAAATTGGAAGGGCAAGGCTGTTGCCGTCACCCTGCTTGTGTTCGTGCTGTATGTACTATTCAACCACATGAACCTGAACCCGCTGTACCCGGAGGCGGCTTTTGCGTACTGCGTGCTGTTCACTGTACTGTTCGCTATTTTCACGCTGGACAAGATAGGCCGCTTTGCCGTAAGCCAGGCTGCAAATGGCGCGCCGCATGTCGCCTTTGTGCGTCACCCGAAGTTCAGGCGCTGGCCTATTGTGGTGGTGGCCGTGCTGTGGGGCGCGTTTTTTGCCGTGAGCATCGGCTCTTCCGTGCTTTTTCAGGTGAAGGCATTCCGGGAGCAGATGCCGGAGCTGCAGGAGATGGACTTTGCAGAGGACTTTGACACTGTGGACACCAGCCAGTTGCCTATTGTGGACGAGGATATGGCGAAAAAGCTGGCGGACAAAAAGCTGGGCGAGCGCCCCAGCCTGGGCAGCCAGGTGGTGCTGGGCGAGCCCACACTTCAGCAGGTGGACGGCGAGCTTTTGTGGGCTGTGCCCACCTATCATTCAGGTCTGTTCAAGTGGCTGACCAATATGGACGGCACACCGGGATATGTGACGGTGTCCGCCACAAACCCGCAGGACGTTGAATATGTGGACGGCTACCCCATCAAGTATCAGCCGGGGGCTTACTTGTGGCAGAACCTGCTGTTTTATGCGCGCTTCACGGCCGCGCCCTTCACCGGCCTGACGGATTACAGCTTTGAGCTGGATGACACCGGGAGGCCCTACTGGGTCATCACCACCTACCGTTACCTGCGCGGCTTTTCGCTGCCGGAGGCCACAGGGGCCGTGGTGATGGACTGCGCCACAGGCGAGAGCAATACCTATTCCATTGAGGAGCTGCCCGCCTGGGTAGACCGTGTGCAGCCGGAAGATTTTATCATGACGCAGCTCAACAACAAAGGCGAGTACGTGCACGGCTATTTGAACTTCAGCGATAAGGATAAATACCGCACCTCGCAGGGCGAGGCTATTTTGTACAATGACGGAAGCTGCTATCTGTTCACCGGCCTCACCAGCGTGGGTGCAGACGAGAGTGCCATCGGCTTCGTGATGGTTGACATGGTGACCAAGGAGCCCCGCCTGTACCGCATCAGCGGCGCCACAGAGACGGCGGCGCAGCAGTCTGCGCAGGGCAAGGTGCAGCAGTACGGCTATCAGGCGGCCTTTCCGCTTATTGTGAATATGAACGGCGTGCCCACCTATTTCATGACGCTGAAGGACGCCGAAGGCCTCATCAAGCAATATGCCTATGTCTCGGTAGAGGATTATCAGACTGTGGGTGTGGGCGAAAGCATTGGCGAGGCGCGCCTGAGCTATGAAAAGGCCATTCAGTCCAGCCCGGCCGGGCAGGCTGTGGGCAGCGTGAGCACAGACAAGGCGGTGCTGACGGGCACAGTGCTGCGCATTGGAAGCGAAGATTCCTCGAACGGCACTGCATATTACCTAATTGTGGCTGAACAGCCGCAGATGCTGTTCAGTGTACAGGGCAGCGTCTCTGACGAGCTGGCCCTCACGCGCGAAGGCGACAGGGTGCGTTTGGAGTATTACCCGCGCCAGAGCACCACACAGGAGCTGAGCGTGTTTGATAACCTGGAATTTGAGCAGGAAATGCCGCAGGGGTGAGCGGTGCCGCCTGACTGCCGGCGCGCTTTTTCCACATGCACCCTGCGTGCACAGCAAAAAACAGAAAACGCCCCCGCTTTCCAGATGGAAAGCGGGGGCGTTTTTGATTTGTATGCTTTAGCGAAATGACACCCCCAGGTCTGCTGGGGAGAGAAAAAAAGCTTTCGCTTCCAGCATCGGGCGAAGCGGGAAGAGATGAACAACTTTACGATTGCCAGAAGGATAATCTTGGACAAACAGCGCCCGTTTACGGGCCGCAGGGCAAGTGATGCAGGCGGCGGATTTTTTCAGTGCCTCTTGAGAGGCTTGCCGGCAGTATGCCCTTTCAGGGCTTACGC
>JAGZUF010000043.1 GCA_018380115.1 Oscillospiraceae bacterium | reverse complement strand
AACCACTCTGAAATCAGACTTGCTGAATGTTTCAAAGTCTACATCATCTGCAAACAAAGGCTCGATTTTCACCTTGGAAAGATCAATCTGTACGCTTGGAGCGGACACGGTTGCATCCTCTGCAGAACCATTTACCGCTGCTTTTTCGGCTTTGTTTTCAGCCCGCTTTGGTTCCAGGGTCTTCATTGTGGGGAACAAAATGACCTCGCGGATGGTATCGGAATTCGTGAGCATCATCACGGTGCGGTCCACCCCAATGCCCATGCCGCCCGTGGGGGGCAGTCCGTACTCCATGGCGGTGAGGTAATCTTCGTCCATCATGCCGGCCTCATCATCGCCCTTGGCGCGCAGCTCCACCTGCTTTTGGAAGCGGCCGCGCTGGTCGATGGGGTCGTTCAGCTCCGAGAAGGCGTTAGCCAGCTCGCTGTGGCAGATGAACAGCTCGAAGCGCTCGGTAAGGCGCGCGTCGGCAGGGCTGCGCTTGCTGAGCGGCGACACCTCCACCGGGTACATGGTGATGAACGTGGGCTGAATGAGGTTTTCCTCTACCTTCTGGTCAAAACAGGCGTACAGGGCGTTGCCCCACGTTTTATCCGCCGTACCGGCCAGCTCCACGCCCGCGGCCTTTGCCGCGGCCACAGCCGCAGCGTCGTCGGAAACGGCGTCGAAATCAATGCCCACATATTCCTTCACGGCCTGCACCATGGTCATGCGCTTCCAGCCGGGGGCAAGGTTCACCTTATAGCCCATCCATTCCACGTCATAGGTGCCTAGTATCTCTTTGGCCGCGCCGGAGATAATACCCTCGGCAATGTCCATCATGTCGTGGAAATCTGCATACGCCTGATACAGCTCGACAGTGGTGAACTCGGGGTTGTGCTTCGGGTCCATGCCCTCGTTGCGGAAAATGCGGCCAATTTCGTACACGCGGTCCAGCCCGCCGACAATGAGGCGCTTGAGGGGCAGCTCGGTGGCGATGCGCATGTACATGTCCATATTCAGCGTGTTGTGGTGCGTGATGAACGGACGGGCCGTTGCGCCGCCGGAAATGGTGTTCAGCACGGGCGTCTCCACTTCCATATAGCCCATGCCGTCCAGATAGCTGCGCATGAACTTGATGAACTTTGAGCGCACCTCGAACGTGCGGCGCACCTCGGGGTTCATGATGAGATCCACATACCTCTGGCGGAAGCGAAGCTCGGTGTCGCGCAGGCCGTGGAACTTTTCGGGCAGCGGCAGCAGGCTTTTGGAAAGCAGCGTCACCTCGGTGGCATGCACGCTTATCTCGCCCATTTTAGTGCGGAACAAATTGCCCTTCACGCCGATGATGTCGCCGATGTCAAGCTTTTTGAAATCGGCATAGGCCTCTTCGCCCACATCGTCACGGCGCACATAAATTTGAATATCGCCCTCATTGTCGCGCAGGTGGGCAAAGCTTGCCTTGCCCATTACGCGCTTGGACATCATGCGGCCGGCCATGCACACAGCTTTGCCAAGCTGGCCCTCCGGCACGTCGGTGAACCCGGCTTTCGCCGTGGCGGAATAATCGGTCTGCGGGTATTTTGTGATGACGAACGGGTCCTTGCCCGCGTCGCGCAGAGCCTTGAGTTTATCGCGGCGTACCTTCACAATTTCGTTATACGCCTGCTGTGTCATCTCGCCCGTCTCTTCGGGCATGTTCGGATGCTCCGGCATGGTCTGCCACTCCTCCTGTTTTTAATGTTTCCCGCGTGCCGCAAACGGCGGCGGGGCGCCGCGCAGAGCCCTGTGCGGCAAATTTGAGTATAACACAAAAACAGGCGCTTTCGCACCTGTTTTTTGAAAAAATATCGTGTTTTACAACAAAACCTGCGCTCAGATGTCCGCGCGGCCCACCTCCAGCACCTCGTACATCACCACAGCGCCGGTGGGCAGGGTGATTTCCACCTTATCGCCCGCGCTGTGGCCCAGCAGGGCGGCGCCCACGGGCGATTCATCCGAAATGCGGCCGTTCAGCGGGTCCGCCTCGGTGGAGCCGGTGATGTCGTATTCGTCCGTATCGCCGTCCTCGTCCTGAATTTTCACATGGCTGCCCACGCTGACGACGCTGCTGTCTATCTCTGTGCTGTCCAGCACACGGGCGTGCTTGAGCATCTTTTCCAGCTCTGCAATGCGGCTCTCCAGCATGCCCTGCTCGTTTTTCGCCTCGTCATACTCGCTGTTCTCCGAGAGGTCGCCATAGCCGCGGGCAACTTTGATTTTCTCCGCCACTTCCTTGCGCTTCACTGTCTTTAACTGTTCCAGTTCGGCTTCCACGGCGGCATAGCCGCTTTTCGTCATTACGATCTCTTTGTTCAAGGCTCTCAGGTCTCCTTCTGGAATTCTTCCGGCCTGTGCCACCATTTCCCTCTTGATACACAGGCCCACAATGCCCATTATTATATATGTTTTATAATGCACTGTCAAGCGGTTCGCCATTTTTTGTCTATTTCGTCACTATTTTAACTCAACATGCGCAAACATGAGCTGTTTTTCCGTAAATTTGCACATATCTACCCGGCAAGTTCGTAACAGTTGCCCAAAGCTCATAAGTCAGGCCCCGGCTAGGCCGGGGGTTTGCGCAAGCCCTGAAAGGGCATACCGTCGGCAAGCCTCTCAGTAGGCGCCGAATACCCCGTCTCCTGCATCACCTGCCCCGCCTCCCGTAAACGGGGTTCTTCCCGTTGTGTGCTGCATCTTTTGGGTATTGAACACCATCCCGCTTCGCTCGAAACTGGAAGCGAAGGCCTTTTTACTTCCCCTGGCACAGCCGCGGGTTCCCGTTTCGCGAAAGCCAACAGTCATGCCCCCCCCCGGCAAAGCCTGGGGCCTGCGTAAGCCCTGAAAGGGCAGATTACCGGCAAGCCTCTCAAGAGGCACTGAAAAATTCCGCCGCTTGCATCACTTGCCCTGCGGCCCGTAAACGGGTGCCGTTTGTCCAAGATTATCTTTCTGGCAATCGTAAAGTTGTTCATCTCTTCCCGCTTCGCTCGATGCCGGAAGCGAAAGCTTTTTTACCCTCCCCGGCTCTGCTGGGGGTTGTCATTTCGCGAAAGCCAAAAAACAGCGCCGTATGAAGGCTTCCCTTCATACGGCGCTGCACGGCCAAAGCATAGTGCAGGCTTACTCTTCGTCCGCCTTGCCGTCAAACAGCTTTTTCGCCTCTTCTATCACCTTTCCTTCCAGCATGGAGGGCAGCGGCTCGTAGCGCACAAATTGGAACGTGAAGCTGCCGCGCCCCTGCGTAAGCTGGCGCAGATACATGGTGAAGTCGTGCATTTCACTCATGGGCACCTCGGCGTCCACGCACTGCTCGCCGTCCTCGCCGGGGTTCATGCCCAGCACGCGGCCGCGGCGTTTGGTTACCTCGCCCATGATGTCGCCCGTGGCATCGCCGGGCACGGTGGCCTTCAATTCGCCAATGGGCTCCAGCAGGATGGGCCCCGCCTCAGGCAGCGCGGCCTTATAGGCCAGCTTGGCGGCCATTTTGAAGGCCATTTCGCTGGAATCCACCGGGTGATAGCTGCCGTCCAGCAGGGTGGCCTTCAGGCCCACCACCGGGTAACCGGCCAGCACGCCATGGCGCACAGCCTCCTGCAGGCCCTTTTCCACCGCCGGGAAGTAATTTTTGGGCACAGCGCCGCCGAACACCTTTTCCTCAAACACGAAATCGCCGGCATCCGTGGGCTCAAACTCAATCCACACATCGCCGAACTGGCCGTGGCCGCCCGTCTGCTTTTTGTGACGGCCCTGCGCCTTGCATTTCTTTCGGATAGATTCACGGTAGGGGATGCGCGGGTCGGCCAAAGTTATCTCTACCCCGAACTTATTTTTCAGTTTGGCGCACACCACATCCAGGTGCTGTTCGCCCAGGCCGGAGAGCACCTGCTCCACCGTTTCGGAATTCACCTCATAGCCGATGGTGGGGTCCTCTTCCATCAGGCGCTGCAAAGCGCCGGATATTTTGCTCTCATCGCCCTTCTGCTTCACGCGCACAGCCATAGAGAGCGTGGGGTGCGGGAACACCGGGCGCGGCAGGCTTACCACGCGGCTGGGCGCGCACAGCGTGTCGCCCGTCTGCGCGGCGGGCAGCTTGGTGACGGCGCCGATGTCGCCGCAGCCTATTTCAGCCGTATCCGTCTGTTTTTTGCCGCGCACATACACAAGCTTGCCCAGGCGCTCGGCCTCGCCTGTGCGCGCGTTCACCACAGGGCTGTCTGCCGTAAGGCGGCCGCTTATTACCTTTACATAGCTCACTTTGCCCACAAACGGGTCCGCTACGGTTTTGAACACATAGGCGCACAGCGGGCCGTCCGGCACGCAGGGCACCTCCACTTCATTGCCGGAAGCATCTGTTCCCACAGCACCCGCCCCGCGGGCTGCGCTGGGCATCAGCTTCTGCAGGCCCCACATGGCCAGGTCCACAGCTTCCTGCGCCGTGGCCGCGCCGCAGAACACCGGCGTAATGGCGCCCGTCTTGGCGCCTGTGCGGATGGCGTTCGTCAGCTCTTCTTCCGTGAACGGCTCGCCCTCGAAGAATTTTTCCATCAGGGCGTCGTCTGTTTCGGCCGCGGCCTCGCGCATGGCCTCCAGAAGGCCCGCAGTGCGGTGGCCGTAACTGGGCACCGGCACCTCGCGCACGCCGCCGCCCGTATAGCTGTAGGCCTTCTGCGTGATGAGGTTCAGATACACGCGGCCGCCCGCCTGCTCTACCGGCACAACCACAGGGCACACAGATGGGCCGAGCTCGGTCTTAAGCTGCTCGAACACTTTATAGAAATCGGCATGCTCTGCGTTCACCTTGTTCACGAAGATCATGCGGCTTTTGTTCTGCTTCAGGGCCAGCTTATATGCCTTGCGCGCGCCTACAGAAAGGCCGCTGCGCGCAGACACCACCACCATTACGCTCTCGGCGGCGGGCATGCCCTCGTACAGGCCGGCCTCAAAATCGAACAGGCCGGGCACATCGATGAGGTTGAGCTTGACGCCCGCGTACTCCACCGGCGCCACCGCCAGCGACAGGGACACATGGCGCTTTGCCTCCTCCGGGTCAAAATCGCACACCGTGTTGCCGTCCTCCACGCGGCCCTGGCGGTCTGTCGCCTTCGTCAGATACAGCATGGCTTCCACAAGGCTTGTTTTGCCTGCGCCGCCATGGCCTGCTACAAGGACGTTTCGGATGTGATCGTTCGCGTAGTTCATACTCTATTCCCTCTTTTCGTCCACGCGCAAAACGCGTGTGGCAACTTATACAAAAATATTATCATATTTTTCGCTTTTATTAAAGATGTCACCAAGAGATTTTCATCCAAGCAACTGCCAAAACTTTGCAGCATTCCTTGTATATATTGCCAAAAAAGCGCGGTTGGGCCGGGCGCCTTCCGCCGCCCGGCCCATGTTTCGCAGCTCAGGCGCACAGAAGCGGAAAAGCCCCCATGGCAGGCCATGCGGCCTGCCATGGGGGCTTGCGTGTTTCTCTGCGCCGGAAGGCGCTGTGCGGGCTCAGATTTCAAACCAGCGTATCTCGTTGGCGGCCATATCCAGCTCAAAGCTGTCGCCATTGCCCGTGTAGACGGTGGTGTGCTGCGGCTCGTAGGTGTTGTTCACCACGCAGTACTTGCCGTTTTTCACATAGGCGTGCACTTCCACATTGAAGTTGGACGAGAACCACCTGTGCAGGTTCTGCTCGTCGTGGGTGCTCCACAAAATGCTGCGGTAGAGGATGCGGCTGTTCTCAAAGGAATACGGCAGGCCGCTGAGGTATACCGCGCGCCCTGCGCCGAACTCGTTTACTGCCATCTGCACCTCTTTGTCGCGCTGCACCAGCACCTGAGCGCCTTCCAGCGCATAGATGCTCTTTTTGCCCTCGCCGAAGTCCACAGGCCCAGTGCAGTCTGCCAGAATGAAGTGCTGCGGATGCTCTTCCCAGTTGTATTTGTCGTAACCCAGGGTAAAGCCCGTCTCTTTCTCTACGCCCAGCACGCCGGCAAGCTGGAGAAAGCGGCCCTGATACTGGTGGCCGCTGGGCTCGCCCACGCCGATGAAGCCGCCGCCGCGGTGCACAAAGCCGCGCACCGCCGCCGTAATGGCCGGGTTCTCCCACACGGCGCCGCCGGTGTGGGCCGTGTCGGCGTCGCCCACGTTCACCAGCACGTCCACATCGTCCAGCACATGGGCGTCGCATTCGATATCGTCAAAGCTGATGAAGCGCACGTCGAACGGCGCGCCCGCCAGTGCCTCTATCACGCCGGCATAGCTGTAGTTCTGCTTCTGGTACAGCGCATGGTGCACCATGTGGCAGCCCCAGCTGCGCGCGCGGCCCCAGCTGTTCAGCACGGCCACCGTCTTGATGCAGTAGGGCGTGGTGCCGCGGATGTTCGTATACAGAAGGCGGAACTCGTCGCACACCGATTTGATATAATCAATAAACTCCGGGAACTGCAGCGCCAGCTTCAGATAGCCGCCGTAGCCGATGCGGTCGATGGGCTTGCGCAAAATGGCGCGCCGGGCAGTCACCCAGTTTTCCTTGCCCTCCTTCACAGGGTCGCCGCCCTCGTGGAAGGTATCGGGGAAGAAATAGGGCAGAAAGCGTCCCTCGGTATATTTCACGCCCGGAATGTCGCTGATGAGGCGCAGCGTGGCGCCGTTGCCCACGCTGCCCACCACG
>JAGZUF010000042.1 GCA_018380115.1 Oscillospiraceae bacterium | reverse complement strand
GCCGTTGGCCGGTTCCTGGCCCTGGGCGATGGCGTTCTCGATGCTGCTGTATGTGCGCTTGGGCACATACTTGGTGATGCGCCGTGCAACATTTTTCACAAGATGCTGCTGCGCGCGTCCGCCTTCTTCAAGTCCCAGGTCCTTTACGAGGTTTCCAAACTCCGGCAAACGAAAGTCGAGCTGCAGCATGCTCATTCCGTCGTCACCTCACAATGGGGCAGGCCGCCGAATGCACAGTGCACAAGGTTTTTGACAGTCAGGGGCTTGTCTGCGATCAACTCACGCTTGCTCTGTGTGTCCGTGACCTCGCCCATACGCTCGCCTTGCACCACGTAGTCCTTTTCCCGTTTTTCGCCCTTGTACTGCTCCGGCAGTTCACCGGGGATGACGATGCTCACGCCGTCCTCTCCGTCCTGCCAGAAGCAGGCGGGGACATACACCCGCGTGTATGCCCCCGGCCCCGTCTGCAGATACAACGTGCAGCTTGCATTCGGCGTCAGCATCCGCTCACCCCCCGGTACAGCAGCCCGCTGCGGATGGGGATATATTGGGCGGCGATACGCAGGCAGCGGCGCTCGAAGCTGCCCGTCTGTGCATCATCCTGCTGTACGCTGCGGCTCCAGTTTCCCACGCTTTCGCTGGTCACTTTGCCGCCCGCCAGCACGGCCGTGTCCTGGGCGTGCTGGGCGTCTGCCAGCGCGCAGTGCGCCATGCGCACGCATTTCGCCAGCGTTTCATCCTGTTCCCAGGCTCCGTCCTGCAGGCGGTCCAGCGTCAGGCTGTGCAGCATGTACTCCGCACGGGCCAGGCAGCCCTCCACGTCCGCCTCCGAAAGTTTTCCGTGGTATGTGGAATAGTAGAACTCCTTGTCCGCTACCATGCGTATCCCTCCCGTGTTTTACTCTGCAACCATCTCCGGCTGCTCACCGGGCACAGCCTCAGCCGGTGCGGCAGAAGGCTCTACCGCCGTCTGCACGGCCAGCAGCAGGTCCTGCTTTTTGGCCGCGCCCGTCACGTCGATGCCGCGCGCCGCCGCGAAGCTGCGCAGCTCTGTCACCGTCATGTCCTCCAGCGCCTTTTCCGGTGCCGGGGCAGGGGCGGGGTTTTGTGCTCCCGCTCCCGGTGCGGCCGTCCCGGCCTCCGGCAGGGAGGCCCCGGCCTCAACAGCCGGGGCGGCCTGTGTATCCTCATGAAATGTCAAACCAACCGTCCTCATCGTTCTCAGCCTCCTGCTTCCGCCGCGTTATGCATGTAGATGCCCGCCAGCTTGTTGGCGTACACGTCCGCGATGCCCACAGTGCGGTAGCCGAACATGTGGCGGTCGCCGTCCAGGTCGTCCTCCGGCCCTTTGATTTTGGGCACTGTGTGTTTCTGGAACTGGATCAGCGCCGAGGGGTGGATCACCATGAAGTTGATATTCTTCGCGCCGTCGGCCTTTTTGAAGCCGCCCGCCTCTTCGCCGCCGGTCTTGCCGTCCAGCAGGTCGATGGCCGTGTAGAACCGGGTCTGCGGCACCAGCGTCTTTGTGGCGAAGCGCTCCAGGATTGCACGGCTCTTCGTGGTGTCCAGGTCTGCGATCATGCCGTCCAGCGTCGGTGTGATGAACAGGTGGCGGTTTTCCGTGGGAACCTCATCTTCGTCCATCTTCGTGACGGCCACACGCAGCGCCGCCAGCACCGAAGCGCCGTCCGGCAGATCGGCTGCGGCGGCCTTGGAAATGCCGCTCTTGCCCGCGTAGGACGCGAATCGGAAAGCGTCCAGCTCCGGCACCACCTTCGTGCGGATGAACTCGCCGGCCAGGCGGGAAAAGGCCACTTTCGCGGTCTCCTCATTGTCCAGCGCGTCCACATAGAACTTGCGGCCGCGGTCGTAGTTGCACTTTATGGTCTCGTTGGTCATGGTGACGTCGCCCTTGACGTACCCGTCGTTGCGGCTGTAGTCGCCCAGCCCCTGCATGCTCAGCATGGGCACGATCAGCTCATTGGCGTTCGCGCCCTGCCGTGCCAGCTCCGCAGCGCCGTCCAGCTTGCTGGTCAGCGACGCCAGCTTGTAGATTTCGTCCAGGATGGGGACGAAGGTTTTTGCCAGTGCAATGTTGTTTGCCATATTGGTTTACCTTTCCTTTCTTTGTGTGGTGTGATGCGGTCAGTCCACGGGCAGATCCGCAGCCTTGCGCATGGCGATTTCGTCGGCAGTATACTTTGCCGTGCCCGGCACAGCAGAGGTCCCGGTGCCGGATGCGGGCGCGGGTTCCGCTGCCGCCGGTCCGAACAGGTATGCATCGCTTTTCTGCACGGCCGCGATGGCTGCCGCGATGTCCGCGTCCTGATTTTTACTGGACCGCAGAGCGTCAAGGTCCAGCGCGCCGCGCGCCAGCTTCGGGTTGTGCGCTTTTGCGTCTGCCAGCGCCTTGTCGATCTTCGCGTCAAACGCAGCGGCCGCCAGCTTTTCGTCCCGGTCCTTTTCCGCCGCCTCCGCGCGCTGCTTGTAGTCCGCGATCTGCGCCTTTACCTGCTCCGCGTCCAGCCCTTCAAACTTACCGATGGCCTCGTTGGCGGCGTTCAGCTGCTCCTGCAGGCCGTCGGCACGCGCCGATGCTGCATCCAGGTCCGCCTTTGGCGCATACAGCTCGTTGATTTTTGCCTCTAGCTTTTCTTCCAGCTCCCCGGTGTAGGCGTCACCCAGCAGCTCTTTGGCAAATTCCAGTGCCATGTTTCGATCTCCTTCCTTTTGAATACAATATATATGTGCATAACAAAAGGACCCCCGTGAAGGGGTCCTTCAGCTATCATTTAAAGGCGCTTAAACGGACGTTTAAACGCAGGTCAGGGCGCGTGCCGGTTTTGCCGGCGCACCAGCTCATCCACCAGAGCGTCCAGCTCCGCGCGCTTTTCTTCCTCGCTCCTGTGGTCGGTGTATCGTTCAATGAGTTCATCCAGATCTTCACCGGGGAATTGTGCGCGCAGTTCTTCCATATATTCAGCGCCGCTTATCTTTGTCTCGCTCAGACAGAACATTGGATATGGTTTCCCGTATTTTTCCTTGTACGCCTGGCGAAGCTGGTCGTACCCAAGCGACCTCATGAAGGCTGCAAGCTCCGGTGTAATGGGCATAGGCATGACACATACCTCCTAAAACAGTTTCTGGTATTCTTTCCACAGGCCGGGGAAGAGCTTCTTAACGAAGAACAGGTCCGAATCATTCCGTGTTTCCATCGTAAAGAGTTCCGCAAATATCTCCAACGGGACGGCTTCTGAATTTTTTGCCCAGTATTCAGCCTTGTGCCCGAAACCTGTGTCAAGCCGCCCGGAGCTGAGCGCGCTGAGGATGTCTTTCATCAAATCGCTGCGTACTGCCTGCGCTACACGCTGAAATCCCTCGGCGTTATCCAGAACAGCTTTTGAAGCGTCTGAAATCGCATCCACAAATACTTTGTTTTTGTACCCCTGCGCATTCAGTACATCCGTCCGGTGCGCGAGCTCATGTGTGTTTGCCATTTCAAAGTCGGTCGTGGAAAACTGCGGATGCCTGGGGTTATACAGGATACGGTCCTCCACAGGGTCATACGCAAACGGAGCATCCAGTGTGCCGTCCTCCATGTACTCAGTGGGATTCTTTTCTGTAAAATACCTTAACCATACCATATTCTTTTCCGGCGCATCCGTCAAGGTGTCAAGATACGCGGAATAGCTTTTCCGGGCTTCTTCCACATCCAGCTTGCCGCCGCTGCCTGTGAGCGTACCCGCAGGACGCGGCATTTCCAGCGTGCCGTCCGGTCTCAGCGCCCGGCCCAGCCCCGCCGCCCGCAGCCGCTCCGGCGCGGTGCGCAGCCCGGCCGCAGCCGAAAACCGCTTGTATTCCGCATTCAGCTGCCGCAGGAGGATGCGGCTGCTGCGCAGCTCTCCGCTGCCCAGCTTGCCCTCCTCCTGCGCCGCGGCAATACGGTCCTTGCACTGCCGGATGCTGTTCTCCAGCGCCTTCTGCTGCTGTGTGGCTTCGTACTGGGTGTAGTGGCGGCCCTCGTAGGTGATGCCCTTCGCGTTTTCCCGCGCCATCTCCGCCAGCTGCTCATCCGTCCACTGGGGACTGTCCACACCCAGCTTGATGGGCCAGGCGATGTGCTTGCAGCTCAGCGTGCCGATGCGCCGCTGCAGGCGGCTGTTCAGCCGCTTGTATTCCTTATCGCTGTACTGCCGCCCCTGATAGGGCTCATGGTCCGGCGCGCTGGCGCTGTGCGCGCTGATCTCCCAACCGTCGCACCCGCCGTCGTCGTGATGCTTCTCGTTGATGGCCGTGGTCATTTCGCCCATCTTCGCCATAATGGCGCGCTGGGCCATGAACTCTACGGAAAAAGTGCGCCCGTCCGAGCGGTCGACGGTGCGGATGCCCCGCTGCCACAAGCGCAGCGTGGCACGCCGCACAGCTTCCTCCGGCGTCTTCGCGCCGCTGGAGACCTCCCGGAACACATAGTCCATCGTGCGCCGGTATACATCTTTAATAGGATACACCTGGCCGTCCACATCTGCCGCGGCCAGCTGGCCCAGCACGTTGGCCACTTCCTTGCGCGTCACCTTTACATAGGCTTCGGCAATGTTCCGCAGGCTTTCGTTTTCCTCCAGCGGCGCGGTCTTCTCCGCGGCCCAGCGCATCAGCTGCTCCACCGCGTCGTCGGTGAGGTCTGTCTGCCTGCGCAGCGTGTCCGCGATCACATCGTCCGCTCCGGCAAGGCTTTTTGCCAGCAGAAGCTTGTATTCATCGCCGGACGATATCTGTCCGGCGGCGGTAATGCACCGGCACAGGTCGCGCAGCAGCTCCTCCGTGACGGGGCCGTAAACAGCGAGGATCAGCTCCCGCAGCCCGTCGATCTCATCCGGCGTCAGTGCCATAACGTCACCTCAGCCCGGACTGGGCGGTCAGCTGGACCATCTCCGGCATGTACTTTTCACGGATGGCCGCAAGGTCTTCCGGCGTCTCACAGGGCAGGTCGTATTTTTTTGCCAGCGCCAGCTCAGGTTTCAGCAGGCCGGCCTCCACCATCGAAAGCGTGTCGGCCCAGTCCTTGTCTGCGTCATACAAAACGCCGTTGCCCCAGCTCACGCTCAGCAGCTGCTCAAGGTCCACCGCCTGGGCGTCGCACAGCCCCAGCGCCTGGCCCCACAGGTTCGTGATGCGCAGCGTCTCCATCAGTGCGTCGTACCACATCCGCTGCAGGTCCATGATCGACAGGCTGTAGTCACCCTCGCTGCTGCTGATCTCCTTTGCCGTGCGCTCCACAGCCTCCACGTCCGACAATATACCGCGTTTCAGGCCGATGATATTCTCACACGCCTTTAAATAGCTCTGCTTGCGCCGCTCGAAGCTCTCATCCCGCAGCGTGGGGGAGAAGATGGTCATGCCCACGCTGGCGTCGCCGTCCAGGCCGACGAACACGTCGTCCTTCAGCCGCATCACGCCGCCCTCCGGGCCCGGCGTCATAAGCATATCCGAGCCCGCCACGATCCGGCTGCGTCCCAGCTCGAACTCGCGCCCCAGCTGGTACTCGTTTTTGTAGATGTTGTGGATCAGCTGCACCGCGCCCTCGTACACGCTCACGCCGTCTGGGCTCCCGTCCACGTTATTTGCCATCGGCAGACGGATGTAGGTCATGCCCAGCCCGCCGAAGGGCACGCTGTAGGTGTGCTCCGGGGCCAGCGCCGCATACTGCGGCAGGCTGTCCAGCCGCACCTCATGCCCCAGTGTGCTGCTGTTTTCCGACACATACAGCTTGTACCGGATGGTCAGATACCCGCTGCCATCTACAGTCCGGCGTTCCAGCAGCGTGTAGCAGTCGGAGCCCGCCCGGCTCCGCTCGCTCATCAGCACGTCCGTGATGCCGCGGGGCCCGCGGGCCAGTACGTTGTAGCAGTCGCGCCTTACCACATGGTAGGCCAGCCGCCCCGTGCCGTCCGGTGCAGGTTTCAAAAAGCCTTCGCCGCCCACCATGACCCACTGCAGCACGTCCTGCTTTTCGGCGTCGATGAGGCTGCGCTGTCCGTCCAGCCACGCCGTTTTTCCGGTTCCGTTTTCCGTAAAGCTGGAATCGTACTCCGCAAAACAAGCCTTTGTCAGTTTGTTGGTGATGGTGTAGGGGATGCGCTGCGCCGGGTCTTCGTCCTTGCCCTTCACCGCTTCACGCATGAAGAACAGCTCGAACCACTCCCGCACCGCCGCTCGCATAGCCGCTGTGCTGGTGTCCTTCAGCCCCGCCGCCTGCGCCCCTGTGATGGCGGCGTCGTCAAACAGCGCCCTTACGACTGCGTTCATCCGCCGTCACTCCTTTCGATCCAAATTTCCGGCTGCTTTGCCCGCAGCCCGCGTTCCACTCCGTTGATGTATGCCCGCAGCTGCCGGTTTTCCGCCTCCAGCTCCCGTACACGCCTCTGTGCCGCCTCCAGCGCGTCGCCGTATTCCAGCACCGCCCAGCTGGGCAGGTACTTCTTCAGCAGCCAGTCCTTCAGCTTCATTTGTCACGCTCCTTTGCGCTGCCAGATGCGGCTGCAGGCATACCGCGCCGCGTCGATACCGTGGTCGTTTGCGTCCATCAAAGTCCCCAGCACCGTGCCGTCCGGCGCTACCTCGTACTCCCATTCCAGGAACTCCTGCAGCACACACGGGCATTTTACCGGGTCGATCACAATGGCGTTTAGGCCTTGCAGCCACCGCACGCCCAGCTCACGGCTGCCCGGCCCTTTCCTGGCGGGCCAGCACCGCAGGCCGTAGCTGCGGTAATCCGCACAGGCTTTTTCGTCCGAAAGGTCCGCAAGGATCAGCTCGCCCGGCGCGACCCTTCCTTTAACGATCTCCGCCGTGACCGCGTTCTGCATTTTGTTGCCGCGCGCTTCGTC
>JAGZUF010000013.1 GCA_018380115.1 Oscillospiraceae bacterium | reverse complement strand
GCTCTGTAAGCAGTTTCTGGCGCGCAGGGCCAATGCTGCCCGGCACGCACAGCACAAGCGGATGCCCCGAATGGCTGCAGGCAATGGCAAGCGCCACCGCAAAGGTGCCGGAAGAGCATTCTACCACCGGCTGGCCCGGCTTCAGAAAGCCTTTTTCCTGCGCGATGGCCAGCATGCCCTGCGCCAAGGCGTCCTTAGCGGAAAGCGTGGCCCCGCCATAGGCCAGATACGCATACAGCGTGCCGGGCAGGCGGTGCCTTGCCGCATAGCCGGAAAGGCGCACCACCTCGCGCGCATACAGCACTTCATAATAACTTTCATGGATGCCCATACGCCCGCCGCCTGCCTTTCATTGTTTTGCGCACGCCGAAAAAAGGCGCATGCGCCATGCACTTATTATACAGTATCCACAAGGCTTTGCAAAGCCGCTTTTTTCACTTGACTTTCCAAAAGGGCTGTGATATGATAACGCTTGTGTAAAGCGAAACGCTTTACACGCATCCCATCCAAAGGGGGGCGCGGCACATGGCGAAGAAATGGGAGATTTCGTATCTGCTCGATTTTTACGGCGATGTGCTGACAGAGAAACAGCGCGACGTGATGGTGCAGTATTACAACGACGATTATTCCCTGGCCGAGATAGCCGAGAACTTCGGCATCACGCGGCAGGGTGTGCGTGATGCCATCAAGCGCGGCGAGGCCACCCTGCTGGAGCTGGAGGAAAAGATAGGCTTTGCCGCCCGTTCGCGTGTGCTGCGCGAGGGCATCAGCCGCCTCGAGGCGCTGGCCAGAGAGGTGCGCTTTTCCAACGCGGGCAGCTACAGCCCGAACAGTGCCGTGGCACGCGCCGCAGATGAGATGCTGCGGGTAATTGATTCCCTTGGGGATGTATGAGGCAAACGAAGAACGGGCCTTCGGGCCCCGTAGAAGGGGGCGCATGGTATGGCGTTTGAATCGCTGGCTTCCAAGCTGGGCGGCGTGTTCAAGAAGCTGCGCGGCAAGGGCAAGCTTTCCGAGCAGGACGTAAAGGACGCCATGCGCGAAGTGCGTGTGGCCCTTCTGGAGGCGGATGTAAACTACACCGTCGCCAAAGGGTTCATCAAAACGGTTACCGAGCGCTGTATGGGCCATGAGGTGATGGAGAGCCTCACCCCTGCCCAGCAGGTGATAAAAATCGTGAATGAAGAGCTCGTGGCCCTCATGGGAGGCGGCGAGGGCCCGGCGCGCATCCATATCAAATCGAAGCCGCCCACCGTCATCATGATGTGCGGCCTGCAGGGCGCAGGCAAAACCACACACTGCGCCAAGCTTGCCAAGCGGTTTCTGAAAGAGGGCCACAGGCCGTTGCTGGTGGCCTGCGACATCTACCGCCCCGCCGCAGTAGAGCAGCTTTGCATCGTGGGCGCCCAGGCGGGCGCGCCGGTGTTCAGGCTGGAGGGGGAAAAGCCTGAGGCTATTGCTGCAAAGGCTGTGGCCCATGCGAAAGACTACGGCAACGACATCGTCATTCTGGACACAGCGGGCCGCCTGCATGTAGATGAAGAGCTGATGGAAGAGCTGCAGCGCATCAAGCAGGCCGTCGCAGTAGATGAAACGCTGCTCGTCATTGACGCCATGGCCGGCCAGGATGCTGTAAACGTAGCCAAGGCCTTTGGCGAGAGCACCGGCCTTGACGGCGTCATCCTCACAAAGCTGGACGGCGACACCCGCGGCGGCAGCGCACTTTCTGTGCGCGCTGTCACCGGCAAGCCCATCAAGTTTGCGGGTGTGGGCGAAAAGCTGGACGATTTGGAGCCCTTTTACCCCGACCGCATGGCCAGCCGCATTCTCGGCATGGGCGATGTGCTGACGCTGATTGAAAAGGCACAGAGCACAGCCGACGCCAAAGAGGCGGAAAAAACAGCCCGGCGCATGCTGGAAAACAAGTTTGACATGAACGACATGCTGGCCCAGTTCCAGCAGCTGAAAAAGATGGGCGGCGTGGGTGCTATGCTCTCCATGATGCCGGGTGTTTCCGGCAAGGTGGATGTGGACGCGCTGGAAAACTCAAAAGAAATGGTGCATATCGAGGCTATCATCCACAGCATGACTCCGGCCGAGCGCGAAAAGCCTTCCATCATCAACCCCAAGCGCAAGCGCCGCATCGCAGCCGGTTCCGGCACGCGCGTGGAGGATGTGAATAAGCTGCTGCGCCAGTTTGAGCAGATGCAGAAGCTGATGAAGCAGGTGAAGCGCAACCCCAAAGGCTTTGGCCGGCGCTTCGGCGGCTTTGGCGGGCTTGGGAAATTTATGTAGAAGGCCCTTTCCCCACAGATAGTTCCGGCGGACGTGTTCCGCCGTTGCTATAAAAAATCATGTTTTATGTGTAGGAGGTGACAGCATGGCTGTTAAAATCAGACTGCGCCGCATGGGCGCGAAGAAGGCCCCGTTCTACCGCGTGGTGGTGGCGGATTCCCGTTTCCCCCGCGACGGCCGTTTCATCGAGGAGATCGGTTATTACGACCCCACGAAGGACCCGGCTGTTGTGAAGATTGACAGCGACAAGGCGAAAGCCTGGATCGCGAACGGCGCCCAGCCCACGGATACCGTGCGCGTTCTTCTGAAAAAGAACAACATTCTGTAAGGCTTTGAGGGAGGGTTTATGATGCAGGAGCTTTTGTTGGCGCTTGCCCAGGGCCTTGTGGAAGACAAGGCCGCCGTCCGTGTGACGGAGGACGAGCCCAATGAGGAAGGCGTCATCGTCTACCACCTCACCGTAGCGGAAGACGACATGGGCCGTGTGATCGGCAAGCAGGGCCGCATTGCAAAGGCTATTCGCGTTGTGATGCGCGCCGCAGCCGTGCGCGAAAACAAAAAGGTCATGGTGGAGATCGACGACTGATTTTCCTCATGCCGCAGCCAATGAAAATGGCTGTCGCAAATTTCCCGGCTTCGGGGCGTTTGCGACAGCCATTTTTTCATATAAACGATAGAAAAAGCAGGCAGCCGAAATGCCGGAATATAACAGAGCAAGAAAAACGAAGTTTCCAAAAAGTAATTGCTGTATGCGTAGCAGGTGCAATTTTAATTCTGCTTGTTCCTTTGATTTTTCATACTGTTTTGATAAAAGCAATAAATTAGAATTTAACGGAGCGAATATGATGATTGAAATTAGACGTATTGATGCACAGCATAAATCGGATATAAATATTCCCAATGAAGCATTTCCTGTATTTGGACGGATTATCCCGTCCTTTAATAATGGACATTGGACTTATAAGTTGGAGCGGTATCACCCTGAAAATATCACAGAAATAACTTTCCCAAACAAGGACTACGTTTATGAGGATATGGAGGACAGTGTATTTCTCGGCGCTTATGATGGTGAAAAATGTGTAGGATTGGTTATTTTGCAGCCCGGATTTTTCAAGTATATGTATCTGTATGACTTGAAAGTGAATAAAAAGTATCGTGGTCAGCATGTCGGACAAGCGTTGATAGCAAAAGCAAAAGAAATTGCCACACAATATGGGTATTATGGACTTTATACGCAAGGTCAAGACAATAATCCGGGTGCCTGCTTATTTTATCTGAACTCTGGCTTTTATATTGGAGGACTTGATACCAATGTATATCGGCACACGAAGCAAGAAGGAAAGGCAGACATTCTTTTCTATTGTGAAGCTGATTAACGAATTCCAATTTATCGGGGAAGATAGCAAAACCCGTCGAGCCAAACAACGGCCAAGATGAACGGCATATTTTCATGTGCCGCCGTTGATAGCCCCGCCGGTCTTTGCTAAGGGAAAATCAAGGCGGGAAAAACCTAAAACGGCTTCCCGCCCATTTCAAATTTGAAAAAAACGCCCCGAAATCAGAAAGAGAGCGGCCAAGCACTTTGAAGGCTTGGCCGCCTTTTCCACCCATTCATCGGGACGGCGGGCAAGGCCGGGCGTAAACCCGTTCATTTCAGCCTTGCCGGTTGCCTGCTGTCCTGCTATTCTTCCGGGAGCGTGGATACAGCTTCGGGACACTTTGTCCATAAGCTGGGGCGCAGGCAGGACGAGAGACAGGGGCTTCCTATACCTGCTGCCGTTCTCTGAAAACGGCCCGCTTTTTCGCCAATTCCCATTCGCAAAAATTCAGCCCGTTTTCCTGCCGGGACAAGCGGGAAGCATAAAGCACCGCCCCCCGTTTTCTTCGTCAGTCACGCCAGCCGGTATAACCGGTATAACACATTACACTTTGCAAGCAAAGTCGTGCGCCAAAAGGCCCCCCTTGGCACCCTGGTCCGTTTCACAGTCTGTGTGTAGTTCCTTGTAAACTGAACTACAAAAGGAATTCGGATTACCCCAAGAGAAAATGGACAAAAATGTGGTGTATCAAGGCGGGCGGTAAATGCAGTTGAAAATAACACGCATGCCCCTGCATTGTCTTTAGCATTTAGTCTGGCAAGGGAATTGCAGATTCGCTATTTGCCCTAATCCTATCGTGGGTTTTACTACCACATACAGGACAAAGTATCAGTATCCATTGAAAATCGTTAGATATATCAGCAGTTTTCATCAGCGGTGGCTCTCTTTCTTTTCAATGATGATAAACAAATAAGTCCTACTACTACCGAAACTAAAGCACCTGTCCCTCTTACAACCCATTCATTTATTGCGGTGTGTTCCAATATGCTACACATAAATGAGCCTGTTTTAGCAGATAAAAAGAGAATTGCTAAATCTATTAGAAACCGTGAATACTTTCCGTTTTTCACAGGCTGCCTCCTTAACCTTCCTCAATATCATCATTCAATTTCTTTTCCACTCTTTGCTGTCCTTTTTTATGACACAGATAAACAAACAGCAATCCAGCCGAGATAAGAACGAATGAAGATATAAAAGTAATTGCTAACGCAGCAAGGAAATGCCAATCAAGCAAACCTGAATAATGTTCACCGTAGTTAGTGTAGTTTTCAACTCCGTTAATGGCAGTTATAATAATACTCGCGCCAAAAGCCCCCAATACACAAAGAGTTTTACTCCTTTTGGAAGTGTCCATCAGATTGTTGCCCGTCATTATGCTTCTTATCGCAACATATATTGCAGACAAAATAATAATGGTAAGTTCAGTAATGTAGTTTGTGTAATCGTATTTCATCACATATGCTTTAACCAAAACAGAGATGAAAAGCAGAAATACCATCACAAAATAGGCTTCGCCTAATATCTTGTTTTGCACTTGAATAATGCGTTCATCTTTTACCTTTTTGTTTTTCATTGTAGGTCCTCCCAAAATAAATCGTTCAAGGTTTTGTCAAGTGCATTGCAGATTGCAATGCAAAGCTTCAAGGTTGGGTTATAGTTTCCTGTTTCAATCAAACCGATAGTCTGTCTTGTAACACCAACAATGTTAGCCAAATCCTCTTGGCTCATATCTTTTTCAACTCGTGCGAGTTTTAACTTTTTATTCTTCATATCATAATCTTACCTCCCTTCGTTTGCGCCTTGATTATACACTATAATTTTCTAAATGTCAATTATATATTGCATAAAGGCTTTTATATATTGCTTTAAGGCATATATAAAAGGCGACAGCCAATGAAATGCTGCCGCCTTCGCCTTATATAAATCAATTCAGCACACACTATCTCTGCGCCCTGTTCCGAATATTATTCATAGCACCAGCCCATGCCATTGACTGTTTTCTTTGAGCGGCTCCGCCACGCTCTCCCCGGCTTTCACAGTGCCGGGCCAAGGCGCTGTCTAAGCCGATAGCTCTATGGCTTCTGCACACCTGCTGAAGCGTGAAATGCGTTACATCTGCGGCACAGGGGGCGCACCGTCCTCCAGAAGGCGCAAAAATTCCTTTGCCGCGCCGGAAAGCTCCATAGCGCAAAGCCAGCAGGCGCCCACTGCGCGCGGCGGTATGGCCGGGCGAAGCCGTACAGGAAACACAGTGCCGTCCGCCAGTTCTTTGCCGCAGAACTCCTGCACCACGCACGCCAGCCCGAAGCCGATGGCGGCAAAGTCCGGCAGAAGGCCGTGGGCGCCCAGCTCTATCTGCGGCGAAAGCTGCACGCCGCAGCGCGCAAAAAACGAATCCACATAGCGGCGGCTGTTTGCCGCCTGCTCCAGCATGGCCAGCGGCTGGGCGGCCAGCTCAGCCGGGCTGAGCGTTTTCCCCTTCAGATGGGCGAAGGCGTGCCCTGCCACAAAAATATCGTGCACCTGCAAAATGGGCCGCACGCACAGCCGATCGTTTTCCACCGGCAGGTTCACCACCGCCATATCCAGCCTGCCGTCCAGCACCTTCTGCACCAGCTGTACCGAGGTGCGGTTCGTCACCTGCAGCTGCACGCCCGGGTGCAGCGTGCGGAACGCGCTGAGGAACGGAAGAAGGAATTCCTTGGTGATGGTGTCTGCCGCGCCCAGGCGCAGGGTGCCGGCCTCCAGGTTCTGCACGCGGGCAAGCTGCTGTTCGCCCGCCTCCAGCATGGCCAGCGCGGCCGAGGCATGGCGGTATAAAAGCTCGCCCTCGCGCGTCAGGCGCACGCCGCGCCGCCCGCGCACAAACAGTTTGGCCCCTGTCTGCATCTCCATGCGCTGCACGGCCTGCGAAACGGCCGGCTGGGTGAGAAACAGCCTGGCCGCCGCGCGCACAAAGCTGCCTTCGTCCGCCACCGCCACGAATACACGGTACAGCGAAAGGTCTGCCCTCATGTTCTCTGCCCCCTTTGCTCACAGTATACGGCATCTGAAATCACGCTCAATATAACATAAGAATTTCTTATTTCTACTATAATATATTTTAATTTTACTTATATCTATATTTGCATTATAATGAAAAGCGGCCCGGTGTGCAAGGGCCGTTTTGCCGTTTTCAAACTTCATTTCACCAGAAGGAGCAAACACATATGAGAACTGTCGGCACCACTTCTCGCGGCGTGCGCTGCCCTGTCATCCGTGAGGGTGACGACCTTGTCAAAATCGTCACCGACGCCGTGCTCGCCTGCGGCGAGGAACAGGCCATTGCGTTTCAGGATAAAGACATCGTGGCCGTCACAGAGGCCGTTGTGGCCCGCAGCCAGGGCAACTATGCCACCACCGATGCCATTGCGAAGGACTGTGCCGCCAAATTCGGCACCGGCACGGTGGGCCTCACCTTCCCTATCCTCAGCCGCAACCGCATTGCCATCTGCCTGAAGGGCATTGCCAAAGCCTTCAAAAAGGCCTATATCCTGATGAGCTACCCCTCGGATGAAGTGGGCAACCACCTGTTCGACGAGGACCTTCTGGACGAAAAGGGCGTAAACCCCTGGAGCGACGTGCTGACCGAGGCGCGCTACCGCGAGCTGTTCGGTTATGAAAAGCACCCGTTCACAGGCGTGGACTATGTGGAATATTACGGCGAGCTGTTCCGCAGCCAGGGCTGCGAGGCAGAGTTCATTTTCGCCAACGACGTGCGCGCCATCCTGCCCTATACAAAGAATGTGCTGTGCTGTGACATCCATACCCGCCACCGCTCGAAGCGCCGCCTTCTGGCCGCGGGCGCGGAAAAGGTTCTGCTGCTCAGCGATATCATGACGGCCCCGGTGGACGGCAGCGGCTATAACGAGCAGTTTGGCCTGCTTGGCTCGAACAAGGCTACGGAGGACAGTGTGAAGCTGTTCCCGCGCGATTGCCAGAGCTTTGTAGATTCCCTTGCCGCCGGCCTGCGCAAAGCTACCGGCAAGCAGATTGAGGCCATGATTTATGGCGACGGCGCCTTCAAAGACCCTGTGGGAAAAATTTGGGAGCTTGCCGACCCCGTGGTAAGCCCCGCTTATACAGCCGGGCTGGAGGGTCAGCCCAACGAGCTGAAGCTGAAATATCTGGCGGACAACGACTTCGCCTCACTCTCCGGCGATGAGCTGACAGCCGCCATCAAAGACAGCATCTCGCACAAAGATGCAGACCTGAAGGGCCAAATGGCCAGCCAGGGCACCACGCCCCGCCGCCTGACAGACCTTATCGGCAGCCTGTGCGACCTCACCTCCGGCTCCGGCGACAAGGGCACGCCCATCATTTTCATTCAGGGTTACTTCGACAACTTTGCCAAAGAGGCAAAATGACACATTGCATGCAAACGCACCGCTTAGGCGCGCTGACGCAAGGAGCCATCGGTTTTTGCGCCTGATGCACGTAAAAAAGCCCGGCAATCCTGACGGATTGCCGGGCTTTTTTAGACACTCTTCCTTCAAAACCGCCGGACTGAAACTGCCCGGTACCCCTGAAACGGCAGCTTTTGATGCAGAGCAGGGAGACTTTCCGCAGGCCCCCTTTGTAACTGTCAGGGAAATCTGAAGAAGCTGTGCGCAAAAATTGCTTTTCAGGTGCGATGGTTTCTTGTGCCGGCGCGCCTAAGCGGCGCGTTTTTCAAAAAAGGCCCCTGTTATATTTTATCTGCCCAAACAGCATCATGCAAAGGCCCGCTGCAAATGAAGATGAAGCAATGCCTGCGACCATGCCTGCAAACGAAAGCGCAGCCACACCAAGCACCGCAGAAACTGTTATTCCCGCACCAATCACGACCATCGCCTTGCCCATGATACCCGTATATGCTTTTTTGTCTTCCTGCCTTACCTTTCTGTAACGATAGCCGTGTATGACCTCAATTTTCCTTTTTTCCCACAATAAAAAGCCCAAATACAGAAACAGAAGGCTGCAGCCTTCCGCAATAAGGAAAAAAATGATATTATCCATATTTTAGCCTCCCTTCAGCCCGTGCACAGGTCAGGCCCTTACAAAAGGCTGGCCGCGTGCAGCACCAGCGCCAGCGCGCTGTGCACACTGGCTTCGCCCCAGCCTCTGTCGGAATGCCCGGCGGCGGCAAGGCTGTCGGCCGTGTACAGAAGCTGGGCAAACTGCACGCCATGAAACCCGGCGCATGCGGCCAGGGCGGCACATTCCATCTCCACCACGGCGCAGCCCTCCTGCCGCCGGTAGGCCACAAGGCCGGGCGTCTCGCGGAAAAAGCCGTCTGTCGTCCATGTGCGGCAGCGGCGCACAGGCACGCCGAAGCGCCCGACCGCCTGTTCCAGCGCGCGCAGGGCCGTCTCGTCCGTCTGCACCCAGCGCGCGGGCGGCAGATAGCAATAGCTCGTCCCCTCCGCACGCAACGCGTGCGTGGGCAGAAGAAAGGCATTTTCCGGCAAATCTTCCAGCGCGCCGCAGCTTCCGCCCGCCAGAATACGCGTGCACCCGCAGGCAATGAGAAAATCCATGAACTGCGCCGCAGCACAAGCGCCCAGCGGTACGGCCGCAAGGCATATATCCACGCCGTTCACCGGCACACGGTAGACGGTGAACTCTTTGGTAATGGTCTCGAACCGCCCCAGCTCCTCACAGGGGTGCCCGATGTGGTGCGCCGCATACAGCTTGTCTGCCCGAAGCCCGCTTGCAAATTCCTCCACGCCCTGCCGGTGAAAAAACAGCACCGCGCGCGGCGGAAAGCGGTAGCCCTCGTTCCGGTTCGGCTTCACCATCACCTCGCGGGAATCGTCATATTCCAGCACAGGCCATTCATGTTTTTGTATCACATTCCATCCTCCTCACAGGACGGCGCGCTGCCGTAATCGTCCAAAAAGCTGTATGTGCAGCCCCTGTGCGTCCAGCCGGGCAGAACGTTCAGGTTCACATTGTGCAGGCTGTGGAACACATTCACATCCCCCTGCGGGTTCATGGCGCGGATAGCCGCCACCAGTGCCTTTGTTTTCGCACGCGCGCCGTGCGGGGCATCTTCTCCGCGCCTTTCCGCCTCTTCCGTAAAGCGGCAGGCACAGCGCAGAAACGAGAGGCCGTTATAGCGCTGCCAGGCGACGATATCCGCCTCGCGCACAAGGTACAGCGGGCGGATGAGCTCCATGCCCGGATAATTGGTGCTGTGCAGCTTCGGCATCATGGTGCGAAGCTCTGCCCCCCATACCATGCTCATCAGCGTGGTTTCTATCACATCGTCAAAATGGTGCCCCAGCGCTATTTTGTTGCAGCCCAAGGCCTGCGCATTTTTATAAAGATGCCCGCGGCGCATGCGCGCGCACAGATAACACGGGTTTTTGTCCACGTTTGCCACGCTGTCGAAGATATCCGTGCAAAAAATATGCAGCGGCAGGCCCAGCGCCGCGGCGTTGCGCTCGATAAGGGCACGGTTCTCCGGCAGGTAGCCGGGGTCCATACACAGGTACTCTGCCTCAAAAGGCACATCACTCACGCGCTGCAAATGCTGGATGCATTTTGCAAGAAGAAAGCTGTCCTTCCCGCCGGAGATGCAAACAGCCACCCGGTCGCCTGCATTCACAAGGGCATAGTCCTTGCACGCGCCGATAAAACGGTGCCAGATCGGCTTTTTATATTTTTTGATAATACTGCGCGTCACAGCCGCATCCTGCGCGCAGGCCGCACCGCCCGCCTCAGTCATGCAGCGCCAGTGTGGCCAGCACACCGCCGTCCAGGTCTTTCAGGGTGAACACGCGGTTCTCATACACCATATAGCCGCGCACGCCGTCCCCTTTCGGAATGGATACGCTACCGGGGTTCAGAAAATAATAGGCCCCTTTGTCCTGCGCCGCGCGCACATGGGTATGCCCATGGATGAGAATGTCACCCGCCTCCAGCGGCGGAAGGTTCGCTTCGTTCCAAATGTGGCCATGCGTGATGAACGCCATGCGCCCGTCCAGCAGAAGCGGGAAATATTCCGCCATTACAGGGAACTCCAGCATCATCTGGTCCACCTCGGCCTCACAGTTGCCGCGCACACACAGAGGCCGCGGGCGCAGCGCATTCAGCATCGCAGCCACCTCTTTTGGGGCGTAGCCGTCCGGCAGTTCGTTGCGCGGGCCATGGTACAGAATATCCCCCAAAAGTACAAGGCGCTGCGGCGCCTCATCTTTCAGGCGGGCCAGCAGTTTTTCTGCATACAGCGCCGAGCCGTGGATATCGCTTGCAAACATCAGCTTCACGGAAATTCCCCTCTCCTGTCTTTTCCATATCCTTGTGCAGGGCGCGGCAGCCGCCCCCTGCATATGGATACTATATCAAATCGGCACCGTTTTTTCAACAAAACACCCCCGGCGCCCTGCTGGGCCGGGGGCTTGCATACCATGCCGCATACGGCGCGGCATATCAGTCAAATTCCGGGTTGAAGGCATAGAAATTTCGGGAATTCAGCGTTTCCTTGATGCGCTCCAGCGCTTCGCCAAAGCGCTGGAAATGCACAATTTCGCGCTCGCGCAGAAAGCGGATGGGGCGTATCACATCCGGGTCGTCCACCAAACGCAGAATATTGTCATAAGTTGTGCGCGCTTTCTGCTCTGCGGCCATATCCTCGCACAGGTCTGTGATGGCATCGCCCTTCGAGGCAAAGCACACTGAGGTAAAGGGCTCACCGCTGGCGGCCTGCGGCCAGATGCCGGTGGTGTGGTCGACAAAATAGGCGTCGAACCCCTGCTTTTTGATTTCCTCTACCGTGAGCCCCTTTGTCAGCTGGTACACAATGGCACTCACCATCTCCAGATGGGCCAGCTCTTCTGTCCCTATGTCCGTCAGCAGGCCGGCCACGCGCCTGTCCTTCATGGTATAGCGCTGGGAGAGATAGCGCATGGAGGCGCCCAGCTCGCCGTCCGGCCCGCCGTACTGGCTGATAATCACTTTTGCCGCAGCTGCATTCGGCTTTTTGATATGGATGGGAAATTGCAGCCGTTTTTCATAGCTCCACATAATTCACGCCTCCGTTTCCCAGGGCCACGGGCCCTGCACCCAGTTCCAAGCGTTTTTTCCGCCTGCGCTGTAAAAATCCACCGGGCCCACGGCCGCCTCGTACGCCTTTACAGCGGCATCGCGCTGTACACGCAGCTCCCGATATGCCTTCAGCGCACAGGTATTCGTGGGGTGGGTGTCCAGAAACAGGCGAACCTCATCCATGGCAAAGCTCAAGGCTTCCAAATCGCCGCGCACATTCTCACACATGGCGTTCGCCTCCTTCCCACGGGCAGAACGGCAGGTCCAGCGCCTGAAACAGGGTGCCGCGCTGCAGCGCCTTTTCCAGCGGATACAGCTTTTCAAAGCGCTGCATGGGCACAGTGGCAATGGCAAGCGGCAGTTGATTCATTTCATTCATGCTGCAAAACTCCTTTCTTTCTTCTAGCATACAGAGGGGGGCAGGTCCCCTCTGCCGTATGCTATTCGCCCGCAGAGGGGTGCGCTACCGATACCGCACAGCCTAAGCCGGGCACGGGCGTTCAAATGTTTTCTTTGGGCCTGCCAAACGCTTTGGAAACAAAAAAAGGCGCCCGAAAATTTTTTCGGGCGCCATGGCCAGCACTGGGCAAAAACGGTTATTTTTCTGCCTGGTGCAGCTTCTGTGCATCGCTTTTTTATTGTTCTTTATCCTGCCGCTCCTGCTTCGGCGCGCCGGGCGCCTCGAACCAGAACAAACTGCCCCGGCCCACCTCGCTCTGTGCGCCAAAGGCAAAGCCGTGGCGCACCAGAATGGCCTTGCAGATAGAAAGCCCCAGCCCGGAGCCCTGCTTGCCCGCGTCTGCGCGCGAGCGGTAGTATTTGTCAAAGATATAGGGCAGGTCTTCCTTCGGGATGCCCGCGCCGTGGTCTTCCACCTCCACACGCGCGCCGCCGTCTTTCGGCAGCACACGCAGCGCAAGGTAGCCGTCCGCCCCCACATGGTGCATTGCATTGGCTAAAAAGTTGTGCACAACGCGGCTCAGAGCCTCCGGGTCTGCCATGATATCGCAGGGCGTATCCGCCTGCACAGCCAAATGGAATCCCGCCTTGGTGCAAGCATCCTCATAGCGCTCTGCCACTTCCTCGCAAAGCTGCGCAATGTCAAAGCGCACAGGCGCCAATTTTTCCGCGCCGCTGGACACCTTCGAAAGCTCCAGCACGCTGTTCACAAGGCCGGACAGGCGGTCGGTCTCGTCGATGATAACGTCCATCTGCGCGGTCCGCTTTTCGGCGTCGGCGCCGGTCAGGTCCCGCACCGTTTCGGCATAGCCTTTAATAAGCGTCAGCGGCGTGCGCAGGTCATGGCTGATGTTGGCGAGCAAGTCCCGCTGCAACTCGTTAGAACGCGCCACCTCCCGCGTCATGGTATTGAAATCCTGCGCAAGCACAGCCAATTCATCGTGCCCGCGCGGGGTGACACGCGCGGAATAATCCCCTTTTGCCACACGCCGCGCCGCACCTGAAAGCTCGGTGATGGGCCGGGCAAACCACCGGCTGAACAAAAAAGCCCCCAATATACCCGCACACAGTGTGACAGCTGCAATGACGGGAAGCTGCATGCTGATAACACCGCGCGCCTGCTCGATGCGCTCAAGGTCTGTAGAGACAATGACGCTGCCGCCGCCTGCAAGGCGCTGTCCCATCACCATCTGGCGCTGGGCGCTGGTCTGGTCCGTCAGAATAAAACGCACTTCGCCCTTCTGGCGCACGGAAGCGCGCAGCGCCTGGGCATATTCGCTGTTCCAAGCGGGCTCGCTTTTTTCTCCAAACGCCTGAAAGTAAGAGGGGTGGATAAGGCATTCGCCTGTCTGAAGTGCATGGAAGTGCAGCACAAGACGGCCCGAGGCGTCCGCTACTTCAAAGCATTTTCCTGCCAGAAGTCCTGTGTTCTCCTCCAGCCCCGCCAAAAGGGCGGCATCGTCATAGCCCGCCTCGCCCGGCAGGCCCGCTTTGTCCAGCACAGTGCAGAAAGCGTTCAGCGTGCGCGTCAGCTCGCGCCGCACGCCCACTTCATAAAATGTACCCAGCGAGCGCACGCCCAAAAACCATACGAGCCCCAGCAGCACGGCCACCATCAGCACAATAAAGCCCATCAGTTTGGCGCGCATGCTCCAGCTCCTGGGCGGGCGCGGGCGCTTTGCCGCATGCTCCTTCTGCGGTGTCATACGCCTGCCTTCGGCTCAAATTTATAGCCCACGCCCCACACAGTGGTAATAAAATCGCGGTATTTGCCCAAATGGCCGCGCAGCATTTTCACATGGGTGTCCACCGTGCGGTCTTCCCCGAAATAGTCGTAATTCCACACTTGCTGCAAAATTTTTTCACGGCTGAGGGCAATGCCCTTGTGCGCGGCCAGAAACACCAGCAGGTCAAACTCCTTCGGCGTCAAGGCCACAGCCGCGCCGTCTATGGTGACGGTGTGGCTGGCCGTATCTATCACAAGGCCGCCGAAGGCAAAGCTTCCTGCGTTCTGGCCGTCGCGCCGCATGGTGCGCGCCAGCACGGCGCGCACACGGGCCACAAGCTCGCGCGGGGAAAACGGCTTTACCACATAGTCGTCTGCCCCTGCGCCAAGGCCCTCCAGCTTATCATACTCCTCGCCGCGCGCAGTGAGAATGATAACAGGCACGTCCAGCCCACGCAGGCGCATCTCCTTCAGGCATGTCATGCCGTCCATGAACGGCATCATCACGTCCAGTATTACAAGGTCTACACCGCCCGCAGCCACTGCAGCCAGCGCCGCCGCGCCGTCCGACGCCTGGGTACACTGGTAGCCCTCATGCTCCAGATGCTCCTGAATCAATTCACGAATACGCGGCTCATCGTCCGCGATAAGTATTTTTGCCATGGCGAAACCCTCCCTGCTGCCGGTGTCCCGGCCGTTGTGTATCCAGGCAGAAAAGCAGCGCGCCGCACAGCTCGCCTGGTGCCCGGTGCACACGCCGTTTTTTTCCGCATCCTAATACTACCTGTTCGATATGTCTAAATTGTGAAAATGCACCCGATTTCCCCGAATTTGTAAAAGAAAATGCTTTACCCGGCCGCAATACGGCTGTACAATAGGGAGGCAAAGCGGTACCAGAGGGCTGCGGGCCCAGCGGCGCCGCACCTTGACAGGATGTGGGGGAACAGATATGGAGCTTTTGATATGGTGTATCGGCGTCCTATTGCTGCTGATATGGTTCTGCGTAAAGCCGGGGCGCCTTTCCGCCGCGCAGGCGGCGCCCTTTTACGGCGTGAACCATGCGCACCGCGGCCTGTATGCACAGGACCAAAGCGTGCCGGAAAACAGCCTGCCCGCCTTTGCCGCCGCCGCGGAAAAGGGCTATGGAATGGAGCTGGACATCCAGCTTTCCCTGGACGGCGAGGTGGTGGTGTTCCACGACGACACGCTGGCGCGCATGTGCGGCATAGGCGGGCGCGTGGACGCCTTTCCGCTGGCCCGCCTGCGCGAAATGCCGCTTGCCGGCACAGCCGAGCGCATGCCGCTTCTGACTGAGGTGTTCGATACCGTGGCAGGCAAGGCCCCCATCATTATCGAACTGAAAACAGGCCCGCGCAATGAAGAGCTGTGCCGGAAAGGCCTTGCCCTGATGCGCGCTTATCAAAAGCAGTACGGCGGCGCCTTCTGTGTAGAAAGCTTCGACGCGCGCATCGTGGCCTGGTTTCGCAAAAACGCACCTGACATTCTGCGCGGCCAGCTCACCGATTCACCGCGCGCGCTTGGCTCCGGCCGCCCTGTGCTGGATTTCATTGCGGGCAACCTGCTTTCCAATGTCATTGCGCGGCCCCAGTTTATCGCGCACGGGCCGGGCCGGAAGACGGCTCTGGCCCGCTTTGCCGAGGCCTGCGGCGCCATGCCTGTATATTGGACGGCCAAGCCCGGCGACGATGCCGCCGCACTGGAGGAGTATTACGATGCGGTGATTTTCGAGCATTATGCCCCGAAGCCCAAATATAAATGAGGCCGCTCACATGAAGGTTATCATCTCACCCGCAAAAAACATGGTGGTGGACGCCGACACCCTGCCCCCGGCGGGCATGCCTGCCTTTCTGGCCGATGCGGAATATCTGGCAGGTGTGCTGCGCGAAATGCCGTATGAGGCGTTCCGCCGCGTGATGGGCTGTTCAGACGCGCTGGCAAAGCGCGCCTTTGAGCAGTATGCCCGCCTGCAGCCCGCGCGTGCGGCCACGCCGGCACTGCTGGCATACGACGGCATCCAGTACAAATACATGGCCCCGCAGGTGTTCGAAACGGGATATTTTGATTACGTGCAAAGGCATGTGCGCATCCTCTCCGGCCTGTACGGCGTGTTGCGCCCTCTGGACGCCGTGGCGCCGTACCGCCTTGAGATGCAGGCCAGGCTGTGCACGCCGCGCGGCAAAGACCTGTACGAATTCTGGGGCGAGCGTCTGGCGCGGCAGGTGCTGGAGGGAGAAAGCCTTCTGATAGACCTCGCCTCGGGCGAATATGCCCGCGCCGTGCGCCGCCATCTGCCGCCCGGCACCCGGTGCATCAAGTGCGTGTTCGGCCAGCTTTCCGGCGAAAAGGTGGTGGAAAAGGGCGTGTATGTAAAAATGGCCCGCGGCGCCATGGTGCGCTGGATGGCGGAAAACAGCGTGCACAGCCCCGCACAGCTAAGCGCCTTTTGCGAGCAGGGCTACCGCTTTTGCCCCGCCCGCTCCAGCGAAACGGAATATGTGTTTTTGAGGTTTTAGTGCGCTTCGGCCAGTCATTTTCATCCGCAAAAGCCCCCTGTGCAATGCACAGGGGGCTTTTGCATACAGAAAGCCAGCGTCTCAGCCGCCCACCAGAAAATCCAGCACGTCCCAGCCATCATCTGTCTTTCCCCGGTAAAGCTCGGTATAGCCGCAGCGCGTACAGCTTATGGTGATGAACTTTTTATTCTGCACGTCGAATATTTTGGCAAAGTTCCCGCCCGTGGCCTGGAACTGGTCGCTTTCATACTGCGTGTTGCCGCATTTGGGGCACACATACTTCATCTGTTCCATCTCTGTATCTCCTTTGTTCTGCCGCCGGGGCGGCTTTTCCGAAAGTATAACACTTGCGGCGCGGCCGTGCAAGCATCACAGGCCCAGCGCGGTGCCCGCCACGGCGCCCACCAGACGCCACAAAGGGGTATCATAGGTGCCGATAGCCTGCAAAAACACCACCACTGCTGCGCCCATGGCTGCAAAGAAACGGGCTGCTGTCAGCATATATGCCCCTCCTTTGCAGCAAGGGCCTGCAGGCCCAGCGCAAGGCAGGCACAGCCCATGCCGAAAAAGGCCCCGCTGCCGCTGCCTATACCCGCTGCAAAGCACAGGCTTGCCGCAGTCAGGCAGATAAAATGCTTTTTCTGTGTTCGTTCCATACATTTCAACCTCTTTTTGGGGAAGCTGTTATGCCAGGTTCAGCCGTTTCGTCAAAAGCCAGCGCGTCGCGGCAAAGTAAACGGCGCAAAGGATAAGATTCAGGAGGCAGAATATGCCCACAACCATCACAGGGATGCGGTATGCGTCCAAAGTGGTGAGCGTCGTGATGTGCGGTGTACTGACAAACAGGAACAGGCCGCCGCCCACCGTTGCCACCGTCCACAAAATCTGCAGCACCACGCTGATCAGCACATACATGCCGATACTGGCGCCAAGGCGGCTTTGCGGCCACTGCATGCCCAGTGCACAGGCAAGCTGCACCTGCAGGCAGCTTGCGGCCATGGCTATCAGCCCTGCCAGCACCAGCAGCGCGACGAAACCAAACGCAGGCGTCATATAGGGGAAGGTGCGCACTGCAGCCCACAGCTCTGCCAGAGCGGCACCGCCCTCCATGCCGTTGGCTACCAGTACGAACGCGAAAATGCCGCCCACGAACAATGCCAGGCTTGCCACAGACCACACCATGGCAGCAATAAGCTTAACTGCCATGTGCTGCGCCGGGGTGACGGGCAGCGAGAACCAGAAATACCCGTCGTCGCCCAAAAGACGGTAAAAGCGCATGATGATAAGCACCTCGGTGACAATGACAATGGCCATCATGGCGAACACAGCCACCAGTGTAAGCACGCCGGAAAGCGCGCCAAGAATTGTGCCGGTCTCCACTTTCACTGTGCCAAGGCCCACCTTCACCTCGCCAAACTGCCATGTCAGCCACAGCATACCGCACGCCGCCAGCACCAGCGCCACAAACCCGCCGTACAGGGGCCCCAGGGTACGGCCTGTAGCCTTGAATTCATGCTTCAGTAATTTCCCGAACATTTGAATACCTCCCGGAACAATGCGTCCACACTCTTGCCGTTTTCTGCCCGCAGCGCATCTACACTGCCGGCCAGCGCCACACGGCCGTTCTGCAAAAACAGCGCGTCGTCCAGCACATTTTCAATGTCGCCTATGAGGTGCGTAGAAAGCACCAGCGCCGCGTCCTCGGCATAATTGCGGATAATGGTGGAAAGGATGTAATCCCGCGCGGCAGGGTCTACCCCGCCGATGGGCTCATCCAGCAAATAGAGCTTCGCCTTCCGGCTCATGGTAAGGGCCAGGTACAGCTTTTCCAGCGTGCCCTTGCTCATGGCTGAAAGCTTATCCCTCGGGCCGATAGAAAGGTCCGCCAGCATGGCGCCGGCCTTCTCTTCGCTGAAATCGGCAAAGAAATCGCGGTACAGCTCCATAGCATCGCGCACGCGCAGGCTGCGCGGAAGCGCAGGCTTGTCGGGTAGATATGCCGTCATAGCCTTGGTGGCCGGGCCAGGCGCCTGGCCGCACACGGCAATGGTGCCCGCGCTGGGCGCCAGAAGGCCCGCCGCCAGTTTGATAAGCGTGGTTTTGCCGGAGCCGTTTGGTCCCAGCAGGCCCACGATACGCCCGGCGGGAATGGAGATATCCACCCCGTCCAGCGCAGGCCGCACATATGCGGCCTTGCCGTACCGTTTTGCCAGGCCTTTACAGGCCAGTATCTCGTTCATACAGATTCCTCCTTGTATTCCGCGGCCATACGGGCCGCCTCTGGCTGGGGTATGCCCAGCCGCCCCATATTTTTTACATATTCACCTGCGCAGCCCCGCGCCAGGGCCTGCTTCATTTCCTCTACAGCCTGCCCGTTTTTCGTCACCGTGCGCCCGGAGGTGCGGTGCGTTTCCACCAGGCCCTGTGCTTCCAGTTCTGCCAGGGCGCGCTGCATGGTGTTGGGGTTTACGCCCGCCTGGCCCGCAAGCTCCCGCACGGGGGGGATGCGCGAGCCGGGCGGATATTCGCCCGTTACCACCGCCGTCTGCAAATGCTCTACAAGCTGTAAATATACGGGCCTGTCGGCCCGGATGTCCCATGCCATGTTCTGCCCTCCTTTTTGTTTTATTGTACTAAGCATCTAACACAATAATACATTCTTTCAGAAAAAAGTCAAGCCTTTTCAAAAATTTTTTTCGAAGGGCTGGACAAATGCCCGTATTCATGCTATAATTACCTTCGCCGTGGAGGAGTAGCTCAGCTGGTTAGAGCGCACGGTTCACATCCGTGAGGTCATGGGTTCGAGTCCCCTCTTCTCCACCACAAAAAGCCCGTGGAACGTTAGTTCCACGGGCTTTTTCATGCCCTCTATTCACACTTTTGTTCACGCCTGCATAGGGTAAAAGTCTCCTCTGTGTTTTCGGAGGGCTGCATACTTCGCACAGCCCCGAAAATACTTTCCGGGGCACACCGCTTTCATCCGTACAGCTCGGCCACAGCCAGACTATTTCAGCACAAAACAGCTGCGCCTGAAATCTATCAGCCCATCGCGGCGCATGCGGCCCAGCTCTGTACACATGGCGCTGCGGTCCACCGAGAGGTAATCTGCCAGCTGCTGGCGATTAAAGGGAATTGAAAAACTTTCCCCGCCCGCCTTTTCTGCCTGCTCGGAAAGATAGTACAGCAGTTTTTCCCGTGTGGTGCGCTGTGAAAGGCACCCCAGCTTCTGAGCCAATACACGGTTTTTCTGCGCAAATATGGAAAACAGACGGTGCAGAAGCTGCACATGCAGCCCGCAGGCCGCCGTGCAGGGTGCAAGCAGTCGGTCTGCATCCATCAGCAGCACCGTGCTCTCCCGGCAGGCCACAACATCGTTGCACATGGGTTCTTCCCCCACGGCGTAGGCTTCTCCGAACAGCTCGCCCGGGCTTATCTCCGCCAGCAGGCTGCGGTTTCCCCAGTAGTCATCTCTCTGAATATGCACCTGCCCGCACAAAAGCACTCCCATGCAGGAAATGCGCTGCCCCGCATGGAATATGGCCTCCCCTTTGCCGTAGCTGCGCTTCTTTGCCCCCAGACAAGCCAGCGCCTCCCGCAGCTGCCGCGGCGGCAGCCCGGCAAACAGCGCCGTGTTTTGCAGCGTATACAGATATTCTTCCATATTTTCTCTCCGTTTGTTGTATTTCAAACAGTATTGGCCCTGCTCAATGTACTATAATTGTAAAGAAAAATCAAGTGGGAGGATACGAGTATGATACGCAAAATCATTCAGATAGATGAAGAAAAATGCAATGGCTGCGGCGCCTGCGCGGCGGCGTGCCACGAAGGGGCTATCGGCATGGTGGACGGCAAGGCCAGGCTGCTGCGCGATGATTACTGTGACGGCCTGGGCGATTGTCTGCCCGCATGCCCCACAGGCGCTATCCGTTTTGTTCAGCGCGAGGCCGCGGCCTATGACGAAGCCGCCGTAAAAGCGGCGCAGGCCGCGCACCGCACGCCAGCCGCCGGCGGGTGCCCGGGCGCGCGCGCCAAGGCGCTGCACAGGCCTTTGACATCTCCTGAAGCACCGATGGCGGCGCCGTCAAGCCAACTGGCACAGTGGCCAGTGCAGATAAAGCTGGCCCCAGTGAACGCGCCCTGGTTCCACGGCGCGCACCTTCTTGTCGCGGCGGACTGCACCGCCTATGCCTATGCGGATTTTCACCGCCGCTTTATGCGCCGTCATATCACGCTTATTGGCTGCCCCAAGCTGGACGGCGCGGACTATGCCGAAAAATTAACCGCCATCCTGCGCGAGAACGACATAAAAAGCGTCACCGTGGCACGTATGGAGGTGCCCTGCTGCGGCGGGCTGGAGCAGGCCGCAAAAACTGCCCTGCAGGCCAGCGGAAAACTGATTCCCTGGCAGGTGGCCGTCATCTCCACTGAGGGCAGCCTGCTAGAGCCTTAACAACCGCCTGCGGGCGGGCCCCGGCTGTTTTCTGCCGGGGCGCCCCTGCTGGGCTTCGCACAGCTCTTATAAAAACAGCAGCAGGCTTACCGCCATTACCGCCATGCCGGAGATAAGGCCATAGATAGACAAATGGTGTTCGCCGTATTCCCGTGCGGCGGGCAGCAGCTCGTCCAGCGAAATAAATACCATGATGCCTGCAACTGCGGCAAAAATGACACCGTACACTGTATCGTTCATAATGGGCATCAGCACCAGCCAGCCAAGCAGGGCCCCCACCGGCTCTGCCAGGCCGGAAAGGAAGGAATAGCGGAACGCCTTGGCCTTCGAGCCCGTCGCCTGATAGATGGGCGCAGACACTGCAATGCCCTCCGGGATATTGTGAATGGCAATGGCCATCACAATGGGGATGGCGATGCTTGGCCCCTGCATGGCGGATACAAAGGTGGCAAGCCCCTCAGGAAAATTGTGCAGCGCGATGGCCAGCGCAGTGAACACGCCCATGCGCATCAGCTTATTGTCGCGCGCAGGCGCCTCGTTTTCAGCCTCTATCCGCTTGGGCTCATGCGGGTTCTCCTGCGAGGGAATCAGCCTGTCTATCACGGCAATGGCCAGCATGCCGCCGAAAAAGGCCGCCGCGGTGGCCCAGCTTCCGACTGTCTGCCCAAGTTGGGAGACAAGCGCCTGCTGCGCCTGAGAAAATATTTCTATAAAGGAAACATAAATCATTACGCCCGCAGAAAAGCCCAGACTGACGGAGAGGAATCGCTTGTTGGTATGCCTTGCCACAAAGGCGATGCAGCTGCCGATGCCTGTGCTCAGGCCGGCCAGCATCGTAAGTGTAAAGGCCAGTAAAATATCATGCATGTCATTTCTCCATTCCCCTGTGGTTAGTTATAACTAACTACAGGGGAAAGCATACCATATCCTCTTCTTCTCTGTCAAGCGTGGCCCGCGCGGTACAAGCGCGGCATCGAAAAAGGGCGCGCGGCCCTTCAGCAGGCCGCGCGCCCCTTTAATGTCTGTGAAAAAATATTTTCTCCGCCTGCAGGCCCTCGCTCACTTCACTTCCGGAAGGCTGGCCGCAGCGGCAGACTGGCCCACACGGCGCGTTTTCTCGTCCGGCGCTTCGGGGCGGAACGCCACTTCCGGATATTCCTCATCCATCACGCGGCTGGCCGTATCCAAAATAATATCGCCGCCGCGCCCGCTCATCACACGGCCCATCATCTGCACGTGGCGGATGTCGTAGAACATGGCGTACAGCGCCAGCGTATGGCCCAGATACACGCCGATGGACTCATACACCTTCACCGCGCGCTCGTCGCCCTGCGCCATCAGGGCCTGCACCTCTTTCAGCTTTTCCGCCGGGGAAGCGCCCTTCAGCTCAATGCCTGCGCGCGGCGCCAGCTTGATAACGCCGTCCTGACTGAAATACTTCACGCCGCAGCCGATGTCGCCGCTCCACTCATCCTCCATGGCACCGGGCTGGCCGTCCACAGGGGCAAAGGCAAGCTCGTTCAGCCAGCCGCAGATATTTCCATCGCCGTCCACATAGCCCACGGCCTCACTGGTGCCCATGGCAATGCCCATAATTCCGTTCTCGCCAAGGCCCATGGCGCCGGCCAGCGCCGAAACGTCGCCGTCGTTCGCCACCACCACGGGTATCTCATAGCCCAGCGTACGGCCCAGTTCTTCGGCAGCACGGGTATAGATGTTTTTTACCTTTTTGTCAAAGTCCTCTTTGCCCACCTTCAAAAACAGCGAAGCCACCATGCACTTGTTGTCGATATACACGCCCGCGCTGGATACGCCGATGCCCTCTACCCTGCGGCCCTTCTCCAGTATTTTTGCAGCGGCCGTGTGCAGCGCCGCCAGAATGCCCTGATAGTGATAATCCGGGTCTGCAATCACCTTCGGGAACCACACCACTTCCTCGGAATAAACGGGCTCGCCGTCGATGACGGCAGAAACCTTGCGGTCTGACCCGCCGGCATCAAAGCCGATGCGCGCGCCGTCTGTATGGCGGCCGATGGCCTGTGCGCGCTGAAAAGCGGCGGGCTTTTTCTCGTAGGGCAGCACCTCCACCGTGAACGGCGTCTCGTACACCTGCTCCATAAAGCCCTTGTCAAAGGCGCGGCTGCCGCCGGCCGTATACGCCTGACGGATGCGCGCCCCCACTGCCTCGTCGCCGCAGATATACACCTTGAAGCCGCCCCAGCTCCACAAAAGGAACTTTACCAGCCTGTCCACATAGTAGGCGTCCGCCTCGGCCATGTCCGGCGTGCCATACACCTTCGTCTCATAGGTGCCTATCTGCCCGCCCGAGCGCTCAACCGCGATGCAAAGCGGTTTTTTCGCCCCTTTCTGATATTGTTTGAAAAACAGGCCCAGCGGCACAAAGCCGCCGTCCAATTCCGGCAAATTCTTGACGGGGATCTCTACGTTCAGGAACTTCATCGCGGGTTCTCCTTTTTTCTGTTTTTTCACTGTTTCAGCCCGCGCCGGGGCAGAAAACTTTCCTCTTTATTGTAGCATGCACACCGCCGGGCCCGCTTGCGCTGTGCGTGCCCTTTTTTTGCACAATTCGCCTTTGTCATATGCAGATTATACAAAGAAAGCCTGCTGTTTCCGGCAGGCTCTCTCATCACGCTTCCACGCGAAGCAGTGCATATTCTTCATACTGCGTGCGGTGCCAGCCGCCCGCAAAGGTAAGCGTCACTCCCTGCCCGGCGGCCTGCTCGATATACACAGGCGCATCGGAAAGCGCCATGGCGCCCGTGGTGAAGAAGTACAGCGGCCTGCCGCCCACAGCCGGGTCTGCGCGCAGGGCCTCCACCGCCTCGCGCACGCTCATCGTTCCCCCGCCCAGGCCATCCTCCAGCCCGTCCCATATGGTAAAGCTGATAGGCCTGCTCCGGGCAGGGTTGCGGAACTCAAGCACCGGCTGGTATGCAGAGAACAGGCTGATATAAAATTCGTTGTCCGTGAAAATAACGGCGTCCGGCTCTGTCACCTCTGCCAGCGCCTGCGCGATGGTCTCGCTGCGCACATTCTCCTGCGGCGGGCGCACCACCTCCTGCAGCGAACGCAGCATGGCGGGCACTGTCAGCAGGGAAAATACCAGCAGAGCCGCGCCAAGGCCGCGCTTTGCCGCCCCCTTCTGCGCCTGTGTAAGCCGCGCGGAGGCCTCGATATCCGGCACGGACATCCACAGCGCGCACACGAACATCATGCCCATCACCACATGGCGCTGTTCGGTGGCATATACTAAAAACTGCTGCAGCACAAGGCAGTACACCGTGCCGCACAGCCATGCCAGCAGCGGCAGAGGCGCAGCGCGCAGCCAGCGCCACAAAAGCCACGCCAGCACAGCCAGCAGCGGCAAAAGCACAAGCAGGCCGCGCTTTGTAAGGAAATAATACATTTCTGCATCAAAAAGGGTCTTAAAGCCGATGCCCAAAAAATCTTGCGCCGTCTGCACAATACTCTGTGTTCGCAAATCTATTTGCGTATTCGTCTGCACGCTTCCCGCAAGCTGCACCACCAGCAGCAGCACGCCGCCCGCCATCAGGGCAAGCGCCCCCGCGTCCGCACCGGCCAGCCTTTTTGCCCGCGCGCTGCGCACCAGCATCTCCAGCGCCCACTGCGCCATCAGAAAACCCACAAACCCGCACAGCATCACATGCACCTGGCACATCAGAAACAGCACCGCGCCATAGCGCAGCGGCTTTGTGTGCCGCGTGCTGTACAGCGCCGCGCATAAAACCAGCAGAAGCCCTGCCAGCGCATAGCTGCGCGCCACGGTGGGCAGGTAATAAATGAACGGCACGCTGAACAGGCACGCCGCCTTTGCATACCACGGCAGGGGCGCAAAGCGCACCAGCACCGCCGCCGCGCCCGCCATCAGCGCCGTGCTCAGCACAAGGATGCTCTCAAACGGCAGCCCAAGCCTTGCCAGAGGCCACAAAAGGGCGTACCACAGAAAGGGGTGCCCCTCGTAGCGAAGCTGGGCGAATATTTCCGGGATGGAAAGGTCCCGCACGATGCACCACGCCTGCGACACATCGCGCCAGGGGTCATACCAGCGCATGCACCACAGCAGCACCCACACATAGGCCGCAAAAGCGGCCAGAAGCAGCATCTGCGGCCTTGTCCAACTACGCTTCCATAATTTCAAACAGCATCTCTCCCGTTTCAGCAATGCGCGGCTTATAACAAAAAGGCCCCGCGGCCAGGCTGCGGGGCCTATGAGCAAAACAAATTATGGAATCATATGCGGGTTCACGATATTCCGCCAGTCCAGATCGCCCCGTTCCAACCCATGAATCAATACTTCAGCCGTGGCGATATTGGTGGCCACAGGAATATTGTGCACATCACACAGGCGCAGAAGGTTCATCTCGTTCGGCTCAGAAGGCTTGGCCGAGATAGGGTCACGGAAAAACAGCAGAAGGTCTATCTCGTTACATGCGATGCGCGCGGCAATCTGCTGATCCCCGCCGTGTGTGCCGGACAGGCATTTCTGAATGGGAAGGCCCGTGGCCTCGCTCACCAGCTTGCCTGTAGTGCCCGTGGCCGTAAGGCTGTGCTGGGCCAGCACAGAACAATATGCAATGCAGAACTGCACCATCAGTTCCTTTTTGGTATCATGCGCAATCAGCGCAATGTTCATAGGGAATTCCCTCCTTCTCTACTTACCCGGCCCATATCGAACTATCAAGATGAAAAACACACTGTTTTTTCAACGCACAATAAGCGGCACATGCACGCCGCATAGCCGCGCCGCCATGGCGGCAAACACGCGCGCCGCCTTTTCCTCTTTGGGCAGCGCCGACGCTGTGGCACCCGCGCGCAGCAGTGCCGCGCTGTACGGCACCACACCCAGAAGCTGGGCGCCCACGGTGTCGATGCATTCGTCCAAATCACGGATGCCCTGCCCTGCCAGCGTGCGCGGCACCTTGTTGATAACAAGCCTTACCTGCGCGCAACCGCTCTCCAGCAAAGCATCGCACACAATACGCCCGTCGCGCTGGGCCACCGGGTCCGGCGTGATGCAGATAAGCGCCAAATCCGCCGCGGTGCGCGCCGCCTCAAAGGGGGCGCCCATGCCCGCAGCCGTATCCAGCACAATATCGTCAAATACGCCGCCGGCCTGCCGCAGAAAGCTGTGCAGCGCCCCGGCGCTCACCTGCCCGCCCGAATAAGGCGCGCTGATGACAAAAAGCCCCGGATAAAGCGGGCTTTCCACCAAAGCCTTACCCGCGTCGCACCGCCCGCACAGCACATCCTCTACATCATATACAGTTTTGCCGTATACGCCTGCAATATAATCCACGCTGCGAAGGGCGGAATCCAGCTCTACCAAAAGCACACGCCGCCCGCGCGCGCCAAGTGCCGCGCCTGTCATCACCGCCACGGTGCTTTTTCCCGTCCCGCCCTTGCCGGAGGCCACCATGATCACTCTTGCTCCCATGCTTCCCCCCGGCGTTTTGATGTCATTACACAGTTTGCATACTTATGTTTGTATTCTATCACAATATTTTGTCGCATACAACAGTGAAGCCTTCAAAACGGCACAAAAACCAAAAATTTCACTGATTTTGGGTTATTTTTACTATGCCTGCCGCCTTCAATGCGGCATATACACGCGAAACAGGCAGGCCCATAATGTTGTGGTAGCACCCTTCAATGCCCTGCACAAATTTTGCCGCCCCGCCCTGCACCGCATAGCCGCCCGCCTTGTCATAGGGCTCCGGGGTGGAAATGTAAGCCTCTATTTCTTCCCCGCTCAAAGGGGCGAAATGCACCGAGGACGTGCAGACGAACACCTCGTCCGGCCTGCCGGGCACCGCCAAGCACACGCCGGTGTGCACCCGGTGCGCCCGGCCCGACAAAAGGCGCATCATGCGCCGCGCGTCCGCCGCGCCGTGCGGCTTGCCAAGCACCTCGCCGTCCACGTCCACCACGGTGTCGCACCCCAGCACGCAGGCCGCCGGGTGCTGTGCCGCTACGGCGCGGCATTTTGCCTGCGCCAGCTTTTGCACCAGAAGCTCCGGCGCAGGGGCGGAAATGACGCTTTCATCCACATCGCTGGTGTGCACGGTGAATTCCGGCGTAATCAGCGCCAGCAGTTCCTTTCTTCGGGGCGAGCCGGAGGCCAAAATAAGCTCCATCATGCCCTCCTCAGCGCAGCGAAGTGCGGTTGTACAGAAAAATGGCTGCGGCAATGGTGAATATCTGCGCCACGCTCACGCCCATGGAAAAGCCGAACGTCAGCTTCACCACCGAAAGGTCCAGCACAAAGGGCGCGTCTGAGTTAAAGCCAATGGACTGATAATAGCTCAGCCAGCTCAAAAACGGCACGTTGCGGCACACGCTGGCCAGCATGGCGCCCAGCACGATGCCCGCCAGAATAAAAAACCACAAAAGCAGGGTACGTTTCATTTTCATCGTTATGTTCCCCTTTCTGCCTCAAAGCTTCCCGGTGGAGCCGAAGCCCCCTTCTCCACGGGCCGTGCCGCCGAGCTCGCCCACTTCCTGCAGCACGGCATGCGCCACCGGCACCACAGCCATCTGCGCCACGCGCTCGCCCGGCTGAATGACGTAGGCCTCATCCCCGTGGTTCGCCAGCGCCACGTGCACTTCGCCCCGGTAATCGGAATCTATCACGCCCACGCCGTTGGGCAGCGCCACCCCGTGCCTGGCCCCCAGGCTGGAGCGCGCAAAAATAAGCGCCACATATTCCGGCCCGGGCAGCTCAATGGCAAAGCCAGTGGGCAGCAGCGCGCGCTGGCCGGGGGCCAGAGTGAGCGGCGCCTCCAGCGCGGCGCACAAATCCATGGCCGCCGCGCCATCCGTGGCGTAAGCCGGCAGCTTTGCCTGCCGGCGCAGGCGCTTTATTTTAACAGGTACGTTCAAATCGGGTTCCATCCTTTCTCTTTTGGCCCCGGGCATGAGTTAAAGCACGCCTTTGAAAAACAGCCCGCGGGTAAAGGCGCCATCGAACGGCGCGCCGGTGCGCGCCATGTCCAGCACCTGCCCCACGCGCTGCGGGGCCTCTATGGTAAAATACAAAAGCAGCATATCCGCGCCGACCTGCCCTGCTTTGTCACACAGGTACAGCGGCACCGGGTTATACACCGTGCGCATGCCTTGCGGCCCTGTACAGCGCACGGGGAATTTCGCCCCCCTGCGGTCTGTCAATTCTCCCTTCTGCGGGCACCCCTTGCAACCATGCACATTGTGCAGGGGGCACGCGCGCGTCAGCATCAGCGGCATATGCCCGTAGGCCAGCATGGCCGTAGGCGCCTGTGCGGCCAGCCCGCGCACCCCCTGCGCTGTCAGTTCGGGGCTGGCGGTGATGCTCTCGCAGCCCATGGCGAGGTATGCGCGTGCAGCAGCCGCGTTTGCCACATTCAGCCCAAAGCCGCCCATCAGTGGCCCAGCCCCCGGCAGGGCAAAGTGCGCAAGGTTCTGCGCCACGCAGCCCGCAAAGCCCTCGCCGGAAAGGGCGGAAAGCGCCTGCCCCAGCTCGGCTTCGCCCGTGAACTCTGCACGCGGCAGCTCCAGCCAGGCTTTGGCGCGCAGCGGCGCGGGCACGCAGGTCCGGTGCCCCACAGGCAGCAATATGCGCGCAAGGGCTGCAAGCCGCTCTTCCGTGCAGGCCGCAAGCTGCTCAGGCGTCTCAAAGCGCGCGCAAAGCGCAGCCTGCGCCGGCGCTCTGCGCGGGGCCGCAGCCTGCAAAGCCGCGGCCAGCGGCAGAGCAGGGGGCACGGGGTGCGGCGCCTCCGGCGGCGCGGCGCGCAGGGCCAGCAGTTTTTCCAGCGCCTCGCGGCGCAAAGCGCCTATCTCACCCGCAGGCGCGTACCAGGCATCCGCCCCCTGTACAGCGGCCGCGCGCACAAAAAAAGGTGTGCCGCCCGTCTTTTCCAGCACGCGGGCGCAGCTTTCCGTCAGGTCCTTTTGGGCAGGCGCATGCGCCGCCTGCACCTGTGCGCACGCAGTGCGCCCCTGTTCATCGCGTGCCTCCAGCGCGGCACCGTCCTCCTTCAAAGTCAGGCACATGCGCACCGGCACGCTGGGCCGCTCTCGGCGGTACAGCTCACGCAGGACGGGCTGGGCGGTGCGTGCTGCAGCAGCGTCCTGTGCCGTGCGCACGCCGAACATCGTGCCGTTCCGCACGCCCTTTATATAACCATCCGTAAAACCAGAACGCGAAAATACTTTTTGTAATAATTCTTCGTCATAGGGCGCCCCGTCGCGCGCGGCCACGCATGCGGCCACGGCGGCCGCCACATATTCCGGCCCGCGCAGGCGCCCCTCTATTTTCACACTTGTAATGCCCGCCTCGCGCAGCGCAGGCAGGCTGGAAAGATGGGAATGATCCTTCAGGCTGAGATGAAAATCGCCCTCGCGCGGGCACCGTGCGGCCGAAAACGGCAGGCGGCACGGGCCTGCGCACAGCCCGCGGTTGCCGCTGCGGCCGCCCAGAAAGGCACTCATATAGCATTGGCCGGACACGCTCATGCACAGCGCGCCGTGCACGAACACCTCAAGCTCGATGGGGCTTTCTTTTGCAGCGGCACGCAGCTCTGCAAGGCTCATTTCACGCGCCAGAATTGCCCGTGAAAAGCCAAGCGCCGCAAGCTGGCGGATACCCGCCGGGCTGTGCACGCTCATCTGGGTGGAGGCGTGCAGCGCGGCGCCAGGCACGCAGCGCCGCACAAGGGCGGCTGCTGCAAGGTCCTGCACAATCACGGCGTCCACCCCAGCGGCCCCGGCCGCGCACAGCGCCTGTTCCGCGCGCGGCAGTTCTCCGTCCAGAAGCTCGGTATTGAAGGCCAGGTAGCACTTCACGCCGCGCGCACGGCAAAAAGCCGCGGCCTCTTGCAAGGCGGCGGCGTCAAAATTGCCCGCCGTGCGGCGGGCGTTAAAATCTGTAAGGCCCAGATATACGGCGTCTGCACCGGCGCGCACCGCGGCCTCCAGCGCCTGCCGGCTGCCCGCAGGCGCCAGCACCTCCGGCACGGCAGCATATGCCTGCATCAGTGGTTTTCTTTCAGATACCCGATCTCACGGCGCAGGCGCTCTACCTCACGGCGCGCCTCCTCCGCCGAGAGCTTTGCCTTAGCGGCGTCCTCAAGGTAATCTTTGATCTGCGCGCGCATGTTGTCCGCGCCGCTGGTGCTTTTCTTCAGCTCGTCCAAATAGCCCAGCGCCGTGATAACAGCGGCAGTGGCAATAGACGCCGAGGGGTTGTTCGTCATCATCTGGTTCATATCCGCATCCAGCTTTTCAGCCAGGCTCAATATATACTCTTCCGTATCGGTGGTGGCGATGACATAGCTGGCGCCGCAGATCTCCAGCTTGATTTTATTTGCCGGCATACACGCAAACTTCCTTTCCTTGCGGGGCGCTGCGCCCCGGCATATAGATATCTGGAATCTATTATACTATTAAGTGCAAAAAAAAGAAAGATGGAAAGCTGATTTTGAAAAAACTTCGTGCATGGGGTTCGAGCGGCAGGCGGCGGGCTGCTGCGCATGCCGTTTTTTTGCACATTTGGCTTCACAGCACGGTTTTTTTGTTGAACTGAGGGCATGGATAGAGTATACTGATATCGTGTATGTGCCTTTGCGCGGCACGCCCGGCAGGCAAGGGGCCGCGCCGGGGCATACGCCCGCTTTTCCACAGCGTGCAGACAGAACGGAGTAGATGACTTTTGAATACGAAAATGACAAAGAAAGAGTTTGACAAACTGCTGGCAGATAAGCTGTTCAGCGAATTCGCAACAGACCTTGCCAGCGCCACCGATGAACAGATATACCGCGCGCTGGCGCTTATCGTGCGCGGCATGCTCAGTGCAAAGCGCAAAAGCTTCATGTCGCGCACTTACGGCGCCAACGGCAAGCAGGTGTACTATCTGTGCATGGAATTTCTCATGGGCCGCAGCCTGAAAACCAGTCTGTTCAACATGGGCCTTGCCAGTGTGGCCGAAGCCGTGCTGAAGGACCACGGCATCAGGCTGGACAATATTTATGAGCAGGAGCCGGACGCCGGCCTCGGCAACGGCGGGCTTGGGCGCCTGGCCGCCTGTTATCTGGACGGCATGGCCACAGACGACATTCCCGGCATGGGCTATTCCATCCTGTACGAATACGGCATTTTCAAGCAGAAAATCGTGGACGGCTGGCAGGAAGAGCACGCCGACAACTGGCTGCCCGGCGGCGGCGTGTGGCTGAAAAGCCACCCAGATCAGGCCGTGGAGGTGCGCTTTGACGGCGAGATAGAAGAGAGCTGGGACGGCTCGTACCACTGCGTGAAGCATAAAAACTATTCCAGCGTGCTGGCCGTGCCCAGCGACATGTTTGTGGCCGGGTATGACAGCGCGGGCGTCTCGAAGCTGCGTCTGTGGCGCGCCAAGGCGCCCGGCTTCGACATGAGCAGCTTTAATGCGGGCCAGTACGGCAGCGCCATTGCAAAAAATGCCAACGCCGAACTTATTTCCAAGGTGCTGTATCCAAATGACAACCACATGGACGGCAAGATACTCCGCCTGCGCCAGCAGTATTTCCTTTCCAGCGCGTCTGTCAACGACATAGTAAAAACACACCTTTCGCAGTATGCCACGCTGGATAACCTGCCGGACAAAGTGGCTATCCATATCAATGACACGCACCCCACGCTTGCCATTCCCGAGCTGATGCGCATTTTGCTGGACGAGTGCGGTTTCACCTGGGAGCATGCGTTCGACATCACCCGCCGCACCTTCGCTTATACCAACCACACGGTGATGAGCGAGGCGCTGGAAAAATGGAACATCGACATTTTCAAAAAGACGCTGCCCCGCATCTACCAGATCTGCGAAGAGCTGGACCGCCGCTGCCGCGCTGATTTTGAGCGCGCCTTCCCCGGCGACACAGGCAAGATAAACTATATGGCCATTCTGGGCGACAACCAGGTGCGCATGGCCAATATCTGCTGCTATGTGTGCCATTCCATCAACGGCGTGTCGAAGCTGCACAGCGATATTATCAAGCAGAGCGTGTTCCACGATTACTTTCTGTACAGCCCTGAAAAGTTCACAAATGTCACCAACGGCATTGCCTACCGCCGCTGGCTGCTGGCCTCGAACCCGGCGCTGACACAGCTTTTGAGCGACACCATTGGCGACGGCTTCAAAAAAGACGCATCTCTGCTGAAAAATTTCGAAAAATACGCGGCCGACCGAAGCGTGCTGAAGCGGCTGGACGAAGTGAAGCGCAGCAACAAGGAGGCCTTTGCCGAGCATCTGAAAAAAGCAACCGGCCAGGTGATAGACCCGGCCAGCATCTTCGATGTGCAGGTAAAGCGCATGCACGAATACAAGCGCCAGCACCTGAACGCACTGAACATTGCGGCGCAGTATTTGTATGTGAAGAACAACCCGAATGCGGATGTGATGCCCAAGACCTATATCTTCGGCGCCAAAGCCGCGCCGGGGTATTATATGGCAAAGCAGATGATACGCCTCATCTGCAAGCTGGGCCAGCTGATAGATGCAGACCCGGCTGTGCGCGAAAAGCTGCGTGTGGTGTATCTGGAGGATTACTGCGTCACCACCAGCGAGCGGCTGATGCCCGCCAGCGAGGTGTCCGAGCAGATAAGCCTTGCGGGCACAGAGGCATCCGGCACAGGCAACATGAAATTCATGCTGAACGGCGCCGTCACCCTCGGCACGCTGGACGGCGCCAATGTGGAGATAGCCGAGGCCGCCGGGCTGGAAAACGAAATCATCTTCGGCATGCGCACGCCGGAGGTGAACGATTTGAAAAAGTTCGGCTATCATCCCTCCGGCTTCATCAACGCCTGCCCGGAGGCCTCGCAGGTGCTGGATTTTCTGGAAAGGGGCTGGAACGGCGAGAGCTTCCACGAGATAGCTTCGAACCTGCGCACGTCGGACCCTTATATGGTAATGGCAGATTTTGCAGATTACCTGCGTGCCCAGCGCGATGTGAGCCGCCTGTATGCCGACAGAGACACCTGGAACCGCATGAGCCTGATGAACATTGCAAACAGCGGCATTTTCTCTGCCGACAGGGCCGTGTTTGAATATGCGCGCAACATCTGGCATGCCGAACCGGTAAAATAACTCCATTGCAGGAGAGAACGCCCGATGAGTTCCATTTATAACAGTTTCGATACCTTTCACAAGGCCCCCTCCGGCGCCGTGCGCGCAGGGCAGGCCGTCACCTTCACGCTGCGGGTGCCCGGTGAATTCGGCTGCACCACGCCTTATCTTGCCCTGCACAGGGACGGCGAAGAGCCGTCCCTGCTTGCTCTGCATGCCGTTTCCGGCGGCCAGGGCGGCGCACACATGCCGGACGGGCAGGCCCTGTTCACCATCACGGTGCCCATGCCGCAGCCGGGGCTGTACTTTTACTATTTTGACCTTTACACAGGCTACCGCAAGCTGTACCGCGGCGCCTTGGGCGAGGCCTATGTCACCACCGGTACAGGCGAAGAATATCAGCTTACGGTGTACAAGGCCGGGTTTTCCACACCGTCCGCGCTGAAGGGCGGCGTGATGTACCAGATATTCCCCGACCGTTTTCTGGAGGGCCGGCCCAAGCCCATGCCCTTTGCCGACCGCATCTACCGCGAAAACAAAAGCGGCGAGCCCTACTTCTGGCCCACAGAACAGGTGGACGGGTACTTAACGCGGGATTATTTCGGCGGCGATTTCGAGGGCATCCGCCGCAAGCTGCCGTATCTGGCCGGGCTGGGCGTAACCATGCTGTACCTGAACCCCATTTTTGAAGCACACTCGAACCACCGCTACAACACAGCAAATTACTTGAAGGCAGACCCGCTGCTGGGTACAAATGAAGAGTTTGCACGCCTGTGCGCCGAGGCAAAGCAGCAGGGCATCTCCATCATTCTGGACGGCGTGTTCAGCCACACGGGCTCTGACTCTATCTACTTCAACCGCGAGTGCCGCTACCCTGTGTGCGGCGCCTGCAACTCGCCGGACAGCCCCTATCGCCGCTGGTACGATTTTTCCCCGGCCTACCCATGCGGCTACCGCGCGTGGTGGGGCTTCGACACGCTGCCCGAGGTAAACGAAAACGACGAGAGCTACCGCCGGTTCATCTGCGGCGAGGGCGGCGTCATCGACACCTGGCTCTCCCTTGGGGCCAGCGGGTTCCGGCTGGATGTGGCCGACGAGCTTCCTGACGATTTTATCGAGGCCATCCGCGCGGCCGTAAAACGCCACGGTGAGGATAAATACCTTCTGGGCGAAGTGTGGGAGGACGCCACCACCAAATTCAGCTACGGCGCGCGACGCGCCTATCTTTTGGGCAAGGGGCTGGACGCTGTAATGAACTATCCCTTCCGCAGCGCTGTGCTGGGATTCCTGCGCGGCGGCAGCGCGCGCAGCGCCGCAGATTCTATTCTGCGCATCTGCGAAAATTACCCTGCGCCCGCGCTGCATGTGCTGATGAATTTTATCTCTACACACGACACAGAGCGCGCCATCACCGCCCTTGCGGGCGAGAGCTGCGAGGGGAAAGACCGCTACTGGCAAAGCGGCCGCCGCCTTTCTCCGGAACGGTATGAGCACGGCCGCCGCCTTGTGTGCATGGCGTATGCCATGCTGTTCACGCTGCCGGGCATCCCCAGCATCTATTACGGGGACGAGATCGGCATGCAGGGCTATAAAGACCCGTTCAACCGCGCCTATTTCGACTGGAACAGCACTGAGGCGCACATCATCCCCGTGCTGAAAAGCCTGTCGGCCCTGCGGCGCCGCTGCCCTGCCCTTGCGGACGGCCAGCTTTTTGTGCGTTATGCCGAGGGCGGCGTGCTCTGCTACGAGCGCCGCGCCGCGCACAGCGCCCTCGCCATATGCCTCAACTGCACGGCGGAAAGCGTGCAGGCCGCCCTTCTCGGGCAAACCGTCACCGTGCCGCCCTATTCCTTCGAGGTGCGCACGGCGTAAGCCTGCCGCCCTGTCTGTCAAACCGCCGTCATCCGCGCTATTTGCCAGGTTCTTCCTTTTAAGGCCTTTTGCCGGGTTGCCCGGCACACAGTGCTTCTCCACCGGCAAAATGGCGGGCGGAGGGCTTGGCCCTTCACCCGCCACGGCATCATCAAGCCGGGGTCATCCCTGCCCGTTGACGCCGCCTTTCTTTCTCCATCGTCGGCCTTGCCGGCGGCATTTCCACCTTACACAAAGGCCACTTGCCTGCATGCAGGCAAGTGGCCCTATTTTTTGAAGCGGTGCCCAAAATACAACACATCGGCCTGAAAGAATGCAAATTCAGGCCACGCGGGTATACTGCGTCACTGTCTCCTCCGAGCTTCCGTCCAGATAAGAATACACTGTCATGGCCGCACCGTCAGCACTGGGCTCAAAATAGCCATAGCCGTCCGGCGTCATATACTCCACCGCCAATGCGCCTTCATGTGAAACCGCCACATTGTTCAGATACATCTCAGCACCGTTCAAAGAAAACTCCGTCACTTCCAGCGTCTGGCCGTCAGCGCTGGCCCATGTGCCCATTGCAAGGCGGGCAACGCTCACCGGCGTTTCAGCCCCGGCCTGTACGCACAGCCACTTCATAAAGGAGTTCACCTGCTGCGGCGTGCAAATATGGTAGGAATCTGCGTCCATATCTCCGTTTTTATACACAATACCGCCCATCACGGAAAGGCAGGTGTCGCCATCGCCCAGCGGGAAGGCAGAAAGCGCCAGTTCGATAACGGTGTCATCCACAAGGCAGCGCAGGCTGCCATTGTAAAGGTTCATGTCCTCTTCGTCCGGCTCTGCGTCAGACCATCTCACATCGTCCGCCACCGCGTCCAGCATGTCGCCCAGGGTATAGGCATCGCTGTAGAACAAATAAGCGGCGCGGCCCGCTTGCTCCAACGCGCCTGCCTCCAGGATATCTGCGGGGACATCCTCAGCGAAAATATGGGATTCCGTCAATATCTGGCTGTATTCGGCGGGCACTGTGGCATCCGTGAGAGCCGTATACATCACGGTGCCCGCATGCTCTTCCAATTCGCCGTCCGGCACACCGGCAGATGGCCCGCTTTGTGAAATGAGCACATCGCCCGGGTCATCCACTGAGGGATAGCCGGAATGCATCGCAGCGCCCGCGATGCCCACCGCGCTCAGAGACGTCCCGATGATGGACAACACCACATTCAGTGCAATGGCACCCACCAGCAGGCCCGTCTTTTTGGGCACGCGCGCATCGCCTTTGCACAGATTATAGTAATAGCGGTTGAACGTGGCGCCGTTATAAATGGAAAGGCCCAGAGACACCAGCGAAAGCACAGCTGAAAGCAGGAATACAACAAGCAGGCCGGTGGGCACCACACCCATGGCAGCCATATACATACTGTCCACCATGATGCTCATCTCCACGCCCACCAGGACCATGGTAAGCAGCCAGGGCAGTGCATATAAGGCCAAAAAACGTTTTATACACCCGCGGTACAGCGTGTGCCAGAAACCGAGAAACAGCGCCGCAAAGTTGAAATGGGGCTTTCCGCCGTTTGCAATCAGCTCAAATTCACGGGCGTAATAGGGGTTCACCCCGGCAGCCGGCCCATTTGCGCCCCCATAAGGCATTCCCTGCTGCGGCTGGGTATAGTAGGGCTGGCCATATGGCGTCTGGCCACTGTACGGCGGCATGCCGGGCGTGGGTGCCGCCCCCATGCCGGGCACAGGGCCTTCTGCAGTGCCTGCCCCAGGCGCCGCAGCGGGCTGTTGTTCAGGCGCAGGGGCCTCCGGCGGGGCATTCGCGCCCGCCTGTGCGCCCGTCGCCTCCTGCCCAAGCCTCATGCCGCAGAAGGGGCAGAACGCGGCGCCGTCTTCCACAGGCTTTCCGCAAAGTGAACATTTCATTGTGGTATTCCTCCTTGTATTTCAGAATAACAGTTATTAAAACCCTTCTTCAGGGGCAGTACTGCGCTGTAATAGGGGCTTGTGGCCCAGCAATGCCTCCCCGGCCGCAGAATCGTCCGTAAAAGGCTTCGGCCACAGCCCCTTACAGCTTTTGTGCATCTGTTAAATACCGCCAGACGGTTTATACAGAACAGGGCTGCATACGCAAGGTGACCTTTTATCATAACAAGGTCTTGCACAACTGTCTCAGAGCATGCGGGTAAAGCGCCGCTGGCTTGTGAGCGCCGGCTTGCAGCTCAAAGGGGCAAATATATCCTGCGCTGTATTAACAGATATCTCCGGCACTGCCATACGCCCATTTTGAGGGATATCTTCCCTCTGCCGCAAGATGCCCCGCGCCAAGCACTGCGGCAAAATACATCTGCCCGCGCCGGAGCCCTTTTCATCCAGGCCGCTAAAACCTGCGTTTGTTTCTTCACAGGCTGTCACTGCACTCTTTTATAAAACATCGTTTCTATATCCACAGAATCATGCAGGCCGTAGCCCCATACCAATACATCGTCCTCTGTCAGGCCGGCAACGCCGAATATCGTACTGCCCGATACCACAAGGCCCGGAATATCGCCGTCCAGCACATATTGGTAAGCGATATCCTGGCCGTCTATGCTGTACGAAGTGATATAGATGCGGTTACCCTCTTCATCCTCCCAAGTTCCCTGTATACGGCGTGCCAGACCGGGCGTATCATCCATGCCCGCCTGCCCATACATCCATTGCAGCAGCGAGGCTGCCTGATTCGTGCTGGCCTGCACGCTTTTTTCCATTTCACTGTCCAGGAACAAGGCATTGGTAAAAACGACCGTCCTTTGGCCCGGCTGTATTTTCAAGTCCAGCTCAAGAAATGACTCGCCTATCTTACAAAAGATAAAGCCCAAGGCGGAGCCGTCCTCCTGTACCGTCAGCTCAGAGAAAAACGGCTGCAGCCCTGCGGCGTTCATCACCTGTCCAAGGCTGTGCTCGTCATCGTAAAACAGGCGGATGCTTTGCAGCACCTGTTCTCCCACGCCCTTATCCGCCAGCGAGGCCGGCATATTTTTTTCCGGGACATAGCCCCTCAGGAAAAGCTGTTCATCCAATATGTACACTTCGCTCTCGGTCAGCGCCTGCTGCACCTGCGGCCCTCTGACGGCCGCGTCCTCCAGCAGCTTCTGGCGGTACAGCGTACCCTGCACCTTTCCATTTCCGTAGCTGTACACGGCAAAGGCCAGCACCCCCACGGCCGCCGCAACGGATACCAGCACGCCCGCCACAAGGCCAATTTGACGTTTTTCAGCATCAGATGCTTCTCGCCTGCACACCTTATAATAATACTCGTTGAAGGTGGTGCCGTTGTAAAGCGCCACAGCCACTTGAAGCATCAGCACCGCACTGATAAAAGCTGAAACAGTGCCATCCCAGTGCCATACCGCACTGGCATAGGCGGTATTCATCATCACGACCGTCTCCAGCTCGTGCGCCGCCACAAGCCCCGACGCAGCAGTCAATACTCCCAGCCAGCTGTACAGCAACAGAAAGCGCCGCCAGCAGCCGCGGTACAAGGTGTGCCAAAAGCCTAGAAAGCAGGCGGCAAAGTTGAAATCTGTTTTCTTTCCCTGACTCAGCTTTTCAAATTCCGCTTTATAATACGCTGGCTGCTTTTCCAGCCCGGGCTGCTGGCCGGGTGCGGGGGCTTCCAGCACAGGTGCGGGTGCCGGGGAAGGCTCCTGCGGCCGCGCCGGCTCTGCTGAAGAGGGCGGATCAGACGCCCCGGCCCCCTCCGGTGCACAGGCCGCAGCGGAAGCCGTACACGGTGCCGGTGCAGCCTCCTCAGGCCGCTGCATGGGCAGAGGGCCTGCCGTGCCGCATTGCGCACCGCAGTATTGGCAGAACCGGGCATTTTTCACAAGCGGCTTTCCGCATATAGGGCAGTATCCGTTCAGCTTCGCGCCACAGTGCTGGCAAAAGGCTGCACCTAGTGCAAGCTCTTGGCCGCATACAGGGCAATTCATCATCCATCCTCCGTTCCTCTTTCTCACATTTTATAATAGACACTTCCCGGCGCAGTTTCCGCGCCGTCTTCATCACATTCACTGACGGTGAGCACCGTGTCGCCCTGAGAAAGCACCAGCCGCCGGTATGCGCCGCTGTCCAGCCGCAGCACAAGGGCGCCGTTTTCCACAAACCACAGCTCACAGCCTTCACCGCCAAGCATACCAGGCGTAATTTGAAGCTGCTGCCCGGCGCCGTCCGCCCAGATGCCGCGCACACGCGCGGCCATTCCGCCGCCCTGTGTGCCCGCCTGCTCATACAGCCACTGCACAAAGGCGGCCAGTTCTTCCTGTGTCAGCTCATAATAAGAGTTGAGGTCATCATCGTCCACCAGATACGTGATGGCGGAAATGATGCTCACAAGCTCGCCCCTGCGGGAAAATTCAAGCTGCACCGCCGTCTCGCCCACTTCGCCGTATAAAAGCTGGCTGTTCCAGCCGTCCGTGCCCTCATCGGCCGCATACTCTTCGCTCCACACCGTGTTATTCATAGCTGAAACCAACGTGCCAAGGCTGATATCATCATCTGCAAACAGGCGCGAAGCGCGAAGTATCATGTCGTTCGGCGTGCCAGCGGGCCATGCGCGCGGCACGGTATAGCCCTGGGTATAATCCTGCACTGTTTCCGCAGCGCCGGCGTGGCTGTCCAGAATAGCGGAGAACAGAGCGTCGTATTTTCCCTGCGGGTCGCTGTGGCCGCCGCCCTGCACATCCTCGTAAGGCATGCTGTCGTCCAGAAGGCCGCCCACCCCGCTGCGGATTCCGCGCCCAAGCTCGGCCCCAAGGCCGGCAAGCATCACCATTGCCAGCACAATGCCCACCACAGCCTGCACGGCAAGCGCAACGCCCATCAGGCCGGGGCGCGTGGGGGCCGCGGCATTGCCCCGCACATGCTCAAAATAATGCCGGTTGAACGTGAAGCCGTTGTAAAGCCCCACACCCACTCCCCACAGGCTGCACAGCAGGTTCAGCACAAGGCCCAGCGCATACAGGCCGCCCCCGCCGTGCAGCGCCGCAGGCGCCTGCATTTGGACGAACACTGCCGCCGCCATGCCGGCCGCCCATATGGGCAGATACAGCTTCAGAAAGCGCGGCACACAGCCGCGGTACAGGCAGTGGAACGGCCCGAAGAAAAATGCGGCCCAGTTGAAGCTGCCCTTCCCCGTGGCGGCCACCTTCTCAAACTCCTGCACATAATATGCATCCGGCCAGGGTGTTCTTGCAGCTCTGGGCGGCCGGCTTGGCATATAGCCTGCATATGCGGGCTGCTGCCAGCCCTGCCCTGCCGGGCCCTGCGGCGCGGCAGGCAGCGGCTGCTGCACACCGGGCCTCGCGGCTTCCGCCGGCTGCAGGGCCGCCCCGCAGCCGGGACAAAAGCGCTCGCCCCCTGTAAGATGTGCGCCACAATGAGTGCAGAACATATAACGCCCCCCTTCTGCCGCCCAAACGCGAAAAAGCAGGCGGCCTCTGTCTTTTTTTCATTATAACATAACTTACAGGGCAAACAAGCGCCCCGCATTACGCCTTATGCTCTTTTTTCGCGGCGGGCGCGGAAACAGGTGTTCTGCCGCCCGGGCGCGCCCAGTCACGCTTGGGCGCGCCCGGCTTTGCACGGGGGACGAAAGTTCTTAAAATTCGCTTTCCGGGCTCAAACAGGGCAAAACCGCCCGTTTTTTCCCTTTGTGCTTTGCAAGGCTTTCTGATACAATACAAATAAGGCAATCGCGAGACGCCGCCCAAGAAAGGAAGGGAGCCTCATGTCGTTTACTATTGCCAGCATCGTCTGGCTAGTCCTGCTTATTGTATTCATCGCAGTTGAAGCCGCCACCACCACGCTCGTCTCCATCTGGTTTTGCGCGGGGGCCGCAGCGGCGCTGCTGTTCAGCGCCTTCGTGCCCAATGCGGTGGCACAAACCGCCGTATTTCTGGTGGTGAGCCTTTTGTGCCTGATTCTGATGCGGCCGCTGGTGCGCAAAAAAGATGCCAAAGCCGCCGTGCCCACAAACGCAGACCGCAATGTGGGCCAGACAGCCGAGGTAATTGCCGCCGTAGAGCCCGCGCGCCCCGGGCGGGCACGCCTGTCGGGTGTGGATTGGGCCGCGCGCTGCGATGTGCCGCTGGCTGAGGGCCAGCTGGCCGAAGTGGTAGCCGTGGAGGGCACCACGCTGGTGCTGCGCCCCTCCGCCGGCAGCAGTACGCGCGCCGTGTAGCGGCCCGCCCTTATTCACTACAAACCGTAATTTTTTATAAAATATTACCAGGAGGAATTTTGTTATGCCATTTTTAATCGTATTGCTGGTGCTGCTGGCCATTGCGCTGATTATCCTGATCTCCAACATCGCCATCGTACCGCAGGCCTATGTCTATGTGCTGGAGCGCATGGGCGTCTATTTCGGCACCTGGACGGCGGGCTTCCACATGAAAGTGCCATTTATCGACCGCGTGGCCAAAAAGGTTTCGCTGAAAGAGCAGGTGGTGGATTTTAAGCCCCAGCCTGTCATCACGCGCGACAACGTCACCATGCAGATAGACACTGTGGTGTTCTTCCAAATCACGGACGCCAAGCTGTTTACCTATGGTGTCGAGCGCCCGCTTTCCGCCATTGAGAACCTCACGGCCACCACGCTGCGCAATATCATCGGCGAGATGGAGCTGGACCACACCCTCACCAGCCGCGACGTCATCAACGCCAAAATCACAGCCATTCTGGACGAGGCCACCGACAAGTGGGGCATCAAGGTGAACCGCGTGGAGGTAAAAAACATCATTCCGCCGCGCGATATTCAGGAAGCCATGGAAAAGCAGATGCGCGCTGAGCGCGAGCGCCGCGAGAGCATCCTGCGCGCCGAGGGCGAAAAGCGCAGCGCCATCCTTGTGGCAGAGGGCGAGAAAGAATCCACCATCCTGCGCGCCGATGCCGTGCGCGAGCAGCGCATCCGCGAGGCACAGGGCGAGGCGCAGGCCATTATGGAGGTGCAGCGCGCCCTTGCCGATTCCATCAAACTTTTGAACGAGGCTGCGCCCAGCCAGAAGGTGCTGACGCTGAAGAGCTTCGAGGCGCTGGAAAAGGTTGCGGACGGCAAGGCCACCAAGCTGATTGTTCCCAGCAACATGCAGGATCTGGCCGCCACGCTTGCCAGTGCGAAGGAATTCGTCACCGACGCAAAGTAAAGCCCCCGGCCCCTCTTCTTTCAAAAAAGAACAGCGCGCCCCGGTCAAAAACCGGGGCGCGCTGCTTTTTCTGTTCCTGCGCCCAAACACAACGGTCACCGCCGCAGTCATTTTTCCTCCGCCGCGCCCAAAAGGCGCAGTGCGCCGGGCAGCACCGAAAGCTGCGCCTGCTGCACTTCGCCGCCGAACTCGCCGTCCAGCGTCCATGGCACAGGGGCGCCGAACGTCACCTGCAGCTCTTTCGCGTGCAGAAATACAAGGTCTCTGCCGTCAAACTCCTGCCGCACCAGCCTTGCCGCCAGTGTGTTCAGCTCGGCCAGGCTTTTGGGGCTGCGCACCAGCATCACCTCAAATTCGCCGTCATCCAGCTGAACCTTATCCGCATTGGGGAAGCCGAAGCCTCCCACTGAGCGTGTGTTCGTGAATGACCCGTACCAGAAATCGTCCTCCATACAGAAGCCCGCTGCCCGGACGCGGGCGTGCCAGCTTTGAAACAGGTTCAGCCGTTTGACGCCCTCCAGAATATAGGCCATGTGGCCCAGAAGGTTCTTGGCCTGGCGCGGCGTGGAATAAGAGACATCTGTAAACATGCCGAACGCGGCCACATAGCAAAAGCGCCGGCCGCAGAAATCGCCCAGGTCCAGCCTTGTCTCGCGCAGGGAGGCTATGCGCGCACAGCCCTCTGCCATATCTTCGCTCAGGCCCGCGCTGGCGGCAAAATCGTTGGTAGAGCCCGCAGGCAGGTAACCCACCGGCAGCCCCAGCCCGGCCTGTGCCATAGCGTTCACCGTGTGGTGAAGCGTGCCGTCGCCGCCTGCACACAGCACGGCGTCATACCGCCCGCCCTGCTGTGCCAAAAGCTCCTGCGCGTCGCGCTGCGTGCCCACAGGGCACACCGTGATGTCGAACCCGTTTTCATACAGCGCCTTCAGCACGGCGTCCAATTTTGCCGTGATGCCGTTTTTTCCCGCCTGGGTATTGTAAATGAACAGAACCGGCCTTCCGATGGCTGCCAGCCCCCTTTATGCAGAATACTTTTTTATCATAGCCTGTACCGCGCCGCCTGTCAAATCCGCCGTGGGCGCACAGTTTGCTCTCTTCGCTGGTTTCGTGTGTCAAATGCGCGCAAATTTCGTCAAAATCACACCTTGCCAAACGTTTTTGGACAGCGCTATAATAAGAATGTTCTTTTTTCAAAATACTGCACTACATGTTGTGCGAAAAAAATAGAATTGCACCAATATATCGCCGGCAGGATGGGCCGGCAGTTTCTAGCGGACACCCCTGCCCGGCTATTGGCGGCAAACCTTCCGTTCCCCTGCGCTGTGCGCGGGGTGCGTTTGTGTTTCCCGGGCAGGCCCCTTGCGGCGGGGCGGTGCCCGGGTTTCTTTTTTGCCAAGGCGGGAAAGCCCCGTTTTGAATATGTTGTGTATCTTTTTAGAGGAGGAAACACCATGGAAAAATTCTTTCATCTGAAAGAAAATGGTACCACTGTGAAAACAGAAGTTCTAGCGGGTATCACCACCTTCCTTGCAATGGCGTACATCCTTGCCGTGAACCCCAACATGCTGGGCGCGACAGGTATGAACAGCCAGGGCGTGTTTATGGCCACGGCGCTGGCCGCCGCCGCAGGCACCATCATCATGGCGCTGCTTGCCAACTACCCCATTGCCCTGGCATCCGGCATGGGCCTGAACGCCTACTTTGCTTATACCATCTGTCTGGGTGAAATGGGCGACAACCCCAACGCCTGGCAAATCGCCCTCACTGCCATTCTGGTGGAGGGCATCATCTTCATCATCCTCTCTGCGTTCAAATTCCGCGAGACGCTGGTGAACTGCATCCCGGAAAACCTGAAATACGGCATCACCACGGGCATTGGCCTGTTCATCACCTTCATTGGCCTGCAGAATGCGGGTATCGCCGCAGCCGACGCCTCCACGCGCGTGGCGCTGGGCGACATTGCCACGCCGCAGGTGGCGCTGGCGCTTATCGGCGTCGTCATCATCGGCGCCATGCTGTACTTCGGCGTGAAGGGCGCCATTCTGTGGGGCATTCTCATCACATGGGTGCTGGGCATCGTGGCCGAGCTGACCGGCTGGTACGTCGTAGATGTGGAAGCGGGCGTGTACTCCGTCATTCCGCAGATCACGGGCGCAGCCGATTTCCTGCCTAACTTTGCCGCTTTGGGCGACACTGCCTTTAAATTCGACTTCAGCTACATGCTGACGAACGCCGCCGAGTTCGCGGTGATTGTGTTCGCCTTCCTGTTCGTAGACCTGTTCGACACTGTGGGCACGCTGATTGGTGTGGCGGCCAAGGGCAATATGCTGGATAAGGAAGGCAAGCTGCCCCGCGTGGGCAAGGCCCTGATGGCCGACGCCATCGGTACCGTGGCCGGCGCCTGCCTGGGCACTTCCACCGTCACCAGCTATGTAGAGAGCTCTGCCGGCGTGGCCGAAGGCGGCCGCACAGGCCTCACCAGCCTCACCACCGCAGTGCTGTTCCTGCTGGCCATGTTCCTGTGGCCCATTTTCGGCGCCATTCCCAGCTTCGCCACCGCCCCTGCGCTCATCATTGTGGGCATGTTTATGATGTCCAGCGTGCTGAAGGTAAAGTTCGAGGGCGATATGGCCGATGTGCTGGGCGCCTTTGTGGCCATTATCATGATGCCCTTCACCTACTCCATTGCCAACGGCATCATGTTCGGCGTGCTGACGTGGATGGTGCTGCGCATCGTGCGCGGCAAAATCCGCGACATCCACCCTGTTATGTGGATTGTGTTCGCCCTGTTCGTCATCCGCATTGTCACGCTCGTTATCTGACATACGCTTTCCAAAAGCGCCTCTGTTCACAGGACAGAGGCGCTTTTCCTTTTCGGCGGGCAGATAAAACTTTGTTACAATGTGTGTTATACTGAAGGCAGCATCCGCAGGAAGGGGACGTACACATGGAACCCATTTTAGTCGTGGACGACGAGCATGCCATTGCAGACCTTGTGTGCCTGGCGCTGGAAAACGCAGGTTACCGCTGCAGGGCCGCCTATTCCGGCGCCGAGGCGGCAGACCTCATTGAAGCCGGGCGCTGGGCGCTGGTGGTTCTGGACGTGATGCTGCCGGACCATGACGGCTATGAGCTGAAAACCTTTATCGGCGACGAAACGCCCGTTATCTTTCTCACTGCAAAGACAGACGTCGCCCAGCGCGTAAAGGGCCTTGCCGCCGGCGCGCAGGATTATATCTGCAAGCCCTTCGAGCCCGCCGAGCTCGTGGCCCGCGTGGAGGCCGCACTGCGCCGCACCGGGCGCGGGCGCACGGTGCTGCAGGCCTGCGGCGTCACGCTGGACCCTGTGCGCCGCACCGTGTGCAAAAACGGCGCACCCGTGCCGCTTACCCCGCGCGAATACGACCTTTTGCTGGAGCTGATGCGCAACAAAAACGCCGTATTGTACCGCAATGCACTGTACGAGCGCGTGTGGGGCGACGAGGCAGAGGTGGATTCGCGCACCCTGGACCTGCACATCCAGCGCCTGCGCAAAAAGCTGGGCCTTCAGGCCGCCATCAAGACCGTATATAAAATCGGCTATGAGCTGGAGGACATGCCATGAAAATAGCCCAGAAGCTGACGCTGTGCCTTGTGGCTGTGACGGGCGCGCTGTTTCTTGCAGGCGGCTACCGGCTGGTGGCGCAGAATTTTGACGCGGCGCTGGAAAGCGCCGCCGTGCAGAACGCGGCGCAGCACACAGCGCAGAGGCTCTCTGTGCAGGACGCCGCCCTGCGCCTTGCGCGGGAGGGCGGCGCGCCGGAAAACGCCCTGCACAGCGCGGGGCTGGAGGTTGCCGCAGCCATGCCGCAGGCGCAGTTCGCTCTGTTGAGCAGCGGCTGGGCCAGCCTGTATTCCCGCCTACCGGAGGCTGTGGACAAAACCGCGCTTATCGGCGCAGCCCGCGCGGGCGGGGGGCAGTACACCCTCTGCGCCGCCGGAGAAAGCACCTATATGCTGCTGGCAGGCAGCCTTTCGGCAAACGAGGCCCGGGGCACGCTGGTGAGCGTGTTCGACATCTCGGCCCTGTATGCCGAGCGCACAGCCCAGCTTCACCGCTTCTGGCGGCTGTGCGCCGCGCTGCTGTGCGCGGCGGCGGCCCTGACGCTGGGCTTCACCACGTTTCTGCTGCGCCCGCTGAAGCGCCTTTCCGCCGCGGCCGCGCGCATCGCGGCCGGGCAGTACGGCCAGCGCACGAATATCCAAACGCAGGACGAGGCGGGCACCCTGAGCCGCGATTTTGACGCCATGGCCGCCTCTGTGCAGAACGCCATGGAAAATCTGGCGGAGGAAGTGCGCCGCCGCGACGATTTTGTGGCCGCCTTCACACACGAAATCAAAACCCCCATGACGGCCATGCTGGGCTACGCGGACCTTCTTCGCAGCCGCGACATCGGCCAGGGCGCACGCGAAAAGGCGGCCGACTATGTGTATCACGAGACAAAGCGGCTGGAGACGCTGAGCCTGAAGCTGCTGGAGCTGATGCGCCTTGGCCGCGAGGGTCCCGTGCTGGAAAGCGTGCCGCTGGCGGCTGTGTTCAGCGATGTGCGCCACGCCTGCGCCGGGCTTGAGGGGGCAAGCGTCGCCTTCGCAGATGCCCGCGGCATACGGGTGATGGCAGACAGGCCCCTTCTGGCAGACCTTTTGTATAACCTCGCAGTGAATGCCGTGCGCGCTTCAAAGCCCGGCAGCCCTGTCCATGTGGGGTTTGAAGCACAGGGCACCGGCATCGTGCTGTTTGTACAGGACAAGGGCCGCGGCATCCCGGAAAGTGAGCTTGGGCGCATCACCGAGCCGTTTTATATGGTGGATAAATCCCGCGCGCGGGCACAGAACGGATCCGGCCTGGGGCTGGCGCTGTGCCAGCGCATCGCCGCCGCACACCACACTGCGCTGGAATTTGAAAGCGAGGTGGGCCGGGGCACCACTGTGCGCCTGTCCCTGCAGAGGGGGACGGCACCATGAAAAAGCATCTTCTTTCCGCGCTGGGCTGCCTTGCCTGTGTGCTGGCGCTGGCGGCGGCCGCCGTGCTGCCCTACCGCGCCATGCTGGCACAGGACGCGGCGCGTCTTTCCTCCCCGCACCCCATACCCGGCGGTGCGCCCGCGGGCGGGCTGTGCGAGGCGGCCGCGCAAAGCGCGGCCGCCCAGGCGCTGTACGGGCGCATGCGCGTGCTGGGCGAAGCCAATGCAGGCAGCGCCGCCGCCCAGCCCGCTGAATTTGACGAAAGCCTGCTGGCAGGCGCGGCAGACGCTTTATTCGGGGCCGGCGCCCTGCCGCAGGTGTATGCCCTTTGGGCACGGGACGGCTCTTTCCAGGCGCTGGAGGATGCCGGCCCCACGCAGGGCCATGCCCTTGTGGATGAATTCGGCTTTTTCAGCCTTTCCCACAGGGCGCTGAGCGCCACATACGCCCCCGGCAACAGCGCCGTGGTTGCCTTTTGCGCCGCCTTCACGCACGAGGCCGCGGGCCTGCCCGCGGGGGTGGACTGGGAGGCCTGCGCCCGGAATTATGCGGCGCATCTCGGCCTTGCGGCTGTGGATGACTGGCAGGCATACCCTGCCGCCGCGCCGGGCGCAGAGGGCTGCCGCCTGTATTCGCCCGGCGCGCAGCTGCTGCTCAGCGTGGGGGCCACACCCTCCATGGTGTATCCGGCGGGGCAGGCCTCGCCCCGGTACGACATTTACCTGCGCGCCGAGGCGCGCAGCCTTTCGCCCAGTTCCGCCCAGGCATATTTGGGCGGAGCGGCCTGAAAAACGGATGCATCCCTACACCATCATGACCGGAAGGAGGCATGCAGCTATTATGAAAGCTTTTTTCCGCAGGGCACTGCCGGTGCTGCTGGGCGCGCTTTGCCTTGCCGTGACGTTTGCCGTATGTGTGCCGCGGCATGGCGCGCCGAAAACACCTGTCCCCGGTCGCGCCCTGCAAGGCGCGGCCCCGCAGAGCGGCGCGCAGGCCGGGGCCCTTGTTCCATACAGCTCCGGCACCGCCTTTGCCTGTCATGCCGGGCAGAACAGCCTGTACCGCACAGTGAACGCCATACACGGTCAAGGTACGCTTGTAGCCCGGCTGGACCTTGCCGCCATGCAGGAGAGCGTCCTGTGCAGCGTGCCCGGCTGTGCGCATGATTCCGAGGCATGCCCGGCATTCTTTTCCGGCTATGGCGAGGTATACGCGGCCGGGGAGGTGATATATTCCATCAGCTCTGCACGCGAGGCGGACGGCAGCATCCGTTCCGGCTGGCGCACGCTGCGCGCGCACGCGCCGGACGGAAGCGCCGTGCGCGAGGTGGCGCAGGTGAACTTTCTGGAGTGGGGCACGCCCTTTGCGGCCTGCGGCACAAAGATATACCGCACATATGGAAATGAGCTGCGCGTGCTGGACCTTGCCAGCGGCCACGAAACTATCCTTTCGCGCCAGTTCACCCCGCAGAGCGGCGCCGTGTTCGCCTCCTCCGACAGCGCCGGGCCGCTGCCCGACGGCCGCCTTGTACTCATATTTCAGGCGCCGCAGCAATTTATTTTCTGCGCCATGGACGCGCAGGGCGCCCTTTCCGAACTGTGCCGCCTTCCGGCGGAAAATTTCGGCGGCGGTTGTTTTGACGGGGCAGATTACTATTACAGCGATGCCGCCACCGGCAGCCTGTATGTTCTGGACACTCTTACGGGCAAGGTGCGCCATTTTTCCGACGCCCTGTGCCGGCCGGGCACTGAGGGAGGAAGCGGCTGGCGCACCCTGCGCATGCTGGGCGGCCGCCTGGCCGTACAGCTGAGCACAGGCACCGGGGACGGCGGCACGGCCGCGCCCGCCCTCCGTCTGTTTGTGTTCCCCCTGTCCGGCGGCCAGCCGGCAGAGGTAACGCTCACCGACTTTTTCAACGGCTACCTGCACCCTCTGCAGGTGCTTGCCGAAACGCCCGCCGGCTTCCTTGTGACAGGCGACCGGCCCTACGCGGGCACGGCTGTCATCCGCGGACAGGACGGCGGCAGCTATACGCAGGATGTCTACACCGAGCAGCTTGCCCTTATCTCGCCGGAGGATTACTTTTCCTCAAACCCGAGTTTCCGCTTTTTTGAGCAGCTGCCTCAGCCGCTGCCGTCCTGAACGGGCTGTTTGAAAGGAGGATACCGCCATGTGCCGCATGCTGCGCGCCGCCCGTATGCTTTGCCTTTTTCTTTTGTGCAGTGCCCTTGCCGCCTGCACGGCCATGCCGGGCCGCAGCGCCTGGGACAGTGCCGCTGCACAGAGCGGCGCGCAGGCCGGGGCTATGCCCGCCCTTCGCCCGCGCCCGCGCAATGAATTTTACGTTCAGGGGGACGGCGCGCTGTACCGCACTATCGCCTGCTCGGGCGGCGGCGGGCTTGTCACCTGCCTGGACCTTTCCACGCTGGAAGAGCGCGTGCTGTGCAGCGCGGAGGGCTGTGCCCACGGCAGTGCGGCCTGCCCCGCCTGGATGCCCGGCACCGGCATGCTGTTCCTGTCACAGGGCACGCTGTATTCTTATTCCACCGTGCCCCAGCAGGACGGCGGGAGCGGCATGCCCCTTGCCAGCCTGCGCGCGCACGCGCTGGACGGAAGCCGGGCGCATGAAGTGGCGCAGGTGAGCGGTTCCTGGCAGCTCGGCGTCTTTGCGCAGGGCGGCGGCGCTGTGTACGGCATCATGGACCAGCACCTCGCCAGGCTGGAGCTTGCCACCGGCCACGAGACTATTTTAGAGCGAAATTTTTACCTGAACCACAATTTTTCACTGTATGGCCTTGGCGAACTGGATGGAAATATCGTCATCCCCATGACGGAAGACGGCCTGCAGGTGTTTTACGCCATGGATGCAAACGGCATATTCACCGAACTGTGCCGCGGCAGCTACGGCCCCGGCTGCTTCCATGAGGGAAAATATTATTACAGTGACACTGTAACGGGCAGCCTGTATGTGCTGGATATTTCCACCGGCCAGGTGCGCCATTTCTCCGACGCGCTGTGCGAATGGGCCGTGGAACACACCTGGGATGACGGCGGCGTATTTTATACAGGCAGTGCGCGCAGGCTCTCTGTTGTGGCTGGGCGCCTTCTGGCAGAGGTGGACGCGCGCCGCGCGCCGGAAGATTTTGCCCCCCAGGCCAGCGTGCCGCCCCGCCTGTTTTCTCTGCCGCTTTCCGGCGGCGGCCCGGCACAGGAGATAACGCTGCAGCAGCTTTATCAGGGCTATGGCGTTCCACTGCAGGTGCTGGCCGAAACACCCGAAGGGCTGCTGGTGTTCGGCGACATGCCCTACCTAGGCACGCACATTATCACCGGTCAAGACGGCGGCACCTACCCGGTGGAGGCCTACGGTGAATCGCTGGCCCTCATTTCACCGGAGGATTACTTTTCTTCCAGCCCGAATTTCCGTTTTTTTGAACAACTGCCAAACCCGTACCCAGGCTGACCGCACCTTGTGGAGCGATGAAAGAGAACCTGCACTTGATGATGCTGCTATCTGCATCTTTTCCTTAAAACTTGCGAAATCTTGTGAGAACGGGAGTATTAACGAGAAAAACTAAGATTATTTAGGGAGGTGTGTATGATGAAGCATTTCCTGCGCCCTGCCGCCCTTTTCTGCACCGTGCTTTGCTGCCTTGCGCTGGCGGGCTGTTCCCCCTCTGCACCGGGCGCGCAGCCCGGAAGCACCGCTGCGCCGGTCACGCAGCAAAGCAGCCTTACCTGGCTTCCCGCGGGTATTGCGTGCGCTGTCAGCGAGGCCGGGTATTACGATATCCTCATTTCATCTAACGGCACGCTGCGTCTTCTGGCTTTGTACGATTTTTCCGCAAAACAGCACCGCATCCTGTGTGACAAAGAGGGCTGCCCCCACACGGACGAAAGCTGCGGTGCATACCTGCCCGCCCTTTTTCTGACAGCCCGGCCCGGCGCTGTATATGCCCTGTGCCCGCGCTATCTTGCAGAGGGAACGGATGAAAGCGGCCTTGCCGATTTTGTGGCGATGGATGCAGGCGGGCAAAACCGCCGCACGCTTTCCGCCGTCAGCGACAGCTGGACGTTCATCGGGGCGGATGAACAGTACCTGTACGGCTTCTGCGAGGATGCGTTCGGGCGCATTTCGCTGACAGACGGCACCGAAACCTATCTGCTTCGCAATGCGCGCAGCGCCTTCTGGCAGTGGGGCAAGGTGGCTGGCGTGTGGGACGGCCAGTTCGTCACCGTACACTGGGGCGATGCTGCCCGTGTAGAAGGCGTTGAAATTGGCTTGCTCTCCCCCGAAGGGGCATATACGCTGCTGGGTACTGTGCCGCAAGATTCCTTTCTTTCCTACTCCGGCAGCGTGCTGATGGGTGGCACGCTGTTATTATATTGACAGCTCAAACGGCACTGTGATGGGCTTTGCTCTGGACGCCGGTGAAACGCATGAAGTGTCTACTGCACTGTGCCCGTATGACCACGACGAGGGCCAAGGGTTCCATTCGTGTGAACGGTGGTATCTCACCACAGCTGGCAGCACACTGCTGGCCATGGTGCCCGGGCTGGACAGTGAAAACATCTGGCTGAGCACCCCGTATCAGATCAACCCTGCCACCGGCGCGGCGCAACCGCTTTCCCTGCGGCAGGAATACCGCTGCGAGGCGCCGGGCGGCGTGGTGTTCGACGGCCCCGGCTGGGGCGATCCCGATTTTGTCACCCCGCTTGCCGAAGCCCCTCAGGGCCTTTTTGTCACATGCGCCTATGAGTTTTATACCGAAAGCTGCCCGGGCGAGGGCGGTCAGCCGGTGGAGTACCCCGCCAGCCGCCCGGTATATGCCCTTATTTCGCCCGAAGACTACCTTGCCGGTATACCGAACTTTAAGGAAATACAGAACCTGCCGCCGCCCGCATAGCACATGCCTCCCGCGCACAGTTCTGCTGTGCAAGGCGGCGGCCCGCCGCCCCTTCACGCCCGCCCCGGTGAAACGGGGTGGGCGCCTTTTTACAGGCGGATGGGCACCCGCGCGCCGCCGTTCTTTGTGAAAAAATTATCATGGAAGCACTTGCGAAACAGGCAAAAAAACACTATAATAAAAGTGTATGCGGGGCCGCAGGCCCCGCGCATACTATGCAACCAAACGTTTTTCGGGAAAGGGAGTTAAAGCAAATGAGCACTCTTGGTAAAAAAACGGTGGAAGACCTGAATGTAAAGGGCCGCAACGTGCTGGTGCGCTGCGATTTCAACGTGCCGATGAAGGACGGCGTTATCACCAACGACAACCGCATCGTGGCAGCGCTGCCCACCATCAAAAAACTGATTGAAAACGGCGGACGCCTTGTGCTGTGCAGCCATCTGGGCAAGCCCAAGAACGGGCCGGAGGAAAAATTCAGCCTTGCGCCGGTGGCCGTGCGCCTTTCCGAGCTGCTGGGCAAACCTGTTGTATTCGCCAATGACGGCGAGGTGACGGGCCCGAACGCAAAGGCCGCCGTGGCCGCCATGCAGGACGGCGATGTGGTGCTTTTGCAGAACACCCGCTTCCGCAAGGAGGAGACGAAAAACCTGCCCGAATTCTCGAAAGATCTGGCCGGGCTGGTGGGCCCGGACGCCGCGTATGTGAACGACGCCTTCGGCTCTGCCCACCGCGCGCACTGCTCTACCGCCGGTGTCACAGATTATATTAAGGACACCGCCGTGGGCTACCTGATGGAAAAAGAAATCCGCTATCTGGGCAACGCCGTAAACGACCCCGAGCGCCCGTTTGTCGCTATTCTGGGCGGCGCGAAGGTGGCCGACAAGCTGAACGTCATTGAAAATCTGCTGAGCAAGGTGGACACGCTTATCATTGGCGGCGGCATGGCCTACACCTTCCTGAAGGCCAAGGGCTGCGAGGTAGGCACCAGCCTTGTAGACGATGAAAAGCTGGATTACTGCGCCAGCATGCTGAAAAAGGCCGAGGAAAAGGGCGTGAAGCTGCTTTTGCCGGTGGACACCGCCGTCACCAAGGCTTTCCCCGACCCCATTGACGCCGAAATCAGCGTGGAATACGTTTCCTCCGACAAAATCCCCGCCGGCATGATGGGCCTTGACATCGGGCCCAAAACGCGCGAGCTGTTCGCCCAGGCCGTGAAGGACGCCAAGACAGTTGTGTGGAACGGCCCCATGGGCGTGTTTGAAAACCCCGTGCTGGCCGCTGGTACAAAGGCCGTGGCGCAGGCTATGGCCGACACGCAGGCCACCACGGTGATTGGCGGCGGCGACTCTGCCGCAGCCGTGATGCAGATGGGCTTTGCGGACAAGATGACACACATCTCCACGGGCGGCGGCGCCTCTCTGGAGTATCTGGAGGGCAAAGAGCTTCCGGGCATCGCCTGCATCGCCAACGCCTGATGCAAACCGCAGGGGCGCGCATCCCGCGCGCCCCTTTTCTGTGTTGACTGAATTGAAAAGGGAGAGATACTAATGAACAAGGCAAAGCGCAAGGCTATCATCGCCGGCAACTGGAAAATGAACAAAACCGCCACCGAGGCGGCCGCCCTCATCGGCGAGCTGGTGCCCGCCGTGAAAAACGCGGGCTGCGAGGTGGTTATCTGCACGCCGTTCACCAGCCTGTGCAAGGCGGTGGAGCTGTGCCGCGGCACCAATATCCATGTGGGCGCCGAAAATGTGCACTTTGAAAAAAGCGGGGCATTCACGGGCGAAATTTCCGCCGGTATGCTGGTGGACCTTGGTGTGGAATACGTCATTGTGGGCCATTCCGAGCGCCGCCAGTATTTTGCCGAGACGGACGAAACCGTGAACAAGCGCGCCAAGGCCGCCCTGGCCGCGGGCCTGAAGGTGATTGTGTGCGTGGGCGAAAGCCTTGCCCAGCGCGAGCAGGGCGTGACGGAAGAGCTGGTGCGCATGCAGACGAAGATTGCCCTGCAGGGCGTTTCCGCCGAAGAGATGCAGCGCGTCGTCATCGCCTACGAGCCGGTGTGGGCCATCGGCACGGGCCGCACCGCCACCAGCGAGCAGGCGCAGGAGGTGTGCGCGGCCATCCGCAAAGTGGTGGGCGAGCTGTACGGCCAGGCTGTGGCCGAGGCCACCACGGTGCAGTACGGCGGCAGCATGAACGCCGCCAATGCAGATGAACTGCTGGAAAAGCCCGACGTAGACGGCGGGCTGATCGGCGGCGCCTCGCTGAAGGCGGACGCCTTCGGCGCCATCGTGGCCGCCGCCTCGAAATAAGCGCAGCATAACGTGCAGAAAGGAACCTGACATCTATGGCGAAAAAACCTCTGCTTCTTTGCATACTGGACGGCTTCGGCTGGGTGCCGCAGGAGACCTACGGCAATGCCATTGCAGCCGCCAAAACGCCGTATTTCGACAAACTGTTCGCAAGCTGCCCCTACACCACCATCGGCGCCTCCGGTATGAACGTGGGCCTGCCCGATGGCCAGATGGGCAACAGCGAGGTGGGCCACACCAATATCGGCGCGGGCCGCATCGTGTATCAGGAGCTCACCCGCATCACCAAATCCATTGCGGACGGAGACTTTTTTGAAAATGAGGCCCTTGTTTCGGCTATGCGCACAGCGAAAGAGAACGGCAAGGCCCTGCACCTGATGGGCCTGCTTTCCGACGGCGGCGTGCACAGCCACAACGGCCATTTGTACGGCCTTCTGGAAATGGCAAAGCGCATGGGCCTCACAAAGGTGTATGTGCACGCTATCATGGACGGCCGCGACGTGCCGCCGGACTCCGGCCTTGGCTTTATCAAAGAGCTGCAGGCAAAGCTGGACTCACTTGGCGTGGGCACCATCGCCTCTGTGACGGGCCGCTACTATGCCATGGACCGCGACAACCGCTGGGATCGTGTGGAAAAGGCCTACGCCGCCTTTGTGTACGGCGAGGGCAACCGCGGCACGCCTGTAGAAGTGATGGAAAAGAGCTATGCCGAAGGCGTGACGGATGAATTTGTGGTGCCTGCCGTGACATGCGAGGGCGGGCGTGTGGCCGAAGGCGACAGCGTCATCTTCTTCAACTTCCGGCCGGACCGCGCCCGCGAGATTACCCGCACCTTTGTAGATGACGCATTCACTGGTTTTGTGCGCCGTTATGGGCGTTTTCCGGTGCACTATGTGTGCTTCACACAGTATGACGCCACCATGCCCAACGTAAGCGTGGCTTTCCGCCCGCAGGTGCTGACGAACGTACTGGGCGAGTACCTTGCCAAAAACGGCAAGACGCAGCTGCGCATTGCAGAGACGGAAAAATATGCCCACGTAACCTTCTTCTTCAACGGCGGCGTAGAGGCCCCCTTTGAAGGGGAGGACCGCGCCCTCATCAACAGCCCAAAGGTGGCCACATACGACCTGCAGCCCGAAATGAGCGCCTACCTTGTGGCAGATGAATGTGTGCGGCGCATTGAAAGCGGCAAGTACGATGTCATTATTCTGAACTTTGCCAACTGCGACATGGTGGGCCACACCGGCGTGTTCAGCGCCGCCGTAAAGGCCGTGGAGGCCGTGGACGAGTGTGCAGGCAGGGTGATTGACGCGGCGCTGGCCGCAGGCGGCGCCGTGCTGCTGACGGCAGACCACGGCAATGCCGATAAAATGTACGACCCGGACCCCGAGCACCCCTTCACCGCGCACACCACCAACCCCGTGCCCTTCCTGGCGGCGGGCCTGGGCGATGTGAAGCTGCGCCAGGGCGGCGTGCTGGCTGACATTGCCCCCACCATGCTGAAGGTGATGGGCCTGCCTCAGCCCGAAGAAATGACGGGCAAAAGCATCATCGAATGACGTTTGCAGCCTCTAACTGAATAAAGGCAAAAGGGCCGCTTTCCTCCACCCAGGCCGGGTGGGGAGGGCGGCTTTTCTTTTTTGCAAAGCTGGCTTGACATCTATTGCAAAGCGCACTATACTAAAATTGCAAAGCAAGCTTTGCAAGGAGTGCATGTGTATGAAGACGAATATCCCCGCCCTGCGCAAGGCCCGCAGGGTGAGCCAGGAGGAACTGGCGCGGGCCGTGGGCGTCACACGGCAGACCATCACCTCCATTGAGGTGGGCAAATACACAGCCAGCCTTCCTCTTGCGCACAAAATCGCCGTTTACTTCGGCCTCTCTATTGAGGAAGTGTTTCTGTTTGAGGAGGAATGATACATGGAACAGGAAAAATTGACGCAGTTTCGCCATACTTTGTCCCGGCGCATCCAGCTGGGCACCGCTTACGCCTGCCTTGTGCTGGTGCTGCTCGCCCTTGGCGCGTTCACCGCACAGCACGGCTGGTATCGCGGCTTTCTCACCGGCCTTCTCTCCGGTATTGATATCGTCGTGATGATATGCGTGGTGCGCTGGCGGGCCATGCTGCGCGGCACGCCGGACGCGCAGCGCAGGCTGGAGGAAGCCTGCCGCCGCGAGTACGATGAGCGTGTGCAGTTCTTATGGCAGAAATCGGCCCGCGGGGCCGTGTGGGGCACTTTGGCGCTGCTTTTGCCCGCAGGCGTTGCGGCCCTGTATTTTTCCCGTGCAGCAGGCCTTGCGCTGATGGGTGCGGCTTGCGTGCCCCTTCTGATAAACAAAGTGCTTTACTTTGCGCTTTCAAACAAGTATTAAGCGCGCCCACGGCGCGCCATGGGCCGGAAAGGCGCAAGAACCGGGGCTGCCCGGCACCAGGCGGCCCCGCTTTCATTCGGCAAAGGCGACGGTTTGATTCGGCCCTGTAAGGCTATTGCCGGCAAAAGCCCAACACGCATCGAATTTTGCTTTGTCCGCTTCGCTCCATGCTGAAAGCGAAAACTTTTTACAGGATGCCTCCACCGGAACAGGCGGCGGCTTCCCCAGCTCAAGATACAGGTGCAAATTCGATAACCGCGCAGTTGGATATGGGCGGCAATGCTCCTGCATGGAAGGCATATCCGGCGGCCCGTTGCCGCTGCGCCTTGCCTGGTTTTACGGGCAAGGCGCCTGCATTCGAAACAAAGCCAATAGTGGATTTCACAGGCAATGCTCCGTGTATAGAACCCAAACCCAGGCCGGATTGTACTGGCACGCCTCAAGAAAAGCACTCCGCCGCTGTTTTGGCACAGACGGGGTACCACATGCAGAAGAAGGATAACAGCGGGCTGACAGGCACAGACAGTAAAAACCTGAGGGACCTGCGCAAACAGCGGGCACAGCCTGCGAGCACGATTCTGCCGCCCAAATTCCAAGCCCGGCCCTATGCCGCCACAGGCATTACAAAGAAGTACATCAGTACAAAGTGGCAGGCGCTGCCCGCCATCACGAACAGGTGAAAAATTTCATGTGTGCCAAAGGCCTTATGGCGCGCATTGAACAGCGGCAGTTTTAGCGCATAGATAACGCCGCCTGCCGTATAGATGATGCCACCTGCCAGAAGCCAGCCAAACCCTGCTGGCGAAAGCGCCCGCACAATGGGCACCACGGCAAATACGCACAGCCAGCCCATGGCGATATACAGCACAGAGGAAAACCATTTCGGGCATGTAATCCACAGCGCCTTAATCGCAATGCCCGCCAGCGCCACTACCCACACGGCTGCACACAGCGCAGCACCCTGCGGCCCGCGCAGTGTAATGAGGCAGATGGGTGTATAGCTGCCTGCAATAAGCACAAATATCATCATATGGTCCAGCTTGCGAAGGCGGCGGTTCACTTTATCTGTGGAATCCACCGTATGGTACGTTGTGCTGGCAGCGTACAGCAGCACCATGCTCAGCGCAAACACTGCCATGGCAATGAAATACAGGCGGTCCGGTTCCCGTGCGGCCTTCACAAGCAGCGGCACCGCCGCCAGAGCCGCCATGGCACAGCCTGCAAAATGCGTCAATGCACTGGCCGGGTCTTTTATTTTTTGCAGCATATCCACCGTACCCTTTACGGAAAAGCATTTCCGCTCATTACAATCTAGTATTTAATACTAGATATCATTATTTATTATACTATCATATGGCAAATTTAATTTCAAGCCTTCCTTTTGTGAAACTTTCTTATTTTATGATGCACAGGCCCAGCGCGCCGCAGATATGCACACGAAAAAGCCCTCCGGGGCGGCCGTCTGGCCACCCCGGAGGGCTTTTTCACCTGCTGAAAATACGGGCCCGCAGGGCCCCGTTTATACACAGATATCCTTTTTGCAAAACACGGCGCCGCCAAGCACAAACAGCGCAAGGCCCGCCGCCATCAGCACAGCACAGCCTGCCGCTGCGCCAGCCTCCCCCGCCAGCAGGGCCTGCTGGTCGAACAGGGCCAGCGGCGTGCAGTTTTGCAGCCAGCTGAACTCATCGCCCACATCTGCCAGCATCTGCACCAGAATGCATACTGTACATGCCCCGGCGCCCACACCGGCGGCGGTGCGCGCATCACGGAAGGCGCAGCTGGCCAGAAAGCACACGCCCGCAAAGGCCATTTGAAGGCATAAAAGCCCTGCGTTCAGGCGCAGAAAGGCAGCCACGTCCAATTGGCCGGGAAACATCACCTGCGCCGTCAGCGCACAGAAGGCAAAGGCATACATCACACACACCACGGGTACCGCGGCCAGTGCCAGCGCCTGTGTGGCGGCTATTTTTGCTCTGCCGGCTGGGGCGGCCAGCAGGTAGGCGGCAGCCCCCGTATCTACCCAGCGGGCCACCAGGCGCGTGGCGGCAATCACTATAAGAACCATGGGAAACACAATATACAAAAAACCGTACAGATAATTCGAAAGAAACTGTGTAAGCGTCTTGCCCGCATCCAGCATGCCGAAGGCCGCAAACAGCTGCGGCATGCTTTCAGCCATCATCTCAAGGCTTTCCCCCAGCTTGGGGTCGAACATTGCCGTAATCATACCGCCGTACAGGCTCATTACAGCCAGAAAGACAATGCCCAGCTTCACATGGCCGCGAAGGCTGTGGCGAAATAGAGCCAGATTCACTTTTCCTCACCCCCGTAAAAATGCATAAACAGTTCTTCCAGCGTCTGTGCACGCACAGAAAGATCCTCCACCTTGTATGCCGCAAGGCGCTTTATCACGGCATCCGCCTGCGAGGCAGCCACAGGCAAGGTCACATATGCGCCCTGTGCCCCTGCGCCCGCAAATTCTGCTGCAAACTGTGCGGCCATGGCCGGCGTTTCAAACCTTACTGTAAAATATTTGCGCTTTGAGTGAGAAAGCGCCTGCATATCCTTTACAGCTGCGATATGCCCGGCGCGGATAATGGCTGTGCGTGTACATGTCTTTTCCACTTCCTCGAACATATGTGAAGAAAGCAGAATGGTCTTGCCCTTTTTCTGTTCTTCCTGCAGCAGCTCTACAAAGCGGCTCTGCATCAGCGGGTCCAGTCCGCTGGTGGGCTCATCCAGCACATACAGCTGCGGGTCATGCATAAAGGCACACACAATAGCCACCTTCTGCTTTGTGCCCTTAGACATCTTTTTCAGCTTTGCGCCTGTATCCAGCTCGAAATATTCCGCCAGCTGTTTGGCACGCGCAAGGCTGCGCAGGCCGCGGTACTGTGCCAGAAAGCGTATAAACTGCCCACCTGTCATATCAGAGGGGAAGGATGTCTCGCCCGGCAGGTATCCCACACGCGCCTGTAGTGCTGCACAGGCAAAGGGATCCTGCCCGAACAGCCGCACAGTGCCGCTGTCCGGCCGGATAAAGCCCATCATCTGGCGGATAGTAGTTGTTTTTCCTGCGCCGTTCGGCCCCAGAAAACCCAGAGTTTCCCCATCTTCCATTTTCAGGCAGAGGTCGAACACGCCTCTTCCCTTATAGTTTTTTGTCACATGGTTCCATTCCGCAATCGCAGCCATGAAACCGCCTCCTTCCTCCGGCGGGCAAGCGCCCGCTGTGTTCACACATATTCCTGCCGGTAGCTCATGCGGCGGAACCACTGCGCCCAGCTGCGGTATTCTGCCAGCATGTCCTCCAGGCAAAGCGGCACACCTTGGCGCAGCTTCTCATTCAGATACCCCTCGGCCATCCACGTCATCATGTGCAGCACCTGCTGCGGGTCTGCCTCCGGCTTAAATTTAGAAAGGTCCACATGCCCGAAGTATTTGTCAAACCCGCCCAGCAAATCACTGTCCAGCCGTTTCCGGGCGGCCCGCTGCGCCTCTGTTTCCCCGGCGTAATACACGCGCATGGAATATTCCATCAGGTAAGGGGCACGGGCCACCAGCGCCAGCTTTACCCTTGCGCCCAGCTCCATCAGTTCAAAAAAATCTGTAACGCCCTCAAACTGCACGGCCCTCAGCTCGTGCATCATCAGCGCCTCCACATAGCTGTAACACGCCTCATACAGCGCCTGCTTGTTTTTGAAATAGTAAAACAGCAGCCCTTTCGAGATGCCGGCCTTCATAGCGATAGCCTCGGTAGACGCGCGCTTATAATCGCTGTGCGCAAACACCTCCAGCGCGGCATTCAGAATATGCCGCTGCCTTTCTTTTGGCAGCCGCCCGAACGCCTTTTCCATCCGCCCGCCTCCTTTCTGCTTTCCATTATAGAGTTTTGACCGGTTTGAACAAGGCCCCTTTACAAAAAACAAACGCCGCAGAAATGAAATTTCTGCGGCGTTTGCATTTGTGTGATCTCAGTGTGCCCTGCCCGCAGCCAGCAAAGCCTGCACAACCGAGCGCTGCTGGCCGCGCGAAAGGCGCGCAGAGCCGCATGCGGCGCGGCAAAGTGCCGCCGCGCCCTGCACAAGCTCCGGTGCGCGCACATGCACACGGGCATGCGGGTTTGAAAAATAGACAGCGCCCCAAACAGGGCATGTCTCCCCGGCATTTTGCAGTGCAGCGCGCACAATGGCCACCTGCCGCCGGTTCTGCGCTATGGGGTTCGTCACGTTTTTTTCTATCTGCTGGCCTCCCCGGCCCGGCCGCGTCTGGCGCCAGGCCGCCGCCTGCTCTGTGCCGAAAATGTCCCCCGCATAATGCTTCACTTCCACCACACAGACGCCGCCGGGCCCCACCACAGCGGCGTCCAGCTCTGTTCTGCGGCCATGTGCCTGCATGGGCACATTACACAGCACCACATACCCCTGCGGCAGGCCTTTCAGGACGGCCTCGGCCCGCTTTTCCCCCTCGCGCCCGCTTGCAAGGCGGCGGATGGCAGCGCCGAGGCACGGGCATGCAGCCGCACACACAGCGGCCGCGCACAGCAGCCATATGCGCCATGTCCCGGAAAGCCACGCGCCGGCCAGCGCGCACGAGCACAGCACGCTGGCTGCTGCAAGCCCGGCCCACAAGCCCGCCAGCGCGGCGCGCGTGCCGCCGCGGCAATGCTTCAGCCTGGCCATTTATTCCACACCGAAACGGTAAATGGTGGTTTCGTGATACTCCTCCTCAGGGCGAAGCACCACGCCGGGGAATTCCGGGTGAGAGGGCGTGCACGGGTAATGCTGCGTCTCCAGGCAAAAGGCCTGCTTATCTGCATGGGGGCCTCCCGTTTTTCCGTCCACACCGTCCTGAGAAAGGAAATTCGCCGTATAAAGCTGCATGCCGGGCTGGGTGGTGAACACCTCCATGCTGATGCCAGTTTTATATGCATACGCCTTTGCCGCCAGCGCCAGCTGGCCAGGCTGTTTATCCAGCACAAAGCAGTGGTCGTACCCATGGGCCATGGCAAGCTGGCCGCCGTCGTCCTCCTCCCTCAGGCCCGCACCGATCAGCTTGCCTGCGCGGAAGTCAAACGGCGTGTCCTCTACGCCCAGAATGCGCCCTGTGGGGCACGTCTGTTCATTTGCCTCCAGAAAACGGCCGGCGGAAATGGTAAGCCGCTGCTCCAGCACGCTGCCGCTGGCATACCCCTCCAGATTGAAATAGCTGTGGTTTGTCAGGTTCACAAGGGTGGCCTCATCCGTGACGGCAGTGTAATCCATCACAAGGGCGTTATCCTCCGTAAGGGTATAGGCCACGCCCACCTCCATATTGCCCGGAAAGCCGTCTTCACCCGCCGGGCTTTCCGCCTTCAGCACAAGGCGCTGCGCGCCGTCCCCCAGCGTCTCGGTGCGGCCCTGGAACACCTTGCGGCCGAAGCAGCCGTGCAAGTGGTTCGGCCCATCGTTCGCCTCCAGCTCATAGCGCCTGCCGTCCAATTCAAATGCCGCACCTTCTATGCGGTTCGCATACCGGCCCACCAGTGCGCCCAGGCTGGCCGTGCCCGCCTCGTAGCCCGCCAGGTTTTCATAGCCCAGCACCACATCGCGCAGGCCGCCTGTTTTATCCGGCACAAAAATGTGGGTGACGGCGCAGCCGTACTCAATGACACACACGCGCATGCCGCGTGCATTTTCCAGTGTATAACGGTATACATCCCTGCCGTCTTTCGTTCTTCCATAATATTCGCTCGTGATAGACATGGTGTTGTCCTCCCGGTGTTTTCCGGCGCCTGCGGACGCCTTATTATTATCATACTACCGCATTTTTGTGAAAAAAGAAAGGCCGCAGAAGATGCCTGCGGCCTTTCCTGTATACAATTTCACCTGTCCGGCGCACTCTTACGCCTTTACACCCGTTTTGGGGTTGGCTTTTGCAGAGCCCGGAGCGGCAGGTGCCGGGGCAGAGGGCTTGTCCTGTGGCTTTTCCTCCGGCTTGGGGTCCGGCTGTGCATTTTTGTCCTCAGCCGTCACTGTGCCGTCCTCGTTCACCTTGATGACAAGGTTGCTGTCCGCACTGTTAACAGCATTTTTCACTTCTTCTTTGGAAACCTGCTTCACATCCACAGATATCACATGTTCCAGCCTGTCCGATTCAAAGGTTCCCTGCAGCGTCACCTTCGGGGCGCTGGCCACGCCTGAGCCTTTGCCGAGCTCAATGCCGCCTCTGTCTGTGTTCTCGCCGCCGTTGCCCCTGAACGTCATATCCTTCATGGTTACAGTGGAGCCATTCACCAGCACGCCGTTGAACTTGCCGTTCACGGCTGTCACCTTCTCCAGCGTCACATTTTCCACGTTGTAAACATGCACGGCATATTTGCCCACATTTTTTGCATCTACTGTGACATTTTGAAGCGTCACACCACCTGCCATTATATTTACCACATGATTTTCACCAAGCTGCTCAGCCGCTTTCAGCGTGTAACCTGCGCCGTCCAGCGCAACGGGCTGGGTGACATTCAGCGTTTTTGTTAATGTCACATCACCGCCAAGGGTGACTTTTGTAATCTCTATATTGGCGTTGTTGCACATTGCCGCCAGCGAAGCTTCACTGTTGGTTGCCAGCACAGTCTGGCCGCCTTTGTTCTCTGCCGTTAGAAGTTTTACGGCTTCCAGCCCTTTCAACGCACTGATCTGTGCACCATCAAAACGCACTGTAACACCATCTGCCAACGCCCCCATGGTAAGCTCCGGTGTGCCGTTTGCCAACTCTATATCACTGAAATGGTTGCCGGTGAAGGTGCACGAGGCATCTGTTTTCACTTTGGCGCCGTTGTTTACCAGCAAGCCTGAGTAAAGGCCATTATTCATGGCAACGCCTGCCAGTTCCGCCCCTGTTCCTTCTCCATACGCCTGCACGGCATATTTTACCTTTTGATTGGCATCTACCGTCATATTGATCAGTTTACCGCTCGCCAGCACTACATAGTTTCCGCTGAAAGATTCAGCCGCCATCAAGGTTTTGTTTGCGCCATCCAGTGTGACCCCCTGAGGCACCGTCACGGGAGCTTCAAGCGTAATATTATCCCCCAGCGTCACTGTGTCGCCGGGCCGTGCACTGCTCAGTGCCTCTCTCAGCCCCGACTCGTCAGTTATCCCAGCTTCTGCAGGCGGCGTGTTCTCTTCGCCCTCTGCGAAGGCGGGCACGGCAAAAAGCACAGCCGCCATGCATAAAGCCAGCAGCAAAACGAATGTCTTTTTCATGGTTTTCCTCCTGATTTTCTTTTTCGCGGCTGTGAAAAACCGCCAACTTCATTTTTAATATATGACAATATCTCACAGTTGTCAAGAGAACTGTGAAAATTCTTCAAATAAAACCTTATACTCATCGGGATATTCCATATTAATAAAGGTAACGATACATCTTGTAACCAATAAGGAGGGCCTGCATGAAGGGTGAATTGCTGCAGGAGCTTCGGCGTGACAAGGGCTTATCCCAAAAAGAGCTTGGGGCGCTGCTTTCGGTGTCTCCATTCACGATTTCCAGCTATGAGTGCGGCCACAGCGACCCGGACGACGAAGCCAAAGTAAAGCTGGCAAAAATTTTTGACATTTCTGTTGATTACCTTCTGGGGCTGGTGCGCGAGCCGTGCTCATACCGGCGCGACGCCTCGTATGTGTACCGCCGCGACGAGCGCACCATCCAGCTTCCGGCCGGTTTTTCGCCGCAGGAGGTGCAGCTTGTGCGCCAGTTTGTTGCTTTTGTGCAATATCAGAAGGAGGCGCAGCAGCGCGGCGATTGTCCCTGAAAACAGCGCGGCATGCAGCAGGCCCCCGGCAGGTGAGAAAGCCTGCCGGGGGCCTGTTTTGGTCTGCTTTAGCGAAACGTCAGCCCCCGGCTGTGCCGGGAGGAGTAAAAAGGCTTTCGCTGTCAGTTTCAAGCGAAGCGGGATGGTATTCCACACCCAAAAGATGCAGCACACAACGGGAAGGCCCCCCGTTTGCGGGAGGCGGGGCAAGTGATGCAGGATACAGAGTTATTCAGTGCCTCCTGAGAGGCTTGCCGGTATATGCCCTTCCAGGGCTTACGCAAGCCCCAGGCTTTGCCGGGGGCCTGACTTTCCTCGCTCATCCGTTTGCCAGCATTCCCAGCGAGAGGCACAGCCGCGCTGCCGCGCGCTTCGTGGCATCGGCGTCGCCAAAGGCGGAAAGGCGGAAATATCCCTCGCCCTCTGCGCCAAAACCCGCGCCCGGTGTGCCGGAGATGCGCGCAGTGTGCAACAGATGCTCGAACAGCGCCCACGAGCCCATGCCGCGCGGCGCTTCGAGCCACAGGTAAGGGCTGTTTCTGCCCCCGCAGTACCACACGCCTGCCTGTTCCAGCGCCGCGGCGAGCACCTGCGCGTTTTTGCGGTAAACCTGAAGGTTTTTGCCCACTGCCGCGCGCCCTTCACAGCTCAGCGCGGCGGCTGCCGCGCGCTGGACAGGGTAAGCCACCCCGTTGGTGGAGACGGCGCGCCAGCGCGCATACAGCCCGCGCAGAGGCACGCCGCCGGCGCGCAGCGCCTGTGGCACCACCGCCCACCCGCAGCGCAGGCCCGTGAAGCCCGCGCTTTTTGAGAAAGAGCCTATCTCAATGGCACATTCCCTGGCGCCCTCCACCTGATAGATGGAGCGCGGCAGCGCCTTATCCTGTATAAACGCCTCGTAGGCCGCATCGAACACCAGCAGCGCGCCGTGCCCCAGCGCCCAGCGCACCCATGCGGCAAGGCCGTCCATGCTGTAGGCAGCGCCTGTGGGGTTGCCCGGGCTGCACAGATATACAATATCGGCCTGGGTATCCGGCCCTGGCAGAGGCAGAAAGCCGTTTTCCCGCGTGGCCGCCAGAGTTTGCACCCGGCGCCCGCACACAAGGTTTGTGTCCACATATACAGGGTAGACCGGACTTGTCACCAGCACCGTATTTTGCGGCGAAAACAGGGCCAGAATGGCGGAAAGGTCGCTTTTTGCGCCGTCGGAGACAAAAATATCCTCCGGCGAGATGCGCGCGCCCAGCCGCGCATACCGCGCCGCCAGCGCCTCGCGCAGAAAGGCATACCCCTCTGCGGGGCCATAGCCGCGGAAGGTTTCGCGGCGGCCCATTTCCGCAGACGCCGCGCGCAAAGCACGCACCACAGGCGCGGCCAGCGGCAGCGTCACATCGCCCACCCCAAGGTCTGTCACGCGCACGCCGGGGTGTGCCTCGCAGAATGCGCGGGTGCGCGCGCGCACCTCGGAAAACAGGTAGTTTTCCCCCAGACGGGAAAAATTCAGATTCGGCTGCATGTTACTTCCCCTTTGTCTTTTGTGAAAACGGGCAAAGGCCCTGCTGCAGCATATGCCCCGCCGCAAAAAAACAGAACCCCAAAGCGCGCCGCGCGCCCTTTGGCCCGGCTCTTTGAAGCAGCCGCTTTGCCTGTACAGGCATGGCCGCCTTCTTTCGGGAAGCAATGGGCGGGCAAAGCGCGCGCCGCATATGCCCCGCTTTGTGCACAGGGCCGCGCCGCGCGGGGGCGCCCTGTGCTTTTTACGGCCGCAGCAGCAAAGGCTTGGCTTGTGCGGCCTTTGCCGGGAAGATGCACGCTGCGCGGGTAGAAAGCGGCCCTTTCAGGCGCGCTGCCGCAAGAAAGCATCGCACCCCGGAAGACAGTTTTGCGCACAGCCTCCTCGGCTTCCCTCAACAGCCGCAGAGGGCGCCAGCGGAAAGCTTCCCTGCCCTGCATCAAAAGCTGCCGTTTTCGGGACGCCGGGCGGTTTTGGCCGGGCAGCTTTCGAGGAACGGCGTGCGAAAAAGCCCGGCAGGCCCGCCGGGCTTTTCGCCTGCAGCAGGCGCTAAAAGCATCAGCCCAAGCCGGTGTTTTCTTGCGTCAACACGCCTTTCCGGCAACCTTTTTATATTTCTGCTTTGCCCTCAAACACGGCCTGTACGGGGCCTGTGAGCAAAAGCTGCCCCGCCTTTTCACGCACCCACAACGTGCCGCCGGGCATATGCACCGCTATGGTGCTGCCCCGCGCGCACAGCCCCAGCGCCCACGCACACGCCGCCGCGGCGCAGGCGCCCGTGCCGCAGGCCAGCGTCTCTTTGCTGCCGCGCTCGTATACCCGCACGCGCAGCTCGTTTTCCCCGCACAGCTGTGCAAACCCCGCGTTTGCCCCCGAAGGGAACCAGCCTGCATATGCCACGCGCGGGCCCAGCTTCTCCAGGCGCAGAGCCGCTGTGTCCGGCACGAACTGCACGCAGTGCACGTTGCCCACCGCCACACAGCTCACACAGCGGCTTTCGCCTTCAAATTCCAGCGGGCGGCCCAGCACCCGGCCCCGCAGGCCCGCAAGACCCATTTCCTCCGCCCGCCATTCGGGCGCGCCCATCTCCACCGTGTAAAGGCCGCCCTGTGCGCGCGCCACCGCGCGCACGCCGCTGTTGGTGCGCACCATCGCGCGCCCGCTTTGCGCCGTGAGCCCACGCGCCATCAAAAGCGCCCCGGCACAGCGCACACCATTGCCGCACATGGCGCCCTCAGTGCCGTCTGCATTGAACATGCGCATACGCGCGTCCGCCCCTTCACAGGGCAAAAGCAGAATGATACCGTCCGCCCCAACGCCCGTATGGCGGGCACACAGGCGCGGTGCGGCCTGTGCCGCGGCGTGCGGCGCAGGCGCAGCGCCGGAAATGCCGTCCACATAAAGATAATCGTTGCCGCAGCCGTGCATCTTGACGAAGCCCATCTGCACAGCATATCCCTCCTTTTCCGGCACGGCGTGCCGGGCCGCGCTTTTCCACCGCACACGCCGGGCAGCACAGGCTGCCCGGCCCACATTTTGATTTCTATGCGCACGGCGGCGCAGGCATGCCCCGCCACGGGCCGGGCGGCATAAAACAGCCGTTTTCCAGCGCAAACGGGCGGGGCAGCCACATGCGCCGGGCCGCCCAGCGCACGGCGGAGCAGTATTTTTCATTTTCCGCTTGACAAGCACGGAAACGCCGATATAAAATGTAGTAGATATTTCGCCGCCCGTGCCGCCAAAAGGCCCGTGCAGCGCATATGGGAGGGAAAAAAGAAGTGGTTTTTGAACGCGTGCGTGAGATCATCTGCGACCAGCTCGATCTCGACGAGGATCGTGTTACGATGGATTCGAACCTCCTCGAAGACTTCGATGCGGACAGCCTCGACATCGTGGACTTGTCTATGACGCTGGAAGACGAATTCGGCCTGGAAATGCCGGACGACAAAATCGAAGATTTTCACACCGTTGGCGACGTTGTGCGCTACATCGAAGAAAACACCTGAGTTTCCGGTTTGCTTTCAAAGCCCCCAAACCTTGGGGGCTTTTATTATCCGGGTGCGGGCGGGTTTTCTGCCCTGCCGCATGCCGCTGAACTTTTCTGCAAGGAGAATGCCGTATGAGCGAAAACAAAAAAATGGTGGAAGCCATCACCCCCATCAATGAAGACTTCGCCCAGTGGTACACCGACATCTGCCTGAAGGCAGAGCTGGTGGACTACTCGGCCGTGAAAGGCTGCGTGATTTTGCGCCCGTACGGCTATGCCATCTGGGAAAACATCATGCACCTTTTGGACAAGCGCTTCAAAGAGACCGGCCACGAAAATGTGGCCATGCCGCTGTTCATACCCGAAAGCCTTCTGCAAAAAGAGAAGGACCATGTGGAGGGCTTTGCCCCCGAAGTGGCGTGGGTGACGATGGGCGGCTCGGAAAAGCTGGAAGACCGCCTGTGCGTGCGCCCCACATCGGAGACGCTGTTCTGCGACCACTTTGCGCATGTGCTGCATTCCTGGCGCGACCTTCCCATGAAGTACAACCAATGGTGCAGCGTGGTGCGCTGGGAAAAAACGACGCGCCCGTTCCTGCGCAGCCGCGAGTTCTGGTGGCAGGAGGGGCATACCATTCACGAGACGACCGAGGAAGCTATTGCCGAAACAGAGCAGCAGCTGAACACCTATGCCTCTTTCTGCGAGGACGATTTGAACATCCCCGTTCTGAAAGGCAAAAAGACAGACAGTGAAAAGTTTGCGGGCGCAGAGGCCACCTATACCATCGAGGCCATGATGCACGACGGCAAGGCGCTGCAAAGCGGCACCAGCCATTATTTTGGCGACGGGTTCTCGCGCGCGTTCGGCGTGCAGTTCACCGGGCGCGACAACACGCTGCAATACCCCTTCCAGACGTCGTGGGGCGTCTCTACCCGCCTTGTGGGCGCCATCATCATGACGCACGGCGACGACGAGGGCCTTATTCTGCCCCCGGCTGTGGCGCCCTATCAGGTGGTGATTGTGCCGGTGGCCGCGCACAAGCCCGGCGTGATGGAAAAGGCAGAAGAACTGCGCGCGCGCCTTGCAAAGTTCTGCCGCGTGAAGCTGGACGCCTCGGACAATTCCCCAGGGTGGAAATTTGCCCAGTGGGAGATGAAGGGCGTGCCCCTGCGCCTTGAGATAGGCCCGAAGGATATTGAAAAAGGGCAGTGCGTGCTGGTGCGCCGCACGGACCGCGAAAAGCTGTTTACCCCGCTGGAGGAGCTGGAGGCCGTGATACCCCAGCAGTTGAAGGCCGTGGGCAGCGCCCTGTATGCCCGCGCCCAGGCAAACCGCGCCGCACGCACCTTTGCGGCTTCCACCATGGACGAAGTAATGGATATTGCCGCCAAGGAAAGCGGTTATATCAAGACGATGTGGTGCGGCAGCGAGGCCTGCGAGGACATGATGAAGGAAAAGGCCGGTCTCTCCAGCCGCTGCATGCCTTTTGAGCAGGAGCATATCTCAGACGTGTGCCCCTGCTGCGGCAGGCCCGCCAAGGCCATGGTGGTGTGGGGCAAAGCCTATTGAGCACCCGCCCGGCGGCAGAAAAGCACAGAAAAGCCGCGCCCCGCATTGGAAAAATGCGGGGCGCGGCTTCTTTTTTCATGTATTTTCTATTGATTTGGCGGCAGGGTGGGCGCGGGGTAATCGGTAATGCCCTTGCCCGTGTTCGGCACAAAGGAGGAATATGTAAAATCCAGAAGAAACACAGCCAGCAGTGCGGTACAAACAACGGTCTTCACACGCCCGGGCACCTTGGCGTATAGATTATTCAAAAGCGGGCCCAGCACATAAATGAACATACAGCCGCCAAGGCCGAACACCAAAAGGCCCTCGGCACAGATGCGCCCGTGCAGATTGAGGAAATAGCCGCTGTAATCCCACCATTTGGTGTGCTTGAAGGTTTCCAGATACCATGCCGTGGAATATTCCACCACGCCGCACACCACCATGCCCAAAAGGAACGTGGCCAGCGGGTTGTCGCGCACTTTCTTCAGCAGCACCAGCAAAAGCACGCCGCCCGTGCCGTAAATAGGCAGCCAGGGCCCGTGCAGCACACCGCGGTTCACAAACACGCCGCTGCCGAACAGATGCAGGCCCACCTCCCACACCCAGCCCAGGAACGAAAAGGTGAAAAACAGCAGCACAAGCGTCTGCATGGAATAATTGCAGTGATAATCCACCTGCAGCCACCGGCGGCCTTCCGCCTCCGGCAGAATATACTTCCCGGCGGGATATTCCCCTTCACAGGGAACGGCCTCCAGCAGGGTGTCACACAGCCACTGAGCCCCCTGAAAAGCACGGCTCCTCGCCTCGCTGCGCAGCGCCATATATACCTCGGCATATACGGCTTTGCGGTAGGGCGAGATGAACAGAATATCCAGCAGGCCAAGCGTGAACACATTCAGCACATACCAGCCGATAAAAGAAGCGTCCAAAAGAAAGCAGCGCCATTTTCGGCCCTTCATCATGCGGGCTGAAAGCCGAAACGCTTCCCCGCAGGGCGCAGCGGGGTTTTCGGCAAGAATATAGGGCACCATGGCATAGGCATACAGCTTTACCGGCAGGCCCACAATCGTGAGCGCCCACAGGCACAGCTTTACATCCCGCACCAGCATCACAAATGCCGTGTGCCTTGTGCGGTGCACGCGGTAAGGCAGAAAGACGCGGTGGAAGCGCGTGCCGCGGTACACCCTGCTCTCCAGAAAAAAGCGCCGCTCGCCCACGGGAAGCACCCCACCCACAAACACCCACCAGCAGAATGTGAGCAGGGCGCCGAGGGCGATGACAGTGCCTGCACCCGCGCGCCCCTGAAAGGCCATCTGGTTCACGGCGTTCAGCGCGCCGAACAAAAATGAGCCGGAGGCCGTGATATCGTTGACCAGCCTGCTCAGCACGCCTCTGCCCTGGCCGGGGCTGGCCTGCGCCTTTTCCAACGCCTGCCCGGCGGGCGTGTTTTCCAAAAATTCTTCCAAAATCTGCGCATTGCTTTTCCCCACGGGGCGTCCGGCCTGAAGCTGGCCCCCGGCGCCGGGTTCGGCGCCTGCCGTGCCCGCCGGCGCGGGAAAGCTCAGCCCGCCCGCCAGAAGGCCCGCCAGCACGCAGACGGCCACAATGTGTCCATAGTTTGCCCGCAAGGTTTTCCTTGCAGCTTCCTTCCACTGTTTCGGCTGCCACACGGCAAGCACCTCCTTTACAATAGATGGCCTAACCTTCAAACTTCACGCGAAGCAGCATCACTTCGCTGTCTGTGCCCACACGCATGGCCGGGCCCCATACGCCCGCGCCCTGCGTCACGCAGGACGTCATGTTTCCCACCTGCAGAATACCTGCCGGATTTTTCCAAAACAGGTGGATCAGAACATTTCCTGGGAAAAGCTGGCCGTTGTGCGTGTGGCCTGAAAGGTCAAGGTCCGCTCCGGCGGCAGCCAGCTCCTCCAACTGGCGGGGCTGGTGGTCTATGACAAAAACAGGCTTGTCCATATCCAGCCCGGCTAGAAGCTGCGCCGGGGAAAGCCTGCCCTCGCCAAGCTTTTTCTGGCGCTGCGGGTCCTGCCGGCCCACAAGATAGAAGGCATCCCCCACCAGCACGCTCTCGTCTTCCAGAAGCCGCACGCCCGCCTGCCGGAAAAAGGCCCGGAAGGCATCGTCCTCCGCGCCGGGGTCTGCCGCGGCAAAGGAAAAGCCCGCCAGCAGCGGCTCGCTCACATCATGGTTGCCCCAGCAGGCATATACGCCGAAGCGGCTGTGGATGCCGCGCAGCAGGGCGGCTATTTTATCCGGCTCGCGCACGGCGGCATACTCGTTGTCAAAAACATCGCCCGCCAGCACCACCACGTCCGGCTGCGCCTCATTAATCTTCTCCACCACGCGCTGCACCTGCGCCGCACCCACATTATAACCAAGATGCAAATCGGACACAAGGGCAATGCGCAGCTCACCCTCCTGCGCGGCAGCGCACGCCTTGTGCACCGTGACCGTCTCTTCGCGCAGCACCACGCTCTGCGCATGCAAAATCCCCCATGCGCTGACGCCTGCCACAAACAGAATGGCAAGCCCGCCCATTGCAGCGAACACGCGCCACGGATGGCGCAGCCCGCGCGCACCCCGTTTTGTGTGCTTCCATATCAGGCGGGCGGCGTCCAGCGCCAGCACAGTGAGCAGGATATAGGCCAGCGTGCCCAACCAGTAATTACCCAGCAGCTTCAAAAAGCGGTGCGCAGGGCCCTGTGTGACAAGAAACCCCGTAAGGGGCGAAAGTGAAACAAAAGCATAAAAGGCCATGACGCACCCCACAGCCCACTTATTTCTGAACCAATGGGTGCATGCAGCCATCCAGCGCACAAGCCAGCGCGCCAGATAGGCATTCAGCACAAGGTACACCGGTGCCAGCAGCAAAGCAATCAATCAGCTTCTCCCCTTTTCTTCCATGCAGCAGGGGCGGCGCCTGCCGTCCCTGCGGAACAGGCGTGTTATTATATCACAGGGCCTCATTTGGGTACCATATCTTTTCCTCAGCTGCAGATGTTTTATGATAAAACGAGACAGCGCCGTTTTATACATCACATTCTCTGTGCAGCACAGGCCATACACCCAAAGTGCCCCCGCAGGCAGCCTGCGGGGGCACTTTCCGTCATGCTTTTTCTTCGTGATATTTCTTTTCGGTATTCACGTTCCAAATGGCATCTTTGCCCTGGCCGTTCCTGCCGATAGCCTCGGCCGCGCGGATAGCCGTAAGCATGGAATGGTCCATATTATTATAGCGGTGCTGGCCGTTGCGGCCCACACAGTACAGATTTTCAAAGCCGTTCAGGAACGAGACGATCTCATCCATATGGTCATAGGTGTCGAAATAGGCGGGGTATGCCTTTTTCACACGCTCACGGTGCGAAGCCAGCACATCGCTTTTCTGCACCACGCCCATCTTCTCCAGCTCAGACACAGCAAAAGCCGTGCACTGCTCTTCCGTCATGCTCCAGAAGCTGTCTCCCTCTGTGCAGAAATACTCAAGGCCAATCCACACGGTATTTTCCGGTTCCTTTACCATATAGGGGGACCAGTTGTTGAAAATCTGGATGCGGCCCAGCTTCACACGCGGGTCCTGCACATAAATCCAGCAGTCGGGCACGATGTTGCCCAGCGTCTTCATGGCCGTCTCGTTTTTCAGCCCGAGGCGGGGCACCAGAAGGCCCACGGTGACGAAATCGCGGTAGGGCAGGCCGGCAGCCAGCTCCTGCACGCGCGCAGGCGCGGCGCTTTCCATGCCCAGCACAAGGTTTTTCACCGGCATGGAGGAGATAAAAATGTCGCCCTCTACCGTCTTTTCGCCCTCCGGCGTGCTGCACACAACAGCCTTTACGCTGCCGCCCTCGCACACAACGCGCTTTACGCTGTGGCCGAACTGCAGCTTTGCACCCTGTGCCTGCACATCTGCCGCCAGCGTCTCCCAAAGCTGGCCGGGGCCGAACTTCGGGTACCAGAACTGCTCAATCAGGCTTGTCTCAACCTCGGCGTTTTTGCCCTTGGGCAGCATGTTCTTCAAAAGGCTCAGGATAGAAAGCCCCTTCACGCGCTGGGCGCCCCAGTCTGCCGCTATCTCGCTGGGGTGGCGCCCCCACAGCTTCTCGGTGTAGCCCTCGAAAAACATGCTGTACAGCACCTTGCCAAAGCGGTTGATATAGAAGTTTTCAAGGTTCGTCTCTGGCTTTTTCACCGCCATGGCCTTCAGGTAGCTGAACCCGGCCTTCACCGTGGTGGCAAAGCCCATGTTGCGGATTGTTTCCCACTTCATGCTGATGGGGTAATCGAAGAAATGGTTGCCGTAATAAATGCGGGACACGCGGTCTCGCACCAGCATTACGCGGTCCTCCTTCTCCGGGTCCGGCCCGCCCTGTGCCAGCGGCTTTTCGCGGCCGAGCCTGGCGTCATCAAAACTGGGCGCGCCCTGCAAGGGCATCCACTGCGCCCATCGCCGCATAATCTCGTCGCTTTTTGAGAAAAAGCGGTGCCCACCAATATCCATACGGTTGCCCTCATAGCGCACGGTGCGCGAGATACCGCCTATCTCACTGCTTTCCTCCAGAATGGTGATGTCATATGGCTCATTGCCTGCAAGCAGCTCTTTGGCTGCCGTCAGCCCGGCAGGCCCGGCGCCGATGATGACGACTCGCTTCATATTCCCATTTCCTCTTTTCCTGCCGCGCAAACGGCGTTGTCGCATATAGTATAAGCTTACCCTGAAAACACCCCTGTGTCAAGAAAAATGCCTCTGGCACAGCCGGGGCGTTTATGGTACTATTTTCACATCATGGGTTTCTGCCGCACGGCCAGGCATGCAGAAAAAGCGCCCTGCGCCGCACAGGCAAAAAGGAGGAGCACCGTGCAGGGCATCTATTTTCACATTCCCTACTGTCTTTCCAAATGCCGATACTGCGATTTTTACTCTCTGGGCGGCAGCGCCGCCGTTCCGCGGGAATATGTGGACGCCCTGCTGCGCGAGCTGGCCCGCCTGCGCTGGCAGCTTCCGGGCGCGCCGGACACCCTGTATTTCGGCGGAGGTACGCCCAGCCTGCTGCGCCCGGCCCAGCTTGCACAGCTGGTTGATGCAGCACAGCCCGCTGCCGGGGCAGAGATTACGCTGGAGGCTAACCCGGAAACGCTGACGCCTGCCCTGCTGCACGGCTTTCTTGCCGCAGGCGTGAACCGCCTTTCCCTTGGTGTGCAAACGGCTTTTGATGAAAGCCTTCGCCGCATGGGGCGCCCGCATACTGCTGCACAAAGCCGAAAAGCACTGCTTTGGGCGCACAAGGCGGGCTTTGCCAACATTTCAGGCGATGTGATGCTGGCACTTCCCGGCTATACGGAAAAAGAGCTGACCGCCACGCTGGACCTTCTGGAGGACGGCGGCTGTACACATATCTCGTGTTATCTGCTGAAGCTGGAGCCCGGCACCCCATGGGGCGAAGCCCCGCCCGAACGCCTGCCGGACGACGACGGGGCCGCCGGCTTTTATCTTTCCTGCACAGACGCGCTGGCCGCGCGCGGCTATGCCCAGTATGAGATATCCAATTTTGCAAAGCCCGGCTTTGCCAGCCGCCACAACCTGTTGTACTGGAACTGCCAGCACTACCTGGGCCTTGGCCCTCACGCCCACAGCTGCCTTGGCGGCAGGCGCTTTTTCTGCCCCCAGGGCACGGCGCAGTTTCTGGCCGGGCCTGCGGCCTACCAGCAGGACGGCATCTGCACGAGGGAAGACTATATCATGCTGCAGCTGCGGCTTTCGGCAGGCCTTTCCCTGCGCGCACTGGAACATGGCTGGGGCCGGGGCTTCTCTCAAAGGCAGATGGCATTCCTTGAGACACTGTGCAGCCATGGCCTTGCCGCTTTTGACGGCGATGTGCTGCGTCTTCTGCCGCAGGGCATGCTTTTGCAAAACAGCATCCTGTGCGAGCTGATATGAAAAGAAAGCCGCGGCCCCGGCTTTAGCTGGGGCCGCGGGTTTCTTTCAGGGGGGAACTCAGAAGTACACGGCCGCTGTTGGCCGAAACCCTCGCGGCCGAAGGGCACTATGGGGATATAAAGCAATTGGTTTGCACCAGCATCGGGGAACAGCGGGAGACGCCGCTCTGCAGCCTTGTCATCCCGGCTGCCCTGAGGGACCATGCCATGACATCGCCACTGGCTGGGTTATTTTCCTTCCGGCGGGAAGGCTGCGCTGCCTGCCTTGCCAGCAGCCCTGCTATGGGCCGAAAAACGGCATTGTCCCCCGTCCGCTGGTGCTAGACAGAGGTAACAGCGATTTTCAGGTACGCGGCAGCGCCGCTGGCGGTGTTATCCTCCTTGCCAGCGATACCGCCGCACAGTTGAAAACTCCGCAGGCCCCAGCCAGCGTCACAGGCTGGGGCCTGGCAAGGCTGCAGGGTGGAGGCTGGCTGACGCCAGCCAGGCCAGAGAACGCAGCCAGCGCCCGTCTGCGGCCCCGCCTGGGCGCCGTTTCCTTTGTCCACTGATACTAATCACTTTCAATATCAGAAACGGTTACCAGGGCATCTTTTTGCAAATACTGAATGGCCTTTAATGCGTAGCGATGGGCCTCTTCATCAGAACCTGTTACTGCATCAACAACCACACGGATGCGGTAATCCCGCTGATGTGCATCAACGGCAGTATAGTGAATACACACATCCGTCAAACCGCCTATCAAATACAGTGTGCCTGCATGCAGCCCCCTCAAAAGAATCTCCAAATCCGTCCCAAAGAAAGCGCTGTATCTCCTCTTGGAAATAAGATACTCGCCGGGAAGCGGATAAGTCAGCTTAGCATAGTCTGTGTAAGGAGAAGTTTCAATGCAATGCACGCCTTCCGCACCGTCCAGCTCACGCCCGAAATCGACCATATCTGCCCTGTGCACCTCTTTGACCTGAATAACCGGCAGCCCCTTTTTTCGAAACACATCTAATACACGCTTTGCATTTCTAATGCATTCCCAACGTGCATCATTGAAATTACTTTCATTCATTTCTTTGAAATCTTCCTGCTGAATATCAATGACAAGCAGTGCGCTGTTATCACTTATTTTCATAAATCGTGTTTCCTCCCAACACAAAAACAGCGCCGGCGCTCTCTATCTTCAATGACCTGACGATAGAAAACCCGGCGCAGAATTTCCCGCCCGGCAGCAAGGAATGTTTTATCAGAGATGCCACTTCACACGGACTGTACGTGAATTACGGCCATTATATTCTCATTGCGGCGGGCCCCCGGATGCCCAAACTTCTCAAAGCCGGAAGGTCATGCGAAGCTGTGTGCCCCAGCTCTCATCCGGCGCAAGGTGCACGGTGGCCGGCTTTTCCAGCCATTCGCCTGTGGCCCCGGCCGAATCCGGCAGGCCGTGCCACGGCTCGATGCACACAAAACGCACCGGGCCCTTCACACTCCACACCAGCACATAGGGAAACCCTGTAATATCCACCGAAATGCCGCGACCCGTGCCTGTTTCCACAAGGCTGAGCGTATCAGCCGTAAGGCCCTTCAGGCAGATGCTGTCATGGTCGAACAAATGATCTGTCAGGGGAATATCTGTGCCGTTTTCAAACAACGTATGGGTGCCGCCTGTCACAAGGCCGCTGGCCTCGTCCACCTCCACCACCGTGGGGGTCTGGGGCGAACTGAAACGCAGCACATAGTCCTGTGTGCCGTGCGCGGCATCGAAGGGGCAAGCAAAACCGGGGTGGTAGCCAAATGAGAAGGGCATGTCTTCCCCGCTCTGGTTTTCCACCTGCACATGGTGCACTACACTGCACCCCTCCAGCGAATAAGTATTGACAAGCCGGAAGGCAAAAGGGAACTTTTCCATGGTGAGCACATTGGCCTCAAGGCACAGCGACACATGCGCTTCATCTTTTTCTACCAGCGCATGCTCCATATCGCGTGCAAAGCCGTGCTGCCCGCCCTCGTAGCGCACGCCGCGGTGCGTGAACGCACCGCCACGCAAACGCCCGCAGTAGGGAAACAAAATGGGCGCATGGCGGCCCCACACGCCGGCGTCCGCCTGCCACATCAGCTCCCGCCCGGCGGCTTTATCCCTTATGCTGACAAGCTCCGCCCCCTGGGATGACACAGCCGCCTGCAAAAATTCATTTTCCAGCAAATACTCCATCGTGCCCTCTCCTTTGCCCCGGTATTCTTCCTTTTGTGTACAGTATAGTACAAAACGCGCAAAAAAGGAAGCCTGCGCCCCGGTGGCCGCACAGCCCTGCGCCGAATAGACTGCCACAAGGGCGCGCGGCGCGTGCCCGCCCGGAGACGGCCGCGCCCATAAGCCCCAGAGAGGAGAATTTTCATGGCAATGACATTCCCAGACACTCAGCGCGCCGCCGGCACCGGCACGGGTTTTCTTACTGCGCGAAGCTATTCAGCGCAAGACGCCCTGCCTGTGGCAGGCGTACACCTCACTGTCACAGGTGAGGACGGCGCCAGATGGACAGCCGAGACCGGCGAGGACGGCCTGTTTTCTGCATTATCATTGGCGTGCCCGCCCCGCAGCCTTTCACTGGACGAGGCCAATACCCAGCGCCCCTACGGGGTATACAACCTCGTGGCCGAGCGCGAGGGCTATGAAGCGGTGCACATCGAAGGCGTTCAAATTTTCGACGGCGAGACGGCTATCGCCGAGCTGGTGATGATACCGATTGGCGACGACGAACGTGCCATCGGCCTGAACATGCAGCCCGAAGATACCATCATCCCACCGCACCCGCTGTGGGCCGGTGACGGCGGCAGCGCGCCTTCGCCTGTTTCCGAGTGCCCGGCTCCGCGCATTCTGGAGGCGCCCATCATCCCGGAAAAAATCACCGTCCATCTGGGCAAGCCCGCCGCCAGCGCGCGCAACGTGACGGTTTCGTTCCGCGATTACATCGCCAATGTCGCTTCCAGCGAAATATATCCCACCTGGCCGGAGGAATCACTGCGCGCAAATATCCATGCACAAATCAGCATCGCACTGAACCGCATCTATACAGAATGGTACAAAAGCAAGGGCTACTCATTTGACATCACCAATTCCACCAGCTACGACCAGTACTATGTGCACGGCCGCACGGTGTTCGACGTAATGATCCGCATTACAGACGATATCTTCAACACCTACATCCGCAAAACAGGCACCATTAACCCCTATTACGCCGAATACTGCGACGGCAAGCAGGTGAGCTGCAAGGGCATGAAGCAGTGGGGCACTGTGACGCTGGCCGAGCAGGGGCGCAATGCGCTTTCCATCCTGCGCTATTACTACGGCAACGACATCGAGATTGTACGCACGCAAAATATCCAAAGCATCCGCGACAGTTACCCCGGCACACCGCTGCGCGTAGGTTCCAGCGGCAAATATGTGCGCATCATCCAGCGCCAGCTGAACCGCATTGCGCAGGATTATCCGTTTTTCGGCACCCTGAATGTGGACGGAAACTTCGGTACTTCTACCGAGGCAGTTGTAAAAAAATTTCAAAAGCAATTCAACCTCACCCAGGACGGCGTGGTTGGCCGCAGCACCTGGTATAAAATCAGCTACATCTACGTGGCGGTGAAAAAGCTGGCCCAGCTGACAAGCGAGGGTGAAATGCCGTCCGGCGACCTTGTCACCGGCACCTGGCCCGGCACGCTTCTGCGCCGGGGCAGCCGCGGCGATGATGTAGAGCGCGTGCAGTTCTGGCTGAGCGAGCTGAGCGAATACACCGATATCCCGAACCTGGCAGTGGACGGCATCTTCGGCGCAGGCACAGAAGCCTCCGTGCGCGCTTTCCAGCGCCTGTACGGCCTCACGGTAGACGGCATTGTTGGGCAAAGCACCTGGAACGCCATCTACCGGGAATATGCATCCATGGAATCTGACAACGCCCCAGAGGCGGGCGGCAACGCGGGCACCTACCCCGGCACGTCCATGACCGTGGGCAGCCGCGGCGACGCAGTGCGGCGCGCGCAGTTCTGGCTGCGCATCATTTCCCGCTCAAACAGCGCCATTCCCACCATTACGGCAGACGGCGTCTTCGGTGCCGCTACCGAGCGCGCCGTGCGCGCTTTCCAGCAGTTCTACGGCCTGTCTGTGGACGGCATCATCGGCCGTGCTACCTGGAACAAGCTGTATGAAGTGTACACCGATATCGCCAACGGCCTCCTCGGGCCCGGTGAGCGCCCAGGCACTTACCCCGGCTCGCCGCTGCGCGTGGGGTCCACCGGGCGCAGCGTGAAGGAAGTGCAGTACTATCTGTTTCTGCTCAGCGCCTATTACCCCAGTATTCCAGAGATAAAATTCGACGGCGTATTCGGCCGCGCCACCGAGCAGGCTGTGCGCGCCTACCAGACGCTGATGAACCTGCCGGTGGACGGAGTGGTGGGGCCGGACACCTGGGCCAGCATCTACGCCCGCATCACCACCCTGCGCACAGTAGACGGCCCCGTGCAGGCATTCCGCGTGTTCCGCTACCCCGGCTATGAGCTGAAAGAGGGCGTAGACGGCGATATGACGCGCTTTGTGCAGTTTCTTCTTTCGTATATCGGCCTTTTCTACGATGAGATAACCCCCATCGAAAATCTGGACGGCGTGTTCGGCCCCGAGCTCACCCGCGCAGTAGAGAGCTTCCAGCGGGCTTTTGGGATGCCCGTTACGGGCGTGGTAGATGAAAAGACATGGAACGCCATGGTCATTGTGTACCTGTCTTATGCCTCCGACGCGGGCGAGGCCGATACCCCGGAAGGCCAGTACCCCGGATATGTGATGACACTGGGGTCTGCCGGCATCTCGGTGCGCCGCCTGCAGCGCTATATGAACTCTATTGCCGCGCGCTATTGCTTTGCGGACTTTGTGCCGGACACCGGCATCTTCGACGAACAGACACTGTACGCCGTGCAGCAGTTCCAGGAGGGCTTCGGGCTGCCCGCCACGGGCCTTGTGGACAAAGCGACGTATGAGGCCATTTATAACTATTATCTGGCGGGCGAGGAGGAGTGACGTATGTCCAAAGTATTTGTATATGACGCCTATACCAACAAATTCTATAAATACAACCTCAGCGAGAACGACCCCATGCCCTATTCCTATGGCAACACCATGCGCCTGCGGGAATTCCGCGGCTCTTCGAACAGCCAGACGCTGTGGACAACGGTTGCAGCCATGGAAGCCTGGAACCTTACGCGCCGCCGCTACGGCAAGGGCATCTACATCGGCTACGCATACAAACGCATCTGGGAGGGCGGGCACGGCACCACCAGCCAGCATTACGCAGGCGTCTCGTTCGATGTAGGGCAGAACGTGTCCAGTACCGAACGCGTGCGGATCCGCGACGCTGCTGTGGCCACCAAGGCTTGGGGCTATGTGGAACCCATCAGCATGACGCCGCGCTGGGTGCATTTCGACCGCCGCTACGGCACCGCGGCCTGTTCCGGCGTAGGGTACCCCACTGTGCGCCGCAATTCCCGCAGCACTTATGTGCTCATCCTGCAGGACGGGCTGAACTATCTGATATACTTTCTACTACCAACCGAAAAACAGCGAAAACAAGCGATTTCCAAAAACTTCCTTCGGTTCGATTGCTTTTATGGAATCCCTTG
>JAGZUF010000041.1 GCA_018380115.1 Oscillospiraceae bacterium | reverse complement strand
TAATTTTCAAGGTCCTTTTCACTCACCCGCTCCCGCGGACAGCTTTTATATTATATCCCATCCGTTCCACTTTGTCAAGAACTTTTTTCGGGATTTTTTTGCTGCCCTTGCGCCGCTGCACGGCACAGAGGGGGTGTGATTCAGTATTATAGGCACTTTTTACCTGTTTGTCAACGGTTTTTCTCAAAAAAAGTCGCTTATTTTTTTTACATCAAGATGTGGTGCTTTTACCTCAAAACTGGCACAATATCTATCTGTGTGTTTTGCGTAAAAAAGCCTTGCGAATTTGCACGCCCTATATTACTATAAAGAAAAGTGGTATGTGGGCCCGGCGGGCGGGCATTATTTTTGCGGGGAAAATTTTCTGCCGGCCGTCCAAAATTCCCAAACCTCAAACAAAAAGGCGGTAACAGTATGCTGCTGGCAGTTAATGTGAGCAATTCACAAATCCTTCTGGGCGGTTATGACGGCGCGCGTCTGGTGCTTTGTGCGCGTGTGCATGCCGACCGTGCGTGGACCTCAGACGAATATGCCGTTCAATTTTCGCGTGTGCTGGCACTTTATGGATGCGATGCAGCCGGGGTAAGCGGTGTTATTTTTTCCTGCGTTGTTCCTTCTCTGGCAGAAACTGTGCGCCGCGCCTTAGCCATGCTGTACCATGGGCGCATTTATACAGTAGGGCCCGGCCTGAAAACCGGCCTGCAGATGCGCATGGACGACCCCGCCCAGCTTGGCGGTGAGCTTGTGTGCTGCGCTGTGGCTGCGCGGGCGCTGGGCACGCTTCCGTGCGTGGCAGTGCTGATGGATACTGCCATTTCCATGGTCGCGCTGGATAAAAACGGCGTGCTGTGCGGCGGTGTCATTCTTCCCGGTGTGCGCACCGGATATGATGCATTGTGCGAGCGCACGGCCCAGCTTACCCAAATTGAGCTGCGCGCCCCTTCCTGCGGCGTGCTGGGTACCAATTCTGCGGCCTGTATGCAGGCTGGCGCCGTGTTCGGCACTGCCAGTATGCTGGACGGTATGCTGGAGCGCTTTTCTCTGGCACTGAAGGGCGAGGCCGCCTGTGTGGCCACCGGCGCCTTTGCACCCGTAGTACTGAAACACTGCCGCCATACAGTGCGCTATGAAGAAAACCTTCTTCTGGACGGGCTGCGTTTGCTCTATGAGAAAAACGCGCGCTGAATTTTGATGCTCTCTTCTATATATTACATTATATAGGAGTTTGGCATAAATTTAGGTTACGCTGTATCCGCGAAGAGGCGGAACGGCAGTAAAGGAGAAATGTTAATATGGAAAAGCAAAAAGGCACACACCGCTTAGTGCAGCTGGCGCTGCTGGTGGCGGTGGAGCTGGTGATGACGTACACACCGCTTGGTTATCTGCATGTGGGGCCTTTGTCCATCACCTTTCTGATGATCCCAGTGGTGCTGGGCTCTATTCTGGCCGGGCCTTCCGCAGGGGCATTGCTGGGGGGCGTGTTCGGCCTTACCAGCTTTGCCCAGTGTTTTGGCGCAGAGGCCTTTGGCGTTGTTCTGATGGGCATCAGCCCGCTGCGTACCTTTCTTGTTTGTGTGCCCACGCGCATTCTGGCGGGCTGGCTGCCCGGCGTCATCTTCCAGGCCGTCTACAAGGCGGAGGGAGCCCGCAGGCATTGGCTTTCCTTTGCCGCAGCCAGCCTTGCAGGCCCTGTGCTGAACACCGTTTTCTTCATGAGCGCACTGGTGGCCTGCTTTTACGGCACTGAATATATTCAGGGGCTGGCGCAGTCTATGGGGGCCGCAAACCCCTTTGTATTTGCAGCGCTTTTTGTGGGCATACAGGGTGTTGTAGAGGCTGTTGTCGGCTTTCTGGCCTGCACAGCCATTTCCAAAGGTGTTTGGGCACCGCTGCACCGAAACCGCTGACCTCCACAGAGCAGGCGTTTTTCGAGCGAAACTTCTTGGCAAATCACTTCATTTGTGCTATGATAATGGATGTCCGAAGGCGGGCATCCATTTTTATTTTCCGTTTCACTGCAAAAAGCAGAAGTATATGTTCTTCTGCGCGCCCAAATTGGCAGCCGGCCTTATGTTTGCACGTAAAAAACTGCCCCGTCCTTCGTCCGCCCGAAAGGGTACTTAATCTGCGTCCGTAGCTCAGGTGGACCTTCGCAGAAGGTTCTTGCCCTCCGCAGGAGGGTAGAGCGTTCGCCTGCGAAAGCAGGCGAAAAGACATCCCCTCCCCTTATACGCCCGAAAGGGCACTCACATTTGCGTCCGTAGCTCAGGTGGATAGAGCGTTCGGCTCCGACCCGGAAGGCCGCTGGTTCGAATCCAGTCGGGCGCACCAAACAAAAAGCCTCGAAAAGCCGGTTGTTATGCGCTTTTCCAGGCTTTTTGTTTTTTGCTTTGCATCCCGTAAATCCCGTAAAAATACATTAAAAAACACTATTATGCAAGTCAAATGCAAGTCAATTTGCGATGTAATTTTATACAAAATACAAAGCCCCCGGCGCATATAGCGCCGGGGGCCTGTATCATATCCACACCTCTCACGTTTCAAAAATCAATCATATGGGTTAGATGTTTCGCTGCCATTGCTCAAAATCCACATAAACGAGCGCTGGGCCCGCGTCAGTCCAGGCAGGCTGTCTATCGCATTCTTCCTGTCTTCGTTTCTTATGCTTCCCTCTCCATCCCAGTTTTCAATCTGCTTGTAATACGCCCATAGCGCAAGGCCGTCTGTCCCGAACTCTTCATACATGTCGGCGTATTTTTCTCTTGTTTTTGGCACAGAATAGTCATCGAACATTTCGCTTAATGCAATGTCCTTGGCCGCGGCATATGCGTTTTGCAATGCATCTGCCTTTTGCTCATCTGCCAGGGAATCATATCCCGGCATTTCTAAAAAGGCATTGGCAGCTTCATAGGATGCCTGTCCAAGCAATCTCTGGAACTCCGAATACTGCTGGTTGTCAAGGTCTACTTCTTCCCCCGCTACCGTCACTGTGCGGTCTGCTTTGTGCGGGAAAACACCGCTGTTGTTCGTGGCGTCATATAGCCGCATAATTTCTTCATCAATCGGCGTCTGTCCTCCGCTGTAACCAAGCTGTCCAGGGTTCAAATATTGCGCAAAAGCAGCCTCCAACGAATTACCGCTTCTCTGCACCTCATTGCCCCATGTGTCGTAAGTCGCAGGCAGTGTTTGAGAAAGTCCAGGTATTTTGCTTTTCAGCGTATCTATCTGGGTTTTTAAAAAATCTCCTTTTGAATAGGTCGAACGCTGTGTGGTGTCAGCCACGCGGGCCGTCGCTCCTACTAAAGAGGGAATCAGGCGTTGCGGTGTTTCCAGCACTTCATTTGTCATGTTTTCTGTCGGGGAACCATAGCCGGAAAATACATCCAACAGGTTTTGCAATGTGCTCTGCTGCAACAGCGTGTCGCCAAAAGCTGATACGCTGTTTTTTATGATGCTCGCAAGGTCTTTGGCCTCTATACTTCCGTCCTTGTCAAGCTGGCTCATAATAGTGCTGCCCAACACAAGGCCCATTGAACCGGGCTGCGCCCAGTCATAGGTGTAATAATTATCCCCAAACTTCACCGCATAGGGTAACCATCCCTGCTGTTTCTGAAACGCCGCCTTGTCTGGGTCTTCGTCCTCCGGGCCTGTAATAATACCCTTGTTGTAAAGTCCAATTCCCAGCAAAATTGCCAGCGTGCCCGTTGTGGCTTTCGCCACTTGGTCTATTACGGCCGAGGCTTCCGCGCCATTCTTTGCCATTTTCACAGCAGAAGCAATTCCCGCTGGGCTGTAATCCAATGCGCGCATCGTTACGTTCGCTGGTGTCTTGGTAAATGGCAGCAACGTTTCACCTACGAATCCGGTATTTCTCTTAATGCTGCTCACTAACCTTGTCAGGGCGTTGTCATCCTTAAAAGTGGCTTTCATAGCTTCCTGCACGGCCCGGTCAATAGCAGAGGCAGGAACGGCATCCAGAGTTTTGGCACCAGATGCCTCAATAGCTTTGGAAAGGTAAGATTTAAAGCGTTGTGCCACAAACCCTTTATCGCCTAATTCCAGCAGGCCGTAGGTCAGCTGCCGCACATTTTCTGTCACGCTTTTTTCGCTTGAAAGCGCATCAAACACAGAATCGCCAGTCAGTTTTTGCGAAATCGTGTTTAGTCCACCTTTTATTCGGCTTCCTACATCTTCCAAAACGGGAATATCACCAGCTGTACGTCCATTCAGCCCTTTGAACATTTCTTTTTCACGGATGCCCTGCATGGCGCTGTTTTCCCACTTGCTTGCGGTATTGTCAATGCTTCCCTTTATTCTGTCATACACCTGCGCGGCAAGGTCTTTGCTCTCTTTGCTGGCAGTCAATGCCAGTTCCGGCTTAAAGTTAGGGTTTGCCTTGCTGTATAGCTTCTGTCCAACAGCAGAAATCTTATCTGAAATAGCCGTCGCAGGCATCATTGCAATATTGGAAAGTACATTTCGCACCTGTGTTCTGGGGTTTAGCAGCATAGCAATATGCGAAAGTTCTACCACTTTTTCCTTCATCGTTGCAGGGTATTCTTTTGCAATGCGTCTCCCTACGCCTTCGTATAAACTCTTTAACGCCTCCTCATCTCCTTTGGCCACATCGCCAAATGCCTTTATTTCATTATCTGTCAGGGTAAAGTCTTTCCACTTTTTCCCGAATTTCTTCGCCCCCTCGGCGTTCATTTTATCTATCTGCTTTTGCAAATAGGAAAGGGCCGTCATGGGGTCTTCTTTCATCAGGGCAATCGCTGCCGCCTGGCTGAATTGGCCACTGCTTGTCAGCGCTGCGCTCATGTCTCGCAAAAGCTGCGCTGCCTCTTCGCTTTTCCCCTGGCGTATCAGTTCATCAGCAATGTACTTTCCAAGCGGAATCGCTGCCGGGTCTCTTGTTTCCAGCAAGTTTCTGAAATTGCGCTGCGCTTCTTCCAGTCCATTCCCCCATGCAGCATCCGCTTTTGCAATGGTTTCTGTGTTGGAAAGCTGCCTGTATATCTCCGGCGTGTCCACAAATTCAGCTTTTACTTCGTCTGGCAAGTCGCTTTTTGTACGCAGGCTTTCTGCGAATCCTCTTTCTCGCATACCGTTTGGAATGTCAGGTTCCAATGCACTGCCTGTTGCCTGCCCCCGCGTCAAGCCAGAAACGGGTGCGCTCACGCTCAAAGAGGCATCATCCATTAACGAGGGAATATATTCCGAAAAAGTTTCCGCTGTTTCTTCACTCAAATAAGGAATTTCACCCACAGAAAAAGCAGCTTGGTTATCCAAGCTGCTTACTCGTTCTGTTGCATTCTCTCCATAGCCAACTCTGTAAGAGTTGCCAGTGCCAGGTCTTCCTCCAAGTCTTCCCATTCGCCCGGCTTGTACTTCTTCCACCACTCCGGGTCCTTCAACAAGTCTTGCTGGTTGTCCATACGGGACGTCGTTTGAGTATTTGACATAGCTATCAAAGCCTCCTTCTTTTTTTAGTATATCATAAACTTCGCTCGGTTTCCACCCTACACTCAATACATAATTCGGGTCTACAAACCGCCCCGTGTTCTGAAACCGGGAAACCGCTCGGCGCGCCGCCTTGTCCGGGTCAAGCTCATTCAGGCTCAAGTGAACGCTGTACCCGTTCTGTTTCAGACGTTTTAAAGTATCGCGTAATTTCTGCGGGTTCTTACCCACCCACGGTATCACGATGTTTTCGCCATTCTGAACAGCTGCACGAAGCATAAGCGTTTCTGCTATAAATGCGCTTTCCTCATGCACTCGCCCTGCGCCAAATCCGCCGTCAAACTCCGGTAGCATTGTTTTCGCCATGTCGCTGTCAATAATGCGGCTGCCATATTTCTGTGATAACGGGTTTGCCAGCACGCTGCTCTTGCCTGCCGCTGGCGGGCCTATCACAATATCTGCCCTTCTCTCCTGCTTCACCGGGCCATTGAATATCTCATTTCCGCCTGCATCTTTGCCCGAAAAGCTACCCATCCGCATTAAATCTTCAGCGATTTCCTGTCGCAACGCCTGCCTTTCCGGCGTGTTGGTTGCCACTGTCGGTGTCTCAAACATTGCTTTTCTGCGCGCCTGCTGTATCTCTGGGCTGCGGTTTATCTCATTCCAGTCTGCCGTGTTCACATCTAGTTCTGCAAGAGGCCGGGCTGCCTCGTCATCCATTACAGCGGGAATTACATTCTGCGTCGCGCCTGTGCGCGCAACTACATTATTGATATTTTCTGTTGGGCTCAAAAATCCACGTAATACTGAATCTCCGTCAGCGGGGTTCCCTCCGCCGCCATCTGCAAAGCCCATTCCCTGTCCCATGGGCAAAGCGTCTTCACCCAAGCTTCGAACTCTTTCTGCTCCTGTGAACTCATTCTGCGCACCTCCCGTGCTGCTCATAGTTTCACTATATGCCACCCTTTGCCCATTGTCAAGCCCTTCACGAAGCACACGCCGTGTTTCGCTGCTCGTTTCCGGCAGTTTCACGCCCGTGGCCTGTTCAAAGGCTGCGCGGTTTACGCCACCGGGCTTCAAGGTTTCCATCTGGGCATTTGTCAATGTTCCTGCTCGGTATGCCCTCGCCAGCTCATTTACGCTGCCCTGTTCTTCCTGCCGCAGCACATCATCCAAAATCACGGGTTCTTCTGCCTCCAAGGGCAAAAATTCCCGCTGTTGCACATAATCCGGGTATGCTTCTGTCAGGTTGTCTACCATCCGCTGTTCCGTGTCTGTCAGTTTCAGCCCTTGGGCCATTTTATCCAGCGCTGCGCTCTGTGCGGCAGACATCACCGGCCGTCCATGGAACAAGTCACTAAGCGCACGCATCGCCGCCGGGGCCAGTTCGCCCGCTACGTTAAAGCCTGCGTTTGTGGCAATGTTTATTCCAGCCTCTTTTAGAATGTCGCCTATAGTCAGGGCCTCTTCGCCTGGTGCCAATCCTTCTCTCTGCTGCCGGTTATATTCGTCTAAAAGCCTTAACACGGTCGGGGCGGTGTCAAGCCCCAAGTCCAGCAGGGTATCGCCCAACATGCCAGTCAGGGCTTCCTGTGTGGCTACCTGGCCCAGAACGGGAATACGCTGCAAAGCCTGCGCTGCGCCTGTAGAAGCAAGCCGTTCCCCGGCTCTGCCCAGTGCAGAACCCACTCTGGGAATTGCTTTCATGGCCGCGCTGCCAAGGGCATACTGCCCCAGCATACTCCCCATATAGCCCGCGCCATATGCCAGCGGGTTTTGTGTCTGTGCGCTCTCGCTGCGTTCTGAAAGCCCAAGAGGGTTTGCACCTTCAAACCCAGCATTTTCCCAATTACTGTCTTCTAAAGATTCTCGTATCTGCGGCACAAGGGGCAGCGCATTCCCTGCGCCGGAAAATGCGCTGCGCACCCCGCTCAATTTAGTGGCCAGCGTGTCCATAATTTGGGTTTGCATCAAAAGGCGTTCAACTTCTTCTGTGCTTTGCCCCAGTTCATGCAGCCGCCGGGCCGTCTCGTAGTAAACATCAAGGTCGGGCCCTACTGTGCCGTTCCACGTTTCCAGGGCATCCCGTACAACCTCTTCTTCGGCCTCCGTCATTTTGCGGCCCGGCTGTGCCAGTTCATACAGCATCCCCCAACTCAGGGAATCCTTTGCCTGCTGTTCATCCTGTTCTTTCTGCTCGGCCAACCGTGCTTCCAAACGCGCTTCTTCATCTAACGCAGCCTGAAACACTTCTGAATAGCTGTACCCGTCCGGTGCATACATCGCCCCCGCATCTCGCAGGTCTGCAATCTTCAAGCGTGCTTCGGTCAATTCATCTTCTATCTGCTCTAGGGCAGATTTTTCTTGCGGCTGGCCCTGCCCCCATACCCGATTTGCCGGACAGAAAAACAATCTGTATAATGGAAAGGGGTAATGAAAAATGTCAACCAAAGAACGAAAACACCCAGCGCCGCC
>JAGZUF010000012.1 GCA_018380115.1 Oscillospiraceae bacterium | reverse complement strand
CATCGCCTCTTACGGCATGTACAATTTCCAGGTGTCGGATGCACATGAAAAATATGCGCAAAGCTGCTATATCCGCAGCCGTGCCTATACGGTGGCGCTGGCCAGCGCCGTTTGTATCGTGTTCACGCTGGCGGGTGCCCTCCGCGCGGAAAACGCATACAGCGCGCTGCAGTGCGCCTGTATCCTTCTTTACCATGCATACCGCATGGTAGAATCGGTCACAGACGTGTACAACGCCATCAGCCAGAAGGCGGGCCGGCTGGACCTTGTGGGAAAGACCTATGCGCTGCGCGGCCTCGTGACGCTGGCGGTATTCGTGGGCGTGCTGGCGGCCACGCACAGCCTGCTTTTGACGCTGGCGCTGATGCTGGGAGTGAACATTGCACTGTTTTGCACTTACACGATGCGCGTGTCGCGCGGGCTTTACCGCCCGCAGCCGGTGGAAAAAAGCGCTGTGCGGGCCCTGCTTTTTGAATGCGCGCCGCTGGCGGTGTACACGGCGCTTTCCACCACGGCGGCCAGCCTGCCGAAAATCGTGTTGCAGCAGCAGATGGGCAACGGGGCCATTGGCATTTACGGGCCGGTGACACAGCCTGTGCTGCTTTTGCAGACGGGCGCGACCTATCTGTTTATCCCGTTCATTAATGTGTTTACAGACAGCTATGCGGCAAAGGACAAAAAGGGCTTCTGGAAGGCTGTGCTGGGCGTACAGGCCGTGGTGCTGGCACTTCTGCCCGCAGGGCTTTTGGTGGCGCACTTTCTGGGCGAATGGGGCCTTGACACCTTTGTGGGCAGCGGCATGAGCGCTTACCAGCATCTGCTGGCCCCTATGGTAGTGAGCGCGGTGCTCACCGCGCTGGTGCTGTTCTACAGCATGGTACTGACGGTGATGCGCTGTATGAAGGCGCTGATTGCGGCAAATGTGTGCGGCATCGTAGCGGCCTGGGCCGTGTCGGCGCCGTTTATTCAGCGCTGGGCGCTTCAGGGCACCACCTATGCGGCCATTGCCGCGCTTGCGGTGCAGCTTGTGTTTTTGGCCGGGGCGGCGCTGGTGCTGGCCCGAAGGCATTTCAGCAGGGAGGGCCTGCCCAGGCCGGAGGACCCGTTCGACGGCCTGCCCAGTTAGGCTGCGGCCCGAATAAAAGGAGAATCGTGCACATGGGTTTTGTAAAGGGAAAGAAGGACTGGCGGCGCACTGCGCTGGCCATGGCGCTGGCACTGGCTTGCTTTTTTGCCACATGGGCAGTGTTCGGCCTGCGGTATGAGCTGAACGACGATGCCCAGCTGGCCAATATTGCCATGGGTGCCTATGGCGAAGACACGCATCATCTTGTGTATGTGAACGTGCTGCTGGGCTGGCTTTTGAAGCCGTTTTATGCGCTGGCCGCAAATGTGAACTGGTACTATTTTTTGCAGGTGGCGGCCAATGTGGTGGCTTTCGGCCTGCTGGGTGCGCTGTGTATGGAGCGCCTTGGCACAAAGCGCGGCCTGCTTTTGTACGGCGGGGTGCTGCTGGCCTTTGGGGTGGACATGTTCAATAGCTTCCAGTACACGAAAAACAGTGCCCTGTACCTGACGGCGGGCCTGGCGCTGCTGGCGGCGGAGCTTGGCAGTTGGAGCCTTCGCACTGCGGCCGGCCTCGGCTGGGCTGTGCTGGGCAGCATGGTGCGCTTTCAGAATTTTTTTGCAGTGGGCGGCCTTGCCGCGGCGCTTTTGCTGTGGCGCTTTCTCTGCCTGGATAAAAAGGCGCGCCTGCGCGCCGCGGCGTCTGCCGTGGCCTTGTTCGCACTGGTGGGGGCGGCCAAGGCTGCGGATATGGCCGCCTATTCCACCGGAGGCTGGCGCAGCTTTGCCGAATACAATGCCGCGCGCACGGAATTTTCCGATTTCAAAATCTATTCCTACACAGATAAAACACAGATTGAGGCGCTGGGCTACTCGGCAAACGATTTCGATATGTTGAAGAGCTGGAGCTTTTACGCGCCGGAGGTGTTTACGCCGCAGGCGCTAAATGCGCTGAGCGAAAATGCGCCGCAGGCCGGCCTTGTGCAAACGGCCAAAAGCACTGTATATACGCTGGCGGGCCTTTTGGCAGGCAGGCCGTACCGTTTGGCCTTCGGCGGGGTGCTGCTGGCCTGGCTGTTTTTTGCCGGGAAAAAGGGCAGGCCGGCATTTCTGGGCACCATGGCCGTGTTTGGCGCCGAGGTGTTCTATCTGCTGTATCAGGGACGGTTCGTGCGGCATGTAGAGTTTTCCATGATACTGGCGGCTGTGGTGTTCGGCGTGATGTGCATGACGGTGCGCGCCGGTGCGGTGCCGGGCCGCCGCGCGCTGTGTTTTGCCGCGGCGGCTGTGTGCGTGGTATGCCTGCCGTATTTCATGCAGCTGCGCACAGATATGCAGCAGTACCGCATAGACCGTCCCGACCGTCCCGAGTACCATGAGATGAGCGCGGACAAGGAGCATTTATACCTGATGGATGTGGAAACGCTGGATTCCCTTGCAGGCAACGATGTGTTCCATCCGCGTCCGGCAGGCTTTTTCTCGAATATAGTGGAGCTGGGCGGCTGGCTCTCCGGCGCGCCGCACCGTGTGGAAGCACTGGCAGCCTATGGAGTAGAGGACCCGTACCGCGGCATCACGGGCAGCAATGTCTATCTGGTGGATTCCGTGTACGTCAGCACCAAGCAGGCATTCCTGCGCGAGCATTACGGTATGGAAGTGGAGATGGAAAAACAGAAGGACTACACTGCGTGCAGCCTTTACAAGGTGCATGAAGTGCAGCCGTGAGCAAAAACGGAAAGCCCCCTGCGGCCAGGCTGAAACCGTCCTGACCGCAGGGGGCTTTCCGTTTTTGACAAGGTTATGAAGCCCACGCTCTGTCTTACAGGAACAATTCGTTCTGTTTGCGGTTTTCGCAGGCCTTTTGCAGCCTTTGGCGTGCCGCTGCCAGGGCTGCCCCGTCCACACGGCGCGCATGGACGGGGCAGACGGCGGCACACCGCATGCAGCCGATGCAAAGGGCTGTGTCCGTCTGCGCGGGCGCGTGCAGGGGGATAGCCCCCACCGGACACTGCTGGGCGCACAGGCCGCAAGAGGTGCAGCCTGTGCCCGCGCGCGGCTTCAGGTCCATTACCCTCAAAGGCCGGTAAGGCCTGCTGCCCGGCAGAACAGGCCGGGGTGCCGTGCCGCCGTCCAGCACGGCGCGCACCTGCCGGGCAAAGGCGGCGAGCTGGGCGGCATCCGCTGCATCGGGCCGCCCGGCGGCAAACTGCGGAAAAATAGAGTGCCGCGCCACAGCCGCTACGCCGGCTGTACAGCGAAAGCCCGCGGCGGTGAGGATGTCATATAACTCGGCAAGCGTGTCCTCGTAGGCGCGGCTGCCGTATACGGCCATCAGAATGGCGCGCGCCCCGCCGCCGTGCATCTGTGCCAGCCGTGCAGCGGCCGGGCACGGCACGCGGCCGCCGTAGGCGGGCACCGCTGCGAGGCAGATATCCTGCTTTGAAAAGGGTATGCCGGAGAAGGTAAGCGTCCTGTCCGTCAAATCGACAGGGATGCACTCTTTTGAAAAACTTTGTGCGAAGAGTCCGGCTGCCCTGTGCGTGCCGCCCGTGGGGCTGAAGGAGATAAGATAAAATGCCATGATAATGTGCGCCACCTTTCAGTTTGCGGCCACAGATGGAATGAAGGGCCTGCAAATAATTATATCAGTTTTTTATATGCCGCTCAACGCTGTATGCTATGATAAAAGGCCGTGCCGCGGCGAAAGGTGCCAATGCAGGCGGCGCACAGTTCAGGCGGAACTGGATGCCTTTGTGCAATTCAACAAGATTTGACAAAATTTTTATACACGCCTTCTCTTGCGGCAGAACGTTTCGGTTGTTATAATAAAGCCATGTTCAACTTGTTCAACAAGTTGAACATGGCCGTTTTTATTTGTATGCAATAGGGGAGAATGAGGAAGGAGCCATCGGATTATGGAAAAGAAAAGCATTGGAAAGCTGCTTGTAGGCGAATGGAACACAAAGACAGTGGTGGGCGTGGCACTGGGCGCCATTTTATTTGCGGTGAATATCGTGTTTATCCAGGTGCCCATTTTCACTCAGGTCCAGCTCAGCCTGGCGCCGCTTGTGGTGGTGATTGTAGGCGGCATGTTTGGCCCGCTTGCGTGTGGCATCTCGATGATGATAGGAAACTTTCTGGCAGATATGATAGGCGGCTGGGGTTTCTGGTTCGACTGGACGCTTGCAGACCTGGTCTATGGCTTTATTATCGGCCTGCTGCCTGTATACGGAGCAAAAATCAGCGAGGGCATTTTCACCAAAAAACAGATGATTATTTTCGGTATTCTTGCCATTGTGGGCCCGCTGTTTGCCTATTGCGCTATTGCGCCCATCTTTACCATGATGTGGTATGAGGGCGAGCTTGCCATCGGCATGCTGCAGGGGCTGATTGCCGGCCTGAAGGACGGCGTGATGAGCGTTGTGCTGGGCATCCCTGTGCTGAAAGTGATGGCAAACCGCAATTTGAAGAAGATGAACCTTTCTGAGGAGTGAGCATGGCTACACCGGTCATTGAATTCAAAAATTTTACCCTTCGGTATGCTTCGCAGAAAAAGCCCACGCTGCACGACATCAACCTTACCATCTGGCAGGGAGAAAAGGTGCTTATTCTGGGGCCGTCCGGCAGCGGAAAATCCACGTTGGGCAACTGCCTGAACGGGCTGCTTCCGTTTTCCACAAAGGCAGAGTTTACAGGCAGTGTGAAGGTAGCCGGGCTGGAGACGCGTGAGCAGAGCATCCACAAGCTCAGTGCGCATGTGGGCACTGTTATGCAGGATTCTGACTGCCAGTTCGCCGGGCTTACCGTCGGGGAGGACGTAGCCTTTTCTCTGGAGAACGACCGGGTGCCCCGCCCCACCATGCTGCAAAAGGTGAAGCAGGCGCTGGGCATCGTGGACATGACGGCTTTTGAGCAGCATGTGCCGTTCGCGCTTTCCGGCGGGCAGAAGCAGAAGACTGCGCTGGCAGGCGTTTTGCACAACGATGTGGATATTCTTCTGTTTGACGAACCGCTGGCGGCGCTGGACCCCATGGCGGGCCTGCAGGCCATTGAATTGATAGACCGTATCCACAAAGAGCAGGGGAAAACCATCGTCATTATTGAGCACCGCCTGGAGGATGTGCTGCACCGCCCGGTGGACAGAGTAATTTTGATGGACCGCGGGCGCATCGTGGCCGATACTACGCCCGCGCAGCTTTTGTGCGGCAGCCTTTTGCAAGATAACGGCATTCGTGAGCCTTTGTACCTTACGGCGCTGAAATATGCCGGATGTACCGTGAGTCCGCAGGACGAGCCGGATTCCATCTCTTCCATCCGCTTGGAAGGCAAGCTGGATTATCTGCGCGCCTGGTTCGCGCAGCCGGTGCCGCCGCCTGTGCGGCAGACAGGCCCATGTGTGGCAGAACTGCAGCATGTTTCTTTTTCTTATGACAAAAAGCCCGTATTGAAAGACGTGTCATTCCAGCTTTTCCAGGGCGAGCGCGTAGCGCTGGTGGGCAAAAACGGGGCCGGAAAATCTACCATTGCCCATATGCTGATGGGTATCCGGCGCCCAAAGGACGGAAGCGTTCTGGTGGAGGGGAAAGATTATGCCAGCCTGTCTATCAAAGAGATAGGCGAGCGCATCGGCTATGTAATGCAGAACCCGAACCACATGCTCATCAAGGACATGATACGCGAGGAAGTGACGTTGGCGCTTACCCTGAGAGGTGCTCCCAAAGCGGAAATTGACGGAAAATTTGAACAAGTGATGGAGCTGTGCGGCCTTTCCGGCATGAAAAACTGGCCTGTATCTGCCCTGAGCTATGGGCAGAAAAAGCGTGTCACCATCGCCTCGCTGCTTGTTACACAGCCGAAGGTGATGATTCTGGACGAGCCCACTGCCGGGCAGGATTTTCGCCATTACCGGGAGATTATGGAGTTTTTGGACGAGCTGAACCGAAAGATGGGCCTTACCGTCGTGTTCATCACGCACGATATGCATCTTGCCATCGAATATACGGACAGGGTTATTGTGATGGCAGACGGCGAAAAAATAGCTGACGGCGATGTGTTCCGGGTTCTGAGCGATGAAGCTGTCCTGCAGCGTGCGCACTTGAAAGAAACTTCGCTGTGCGCTCTGGCACGGCGTGCCGGGCTGCCGCCTGAGGCATTTGTGCGCCACTTTATCCATTATGAAAGGATGGTGAGGGCAGGTGAACAGTAATGGGCTCGTGCGTTTTTCACCGGGCGAACTGCCCTTGCAGCGGCTGTGCGGGCAGGTGAAGGTGCTGCTGTTTATCGTGTTTACCGTGCTCATCATTGCTACGTTCGATTTCCGTATCCTGTTGGCGGTGACGGTAATTTCGGCGGCAGCGCTCGTCTCGCTGAAGCCGAACTGGAAGCTGGTGGGGGCGCTGATGGCCGTGGCGCTGGGGCTGAACTGCGTGAACCTTGTGCTGTTTTACCTGTTCAACCCGCAGATAGGCAGCGAATTTGTGGGCACCAGCACAGAGCTGTTCCGTTTTTCTGCGCGCCTTGTGATGCCCGCCGAGACACTGTGGTATTTTTTTGTGCGCACGGTAAAGGTGCTGGCCATGTTTCTTGTGTCGCTGTGGCTGATTTTTGTGGTGACGCCCACGCAGCTTGCCGCAGGGTTCAACCGCATCGGAATGCCGTATAAGGTGGCCATGATATTTTCCATTGCGCTGCGTTACCTGCCCAATATCCTGCAGGATTATCGGAATTCCTCCGCCTCTATCCAGGCGCGAGGGCTGGAGCTTGACTTGAAAAAGACGACGCTTGGCGCCAAGCTGAAGGGTATCATTTCCATTGTGGGGCCGCTGGTGCTGAACACCTTTGACAATGTGGGCACCATCGCCGATGCGCTGGACCTGCGCGGTTTTGGCAAGTACAAAACGCGCACGTGGTATGTAGAGCCGCCCTATGGAAAAATGGACAAGGCCGCATTTGCAGTGGCGGCAGCGACGGCGCTGTTCACGGTGTGCTATATCATTTACCGCCTGGTGGCACAGCCTATGATGTGGTACCCGTTTTGACAGAAAGGGGCCGAACCGGTTTGCAGCTTACGAAAAAACTGCAGGGCTGAACGGCTGCCATAAAGCCGGCGCTGCGGCGCAATATGAAAAAGGAGAAAATTTATATTATGAAACCATTTGTTGTTCTGAGCACAGATTTTGGCCTGAAGGACGGTGCTGTGTGTTCTGTAATGGGCGTGATTAAAAGCATCGACCCTGAAATTGAAATCTATAACCTTACCCATGAAGTGACGAAGTTCTGCACATGGACGGCAAGCTACCGCCTGTACCAAAGTATGCCTTTCTGGCCGAAGGGCACCATTTTTGTCTCTGTGGTGGACCCCGGCGTGGGCACACCGCGCAGGGCCTGTGTGGCAAAAACCTCCAACGGCTATTATGTGGTGACGCCGGATAACGGCTCGCTTACGCTGGTAAAGGAAAAGTTTGGCATTGATGAGGTGCGCGAAATAGATGAGACGCGCAACCGCCTTCTGGGCGCGGGTACGGATGACGTGGCTATTTTCCATGGGCGCGATTTGTTCGGTTACTGCGGCGGCAAGCTGGCTGCCGGGCTGATAGATTTTGAAGGCGTGGGCCCTGCATACCCGGTGGAGGAGATTGTCACCATCCCGTTCCCAAAGCCTGTGGTGAAACCTGGCTGCGCACAGGGCAATGTGGCTATGATATGCCCGAACTTCGGCTGCGTGGGCACCAATATCAATTATCAGGATTTTGTGAACGCCGGCTTTGCTCTGGGTGATATGGTGAACGTGCTGGTGAAGCACAACGATGAGGTGAAGTTTGAGGGACCGGTGCTGTTCCACCGCTCGTTCGGCTATGTGGCGAAGGGCGAGCCCATTTTGTACAACAACGAGCTGAACTGGCTTGACCTGTCGCTAAACGAAAAGAATATGGGTGAAACGTACGGTATCACCTATGGGCCGGAATGGACAATCCGCATTTGGAAATGACGGGAATCTTTCAGGCGGGGCCGGAACACAAAGAAGCGCTGCTGCACTTTCTGCAAAAGGCCCCGGTAGAAAATACTTTTCTGCTGGCGGATATTGAACAGTATGGGTTCACCGCACCCTTTCAGCAGGTGTGGGCCATGTGGCGGGGCGGCCTGCCGGCTGCTGTTTACCTGCGCTTTTATCAGAACCTTCTGATATACAGCGGGGGCGGCGGCATAGACACTGCTTTTGTAGAGAAAATTGCCCGCGAATATGGTATAATGGTAATTATGGGGCGCGGGGCTGATATGGAAACTGTTCTGGCCTGGGGCGCCAGCTCCGGCTGGCGGGCGCAGCATAAAAAACTGCTGAGCCTGGGGCATGCCCCGTCTCTGGCCGGCCCGGCCGGAGGGCTGCGGAAAGCCGGCCCCTGTGATGCGGATGCTATTTACGCCTTTTTGCAACAGATAGAGGGGTTTGCCGCCATGTATGCCTCAAAAGAAATGCTGGTGCAGCGGCTGGATTCAGACGACGGTATCCACCTTGTTTTGGAGGCCGGCGGGCATATTCTGGCGCATGCAAACAGCACGGTGGCCACACGGCAGACGGTGGTGCTGGGCGGTGTGGCCACGCGTGCGGATATGCGCGGCCGCGGGTTTGCCTCCGCCGTTGTGTCAGAGCTGTGCCGGCGCATGCAGGCAAAAGGCCTGCAGCCTTGCGTATACAGCAACGCGCAGCCGGGGCATGACCTGTTTCTGCGCCTGGGCTTTACATGCCGGGGAACCTGGGATACTCTGGAGAGACGGCCATGACCGGAAGGCGGAGGAGATGAAGATATGGCGCAACGCCTTGTGACACAGACGGATGGCAACCCAATCCCCTCCTATGTGCCAATTTATGACCGGCTGTATGCCGATATTGTGGACGGGGTATATCCGGCAGGCACACAGCTTCCGGGCGAGGCTGCTCTGGCGGAAAAGTACGGCGTCAGCCGGAATACGCTTCGCCAGGCGCTCACCATTCTGAACGAGGACCGGATGATCCGCAAAAAGCAGGGAAAAGGCACCTTCATCACCTATGATCCAAGCAGGCGGTCTGTTTTGGGCTGCCATGTGAACCCTGTGCTGGACTGTGCCCTGCAGGCTGTAGATGAGATAAAAATGTCCTATAATTATGGGCCGCCCACAGAGGTGGCCCAGCAGAAGCTCGGCATTCGCGCCAGCGATATCGTGATGGCCAGCGACAACCTGTATTGCAGCGAAGGGATTGCAGTGGGATATTCGTTCGTGCAGATTCCGGTGCGGTATATCAGTGCCTTCAATATCGATTTGAACCGGCAGGGCCAGGCGGACGAGCTGGTGAACCGCCGCATTTTTGAAGCGGCCGCGAAGGCGCGTATTTCGGTGAAAGTAGTGGCGGCGGAAGAAAACGTCACAGGACATCTTTCGGTGCAGCCGGGGCAGCCTGTGCTGTACATAGAGGACGTTCTGTTCGGCCGGGAGGGCGCCGGGCTGGCGCGGTGCAAATTTTATCTGAACCCTGCTTTTTACGATGTGGAATTCGTGCTGTAAGCGGCTGTTTCAACGTAAAAGGATGAAAGAAAGACGCCCCTGTGCATTCCGGCTGGGTCCAGCCCAGTGTGCACAGAGGCGTTTTCTGCGGTAAGTGAACTGCAGCAGAGCTGGCGGCGCCAGCAGAACATTTTGGCCATGCCCGCAAAAATATCCAGGCAAAGCGGGTAAAGCGCTGCAAAGGCGCCGGTTTGAAAACAACGCGGCAGGGAGAAAAAAGCGCCCCGCGGCTGTTAAAACAGCTGCGGGGCGCCGCCGCATAAAGTTGACAATAGGCCCGGCAGGCAAAAGACCCTAAGGGGGCACGCACAAGCCGCCGGAACGGATCATTACGATTTTGAAAGAGCGGGCTCAAAGGTCATACAGCAGGGCGCTGTAATCTGGCACGGGCCAGAAATCCTGCGGAAGCTGCATTTCCAGCGCGTCCACGGCGCGGCGCAGGGCGGCCATTTCGCGGTGCGCCATCTCGCGGCAGCGGCCTGCGCGCTCGCCCTCGTTCAGGCCGGCGGTGTCGATGGCCTCCAGCGCGCGGCGCAGCGCTTCGGCCGCGCCGGCGGCCACGTCAATGGAAACGCACAGCTTTTCCACCGCGGCCTTGGCGCTGGCGCAGGCACAGCCGCACTGCTCGGTGAGGCGCTCTGCCTTCGCCACCTCGGCCAGATACCGGTAGCTGGCCGGCAGGATGCTGCGGCCGGCCATTTCCAGCATGGTGGCGGCGTCGATATGGATATGCTTTGCATAGTTCTCCAGCGTGATCTCATAGCGCGAATGGCATTCGGCCTGCGTCAGCACGCCGGTGCGCTCGAACATGGCCACATTTTTCTCGGTGATATAGCCTGCGGCGGCGCGCACCATGTCCGGAATATCCGGCAGGCCCCGGCGCGCGGCCTCGGCGCGCCACTCGGCGCTGTAATTGTTGCCGTTGAACACGATGCGGCCATGGTCACGCCAGGTGTCCGCCACGATGGCGCGCACCTCGGCAGCCTTATCCGCAGCGGTTTCCAGCCGTGCGGCAAACGCCGCCAGGGTGTCTGCTACAATGGCATTCGTCACAGTGTTGGCAAGGCCGATGGACTGGCTTGCCCCCACCATGCGGAATTCAAACTTGTTGCCGGTGAAGGCAAAGGGGGAGGTGCGGTTGCGGTCGGAATCATCGCGCTTTACCTGCGGCAGGCTGCGCACATCGGCCAGCACCTCGCCGTATTCTGCATGCTTCAGGCGGTGCCCTTCGGCTATCTCGCGCAGCACGTCTGTCAGCGCCTCGCCCAGAAACACGCTCACAACGGCGGGCGGCGCCTCGTGGCCGCCTAGGCGGTCTTCGTTGCCCGGGCAGGCGGCCGCGAGGCGCAGCAGGTCGGCATACTGGTCCGCCGCGGCCAGCACGGCGCACAGCGTCACCAGGAACACAGGGTTTTCCTCCGGCGTGCGGCCGGGCTTCAAAAGATTTTTTCCGGTGTTTGTCACAAGGCTCCAGTTGTTGTGCTTGCCGGAGCCGTTTACGCCTGCGAACGGTTTTTCATGCAGCAGGCAGGCAAAGCCGTGGCGCAGCGCCACCTTGCGCATCAGCTCCATCATTACTTGGTTGTGGTCGCAGGCGATATTGGCGGTGCTGAACACGCTGGCCAGCTCGTACTGGCCGGGGGCAACCTCGTTGTGCTCGGTTTTCGCGGGCACGCCGATGCGCCACAGCTCGTCGTCCAGTTCGCGCATAAAGGCGCGCACGCGCTCGGAAATGCTGCCGTAGTAGTGGTCGCCCAGTTCCTGCCCTTTGGGGGGCTTTGCACCAAGCAGCGTGCGGCCGCATACCTTCAAATCAAGACGCTTGTCGAACAGCTCTTTGTCCACAAGGAAATATTCCTGCTCGGCGCCTACGGTGGGCAGCACAGAGACAGTCTCGCTGTCGCCCAGGGCGCGCAGCATGCGCAGCGCCTGCCGGTTCAGCACCTGGATGCTGCGCAGCAGAGGCGTTTTCTGGTCCAGCGCTTCGCCCGTATAGGCGCAGAAGGCGGTGGGGATATACAGTGTGGTGCCTAGCACAAAGGCGGGGCTTGTCGGGTCCCACGCGGTGTAGCCGCGCGCCTCAAAGGTGGCGCGCAGCCCGCCTGAGGGAAAGGATGAGGCGTCACTTTCCCCCTTAACCAGCATTTTGCCGGAAAAGCGGGTAATGGGCTCGCCCTCGCGCACGCCGTCAATAAAGGAATCGTGCTTGCCAGCGCCCGCACCCGTCAGCGGGATGAACCAGTGGATGTAGTGTGTGGCGCCAAGCTGCATGGCCCAGTTCTTCATGGCGTCCGCCACCACGTCGGCTACCCGCGGGTCCCACTGCTCGCCCTCGTCGCGGATGCGCCGCAGCGACTGGTACACTTCCTGCGGCAGCCGCGCGCGCATGGCGCGGTCGTCAAACACATGGCTGCCAAACTGCGAAAAAGCACTGTTTTCCAAACCGGTTCCTCCCTGAAAAGCACTGATGAACGGAAATGCTCGATAACAGGGATATTTTATCACGTGTGCGCACGCGGCACAAGGGAAAACGGTTTTTTATTCCAAACTGCATATATCCTTGCGGAATTTGGCGAATTCCGATATGATAAGGTTTATATTCGGCGCGCAGGATGGGTGGCATACCGCTGCCTGCGGCGCGCATATCGTGACAGGAAGGGGGGCTGTGCCCATGAAGCTGCGCCAAAGCATACGCGATACGCTGCATTTTTTTACCTGCGGGGCAGAGCGGTGGCTGGCCGTATTCTTCCTTGTCTACCCGCTGTATGCCGAGCAGGTGGCCTGCGCCGGGCTGTCGCTCCCCCTCACGGCGGAGAAGGCGCTGCTTGCGTTGGCGCTGGGGGCGGGCATTGTACTGTGCGCCAACCTGCCGCGCCGCCCGGCACTTGGCTTTGCCGCGGCGGCTGTGCTGTGCTGCGCAGTAAGCATTATGCACATTTCCCAGTTTATCTACTGGAATATTTTTCAAACGCCCTACTTTCTGCGCTCTGCCCAGGGCCTGGGCGCCGCGCTGGAATTCTGGCGCGTGGCCGTTGCTGAGGCAGTGCAGAACACAGGTTATCTCATTCTGTATGCAGCCCAGCCGGTGGTTTTGTTTATCTGGGCGCGCCGCGCCATGCTGCGCAGGCGCCGCCGGGGGCCGCGCCGCGCGCCTGCGGCGGCCTTTCTGGCGCTGGCGCTGTGTGCGGCGGCCGTGCTTGCGCAGAACTCAGAGGATATGGCCCTTCTTACCGCAGGCTATGTGCCTGTGCCCAGTGCGCGGCGCCTTGGCATTGTGCCCGCTATGGCGCTGAACGCAAAATATGATGTGTTCGGTGCAGGCACACAGGCCGCGGGGGCAGACCTTTCACAGCTTGAAATACAGCAGGCGTCCGGGCAGGCCGCCCAAGCGGACGCTGTCCGCCTGCCGGACAGGGAATACGGCGAGAATGTGATGGATATTTCTTTCGGCTTGGAAGAACAAGACGCCGTGCTGCAGGATATGAACCGCTATTTCAGCGAAAAACAGCCCACCTCAAAAAATGAGTATACGGGTATGTTCAAGGGGAAAAACCTTATCTATATCACTGCCGAGGGCTTTTCCAAATTTCTGATTGATGAACAGCGCACGCCCGTTTTGTACCGGATGGCCGCAGAGGGCTTTCAGTTTGAACATTTTTACACGCCGCTGTGGGGCGTGAGCACATCGGACGGTGAATTTGCCGCCACCACCAGCCTTGTGCCCAAAAGCGGCACATGGAGCTATACCGACATCATCGGCCATGAGATGCCCTTTGCCATGGGCAACCTGTTCCGGCAGCGCGGGGCGCAGACATTCGGCTTTCATAACCATTCCTACACCTATTACAACCGGGACAAATCCATGCCCACCATGGGCTACACCTATTACGGGCAGGGCCATGGGCTGGAGCTGACCGGGCAGTGGCCGGAATCTGACGTGGAGATGATGGAGCAGAGCGTGCCCATGTATGCCGGTGAGCCGTCGTTCCATGTGTATTACATGACGGTGAGCGGCCATCTGGGTTATACCTTTGACGGCAACATGATGGCCGCGAAGCATAAACAGGAGGTGGAAGACCTTCCGTATTCCGAGGAGGTAAAGGCGTATATCGCCTGTAACCTGGAGCTGGAATATGCCCTGGAAAGCCTGCTGGAACAGCTGGAGGCGGCCGACGCGCTGGAAAATACCGTTATTGCCCTTACACCGGATCATTACCCCTACGGCCTGACGGATGAGCAGTATGCCGAGCTGCGCGGTGAGGAGAGTTTGGATGGCACGTTTGAATTATATGAGAGCGTTTTTCTTTTGTGGACGCCCGCTATGGAGCAGCCTGTTCAGGTGGACACTGTCTGTTCCTCGCTGGATATTCTGCCCACGCTGTTGAACCTGTTCGGCTTTGAATATGATTCCCGCCTGCTGATGGGTACGGATGTGTTCAGCGGCACGGCGCCCATCGTGGTGTTTGCGGACAAAAGCTTTATTACGGACGAGATATTCTACGATGCGGCGAACGGCCTTGTCATCCAGCGCACCGGTAAGGCCCCCACGCAGGAATATCTGGATGCGTGCATGCAAAAGGTGAACGATATGTTTGCGTATTCGGCCCGCATTATTGAGACGGACTATTATGGCTACCTGTTCAGCGGGCAGTGAGGGATGCGCCGGCTCGAAATAAAACGCCTCACCGGGGCCCGCCCCGGTGAGGCGTTTTTCTGAAAATAGATAAAATGGCACGAGGCGCGCACCGCCCTGCCACATCTGGCAAGCTGCGGCAGGGCGGGCGGCCATTCAGAAGGGGGGGAAAAAAGAAGATGGCCTGTTCAAGCAGGAAGCGCCCTGCAGCAAAGAAGCCGCCAGGGGCAGATAAAATTCCTGTATCTTCATAATACATGAAATAAATTGAAGAAGAAACAGACGTGTTCTACAAATTTTGAACTGCTATTTTGTGCAAAAAGGAAAGTGTCTGGAAAATGAAGCTGCATTTTGTACAATCATGCCTTGCAAAGGCATTTGCCACCAGCCATGTGCTTTGCACTGGGGCGGGGGTGTGATACAATAACGGCAGGCCCGTGCGGCCAGACATCCGCGGCAGCTATGCCCGGCCAGCCAAAAAGCGGGGCGCCGCAAAATTTAATGTGTATTTCATGTTGGCGGTGTAAGCTGAAACTGAGGTGATATGCGTGAGGATACTGGTGGTAGAGGATGAGCAGGCCATGAACAGCCTGCTGGCAAAGCAGCTCAGGGCGGCGCATTACAGCGTAGACGCCTGCTTTACGGGGACGGACGCGCTGGACCATCTTTTGGGAGCGGAGTACGACGCCCTGGTGCTGGATATCATGTTGCCGGGCGTCAGCGGCCTTGAAGTGCTGCGACGCATGCGTGCAAAGGGGGACCGCACGCCGGTGCTGCTGCTTACGGCGAAGGACGGTGTGGAAGACCGTGTAACCGGCCTGGATGCCGGGGCGGACGACTATCTTGTAAAGCCCTTTGCGTTTGACGAGCTGCTGGCCCGGCTGCGTGTGATGATGCGGCGCGCCAGCGCCAGCGTGAGCGATGTGTTCACAGTGGCGGATCTTACGGTGGATTGTGCGGCCCGCACAGCCTGCCGCGGCGGCGTGCCGGTAACGCTTTCTTCCAAGGAATTTGCCATTCTGGAATATCTTGTGCGCAACCGGGGCATTGTGCTTTCGCGCGAAAAAATCAGCCACCATGTGTGGAATTACGACTATGAGGGAGGCTCTAATGTAGTGGATGTGTATATCCGCTATCTGCGTAAAAAACTGGATGACGGTTTTTCAAAAAAATTGATTCATACAGTGCGCGGCGTCGGCTATGTGCTGAGGGAAGAAGCATGAAGCGGCGCTTAACAATTCAAATGAAAGTGACGCTGTGGTTTACCCTGCTGATGGTGCTGCTTGCCTGCGTGTCGCTGGCCTTTTTGTTCTATGTGGGCGGCAGGACAGCGCAGGAGGAGACGCGGCGCCAGATGACAGCCATGGTACAGGCGGCCTGGCGGGAGATAGATTTTGACGACGGAAAGCTTGACATTGACGATGATTTGGAATATTTCCGCAGTGGAGTATATCTGTCTGTCTATGATTCCGGCGGCATTCCGCTGTACGGTGCTGTTCCGCGCGAGTTCGACAATTCCGCCGCTTTTGCAGACGGCCAGCTTCGCACGCTGCCGGGGGACGGGGGGCAGTGGTATGTGTATGACGCGCAGCAGGCCATTGCAGGCTATGGCACGGTGTGGATTCGCAGCGTGGCTGCGGCCGGCCAGGCAGACTCCACCATCCTTACGCTGCTGCGGCTGGCGCTGGTGGTGCTGCCGTTCTTTGTGATGCTGGCCGCCGTGGGCGGGTATGTATTGGCGCGGCGGGCCTTCCGCCCTGTGCGGCGCATTACGCAGACGGCGCGCGAGATAAGCGAAGGCAACGACCTTTCGCGCCGCATTGCGCTGGGAGAAGGACGCGACGAGATATACACCCTGGCCGCTGAATTTGACAGAATGTTTGCCCGGCTGGAAGAGGCGTTTGAAACAGAAAAGCAGTTTACATCCGATGCCTCGCACGAGCTGCGCACCCCCACGGCCATCATCATTTCCCAGTGCGAGTATGCCCTTGCCCACGCTAAAACGCTGGAGGAGGCGAAGGCTGCACTGGCCGGTGTGCTGGCGCAGACCGAAAAAATGGCGGGGCTTATTTCCCAGCTGCTGATGCTGGCGCGGGCAGATAAGAGCCACAAAAAACTGAACCTGGAAACAGTGAACCTGAGCGAGCTGGCGGCCATGGTGGCAGAACAGCAGCAGGAAAGCGCCGATGCGCGCGGCATTGCCCTTCAAACGGAGATAGAGCCGGGGCTGATGCTGCAGGGGGATGAGACCATGCTGATGCGCATGCTTATCAACCTGATGGAAAACGGCATCAAATACGGCCGCGAGAACGGCTGGCTGAGGGTGACGCTGAAGCAGCAGGGCGCGTTTATCCGTGGCAGCGTGCAGGATAATGGCCCGGGTATTGCGCCGGAACACTTAGATCAGGTATGGAAGCGGTTCTGGCAGGCAGACCCTGCCCGCGGCAAAAGCGGGGCGGGGCTCGGCCTTTCCATGGTGAAATGGATTGCAGAGGCGCACGGCGGTGCAGTAAATGTGCGCAGCAGGCAGGGCGAAGGGGCGGAGTTCATTTTTACCTTGCCCTGTCAGGCCGCGCCGCAGGAGTGAGAAAAAGAGATAAGGCGTATGGCGCCCCTGTCAAAGTGCCTCGGCCCCCGTCGTTCAGCCGGCCGGGACGCTTTGAAAATGCCGCCCGAGGCAGAGGTGGCTTTGCAATAAAATATTTTGTAATTGTTTTTTGAGAACGGCTATCATTTAATGTTACTTTAATTTTAGGGGGATACAATAAGGCCAGCAAAACAAAGACAGGCGCAGCGCAAAGCGCCGCCTGCGGACATTTTCCCTGAGAAAGGATGCGGATGAAGATGAATAAGAAGTATATACTGGCGGCTGCGTCTGCGGCCCTTTGCCTGACATTGATGGCCGGGTGCGGCGGCGCACCTGCGGCAGGCAGCACTGCGCCTACCGGTTCGGCTGTGGCGCCTGTGGCGTCCCCCTCCGGCAATGTATCTGCGGGCATTGCCGGAAATTCCGGCGATTATATCACTGAGGAACAGGCCAAGGCTGCCGCACTGGGGCATGCCGGTGTGGCGGAAACCGACGTACAGTTCTTGCGCGTGCGGCTGGATTACGACAATGGCCGCGCGGAATATGACGTGGAGTTCATTAAGGGCAGTGAGGAGTATGATTACAGCATCGACGCGCTGACGGGTGAAGTGCTCTCTATGGACCGTGACGCCGAATACTACAACGGGGCCGCGCAGGCTGCCTCCGGCAGCTATATCGGCGAGGCGGCGGCACAGCAGGCCGCTCTGGCCCACGCGGGGCTGGACGAAGCAAGCGTCAGCTTTGTGCGCACCCACCTCGACTGGGACGACGGCCGCTGGAAATATGAAGTGGAGTTTTATAAAGACAGTACGGAATATGACTATGACATTGATGCGGTCACAGGAGATATTCTCTCGTATGATTATGACGCCGAATACTACACTGCCCCCGCGGCGGAAACGGCCAGCGGCGCCAGCCTGACGGCAGACCAGGCAAAACAAATCGCCCTGCAGCACGCTGGTGTGGCAGAGGCGGATGCCAGCCGTATGGAGATAGGCTTTGACTATGAGCATGGCCGCGCCGTGTACGAAATAGAGTGGAAAGTGGGCTGGACGGAATATAACTATGAGATAGACGCCAATACCGGCGATGTGCTGAGCTACGAGCGCGATATGGATTGACGCGCCTTGCAGCAGAAAGAGGGCGCGGGGCTTCCCGCGCCCTCTTTCTGCCAGCGGGAATGCGGCGCATGCCCTGAAAATTTGGCCTGCCTTTCATTTTGCAGTGCTTTTCAAAGTGGGCAGGATGTGGAAAAGCAGCGGTCAAGGCGGGCGCTGCGGCCCCGCAGAAGAGCACACGGGCAAAAGCACAAGCCTGGAAGGCGGCGAAAAAAGTAAGGCAACGCAGTTTTGCAGGGCTGGGCCGCGGGTATGGCGCACGCCCGGCAAATGTGATATAATATATTCAATTGGCAAATCCAAGCGAAAGCAAAGGAAGAACCTAGTGGAACAGATGCCACACCCTTAACGAGGCCGAGCCGTAAGGCGAAGGGCGGGTTTAGCGAATGTGGTATAATGTGTCCACTTGGTGAATCCAAGCGAAAGCGAAGGAAGAACCTAGTGGAACAGATGCCACACCCTTAACGAGGCCGAGCCGTAAGGCGAAGGGCGAGTTTAGCGAATGTGGTATGCCCCTTTCCCCGGCGGGCTGCGGCTGGCGCCGGAAAGCGTGTATCTGCAAGAACATATGAGGCTGGCCGAAGAAGGCGTGCCTCTGAAAAAGAAAGGAATATTTTTATGACATTTTATCGTTGTGCCCACTGCGGCAATATCATTACAAAGCTGACGGATGCGAAGGTGCCTGTGGTGTGCTGCGGCGAGCCGATGCAGGCGCTGAAGGCGGGCAGTGTAGACGCCGCCGTGGAAAAGCATGTGCCGGCTGTTCAGGTGCAGGCAAACACTGTGAGTGTGACTGTCGGGGAAGTGGAACACCCCATGCTGGCCGAGCACTGGATAGAGTGGGTGGTGCTGGAGACAGACAAGGGCTTTCACACTGCAGCACTGACCCCGGGGCAGGCGCCGAAGGCCGCCTTTTCGCTGGCCCCCGGTGAAACGGGCAAGGCAGCGTATGCCTACTGCAACCTCCATGGCCTGTGGGAAGCGAAAATTTGACCTGCTGTGAAAAGCGGGCCTGGCTTTTTGCCGGGCCCGCTTTGGCTTTATGTTTTGGCACACACTTGCCTGCCTATTCTATATATTGAAAAAGGGGGCGCCGGTGCAAAAGGCAATCATTTTGTGGGTCAGAGCCATCCCTTCGGCGGCGCCGGGCGGAAAATGGGGCGTCATGCGGTGTTTTTCCTTCCACTTTGTGCACAGGTGTGTTATACTAAAAACGATTCTGCAAATGGGAAAGGTGCGGGCTTTGGAATGAAGCAGACAGCGGGTGAGTTTTACAAAAACCTGAAAGGCAGGCGCGTTGCTTTTATCGGTGCTGGCGTCAGCCACAGGGAATGCATCGAGATGTTTGCCCAAAAGGGCGCCATTGTGACGCTGTGCGACAAAAAGCCGGATGCAGATTCCTTCGGCGCATACGGGGAAACTCTGAAAAAACTGGGCGTGCGCCTCTCGCTGGGGCCGCATTATCTGGACGGCTTGGTCGGGCAGGATATCATCATGCGCACGCCGGGCTTTGAATATTTCACGCCAGAGCTTCAGGCCGCAAAGGCAGCAGGCAGCGAAGTGACCAGTGAGATGGAGCTGTTTTTTGAGCTGTGCCCCTGTGAAAAGGTGGCGGTGACGGGCTCGGACGGAAAGACGACCACTACCACGCTGATTGCCGAGATGCTGAAGGCCGCAGGGCGCACTGTGCACCTGGGCGGAAACCTGGGCCGTGCCCTGCTGCCGGTGGTGGAACAGATAGCTCCTGCGGACGTAGCTGTGGTGGAGCTCTCCAGCTTTCAGCTCATCAGCATGCACGAGTCGCCCGACGTGGCGGTGGTGACGAACGTGACACCGAACCATCTGGACCATCATAAGGATATGCAGGAGTATATCGATGCAAAGCGCAATATCCTTCTGCATCAGGCACCCGCCTCCCGCGCTGTTTTGGGCTACGCCAATGACGTCACCCGTGCCATGGCGCAGGACGTGAAGGGCAGCTATATGTGGTTCACGCGCTTTTCCGAAACGGACAACGGCGGTTTTCTGCGCGCCGACGGGATGTTGTGCGTGGCAAAAGACGGCACGGTAACGCCCATTGTGCACAAAAGCGAGGTGGCCCTGCGCGGTGAACACAATCTGGAAAACCTGCTGGCCGCCTTTTGCGCCGTGTGGGGCATGGCGGATGCGGCCGTGATGGCGCAGGTAGCGCGCAGCTTCAAAGGGGTGGAGCACCGCATCGAGCCCGTGCGCACGCTGAACGGCGTGCAGTGGTTCAATGATTCCATTGCCTCCAGCCCCACGCGCGTCATTGCCGGGCTGCGGGCGTTCAGCCAGAAGCTCATCATCCTTGCGGGTGGCTCGAACAAGCGCGTCAGTTTCGCGCCGCTTGCGCCGGAGCTGCTGGCGCATGTAAAAACGCTGGTGCTCATATCGAACCCTGCCGAAAAGGCAGAGGCCGCCGCGCGGGGCGAAAGCGGCTACCAGACCTCGGCAGAGCAGATAGAGGCCGCTGTGCGTGCTGAGCCGGGCTTTGCTGAAAGCGGAATGAATATCCTTCACGCCGAAAGCATGCAGCAGGCCGTGCGCCTTGCCTATGAGGCGGCGCAGCCGGGCGACATCGTCTCGCTCTCACCGGCGTGCGCGTCGTTTGATTTTTACCCCAATTTTGAGGTGCGGGGCCGCCATTACAAGGAACTGGTGAATGCGCTGTGATCACACAGGTGACAAGGGAAAACGAGGCGGAATATTTCCGCCGTCTGGGGCAGGCACCGTTTTTTGCGTCTGTGATGCATACGGTGTATGCCTCCTGTGAGGGCAGGGGTGTGCAGTGCTTTCTGGCGGGAGAGCTTGCGGCCTTGCAGGTGTGCGGGCAGAGGGCCCTGCTGTGCGGCGAGCCGGAGGATGAGGCCGAGCTTGCCAGCTTTCTTTCCTTTCTGGGCGTTGCGCGCCTGAAAACGCAGGGATGTTGCCCGCAGGGCTTTGCGCCCCACGCGTTGCCGCTGCTGCGCTTTGACGTGCGGCGTGCGCCGCCCGTGCCGCCTGTGCCCGATGGCCTGCGGCTGGAAAATGAACCGTCCCTGCTGGCTGTCCGATGTATAAAGGGCCTGTCGGACGGCGCAGTGCCACCCGATTCTTTTGCAGTGGATGCCGCGGCGCGGCGCAACCGGGGGCTGGCCGATATCCGCGCCCTTTCTGCAGACGGGACGCTTGCGGCCACGGCGGGCGTGTATGCCCTGCAGCCCTGGGAGGCCTACATCGGCGCTGTGGAAACGGCGCCGGCCTTCCGCCGCCGGGGCTGTGCCGGCTACCTGGTGAGCCTGCTGGCCCACACCTACGCACAGCGGCCTGTACGGCTTATCTGTGCAGAGGGCATGGTGCCATTTTACGCAAAGCTGGGCTTTGCGCGCGACGGGCTTCTGTGCGACTGCGTGCGCACAGCTACATGAAAAGGGAAGCCGGCGCAGGGGCCGGGCCATGTTGGCTTTTCGGAAAATACGAATAGTATATACAGAAAGGAATATTACATAAAGTGGTAGGAGAGTTCTATAATATCAGCCCGCGCCTGCTGGAGCTGGACAGGCAGGCGCGCGGGCTGTGCGCCGGGCAGTTTGCAGCCCTGGAGGAAATCAAAGAATACAACCAGCTGAAAATGCTGCGCGCTTTTACCGATTGCGGCGTGGGCGGCCAGCATCTGGTGGGCACCACCGGCTATGGCACGGACGACCCCGGCCGCGACAAGCTGGAGCAGGTGTTTGCAAGGGCGGTGGGGGCCGAAGCGTCTTTGTTCCGCCAAAGCTTTCTCTCCGGCACGCACACGCTGAGCGTGGCTTTGTTCGGTGTGCTGCGCCCGGGAGACCGCATGGTGGCTGCGGCAGGCACCCCGTACGACACCCTGCTGGGTGTTATCGGCCTGACGGGCGACAAGGGCTGGGGCAGCCTGAAGGAGTGGGGCGTGCAGTATGATGAGGTACCGCTGAAGGACGGCAGGCCGGACCTTGCGCTCATCGAGCAGAAATGCAAGGGTGCAAAAATGTGCTATATCCAGCGCAGCCGCGGTTATTCTTCGCGTGATGCACTGAGCCTTGCGGACATCGGGGCCATCAGCCGGGCGGCCAAAGAAGCCCAGCCGGATATTATCGTGATGGTGGACAACTGCTACGGCGAGTTTACCCAGAAGCAGGAGCCCACACAGTGCGGGGCGGACCTGATGGCTGGCAGCCTCATCAAAAACCCCGGCGGCGGCATTGCACCTACGGGCGGCTATATTGCGGGCCGGGCAGACCTTGTGGAAAAATGCGCGCACCGCCTTTCGGCCCCGGGCGTGGGCGGCGAGATAGGCTGCACACTGAATGTGCTGCGCGAGCTGTATTTGGGCCTTTACTATGCCCCGGGCGTGGTGTGCGAGGCGCTGAAAACCAGCGTGTACACAAGCTGCCTGTTCGAGCTGTTGGGCTATGAGGTGACGCCGCGCTATACGGCGCCGCGCAACGACATCATCACTAGCGTCAACACCAAAAGCCCGCAGGGCATGGTGGCGCTGTGCGGCGGCGTGCAGGCGGGCAGTCCGGTGGATTCTTTTGCCGCGCCGGAGCCCTGCCCCATGCCGGGCTATGATGACGAGGTTATCATGGCGGCGGGCGCCTTTACGCTGGGATCGTCTATCGAACTCTCTGCCGACGGCCCCATGCGCGAGCCGTACACGGTATATGTGCAGGGCGGGCTGAATTTTGCCGCCGCCCGCGCGGGCGTGCTGCTGGGCGCGCAGCGCATGCTGGAACTGTGAGAAAGGGGAAATAACGATGCAGGTATTCAACACACTGACAAGGCGAAAAGAAGAGCTGAAGCCCATCATGCCGGGCAATTTCCGCATCTATGTGTGCGGCCCCACGGTATATAACTATATCCACATCGGCAATGCGAGGCCCGTGGTGGTGTTCGACACGCTGCGCCGCTATCTGGAATACCGCGGCAACAGGGTGCGCTTTGTATCAAACATCACAGACATTGACGACAAGCTCATCACAAAGGCCAACGAGGAGGGCATCTCCATGCAGGAGGTGGCCCGCCGCTATGAGGCGGAATTCCTGAAGGACTGCGAGGGCCTGAATGTGCTGCCGCCCACCGTGCGTCCGCGCGCCACCGAGCATATTGAAGAGATACTCTCCATCGTGGCGGATATTATCGGGAAAGGCTACGGCTATGTGGCCAAAAACGGCGATGTTTATTTCCGTGCGCGCAAGTTTAAGGAATATGGCAAGCTCTCGCACCTGAATCTGGATGAGCTGGAAAGCGGTAACCGCAGCCTGCGCCATACACTGGAGGACGATTTGAAGGAGGACCCGGCAGATTTTGCCGTGTGGAAGGCGGCAAAGCCCGGCGAGCCCTATTGGGACAGCCCCTACGGCCCCGGCCGCCCCGGCTGGCATATTGAGTGCAGCGCCATGGCGCGCAAGCATCTGGGCGAGACTATCGACATTCACGCGGGCGGCGAGGATCTCATCTTTCCGCACCATGAAAATGAGATTGCACAGAGCGAATGTGCCAACGGCTGTGAGTTCGCGCATTACTGGATGCATAACGCGTTTCTGAATATTGATAACCGCAAGATGAGCAAAAGTGCGGGCAACTTTTTCACTGTGCGTGAAATTGCGCAGAAATACGGCTATGAGCCTATCCGATATTTCATGCTCACGGCGCAGTATCGCAGCCCGCTGAATTATACAGTGGATTTGATAGAGGCCTGCAGGTCTGCGCTGGAACGCCTGTATACCTGCCGGGAAAACCTGGCTTTTGCCTTGGAAAATGCCGGGGGCGAGAGCGAGGCCCTGACGGTGAAGGCACGCTTTGCCCGCGAGAAGTTCTGTGAGGCCATGGACGATGATTTGAACACGCCGGACGCCCTTGCCGCTATTTTCGATTTTGTGCGAGATGCGAACACGCTTGCGTCGGGTGCTTCGAGGGGCGCGCTGGAGGAGGCGGCCTCAGTGTTCGACGAGCTGACGGGCGTATTGGGCATCGTGCAGCACCGTGAAAAGGAGGCCGTGCCCGCAGACGTGATGGCGCTGGTAGCTGCCCGTGCAGAGGCGAAAAAGGCGAAGGACTGGGCCCGCGCCGACGCCCTGCGCGCCGAAATAGGCGAAAAAGGCTACGCTGTGGAGGACACGCCGCAGGGCCCGAAGGTGCTGAAAAAGTAAAAATTGAAAAATAAAAATGCACACTGCCCCGCCTCTTTTTCGAAAGAGGCGGGGCAGTGTGCCATATAGGGCAGGCCATGGGCCCGCCTTTTTTCGATACGCACTGCACACGGCGCATCGGGTTATGGAAAGATGAATTCCGGGAAAAACACACAGCGGTAGGGCAGCACCTCGTGGTCGCCCACCATGACGATACGGTACCACATCACGAGAATATAGGCGGCAAGCACAGCGCCTGTCAGCACGCGGCGCGTTAATTTGTCCTCTACACGGCACAGAACCATGGGCATAAAAAGGACGCATGGGAATTCCAGCGACCAGCTGATGCGCTCCGCTTGAGGAAAAAGGTCCAGATTAAAAGAGAGGAAAAGCGACACTACATTCAGGTTGAATAAAAAGCGGAACAGCCGTTCTTCCTTTTGGATGGGCTTTTGTGAAACAACAAAGCACACGATGATGAACAGGAATATGAACAGGGGAAATGTCTGCGGATGGAAACGCAGTGTGGAATCATAGATAGAACCGAAATAGTTGGCATATTTTGTCTGTGCGGCCAGGGCGCGCAGCACCCACAGCAGCGGCGTGCGCAGCAAAGAGCCCAGTACCAGCAGGCCAAGGCTGACAGCGGGGGTAAGCGGTATCCATACAAGGATATACAGCGGCAGAAACACAATGACGGAGGCGTGGAACATACACGCGGCGATGACGCACAGGGCATACTTCCAAAACGATTTCTGCGCAACAAAGATGAGCCCCACGCACACAAGCGCCAGCGCCGTGCTTTGACGCACGCCGTTTAAGCTGATGAAGAACTGGCGCGACGCCACAAAGACGGCGATGCTTAGCCACGGCGCGGGCGACAGCTTCCAGACGGCCACCCACAAAAAGCCGATGATGAGCAGAGCGCTGACGATAAACACCGACACGGAGGAATCGAACAGCACAGAGCACACGCGGAAAATAAGCCAGTAGGCGGGGTCCCAATCAACAGAATCGTGAAGGCCGGCAGCCGCCTCCTGAAACCGTGCGTCATAAATTGGCAGATAATCTGTACCCACATCATAGCGGAAGGCCATGGCAAGAAACAGCGGCACAGCGCTGAGCGCCGCCAGAAGCCGCCAGCTGGGGCCGTTTTTTTCCCCCGCCAGCGGGGCGTGCTCCCTTTTGTTCTGCGCCAGTGCGGCAAGCCATATGCTGAGCCCGGTGACGGCACTGTAAAAAATCATAGAAAAGCTCCCCCGGTTCTGTTTTGCTATGCTGACAGTATAGCATGATTTTAGCAGCCTGTAAAATCAGAGTCAGAGCGGGGCCCCGTACATTTTAGCCGGGCCCGTGAAAAGCGGCATTCCCGCAGAGAGGGGCTGTTGTGCGCACAAAGCAGCCTTTTCAGGTTACCCCGCACGCATGCTCTCCGGCAGGACGGTTTGTACTGCGGACAGATTCATTTCCCATAGTTTCCGACTGCGCCCCGGCGCTTTCCACTTGCCGCGTCTTTCGGAGGCGGCGCCCCTTTTATGTGCCGCAAAGGATCTGTGGCTGTATGGAAAGGAAGGGCCTGCGGCCGGTGGGCAGGCGTATTGCGGCGTTTTTTCCTGCGGTGCCATGTGCAAACCGCACCCTGCTGCGGCGCAAAGCAGCTTACCGCAGGGAGGGGATAAGAAAACGGAAAAGCCCCCCTGCCAGCCTAACGGCTGGCGGGAGGGCTGCTTGTATGCAGCGCCGGAACTGCAAGACGGGACGCTTGCTGTGTTGCCCGGCCCCGGCTGTGCGGCGCCTGCATGCAGCATGATAAAAAGCTTAATCCACCACACGCAGGGCATGGTCCAGCGGTGTGAGGCGTTCAGCGCCTTCGGGATGGACAAACAGCAGGTCTTCGATGCGGACGCCGAAGCGCCCGGGAATATAAATGCCTGGCTCGTCGGAAAAGACATTGCCGGCCTGGATGATATGCTTGCTGCCGGCCGAAAGATAGGGGTGCTCGTGCACATCCAGGCCAAGGCCATGACCCAGCCGGTGGGTGAAGTACTGGCCGTAGCCGGCCTTTTCTATCACGCTGCGGGCTGCTTTGTCCACATCTTCGCACACGGCGCCCGGCTTGGCCGCCTCAAAGGCGGCCTGGTTGGCAGCCATGACAATATCATAAATTTCCTGAAGGCCCTCCGGCATGCGTTTGATGGCAAACACGCGGGTGGTATCGGCAATATAGCCTTCGCCTCTGTTTTCGCCGCCGAAATCTATCACCACTACATCGCCGGGACAGATTACCGTGTCGCCCGTAACGTGGTGCGGCAGGGCGCTGTTCGGCCCGGCGGCCACAATGGGGACGCCGTCGGGCGAATCCACCCCCTCTTCATCGCTGTACTGCATCAGCAGCTTGCCGGCCTGCAATTCCGTCATGCCGCACAGCCCGTGTTCTATCAGGCGGCACAAAGCGCGGCAGCTGTTCTGCTGTGCCTTTTTCAAAAGGGCATACTCGGCTTCATCCTTCACCATGCGCAGGCCGCGCATCAGGCCTTCGGCCGAAACCCAAGTGTACTGCGGCCGCAGCGTCTGCATGCCAAGCAGCACCCAGCTGGGCACGGCTGCGCCCACAGCAATGGTGCAGCCCTGCCGCGGCAGCAGGCCATTCGCCAGCGCAAAGGGGTCCTCTCCGTCACGCCAGCCGTGGCAGCACAGAAGGCTGCGCGTATCCTCCTTCAGGTTCCCAAGCTCAAACACAGGCGAAATAAAGTGAACCTCGTCTTTGGTAATGATGCAGCAGGCAAGGCGCTCGAACAAATGGCCGCGCATGCCTGTCAGATAGAACAGGTCGGTGGCAGGGGTAAGCAGGAGAAGGTCGATGCCCTTCTCACGCATGGCCTGCCGTGCACGGGCAAGGCGGGCTTCATATAGCATGTCGAGATTGCTCCCTTCCATTTTTCAAAATACGTGCCTTTCAGCAGCCATGCGCCAGCAGCCAGTCGCGGCATGCGCGCAGCGGGGTGTCCGGGTCGGGGTAATGCGCGGCGCCCCAAAGCGAGATGCTGACCTTTCCGGCATAGCCGTGTGCGTCAAGGCTTTTCAAAAGCCCGGAGATATCCAGGCTTCCCTGGCCGAAGGCACGGTAGCCGGTATCTGCCAGATGTATGTGGGCCAGAGAGCCGAAAGCCTCGTAATAATCATCGGCGCCAACGCCGCTTTCCAGCGCCAGCGGAATGTCCATGCAGGCCTCTGTCCCGGCCGCTTTTACCAAGTGTGAAAGGCGCGGCAGCGTGCTGCACAAAAGGCTGGTGGCGGGCTCCTGCTGCTCCATGGCCAGACGCACCCCCAATGGCTTTGCCCATTCGGCCAGCTGCTGTATGCTTTCCACGGCGCGCTGTGTGTCGGCCTGTGTGAAATCATCTACGAACACCCAGCCGGGCGCCAGAATCATGATGGGTGCGCTGAAGGCTGCGGCGTCCTCAATGCTGCGGCGCATAAAATCGAGGCTTTTTTTTCGTATGTACGCGCTGGGGGAAGCGATGTTGACAGGGTATTGCCGCACCTGCTCGGGGTGGTATACCGCCATAGTAAGGCCGCGCGCAGCCAGCATGCTGTTTATCCCGCGCACAGCGTGTGCGCGGGAGGCGCTGTCATAATCGTCCAGACAGTAATGAGGCGAGGCACCCCATAATTCGATGCTGGAAAAGCCATTGGCAGCAATGGAATCCAGGCCATATTCCAGCGTATGATGCAGAAACGGCGCCGTCAGAACACAAAAGCGGGCCATGCTCCATTCATTCATACCAGTTCCCCCCCGTCAAAATGGCTGCGCAGAGTTTCGATATTGGCGCGGTAATGCGGCTCCGGGTCCAGCTGATAGGCGCCGTTGGCCATCTCCATGGTGATGGTGCCGGTGTAGCCGTACTTGCGCATGGCATTCAGGTGGGCGTCCAGGTCTTGGATGCCGTCGCCCCATTTCATATGGCCTGTGGGGCATCCGTCATTCAGGTGGATATGTGCCAGTTTGTCACCCATCAGTTCAAAATACTGCTCCAGTGTTTCGCCCGCGCAGGCCACGGGCACGGTGTCCACACAGCACTTCAGATAAGGGGAATCTATCTCCTTCACTACGCGGAACTGATCGAAGCGGTTGGACGCCAGGCGCGATTCACGCGGGTTCAGGTTCTCGTACATCAGCGTTACCCCGTACTTTTCACCGTGGCGCACCAGCTTTTCCACAGAATCAAGCCCGCACCGGTACCCAAGCGAGAAGGGTTTATCCCAGTAGGGACGGCCCGGGCACAGAAGCATCTGCGGGCACTCCAGCTCGGCGGCGGCTTCAATGAAGCGCTTGTACTGCGCCACCGTCTTATCCCGTATATTGGCCTCGGGCGCAGCGATATTTACAGCATAGGTGTTTTCTTCCGGCATCAGAGATACCACTTCGAACCCGCGGCTGCGCAGCAGCTTCTTCATGGCAGGGGCAGGGTCTTCCTCGCTGTCATAAAAGTGGAAATGATTGCTGCATCCGTACAGCTCCAGCCGGTGGACGCCAAGGCGGTCCATGGAATCCAAAAAGTAGCCGAAGGAAAAGTGCATATACACCATATTGGTAGCGGCAAGCTGACTCATCAGCAGTTTTGACATATAAAGCCCGCCTCCTTATTCTGTGTACATGCGAAGGTTACGCATGTTGCGCTGGTCATGATAGAAGGGGTCTGCAAAATAGCGCCCGTCCGTCAGCTCCTGGCTGAACAGGCCCGTGTAACCGTTGCGCAGAAAAGCGCACAGCATATCGTGCAGGTTCTGCTTGCCGTCGCCCCACACATAGTGGCCATAGGGGTCGCAGTCCTGAAAATGGCTGTGAATGATATTTTCGGCGCCAAAGGTGTCGAACCAGCGCTGTATGCTTTCCCCCTGTACGCAGATGGCAGTGAGGTCTATCATGACCTTGAAGTTAGGATGCCGCACTGTGTCGAACAGGCGTTTGATTTGGTCGATGCGGTAACCGATGCGTGTCTCCTGCGGGCGAAGCGATTCACAGGCGATGGTCATGCCGTATTCTTTTGCTACTTCAGCCAGGCGGCTGTGCATCTCGGCCGAGCGCTTGAAGCCCTCTTCCTCCGGCTCATTCCAATAGCCCCAGCCGCTGTTGGCCTCCAGAATTTTGGCGCCCAGCTCTGCGCCGAAGCGGATGCCGTTCGCAAAATAACGGAAACAGCGCTCTTTGAGCTCCGGCTCTTTTGCGGCAAACTGGTAGCCGTAGCCGCAGTTTTCCGGCGTGAACACCGGGCAGGAAAGCCCACGCGCTTCCAGCTTTTTACGGATGGGCGCGGCGTCCTGATAACCGTATTCATCCATCCACAGTCCCTGATGAGCACCCAGCAGCTCCACATTTTTTACGCCGAGCCTGGCTTGGCAATCCAGAAAATAATCCAGGGTATAGTTATTGTAATGGATATTCAAAACAGATATCCTGCTGATATCGATAAGTTTCATGTTCAGCACCTCCTTACACGAAGAACGGCTCAAAGGCCGCGATATTGCGCCGGTCCGCCTCGCGGGGGTCTGCGAAATAGCGGCCGTCGGTAATCTCCTGCCCAAGGTAACCCTCATACCCGTACTGGTTCATCAGTTCGATGTAATCAGCCATGGGATGCAGGCCATCGCCCCACACAAGGTGGCCGTAGGGGCGCCCATCCACAAAGTGCATGTGGCGGATATCGCTGCCCAGCGTTTCAAACCACTCCTTCACCGTCTCGCCGGCTACCCCCACGGCAGTCAGATCCAGCGCAGCTTTTACATTGGGGTGATCCACCGCTTTCAGCAGCCGTGCCAGTTCAGGCAGTTTGATGATCATGCGAGATTCTTCCGGCCTCACTGTCTCAACAGCAAGCGTGACGCCGCAGTCCGCCGCAATGGGGGCCAGTGTGCGCAGCATACTGGCGGCGCGTTCAAACACGCGTTCGGGGTCTTCATTCCAGTCACAGCCGCAGCAGTTGGTGAGCATTACTTTGGCACCTACCTCGCCTGCGGCCTTGATGCCGTTCGTATAATAGCCAAGCGCCCGCTTGCGGGCGTACTCATCATGCGCGCAGATAAGATAGTTGTACATGGCGCATTCAGGCGTGAACACGCCAATATGCAGCCCGTGTGCCTCTACTTTCTTTTTCAGTTCGGATGTGCTCTGGTAGCCGTGGTCATCCAGCAGAAAATGCGGCCGGCCGCACCACATCTCAATGGTTTTGAAGCCCAGCTCCTGCTGGCACTCCAAAAAGTAATCGAGGGAATGGTACATGTAGTGAATTCCCATTCCGGCAAGCTGTTCCCGCCTTAAATGTGGCATTGATACTCCTCCTTTGTCCGTCAAAAAATAAAAATGAATATGGTACCCGCGCCGCGCGGGCGAAACACAAAAGAACCGTGCGGCGCGCGCCAAGGCGGCGCCGGATGGCGGAAGCCTGCACAGTTGTGTGCAATGCAAAAACAAAACATCTGCATTTCCCGGTTACAGGGCTGAATATTCAAAATGTATGTAGAAACAATGACGTATTTTGCAACTTTTAATCGTTTTTTAGAGGCGGAAATAACAACGATGCAGGCGACTTGTTAATAAAATCACACACAAAGGACAAGTAAACGTTTTTGAATTGTAAAATACAAGAAAATTGCCCTTTTGCTTTCAAAATTACTATACCATAACGCCGGCTTGGATGTCAAAACATTTCAAATTGTAATAAATTTATTTCACTTTTCTCTTGCAAAGCGAAAAAGGATATGCTATGATTAACCACAATAATTTCATAGTTTTGGACTTTTGGTGAGTTTGCCGTCTGATTTTCAGAGCGTTTATGAAACAAATTGCATATTTTGTGAGAAATGACGAAAATGCAGACCATTCAAAAGCAAAAATGAAAAGGGGTATTAAGAACAATGTGGACGAAAGATCTGTTTGGTGTGGAAAAGCCTATTATTGCGCTGGTGCATCTTCGCGCTTTGCCGGGAGATCCGTACTATGGCAATGACCTGGAGGCTGTGGTCAGCCAGGCGCGGGCCGACATACACGCCCTGCAGGAAGGCGGCGTGGACGGCCTTCTGATCGCCGACGAATTCAGTATGCCCTATCAGACTAAAGCGGATTACGTTACAGTGGCGGCTATCGCCTATATTGTGGGCCGTCTGAAGCAGGAGATCAAAGTGCCCTACGGCGTGAACGTGGTGATGAACCCGCTGGCCAGCCTGGACCTTGCCGCGGCCACGGGCGCTTACTTTATCCGCAGTGCCTTTACGGGCGCTTATATGGGTGAATATGGCGTTTCCGTCACCGATGCGGCCAATGTGGTGCGCCGCAAAAAGGCCCTGGGCCTGGATCATTTGAAGATGCTGTATAAGGTGAACCCGGAATCTGACGTGTACCTTGTAGAGCGCGACATCAAAACGATTGCCAAATCCATTCTGTTCGGCTATGCGCCCGATGCGTTGTGCGTGTCCGGCGCAAGTGCGGGCTCTGAGACAAAAACAGACCTCATCAGCGAGGTGAAAAGCGTGGCAGGCGGCGTGCCTGTGTTCTGCAACACCGGGTTCAACGCCAAAACGGCCAGGGAAAAGCTGGACGCCAGCGACGGCGCCTGCGTAGGCACCGCTTTCAAGACAGACGGCAAGTTTGAAAACAATGTAGACCCTGCGCGCGTAGAGGAGATTATGAGCATCGTAAAGGCGTACCGCAGCGCGATGTGAGCCCCTGCGCACCGGGCGTTTTGGAAAGATTCGGTGGGGGGGAAAGGCCGTGGCAAAATATTACCTTGGAATAGATGTGGGCACCTTTGAGACAAAGGGTGTGCTGGTGAATGAAGCCTATGAAGTGGTGGCGGCCCATTCGGCAAAGCATGAGATGGAAAACCCGCAGCCCAACCACTTTGAGCAGGATGCAGAAGCTGTCTGGTGGAATGATTTCTGCAAGGTGTCGAAGGGCATTCTGCAGGAAACCGGCATTGACCCGAGAGACATTGCGGGCGTAGGCGCCGATGTGCTTGGCTGCGACTGCCTTCCGGTGGATGAAAACTGCCGGCCGCTGCGCAAGGCCATTTTGTACGGCATTGACGCGAGGGCCAGCGAAGAAATCGCTTTTCTGAACCGGTACTACGGCCCGGAAAGGGTAAAAGAGCTGTTCGGCCATACGCTGTGTTCCGATGACATTGCGCCCAAAATCATGTGGATCAAAAACCATGAGCCGGACGTATATGCCCGAACCTATAAATTCCTCACCGGCTCTTCTTACATTACGGCAAAGCTCACCGGAGAATATGTGATAGACCAGTTTCTGGCGAAGTCGTCCTTCAAGCCGCTTTATACACAGGACGGGCAGATCAACGAGGCCGAGGCGGGGCTGTTCTGCAGCGGCAGCCAGCTGGCGCGCACCATGTTCGTACACGACATTGCCGGGCGTGTGACGGCCGGGGCTGCGGCGCAGACGGGCCTTGCTGAGGGCACGCCCGTAATATGCGGCACAGGCGATTCCACCAGCGAAGCCATCAGTGTGGGCATTGTGAAGCCCGGCCGCGTGATGTTCCAGTTCGGCTCGTCGCTGTTCTTCTATTACTGCGCCGACCACATGGTGTACGACCACCGCATCCACGGCGGCAATTTTACAGTGCCGGGCACCTACAGCGTTTCGGGCGGCACCAACACCGCGGGCACGCTGACGCGCTGGATGCGCGACACGCTGTATTTTGATTTGATGGACGGCAGCGTGGCCGAGCCGTATGCCGAAATGATGGAGCGTGTGCGGGATATCCCGCCGGGAAGCGGGGGCCTTGTGGTGCTTCCGTATTTTGCAGGCGAGCGCTGCCCCGTGAACGATGAAAAGGCGCGCGGCGTTATTTTCGGCCTCACACTGGAGCATACGCGCGAGCATATCTATCATGCGGCGCTGGAGGGTATCGGCTTCTCGGTGGCGCAGAACATCGCGGTGATGGAAGAGATAGGCCTGCCGGTGGATATGGTGACAGTGGTGGGCGGCGGCACCAAAAATCCGGTGTGGATGCAGATTGTGGCAGATATTCTGGGCAAGCCGCTCAGCATTCCGAAGGTGAGCATCGGTGCAAGCTATGGATGCGCGCTGCTGGCGGCGCTGGGCACCGGGGCTCTGCACAGCTTTGACGAGCTGGCGGCAGTAATAAAGCCGGGCCGTGTGGTGCAGCCGGATGCAAAGCGCCACAGCCAGTATGAAAAGATCCGCCATATCTATGACAGCCTGTACCCCGCTACCCGCGGGCTGATGCATGAACTGTGAGCAATAACGGGAGAGTTACACTGTTATGATACGAGCAGAGCGTTTTCACATGATTACAGAGCTTGCCGACCAGAACGGTGACGGCATCATGACACTGGAAGAGCTGGCCGAATACCTGCACGTCTCCATGGCCACGGTGCGCCGCGATGTGGACGAGCTGGCCAGCCGCGGCGTGCTGCAGAAGACGCGCGGCGGCGTGATTCTTCAGGCGAGAGAGGCGGCCTCGCTGGATCCAACGTATGCCATGCGCCTTTCAGTCAATATGGATGAGAAGAACCGCATCGCGCGGGCTGCCAGCGCCTATATTTATGAGGGCGACAATATTATGTTCGATTCCGGTTCTACTGTGCTGGAACTGGCCAAGGAACTGCCGGTGCGAAACCATCTGGGCATTATTACATATGATTTGTATGTGGCGCTGGAGCTTGTAAACAAAGAGTATGTGGACCTTTTGATGATAGGCGGTGTATTCCGCCGCCAGTATTTCGGCTTCCACGGTTATTTTGCAGAAAATGCCATCCGCCAGATGTATGCCAAGGTGGCGTTCATCGGTGCGGACGCCGTGAACCTGCAGGGTGGCATCATGAGCCATAACCAGAACGATGTACCGCTCAAGCAGAGCATGATAGAGAATTCCCAGAAGACCATCCTCCTGTGTGACCATACCAAGTTCGGCTCTTATGCGTTCATGCATGTGGCGCCACTGGAAAAATTTGATATTGTCATCACCGGCAGAGAGCTGGACGAAAAGTATGTGTCCGCCTTGCGCGAGAAGGGGATAGGGGTAGAGCTTGTCTGAAACGAACCGCATGCATCCGCTGCTGCGCAGCATCCCATATTTTCTGTTTTTTATATTTTACTGGGTAGCGGAGGCGCTGTTTGTCCCTTATCTTGGCCTGTATTTCGAGCTGCGAGGCATGAACAGCGTGCAGATAGGCATGCTGAACGGCCTGTTTTATGTAGTGACCATCGTCTCTGCCATGACGATAGGCTATTTTGCCGATAAAACGCGCCGGCCCCGGCTGACGGTAAGCATCTGCTTTTCCTGTGTAGTGCTGGTAGTGCTGTATATGTCGCGCGCTGCCACACTGCCGCACTTGGCGGCCGCTTATGCATTGTACGGCTATTTTGTCGTTTCATGCTGCGACCTTGTAGACAAGCTTCTTCTGGAGCAGCTGGAAAGCGACACCCGCTATTTTGGCCTGTTCCGCGTGGGGTCGCCTTTGGGTTACAGCGGCGGCGCTATTCTGGCAGGGGTGCTTATCCCGCGGCTGGGCACCACATCGCTGTTCCCGGTATGCATGCTGTTCGCTGCGCTGTGTGTTGCCATGTCTCTGCTGATGAAAGAGAGCAGCGGTGTGCCCCGGCGCCAAAAGGCCGGAGTGCCCGTGAAGCAGCTGTTTACAAGCTGGCAGTCGGCCTATATTTACGGCACTATGGTGCTGTGGGGTTTTTCCGAGGCGGGGGCGCTTTCCTACCTGGCGGTGTATATGTCCGACAGGGGTTTTTCCACAGAATATACCTCAGTGCTTATCACTATTGCCATGGTAGGGCAGACGGTGGCCTTTTCCCTGATGCCGGCCATCCAGCCGGTGCTGCACCCCAAAACAATGGTAATGCTGGGTTTTCTGGTGTTCAGCGGGCGCATTCTTTCTCTTGCGCTGATTGGAACGCAGCAGTTCCCGTTTTTTCTGGTAGCCGTGTTTCATTTTATCGGCGGAAGCGCGCAGGCGCTTATCCTGACGCCCATCACTTTGATGATAGGCCGCACCTTCAGCCGGGAGGTGAGCAGCACCGCCCAGACGATGAAGACGGTGGCCAGCAAAGGTATCGGCAGCAGCACAGGCGCATTTTTGTACGGCTGGCTGTACAGCCAGCTTCCGGCCCGCAGCGTGATGGTGCTGTTTACCTGCCTGATTTTCGGTTTCGGCATCCTGTCCCGCCTGGGCGGCGTGTGGGTGGATGCCCGCACAAAGGCCGGCCAGGCCCGGCAGAGTGTTTGAAATACCATATTTATATCAGAAAAAAACTTCAAGGAGGCTCATTATGGACGAAAAAGTGCAAAAGGTACTGGATTACATTGAAGAGCACAAAGAGGAATATCTGGAGCTTTTGCTGCGCTTCTGCCGCCAGCCCAGCATAGCGGCCACGGGCGAAGGCATTGAAAAAATGGCCGGCATGGTGGTGGACGAGCTGAAAAAGCTTGGTGTGGAGCCTACCGTGCTGGAGACCGGCGGCAGCCCGTTTATTTACGGCGAGATAAAGGGCGAAGTGGACCGCACGTTCGGCTTCTATGACCATTATGACGTGCAACCGGTGGACCCCATTGATGAATGGATTACCCCGCCGTATTCGGCCGATATCCGCGACGGCGTTATCTATGCCCGCGGCGTGGCGGACAACAAGGATGGCCTTGTCACCCGTCTGTGCGCAGTGGACGCATGGCAGAAGGTGCATGGCAAGCTGCCCCTGAATGTGAAGTTCTGTTTTGAAGGCGAAGAGGAGAGCGGCAGCCCCCATCTGGAGAGCGTGGCCAAGGCACATCCGGAGATGATTCAGTGCGACGGCTATGTGTGGGAGGGCGGCCACCGTGAAAAGGGCGGCCCGGCCGAGATCACCATGGGCGTAAAAGGCCTTTTATATGTGGAGCTGCACGCGAAGGTGAGCGAGAAGGACGCGCACTCGATGTACGCGGCCATCATGCCCAGCGCCGTGTGGCACCTGGTGGAAGCGCTGAACACCCTGCGTGACAAGACGGGCAAAATTCTGATCGACGGTTTCTACGACGGCATCCAGCCCATTTCGCAGGCTGAGCTGGACGCACTGAAAACGGACGTATTCAGTGAGGAAGACACCAAGAAAAACATTCTGGGTATTGAAAAGTTCATCAATGACGAGCACGGCGAGGACCTTCTCAAGCGCCTGTATTATCAGCCCACCTGCAATATCTGCGGTATCACGGCGGGTTATCAGGGCGAGGGCAGCAAGACGGTGCTGCCGGGCAAGGCAAGCTGCAAAATAGATTTCCGCCTTGTGCCCGGGCAGGAACCGGACCGCATCCTGAAGCTGCTGCGCCAGCATCTGGATAAGCACGGCTTTGCCGATATTGAGATCAAATGCCATTCCGGCTGCTCTGCTTTCCGCAGCGACCCGAACTCGCCCTTCTGCAAGGCCATCGTGCGCACCATGGAAACGCTGTTCCACGAACAGCCCTGCATCCAGTGCACCTCGGGCGGCACGTCCCCGATGTACGTCTTCTGCAAAGAGGCCAATATCCCCGCGGCCATGTTCGGCGCTTCCAGCAAGAATGCGAACATCCATTCCCCAAATGAGCATTTGGCAGTGGACGCGTTTTACGACATGATCCGCATTACGGCCACCATGATGCACGAGTTCGCGTGTCAGGAGTGACAGGAACTACCCGGCCTGGCCGGATAGAAATATACTGTACGTGTAACGTATCAGAAGGAGGAAAAAGTATGAACAAGAAACTTCGCAACGGCCTTGCGCTTTGCCTTGCTGTTCTGATGCTGGCCACTGTTCTGGCCGGCTGCGGCGGCAGCCCGGCAAGCAGCAGCGCACCGGCATCCGCCAGCGCAGGCTCGGCGGCGGCTGGCAACGACAGCACCACGCTCACCCTTGCCATGAATGCCGACCTGCTGACGACAGACCCGCAGGCGCTGAACAACGGCAACACCACGTCCGTGCTGTACAACGTGTACAGCAACCTTGTCAAGCAGGACGACAACGGCGAACTGGTAATGGACCTGGCAGAGAGCTACGAGCTGCTGGAGGATCAGGTGACCTGGGAGTTCAAGATCCGCGAGGACGCCCTGTTCCATGACGGCACGCCCGTGACGGCTGAGGATGTGGCGTATTCCCTGACGCGCGTCATGACGGATGAATCCAGCTCGGACTATATGAACTTCAGCCCGCTGAAAGAGGCCGTGGCGGTGGACGAGTACACCGTGCATGTCGTCAGCAAAGAGCCGTACCCCATTATGCTGAACCTGCTGGCCAAGGGCGGCGCCGCTGTGCTGCCGAAGGCTTATATTGAGGAGAACGGCGAGGATGCCTTCCTTGCCGCCCCCATTGGCAGCGGCCCGTATAAGCTGACCGAGTATGTGAAGGACGACCACGTCACACTGGTGCCCTTTGAAGATTACTACGGCGAAAAGAACGAGGATTGGGAGGAAGTTATCTTCCGTGTGATCCCGGAATCCTCCACCCGCGTGGGCGAGCTGATTGCCGGCACTGTGGACGCCGTGAACATGGTCATCCCCACCGAGTGGGAGCGCGTGAACGGCAACGAGGGCACGAGCGTTGTGAACGGCCCGTCTACCCGTGTGTACCAGCTGGCGCTGAAAACCGACAAGGGCCCCACCGCTGACCTGCGCGTGCGCCAGGCCATCGACTATGCCATTGACGACAAGACGATTGTAGATACCATCCTGCAGGGCGCCGGCACCCCGATGCTCACCCGTATTCCCAGCGGCGTGAACGGCTGCAATGAGGACCTTGTGGGCAAGTACAACTACGACCCCGAAAAGGCGAAAGAGCTTCTGGCTGAGGCGGGCTACCCCGACGGCTTCAGCATGAAGATCGAGGCTCCTACGGGCAAATATCTGATGGACTCTGAAATCTCGCAGGCCATTGTGGCGATGCTGAGCCAGGTGGGCATCACGGTGGATTTGCAGCTGCTGGAATCCAGCGCGTATTCCAACGTGTTCAGCGCCCACAGCGCAGAGGATGGCTTCATGACGTGCTTCGGCCTTGGCTTCTTCGATGCCTCTTACGGCATGATCGGCTACTTTGGTGAGAACACCTCTGGCGAAAGCAACTGGAACAACCAGGAGTACATCGACATGTACTATGAAGCCGAGTTCAACATGGATGAGGAAAAGCGCACCCAGCTGTTCCAGGAGATGCAGCAGATGGTGGCGGACGAAGTGCCCTATGTCATCATTTGCCAAATCGACAACAGCTATGGCGTGAACGACAGCATCACCATGGTGCCCCGTCTGGACGACGTGTGGAACCTGACCACCATCCGCAAAGCTTAAACATATAACAGGCACAACCAAGTCGGTTCTAACTGGGCAGGGGGCCCGGCGGTTTTGTGCCGCCGGGCCCCTGCGCTCAGGCAACCGGCTTGTGCTCGTGCCCAAACAGCTTGGAACCAACGCCCCGGCCGCAGCGCCGCCGGCCGTGTGGTTTCCCGCTGTTTGGACATGAGCCGCGCGGCCGGGCCGCGCCCTGTTCGACATGACCGCGCTTCAAAAAGACAAAGGGGGAGGAAAGTTATGCTGAAATACATGCTACGAAGGGTTTTGCAGATGATACCGGTGCTGTTCATCATCACCATCATTACATTCCTGTTCGTAAATGCCTCGGGCGACCCCACTGCAATGCTGCTGCCGCCGGAGGCCACTACGGCGGACCGTGAGGTGCTGCGCGAGGCGCTTGGCCTGAACGAACCGCTGTATGTACAGTATGGCATTTTTATCAAAAACGCCCTGCACGGCGATTTCGGGACGAGCTTCCGCTACGGCACTTCGGCTATGAGTGTGGTGATGGAAAAAATGCCTGCCACGCTGCAGCTTGCCAGCGTTTCACTGCTGTGCTCTATTCTGGTGGCCATTCCGCTGGGCATTCTCAGCGCCCATACGAAGGATTCGCCCTTTGACGTGGTGGTCAGCGGCATTTCTTCTCTGGGGCGCTCCATGCCCAGCTTCTGGGTGGGCATTATGCTCATCCTGCTGTTCGGCGTAACGCTGAAGGTGCTGCCGGTGTCGGGCCGCGGCACATGGCTGAACCTGGTGCTTCCCTGCGCCACGCTTACCATCAACACAGCCACGCAAATTGTGCCGCTGGTGCGCAGCGGCATGCTGGAGATTATGCAGCAGGACTATATCCGCACAGCCCGCAGCAAGGGCATCTCCAACGGCAAGGTGGTGTTCAAGCACGCCTTCAAAAACGCCCTGGTGCCGGTGGTCACCATTGTTGCGCTGCAGATACCGAACCTTGTGGGCGGCGCACTTATTACGGAAACCGTGTTTGCATGGCCCGGCCTGGGGCAGCTTGTGGTGCAGAGCATCGGCTCGCATGACATGAGCGTGGTGCAGGCGTGCGTGGTAATCATTGCGCTTATCACCATGGCGGCCAACCTTCTGGCAGACCTGGTATACTGCATCATCGACCCGCGCATCCGCTACTGAGAGGAGGAAAGAGCAATGGCTGACAAAACAAAAACGTCCTCCGAAGCAAAAAAGCAGGCGCGCGAGCGCTCTATCCTGTTCGACCTTCCGCGCCTTCTTCTGAAAAGCCCTTCGGGCATGCTGGGCTTTATTATTGTTCTAGTGGTGGTGCTTATCTCCGTCTTTGCCAATGTCATCATTCCCTGCACGCCGGAAGAGATAGACCTTGCCAATATGGCACAGCCGCCATGCTGGCTTGAGGGCGGCTCTGCAGAGCACATCCTCGGCACGGATATTCTGGGGCGCGACGTGTTCTCGCGCATCCTCATCGGCTCGCGCGTGTCGCTGCTGGTGGGTATTTTCTCGGTGGTGGTGGCCGGCATTATCGGCACCATCATGGGTATCCTGTCGGGCTATTTCGGCGGGTGGATTGATTCTGTTGTCATGCGCATCACAGATGCGTTCTATTCCATCCCGCTCACGCTGTTCGCTATGGTTATCCTCACCATCATGGACCCCGGTGTTCTCACTCTGGTGTTCGTGATAGGTGTGACGAACTGGCCGTTCTATGCGCGCATGGTGCGCAGCGAGGTGCTGGGCCTGAAGAACAAGGAATACATCAAGGCGGCGCGCACCATCGGCACCTCCGGCAAAATGATTATGCTGCGGCATATCCTGCCGAATATCCTGCCCACATTTATTGTGGTATCCACCCTGAGCGTGGCTTCCAGCATTCTGATTGAGGCGTCGCTCAGCTTCCTGGGCCTTGGCATCCAGCCGCCCGCTGTGTCGTGGGGCGTAATGCTTTCGGACGGCCGCAATTATCTGGCCACCAACTGGTGGATGGCGACATTCCCCGGCATTGCCATTTCCCTGACCGTGCTGGGCATCATGCTGCTGGGCAACTGGCTGCGGGACGTGCTGGACCCGAAGAACCAGGGCCTGCGCTGAAAGGAGGGGTATGCATATGGAACCGAATGCGGCAAAAACCAAAAGCGATGTTCTGTTGGATGTTAAAGACCTGAACATCCGCTTCAAAACGAAAAAGGGCTATGTGAACGCCGTGGAACACTTGGATTTTCAAGTGAAAAAGGGCGAGCTGCTTGCCCTTGTGGGCGAGAGCGGCTGCGGCAAAAGCGTCACCAGCCTTGCGGTGATGGACTTGATAGAGCGCCCGGGCGAGGTGAAGGCAGAGCACATGGTTCTGGACGGGAAAGACCTCACCACCATTCCGCCCAAAGTCAAGCGCAAAATGCGCGGTACTGAGATGGCCATGATTTTTCAGGACCCACTCACCAGCCTGAACCCGCTGTACACCATTGGCAACCAGCTTTCCGAGCAGTTCCTTACGCACATACCCGGCTGCACAAAGCAGCAGGCGAAGGAAATGAGCATCGACATCATCCGCAAAACAGGCATCCCCCGCCCGGAGGCTGTGTATAAAAGCTACCCGCACGAATTGTCCGGCGGCATGCGCCAGCGCATCATGATAGCCATTGCGCTTTCGTGCAATCCCAAGCTGCTGATAGCGGACGAGCCCACCACGGCGCTGGACGTGACCATTCAGGCGCAGATACTGCACCTGATGCAGAACCTCATCAAGGATTTTGACACCTCCATCCTGTTCATCACGCACGATTTGGGCGTGGTGGCAGAAATGGCAGACCGCGTTGTGGTGATGTATACCGGGCAGATTGTGGAGGAGGCGGACGTATATACGCTGTTCCACAACCCCAAGCACCCCTACACGCAGGGCCTGTTGAACAGCACCATCAACGTGCAGCAGCAGGAGGACGAGCTGGAGCCCATTGCAGGCACTGTGCCAAGCCTGAGCAACCTGCCCAAAGGCTGCCGCTTTCATCCAAGGTGCAAATATGCCACCGAGGCGTGCCGCAACACCATGCCTTCGCTGGTAGAGGTGGCCCCCGGCCACTATTCGCGCTGCCTTTTGGCAGAGAAGGAGGGCTGAATATGGCAAACGAGAACCAAACCGCCAAAGAGCGCCCGGAATATCTGCTGGAAGTGAAGGGCCTGAAAAAATACTTTGATATTACCCACGGCTTCTCCATCGGCAAGGGCAAGCAGTACCTGCGCGCCGTGGACGGCGTGAGCTTTGCCATCCGTCCGGGCGAAACGCTGGGCCTTGTGGGGGAAAGCGGCTGCGGCAAATCTACTACCGGCAACTGCATCATCCGCCTTTTGGACCCAAGTGAGGGCGAGGTTTTGTTCGAGGGTAGGGATATTGCGAAAATGTCGCCCAAAGAGCTCAAGCCCTTGCGCCGCGATATCCAGATGATTTTTCAGGACCCATACTCCTCGCTTGACCCGCGCATGCGCGTGTTCGACCTCATTGCAGAGCCGTTCCGCGCCAACGAACACCTCAGCGGGGAAGAGCTGCATAAGGCAGTGTGCCGCTTGATGGAAGTAGTGGGCCTGCCGCAGGAGTATATCGGCCGCTTTCCGCACGAGTTTTCCGGCGGGCAGCGCCAGCGCATCGGCATTGCCCGCGCGCTGGCCCTTCGCCCGAAGCTCATCATCTGCGACGAACCCATCTCGGCGCTGGACGTGTCTATTCAGGCGCAGATTTTGAACCTGCTGGTGGGCCTGCAGAAGGAGTTTGAACTCACCTACATTTTCATTTCGCACGCCCTTCCCTCGGTGAAGCATGTGAGCACGCATGTGGCGGTGATGTACTTGGGCCGTATTGTGGAATACGCCAAAACAGAGGATATTTTTAGCCACCCGCGCCACCCTTATACAGAGGGCCTGATGTCGGCCGTGCCGATTCCGGACCCCTCTTTGCGCGACAAGCGCCCAAAGGTGATTTTGGAGGGCGATCTGCCCAGCCCGGCGGCACCGCCTCCTGGGTGCCATTTCCACACACGCTGCCGCTATGCGACAGAGGAATGCAGCAAAATACCGCCAAAAATGTGCGAGGTGGAGCCGGGCCATTTCTGTGCCTGCCACCATCCGTTAAAGGACGCCGTTGGTACGGTGTTGAAGAAATAAAATGCGGTAAGAGCATGTTTTCTTTGAATTCTCCTTATGAAAGGCGCGGCCCATGCGGCCGCGCCTTTCCCCTTTTGATGGCACAATTTTGCGTCGGGCGGCATTTCGGTTGCCCTTGCGGGCCATATGAGGTAAAATAAGGAGCAAAGCAGTGCAGGCACACGTCGCACCGGCATGTGCAGTCTGCCGGGCAGAAAGGAGCGCTGTGCTGCGGATGTCACGGGCTTCCCGTCGAAGCACACATTCTGACAGAGTGTGCTTTCAAAAACACCAATGAAAATAATCTGTTATCTCTAAAAGTCTGTTGAGGCGCAGGAAAAGACCTCAAACGCCTTCGCATCCTGTTTTTCACCACGGGCTACCATGCGTTCTGCGCTGGGAGCTGTGCAAAAAAGGCGGCCCTGCCTACGCAGGGCACAGGCGCAAAAATAAAATTCTGTTACTGGTGCAATGCGCTTCTGTGTGAATATCTGGTCGTTCTTGTCATGCCGGAAGGATAAACGCGGTGGAGTGGGAGCTCTACTTCTCTGACAAGTGGCGATATCATCTGTTCAAGCATCTAGGGCTTCTGCGCAGCCTGCATGGGCGAAGAACGTGAGCAGCAGAGGGCAAGGGTGCGGCATTCGCAAGAAAGGAAGGTGCTTTTGCATTGACGCTGAAAGATGTAGCAGAAAGGGCGGGCGTTTCGGTATCTACCGTTTCGCGCGTGATTGCCTCGAACAACGGAAAATGCGCCAGTGAGACAGTGAAAAAGCGCGTCTGGCAGGCGGTACAGGAAACGGGGTATATCCCCAACCAAAGTGCGCAGGCGTTGCGCAGGGGCTCGTTTGCGGGAAAAGGGGAGACGGCAGCTATTTGCTGCCTGTTTGCGCGCTCAAAAGATTCTGCAAGCGACCGCTATTTCGAAGAGCTTGTAGGCTATGTCAGGCAGGAGATCATACACCAGGGCTATTGCCTGGGGCGGCAGTTCGTGCAGCACGATGTTGTGCAGGCTGTTTCCGGCGGGTATCGGCCCGGAAAACGAGATGGCCTTGTGGTGATGGGAAGAACACAGGAGGCGCTAAGCCCGCTGATATCTCTGTTTGGAAAACGTGTGGTGTACATTACGCTGAACCAGATGCATATTGCAGCCGACCATGTGATGTGTGATGGCAGGCAGGCTACCGAGATAGCCATGAGTTACCTTTATGCAAGCGGGCACAGGCACATCGCTTATATTGGCGAATACAAGGGCGAAATACGCTATAAAAGCTATGCAGAATTTCTTGCGCGCAGTGGGCTGCAGCTACAGTGGGGGTATATTGTATTCACAAAAATGGATGCCGAAGGTGGCTATGCTGCGGCAGAGGAGCTGCTGAAAAGGAATACGAGACCTACAGCCATTTTTTGTGCCAATGACGTTACAGCGCTTGGTGTGCTGGAATGCTTAAAGAACCGCGGAATAAAGGTGCCACAGGATGTTTCGGTGATTTCTATCGATAATATCAGTGATGCAAGCCTTTGCTTGCCGGGCCTTACCACGGTGAGTATACCGCTGCGAGATATGGGAGCCTTTGCAGTAAAGACACTGGTAGACCGCATCCAGCATGGACATACATTCCCACTGAGTATTTTTATGCCGCCCGAGCTTGTTGTGCGGGGCAGCGTGCAGGCTCTGTAGCGCGCAGCGGAAGGTAGAGGCCGCGTCATTCTTTTTTAGCTGTCGTATTTTAGCACAGATCGGGCCGGATAAAGTATATTTTTACATGTATCTGGGCGGAAGAAGGATTTATAGAAGAAATTGCGAATCATGATGGTATCGGCGAATGCCTCAAATAAAAGGCGGGCTGCACACAGTTATATTTCTGTGTGCAGCCCGCCTTTTATGGTGCGGAAAAATTGTCTGCTGTGCCGGTAGAGGCGCCCTGTAAAAATCCTTTGCTTCCAATATCGAGTGAAGCGGACTGCAGACAGCAGGTTAAAAGCTCCGTTAGAACAGTGGCTGCCTGTTTATGGGCTGAAGGGCAGGTGATACATGTGAAATAAAATTCTGTGCATGTTGAGATGTATGCCGGTAACATACCCTTATAAGATTTACAAAAGTATCGTCTCGGCGGGACATTATATGCAAACGTTTGCGTGAATTTGAGTTGCTGTACTGACTTGAGAACATTAAAATCTATTTATAGAATAATCTAAGAAAAGAGGAAATAAAGTGTGCAGATTACCGATAGAAAACGATGCGCTGCGCGTGGAAGTAGCCCAAATGGGAGGGAATTTGGTTTCCGTTTATGACAAACAAAGAAAAAAAGAGCTTCTATGGCAGGGGGACCTTAAGACGTGGCGGTTTCAGGATGTTGTAATATTCCCGCTTATCGGTTTGCCGGGCGGCGGCTATGACGTACAGGGGAAAACCTATCAGTTCAGTATGCCGCACGGCGTGGCTCGCTGGGAAACCTTTGCGGTGGAGGAGCATACCCCGCAGCGGCTGGTGCTGCGGCTTGAGAGCAACGCGGAAACCTTGCGGCGATATCCCTTCCGTTTCTGCCTACGCCTTATTTATCAGCTTACGGGTAAGGCGTATTCGCTTACTTATGCGGTGTCCTGTCCGGAGGGGGGGCCTATGCCGTATCAGGTAGGGGCGCATGCCGGCTTTCAAACGGCTGGGGAAGAGGTAACGATCCAGTTTGAAAAAGCGGAGCCGATTTTTTGTTACCCGTACGACGGCCTGATTCATCGCCCTGCCGAGCTGCTGACGCCGGACGGTGTGCTGAAGCTATCGAAAAAAGTGTTTGACGAAAAGCGTTCGCTGGTGCTGCAAAGGCCGAAGAGCAGTTTTTGCACAGTGACGCGTAGCGATAGCATACAGCTGCGGTACCACTTGGGAAACGCGCCCGTCCTCACAATATGGGGCTTTTCAAATGGCGGCCGTTTTTTGTGCGTAGAGCCTTGGTGGGGTATCTGCGAAGGGGAGGGCACATCGCGTGAGCTGGCTGAAAAAGAACTGATGTATTTTGCCAGTACAGACGAAAACTGCCACACATACCGCTGCGAGATTCTTTAACACGTTATGCAAACGTTTGCATAAGTCCCGCTTTACTTCTTCCCTTCTGCAGAATATTCTTAAACTATAAAAGAAATCCACAAAAATAAATAAATTTATACAAAATATAAAATGATTCGAATTGGCTTTATTGGAACAGGGCAGGCCACAGGTGTGGCTGCATGGCATGCCAGGGCTTTTCTGCAAAGCGGCCGAGCACAGATAACCGGCGTTTATAACCGCATGCGGGCCAGCGGACAACGGTGGGTAAGCCAGTTTTCCTGTGACATCAGAGTGTGCGCCAGCCTGGAAGAGTTGATGAGTCGTAGCGATGCGCTCGTCATCTGTACGCCTAATCATACACATCATACATATGCTATGGCGGCGATTGCTGCTGGCAGGCATGTGCTGCTGGAAAAACCAATGGCTTTGACAGAACAGCAGGCCGCAGAACTGGAAGCGGCGGCACGGCAGGCGCGCACCGTGTGTAAAGTGGGATACGTATACCGTTTCGCGCAGCCGGTGCAACGGCTGAAACGGCTGGCGCAGGAACATCTGGGAACGCTTTATATGCTGGATGGACACATGGGTGGCGTACGCCTGGCAGACGCACAGGTGAAAATGGAATGGCGAATGGAACCTGCGGCGGCAGGTTCTGGCGCGCTTCATGATTTTGGCAGTCATTTGCTCGATACAGCGTATTTTGTGTCGGGAAATACTGTTTCATCAGTGTTCTGCATGCGGGAGACATTTATCAGCTACCGCTCCGGGCCGAACGGGCCGCGAGCGGTGGAGACGGACGACAGCGCCAGTCTTAGCTGCAAAAGTGGCAGCATGCTGAGCAGTTTTTCTGTCAGCCGGGTGGGGCTTGGCCCCATGGAACTGTCTGCCGTAGGAGAAGGCGGCATGGCTGTGCTGCGTCTTGGCGGAAACGCCTCGTTAACCGTACAGCAAAAGAGGAAGGGAGGCCCCTATCAAAAGAAAGAAGAAATATATACCTTTGACGAAGGCGCCCAGACGCAAAAGTGGTTTTGTAGCCAGGCAGAGGATTTTTTGAACGGAATACAGGGCGGGCCCACCCTGGGCGCTGGTTTTTCTGAAGGGGCTTATGTGGACCGGGTGCTTGCCGCAGCACTGCGTTCGGTGCAAACGGGGGCGGCCCAAGTTGTGAGCTGTTGATTCGCTAGGCCGGGAGATATACGCATAAGATAAAATTATTTTTTAACTGAGAAGGAGGAAAAATAATGAATAAAGCACAGGAATTTATGAATTGCGCAGTCGGGCTGATTGAAACCATCATGGATAAGGAAGCGCAGAGCATTGAGGCCGCGGCAATGGCCTTGAAAAACACCATGATGAATGATGGCATGATTTATTCTTTCGGGACAGGTCATTCCGTTATTTTGTGCTCGGAGAGTTACCGGCGCGCGGGCGGCCTTGCCAACTGCTGCCCAATTTTGGATTCGCGTGTGATGCCCTTTCCAAAACAGGGACGCCCGCTGAACGAAGGAGTCATTGAGCGTGAAGAAGGGGTGACGGCGGAAATATTCAAGCGTTATCCCTTGAAAAAGGGGGATTCCATGTTCGTGTTCTGCTACGGCGGCAAGAACGCTACCTCTATTGACGCGGGGCTTTTATGCAAAGAGCTGGGCGTCACTACCATCTGCATTTCCAGCGTGGCACATGCACTTTCGGTAGGGTCCACCCATTCTTCGGGGCTTTTGGCGCATCAGGCATGTGATATTTCCATCGATAACCACGGGCCTGTGGGTGACGCTGCCATTCCCTTTGATAACTTTACTTTCGGGCCTGTTTCCACTATTGTGGGGGCTTCTATCGTGCAGGCAGTATGTTGCCGGGCTGTAGAGCTGGCGGTGCAGGAAGGCTATACTCCGGATGTGCTGCTGAGTATGAATGTGCCGGGCGGCGACAAGCATAACCAGCCTCTGTTCGAAAAATATGACAAGCGTATCATAAGATACTGATTCTATTTATTACAACGGCTCGTTTTTGTCCGCCGAAAGGAAGGGGAACTTATGGAAAAAGAAAATGCACCCATCAAAATGCGGAAACTAAAGGATTTCAGCGATACCTCCGGCAAGCGCTTTAAGGTGCTGCTGGTGTGCGGCATCCTGCTGGGGCCTGTCATTTGGTTTCTCGTCACCCGCTTTGAAAAACCGGCGCTGTTTTTGTCTACACCAGAGGCCGTATGGGAAGTGACGATGCAGCGCATCCGGGATGGTTATTTCTTTGACGATATATGGGCGTCTTTGCAACGTGTACTGTCTGGCTATGCACTGGGCATGCTGTGTGCGATTCCCATGGGCTTTTTGATGGGCTGGTACAAGACCTTCCGTACACTTGTAGAGCCATGGCTGCAGTTCTTCCGCACTATCCCGCCCATCGCGACCATCCCCATTATGGTGGTGGCTTTCGGCGTGGGAGAACAGTCCAAAATCGCCATTATCTTTGTGGCGGCGTTCCTTTCCAGCTCTATCACTATCTACCAGGGCATCAAAGAGACAGACAAAATCCTTATCAAGGCCGCCTATACCTTTGGCGCCAGCGATAAAGACCTGTTTTTATATGTAACGCTGCCTTCCGCTTTTCCCTATATCTTGGTGGCAGCACGCCATGCGCTGGCAGGCTCCTTTACCACTCTGATTGCGGCGGAGATGACGGGCGCTACCATCGGCCTGGGGGCACGCATCCAAATTGCAAGCGGCGCGGCCCGTATCGATATCGTAATGATGGGTATCATCACCATTGGTATCTTAGGCTTTGTGTTCGACAGGCTGCTGTTATTTGTGGAAAAGCGCCTTACCCGCTGGAAATAGAAGGGAGCATATAATGGCAAGAACGGTATTTGAAGTAAAAGACGTCAAAAAAATTTACAAGGTGTCGGGCGGGAATGATGTGCACGCCCTTAACGGTGTGAGCCTTACGGTGAAGGAAAATGAGTTCATCTGTGTGGTGGGGCCTTCCGGTTGCGGGAAAACAACGCTGTTGAATATTGTAGCCGGGTTGGAGCCATACGATTCCGGTGATGTCACCATTCACGGGCAGCCAGTGATAGGCCCCGGGCCGGACCGTGCGGTAGTGTTCCAGCAGTATGCGCTGTACCCGTGGATGACAGTGAAGAAAAATGTGGAATTTGCCATCAAATTTCAGACACACCCGGTGGAAGTGGAAAAGAAGGATCCTCAGACGGGTCAAACGGTGAAAACGGTAAAGCATGTGAAGTACACCAAGGCGGAAAAGGCCGAAATGGCAAAGCATTACATCAAAATGGTAAATCTGGAGGGGTTCGAAGACTCTTATCCCTCCGGTCTTTCCGGCGGTATGAAGCAGCGTGTGGCGCTGGCACGCGGCTACGCCACAGATGCCGATGTGCTGCTGATGGATGAACCCTTCGGTGCTCTGGATGCACAGACACGTGCCCAGCTTCAGGAAGACCTTCTGGGTATCTGGGCGCAGGAAAAAAAGACGTGCCTGTTCATCACGCACGACGTGGAGGAAGCCGTACTGTTGGCGACAAAGGTAGTCATTATGAGCGCACGCCCGGGGCGCATCAAATCCATCATCGATATCGACCTTCCCTACCCGCGCGACCAGGCCACAAAGCTGGATGAAAAGTTTATCCAGTATAAAAATATGATTTGGGAATCTGTCTACAAGGATTACCTTGAAGTGCAGAAATAATGGAGTTTCTACAATATGAAAGAGGTGTAACAAGATGAAAAAAGCACTTGCACTCGTACTGGCACTTACCATGGCCCTTGCACTGCTTGCAGGCTGCGGCAGTACGCCGGCCTCCTCGGCGGCATCGGCCTCCTCTGCCGATTCCGCCAGTACGGCTGAGCCGGCCGAGCCCCTGGGCACGGTGCGCTACGGTATCCATCAGGGCGCATCTGCGACGCAGGCGGGCTTCCTGCTTGACGCACTGGAGCTGGACGACGCGCACAATTTTGTGGGCGAGGTAACTGTGACCACCGGCCCCAACGTGTATTCCGCGCTGGCAGCAGGCGATATGGATATCGGCTACCTTGGCAACGGCATGGGCTGGCATTATTTTGAGGACGATGCCAAAATTGCCATCCTCACCATCGACAACCTCACCAACGACGACCGCCTGCTGGTGCGAAACGGCCTGGATATTGGGGAAAACGAGCCACTGGAGGGCCTGTATGAAAAGCTGCCCGGCAAAACGCTGGCGTGCGACCTTACCACTACCCCTGGCACCTTCCTCAAGAGCCTTGTAAACGCTATGAATGAAGATAAGGAGGACGCCGATAAGATTTGGTACGAGGACGTGGAGGGTGCATATCCCTTGAAGGGTTCGGCAGATAAGGAGATCATCATTCTCAACACCACGAACGCCAATATCACGGCTGCCATGCAGGATACAGCTGTGGATTGCTGTATCTGTTTTGCCAATACTCGCCGCGCCTTGGAAAAAGATACAGAAAACTACCTTGTGGCGGCTACCACCTTCACGCATCTTTCCAACACTATCACACCCAGCACCTGGGCGGTGAACAAAGATTTTGCCGAAGCGAACCCGGAGCTTGTGCAGGCGTTTGTGGACGCTCTGGTAGATGCGATGGATTACCGCGCAGATGAAGCAAACTGGGAAAGTTGTGTAGAGATGGCGATTCCGTTTGACCAACTGTCTGAAGAGGACTATGACCGCGACGCGGCATACTGGCCCACGAAGGAGGATCTGAAGGGTTACTGGGAGACGGACGATTCCATCGGTTTCACATATCTGGAACAGATCCGCAATTCTCACATGGGCAGCAACGGGCTAAGCGCTGACACAGCACCGCAGGCTAAAGATGTGATCATGGTAGACTTTATCCGAAACGCGACCGCAGACTGACGGCAAAACGCACAGGCCGCGCCAGGCTGGCGCGGCCTGTATTTTATGCAAGATACACAGCAAAGTGAGGGGGCTTGCGACATGCAGTATTATCAAATTTCCGCACAGAAGCTGGGGGAAAACGCCCGCATTCCCATTTTGAAGCTGGGCGATTCCGGCGAGGTGTTCTATGAGCTGGCGCTGGAAATGGCACAGCAGATAGAAAAAAACAATGCGGCGGGAAAGCGAACGGTATTTATCTGCCCTGTGGGGCCCGTGGGGCAGTACCCCATCTTTGTACGACTGGTGAATCAGGGGAGTATCAGCCTGAAAAACTGCTGGTTCATCAATATGGACGAATATCTGAACGACGACGGCACATGGTTGGATAAGGAGAACAGGCTTTCCTTCCGCGGCTTTATGGAACGCGCAGTTTACAGTCAGGTCAACCCTGACCTGCTGATGCCGCAAAAACAGCGCGTTTTTCCAGACCCGGCTGCGCCGGAAAATATCCAGCGGCTGATAGAACAGCTTGGAGGGGTGGACATTGCCTTCGGCGGAATCGGCATCAACGGACATCTTGCTTTCAACGAGCCGCAGGATGCGCTTACGCCACAGCAGTTTGCCGCGCTGCATACGCGCGTGCTGGATATCAGCCGCGAAACACGCACGGCAAACAGCATAGGCGATTTGAACGGCGCAATAGACGCCATGCCGAAAAAGTGCATCACCATTGGTATGGCGGAAATTTTGGGAGCAAAAAAGGTGAGGCTAGGCGTATTCCGTGATTGGCACCGTGCCGTGGTGCGTCAGGCCGCCTATGGCGAAGTGAGCGCACATTTTCCGGCCACGTTGCTGCAAAACCACCCGGATGCCATGATCATTACAAACGCAAATGCGGCGCAGCAGCCGTTCTGAGGCCGCCCGAAAGCGGAAGGAGAGAAATAGATATGGCAGAACTGTTGATATGTGGTGCGGAAACCTATTTGGAAGGGAAATTTCAAAAGGCAGATGTTTTGTGCAGTGACGGCTGCATCACCGAGATAGGCCCCAGACTGAAAAGAGCAAATGCTACAGAAATAAAGGCGGAGGGTCTTCGTCTTGTTCCTGGTTTTATCGATATCCATACGCACGGCGCAGCCGGGGTGGACGTGAATGCCGCCGATGAGGCCGGGCTGAAAAAAATAGCGGCATTTTTTGCTTCACAGGGTACGACGGCATGGCTGGCAAGTGTGCTTACTGACACAGAGCAGCAGACGCTGCGCTGTATCAGGTGCATACGCGCTGTTATGGAAGAAAGCGGCTATGGCGCACAGCTGATGGGGGTTCATCTGGAGGGGCCATTCCTCTCGCCGGAATATAAGGGCGCCATGCCGGAGCATCTTTTACAGAAGGGCAGCGCGGCCCTTTTTGAACGCTATCAAAAGGCTGCGCAGGGTGCTGTGAAATATATTACAGTGGCCCCCGAAGTAGAGGGTGTGCTGGAGATGATAGCGGCTATTAGCGGGGATGTAGTAGTTGCTATTGGACATTCCGGTGCAGATTACGAGACCAGTATGCAGGCTGTTGAAAACGGTGCGCGGTGCATCACCCATACCTTCAATGCTATGAAGCTATTCCACCAGCATTTTCCGGCTATCATGGGTGCTGCGCTGGAGACAAACACTTACTGCGAGGCCATCTGCGACGGACGTCATCTGCACCCCGGCACCGTGCGCATGCTACTAAAATGCAAGGGCTGGAACAGAGTAGTGGCTATTACAGACAGCATCATGGCGGCGGGCCTGCCGGATGGACGCTATACGCTAGGGGTGAACGATGTGGTGGTGGAACAGGGGGACGCAAAACTGGCCTCCACCGGTGTGCGTGCGGGCAGCACCCTCACTACGGGCCAGGCGCTTCGCAACCTGACAGCCTTTACAGGCCGCCCTCTGGAAGAAGTGCTCCCGCTTTTGACAGAAAACCCTGCTGTGGCCTTGCATATGGAACAGCGCAAAGGGCGCATCCGCAGGGGTATGGATGCAGATATGGTCCTGCTGGACGAAGCCTTGCAGGTGCGCACCACCATCGCAGGTGGTACCGTGGTATACAGCGCGTAAGAGTCTGCCTGGCAAAGCGTCTGAAGAAAATAGAATATAACCCGGCGGCCTTCGCCGCCGACAGAAGGGGGATTATTATGTCTTTAGTGCCGCTGCGCCCCGTATTGGAGGCGGCGCAGAAATATGGGTATGCCCAAGGCGCGTTCAATGTAAACGCCGTGGCGCAGGCGAAGGCCGCGATAGAAGTACATGAGATGTTCCGCTCACCCGCCGTTTTGCAGGGGGCAGACTTGGCCAACTCCTTTATGGGAGGCCGGGTGGATTTTGTAAACGGCACGGTGGAGGATAAAATAAAGGGCGCGGCCAACATAGGGGCCGCCGTGAAAAAATATGGGGAACACAGCCCGGTGCCAGTAGTTCTGCATTTGGACCATGGACGTGACTTGGACAGTGTAAAGGCTGCTATCTCCGGTGGATATACATCGGTGATGATAGACGGCAGCAGCCTTCCTTTTGAAGAGAATATCGAACTGACGCGTGAAGTGGTAAAGTACGCCCATGAGCGCGGGGTTTCTGTAGAAGGTGAGCTGGGTGTCCTTGCCGGCGTAGAAGACCATGTATTCAGCCAGACTAGTACCTATACAAACCCACTGGATGCAGTGGAATTTGTGCGGAAAACCGGTGTGGATGCTTTGGCCATCAGTTATGGCACCATGCATGGCGTTTCCAAAGGAAAGCATGTAAAATTGCGCAAAGAGATACCCACAGCCATTCACGAATGCTTGATGCATGAAGGGTTGTTCTGTGTGCTGGTAAGCCATGGATCTTCCACTGTGCCAGGTTATATTGTAGAAGAGATCAATGCATTGGGTGGACGGCTTGTCAATACATACGGAATTGCGCTGGAACAGCTGAAAGCTGCCATCCCCTGTGGCATCGGCAAGATCAATGTGGATACGGATATCCGCCTGGCAGTGACACGCAACCTGAAAGAACTGTTCGCACAAAGACCGGTACTGCAGGCCAGTGTCTCGATAGGTGGTATTTACGAAAGGCTGCAGGCAAAGCCAGAACAGTTTGACCCGCGCGCTTTCCTAGAACCCATTATGGACACTGTGATGTACGGCAGTGTGCCGGATGATGACGTGCGTGCTGTGTGTGGCTGCATTGAACGCGGTGTAAAGGAGGCAGCAGGCGCGCTCATTGTGGAATTCGGTAGTGTAGGGAGGGCGCCGCTGGTAGAGCCTGTAAACCTTGATGAAATGGCACAACGCTACCGCAAAGCGGGTATTTGAAAGCGCACGAAAGGAAAGCCGGTATATATGAAAAAAACGAACCTCCTTATTATTCATGGCGGTGCGCCCACGGCCGTACTTAACGCTTCCCTATACGGCGCCGTGCAGGAAGCCAAGCACCATGCGGAAATCGAGTATATTTATGGGGCACAAGGCGGCAGCATGGCGGCAGCGAAGGGCCGGTTCATTGATTTGGGCGCTGTGCAGCAGCGGGAGCTTCAGCTGTTGATGCACAGCCCATCGTCCGCCATCGGCACCAGCCGGGACCATCTAGAGCCAGAGGATTACAATGCCATTGCCCAGGGCCTGAAGACGCATGGCATCGGCATCGTGTGCTTCAACGGGGGAAACGGCAGCATGGACGCATGTGGAAAGGTGTATGAAGCGTGCCGCAGGCTGGGTGTAGACGTGCGGGTGGTGGGCATCCCAAAGACGATGGATAATGATATTGCCGTGACGGATCATGCTCCTGGATATGGCAGCGCGGCGCGTTATATGGCCGGTAGTGTAGCGGAAGTGTGTTGCGATGTGCGCGGTCTGCCTATCCATGTGGCAGTGGTAGAAGCAATGGGCCGCAGCGCCGGCTGGGTGGCTGCGGCCAGTGCATTGGCCACAGAGTGCGGCACCGGTGGGCCTGATTTGATTTATATGCCGGAGCGCGTATTCAGCCAGACGCAGTTTCTCAAGGATGTTCAGAGGCTTATTGCGCAAAAGGGCTGTGGCGTGGTGGTGGCGAGTGAAGGTCTGTGTGACGAAAGAGGCGAGCCCATCGTAAAACCTGTAATGGCAGTGGGGCGTGCCACATATTTTGGTGATGTGTCTGCCTATTTGTCGAGCCTTATTGTAGAGAAACTGGGATACAAGGCCCGCAGCGAAAAGCCGGGTATTCTGGGACGAGCATCTATTGCGTGGCAAAGTGAGACAGACCGCATCGAGGCAGAGCTGGCTGGCCGCGAGGCTGTAAAGGCCGCGTGTGAAGGCGCTACTGGTGTGATGGTAGGTTTTGAACGCAGTGAAAGCAGTACTTACAAGGTTAAACCTGTGCTGATCCCGATTGAACAGGTGATGCTGACAGAAAAAAGAATGCCGGACGCATTTATCAACGAAGCGGGCAATGGTGTAACGCAGAGCTTCAGGGAATGGTGCCGCCCGCTTGTAGGCGACCTACCGCGTTTCGTCAGCTTTCAATAAAGGAGAATAACTGAGATGAAGCATATCTTCTTAAACCTGAAGCGTTTTGACATTGCGCCGGAATACGGTGGTGTGAACCGGCTGGCCCCAGCTGCAGGATGGGGGCGTGCCATAGTAGAACGCACGCAGGAGAGACTGAGAGCTTATAGCGCAGGGGAGGCAGAATTTGTGATGTATTTCCCCGAAGCACATATCCTCAGCGCCGCTGCGGCGAAAACCGAGGGCAGCCCGGTGAAGTTGGGCTGTCAGGGGATATACCGTGATGACACTTCTCTTGAGGGAAATTTCGGAGCTTTTACGACCAATCGTACAGGCAATGCAATGGTGCAATTGGGCTGTGAAAGCGTTCTGGTTGGCCATTGTGAAGAACGCGCAGATAGGCTGGGCGTGTTGGCGTCTGCGGGGGTAACGGATGAAAGGGCTTCTGCTGCGGTGAACGTCCTGATGAATCAAGAGATAAGAGCTGCACAGGCAGCAGGACTTTCCGTACTGTACTGTGTTGGCGAGAACAGTGCCCAGCAGGCACGCTGGCGTCAGGTGCTTGGTGAGCAGTTGACAGTTGGTCTGGCAGGTGTAGATAGAAGCCGTGTGGTGATAGCATACGAGCCCATTTGGAGCATCGGGCCGGGCAAAACACCTGCAGACAGGCCGTACATTGAAAAAGCTGCCAAATTTATAAAGGAGCAGACGGATGGGTTGGACGTGGTATACGGAGGCGGGCTGAAAGCAGATAATGCAGCTATGCTGGCATCTATTCCGGAGATTAGCGGCGGGTTGATCGCCTTGACACGCTTTTCTGGTGATATCGGCTTTTACCCGGAAGAATATCTTGAGATTATCCATACCTATCTGGGAAAGTGAGGAAGCGGCATGAAACTTAATTTTGAATATGGACACGGCACGATGGTGGCAGAATTACCAGACAGCACAGACGTATTTATTCCCGGACAGACTGTGGCCGACCCGCCGTGTATTGAACAGACATGGCAGGCGCTGTATGAGGCAACAGTGAAAAGTATCCGCAGCCCCATTGGTATGCCGCCGCTGAAAACATTGGCCCATAAGGGAAGTACAGTGGTATTTGTGATACCGGATATTGTCAAGGGTGGCAACCAGCCCACCAGCCACCGCAAGGTGGCCATCCGTGCATGTCTGGACGAGCTGTATGCCGCAGGAGTGGAAAAGAAAGACATACTGCTGCTGTTCTCGAACGGGCTGCACCCGCGCGCGACAGTGCCAGAGATGAAGACGATTCTCGGGCCGGAACTGTTCAGCGAATTCTACCCCACAGGGCAGATAACGAGCCACGATTCAGAAGACTATGAGCATCTTGTAGACCTTGGCTATACGCCGCAGGGGGATCATGTTATTCTGAACAAATATGTGTACGACGCGGATGTGGCTATCCTCATTGGGCATACACAGGGCAACCCGTATGGGGGATATTCGGGTGGTTACAAGCACTGCGCTACAGGCATCACGCACTGGCGCAGCATCTCGGCACACCATGTGCCGCAGGTGATGCACAGGCAGGATTTTGTGCCAGTGAGCACCAGCAGTGAGATGCGGCATAAGTTCGACCAGCAGGGCATGTACATGGAAGAGAAGATGGGTAAAAAATTTTTCTGCTGCGATGCAGTGCTGGATACAAAAAACCGCCAGATAGAGGTGAACTCCGGCTGGGCGAAAGAAGTACAGCCTGTGAGCTGGAAAACGGCAGACAAACGCACCTATGTACACTGGGCGAAAAAGAAATATGATGTGGTTGTGTTTGGGATGCCAACGAATTTTCACTATGGGGATGGAATGGGAACGAACCCTATCCAGATGATGCAGGCGCTTTCGGCGCAGGTGATCCGGCATAAGCGGGTGCTGGCAGACAGATGTGTATTCATCGTGTCGAGTATCTGCGACGGATGGTTCCACGAGGAGCGCTGGCCGTATCTGAGAGAGCTTTATGAGATGTTCCAGCACGATTCCATGAATATTCTGCCGGATATGAACCGCTACGGAGAATATTTTGCCACCAATGAGGAATATATCCGCAAATACCGGTACTGCAATGCATTCCACCCATTCCATGGGTTCAGCATGATGAGTTGCGGGCATCTTGCGGAAGAGCACACGAGCGCAATTTATATCGTGGGCGCCCGAGAACCGGGCATCGCGCGCGGAATGGGGTTAAAGACACGCGCGACGTTTGAAGAGGCTCTGGAGGATGCGAAGAAAAAATATGTAGGGTATGAGCCGAATATTCTGGCGCTGCCGCAGACGTTTACGACAACAGCGGTGCACCTGTGTATGGAGGACCCTGCCCTCAACAGCCACATACGTGACAATGCCCCTGCTTATCCCTGCGGGGGATAAGCCCAGCGGCGGGCGAGGCGCCTGCCTTATAAAGTAGCAGATAAATCAGAAGGCTATCACAGCCCCGGGCAAGGCAAACCGAATGCTGCCGGCCAGGGGCTGTGATTTTCTGTAAACTTTTATTTTTTCTTTACAGTTTTGTTACGAAAAAAGGGTATCCTAAAAAATGATACAGGCATCATACAAAAAATTTGGAGATGCCGTGTCTGCCCGCTGGTTGGACAAACCCTGCCATATGTAGTATAATAACCATACTTATAAGTGTGTCGAAATTTCGCATATCATTGCAGAAGGATGATAAAACCCATTTTCGGAAAGAGGAAGTGGCCATGATACGCAGAAATCAGTCTATCCTGAATATCATCAATATGCTGCTGGATGCGGCTTTGGTATTCTGCGCCTACCTGCTGGCTACCTATATCCGCTTTGACATCATGTACGGTATTGCGCCTGCGCTGCAGCTTGCGTGGAACCGCAAATATTTTGAAATTGCCGCGGTGTATGCTGTGGTGCTTGTGGTGGTGTTCTACGCTGCCAGGCTGTACGGCTCCTACCGCTTCCAGTCTCAGGGGCGGGAGCTGGCGGTGATTTTTACGGTAAACGCCGTGGGCGTGTCTGTTCTCACGGCGCTTTTGTATGTCACGCGCTTTGCAGATTTTTCCCGCCTTGCAATCTTCATGTTTTTTGTTTTTTCCACCTTTTTTGTCAGCGCAAAGCGCATCGTTTTACGGTCACTTCTACGATATTATAGAAGACGGGGGTATAACACAAAGTATCTGCTGGTTTTGGGCTCCAGCAAATTGGCGGAAAATTATTGGAAAGAAATTCAGTGCAATCCGCAATACGGCTGTGTGATACTTGGGAATATTGCTTCGGAAAAATGTGAAAATATGTCACCTTATCTTGGTAATTATGATGTACTACGAAACTTTCTGGGTCAGCACACTGTAGATGAAGTAATTATCGGAATGCAGAATGCCGGATATGAAAAAATCGGTGAAATTATTTCTATTTGCGGCAGATACGGCGTAAAGGCATCTGTGATACCGGCGTATAATGATTTTATCCCCAGCGTTCCTACGATCGAGCATGTCGGCAAGATCAAACTGATCAATGTCCGAAGCAGCCCAAGCAAAGGTATTGCCTGGGATTTTATCAAAAGAGGAATGGATATTGTAATAGCCCTATTGGGTTTGATACTTTTATCGCCTCTGATGTTAGTGACAGCTGTTTTGATTTATCGGGGAAGTCCTGGACCTATCATATTTAAACAAATACGTGTTGGAAAAAATGGGAAAGAATTTTTGATGTATAAATTCCGCAGTATGTATCAGGATGCGGAGAGCCGCTTGAAGGAACTGGAAAGTATGAACGAAGCAGACGGCCCAGTTTTTAAGATGGCAGAAGACCCTCGAATTACAAAAGTAGGAAAATGGATTAGAAAAACCAGTATTGATGAATTGCCACAGCTTTTTAATGTTCTAAAAGGTGATATGAGTATTGTAGGCCCCAGGCCGCCACTTCCACGTGAGGTGGCGCAATATAGCGATTGGGCTTGGGGTCGTCTTGCGGTAAAACCCGGCCTTACCTGTTATTGGCAAATCAGTGGGCGCAGTGATGTAAGCTTTGAAGAATGGATGAAGCTGGATTTGAAGTATGTAGAAGAGCAGAGCTTCTGGACTGATATGGAAATATTGTGGAAAACAGTAGGCGTGGTGCTTAACGGAAAAGGAGCTTATTGACATGCAGCAGGAACCCATTCGAATTGCACAGGTCATTGGAAAAATGGCCGCAGGTGGTGTAGAAAATGTCGTGTATAACTATTATCGTACAGTAGACCACGCCAAAGTGCAATTCGATTTTTTTGTAGACGAGGATTCTACTGCTTCCTTTCCGCAAGATTTGGAGAAAATGGGAGCTCGTGTATATGTAGTGCCGGCTTATCAGACTCTTTTTCCTTATTTAAAAAAGCTGCATGCGCTGTTCAAAGAAAATCGTTACATCATTGTGCACGCACATATCAATACCTTATGCATTTTTCCGCTGTTTGCAGCTTGGCGTGCCGGTGTGCCGGTGCGCATTTGTCACAGCCATTCCACAGCGCACTGGGGTGAAGGCAAGAAGACACTTTTAAAATATCTGCTTCGCCCTTTTACAAAGCTTTTTGCCACAGACTATTTTGCATGCGGCGAAAGAGCGGGGCGGTGGATGTATGGCAGCCGCTGCTTTGAGCGCGGCTGTGTGCATGTGATGCCAAACGCGATTGACACAAATAAATTTACCTATGATGAAACGGCGAGATGCCGCCTGCGTGCAGAGCTGGGGATTCCGCAAGAAGCTTTTGTGGCAGGCCATGTGGGGCGTTTTACTTATGCTAAAAATCATAGCTTTTTATTGCAAATGATGGAACATTTGAAAATGCAGAGGCAGGATGCCTGGCTGCTTCTGGTGGGCGAAGGAGAATTGGAAAAGGCGGTAAAACAGCAAGCCAATACAATGAGGCTGGCAGACCGCATAATTTTTTCAGGTGCTCGTGCCGACGTAAATAAACTGTACAGTGCGATGGATGTGTTCTGTCTGCCCAGCTTCTATGAAGGGCTGCCAGTGGTAGCTTTAGAAGCGCAGGCCAATGGGCTGCCGTGCCTGTTTTCCGACAAAATGACAAAAGAAGTGGTACTGACGCCGGCAGCAAGGCAGCTTTCTATTGAGAATGCGGAAGTGTGGGCTGATGCCATACAGCACGCGCAGCGGCAGAAAGCGTGCGCTTTGCCGGAGACGTATGACATCTCTTCTGCAGGGAAATGGTTGCAAGACTACTATATCACCAGGAGAAAGGAATTCCTCTCATGAGAAAAATAGATATTTTTTCTGTTATAAAGTATCTTGGACGAAAAATATGGATCCCGCTTTTGTGTGCCGCATTTGGCGCGGCAGGCATGATGATGCTGGTGAAAGAGCCGGTGCCTGTCTGGAATTCGTCTGTGACATACAGTGTGCATGTCTCGGAGCAAAAAGGGGAAGAGGGTTATCTGCTGGAGAGAACATTGGCAGACGTCCTTTCTACGCTGCTTTCGACAGATGATGAGCTGAAAGAAATCGTAAAAGAAGCAAAAGAATCAGAGTATGGTTATTCGTTTTCCTCTATGGGACGCAATGTCAAAGTTAGAGTGAGCGCGGCAAGTGAGCAAAGCGCTTTGGATTTCCAAAATGTGATTTTAGACAAAGCGGAAGATTATCTCAGCCGTGAATATACAGAGGCTAAGCTTTCTAAAGAGGCAGAGGATATGTCGGAGTCGGTAGAGGAATCACCGAAAAAGAAATATGCGGCCTTGGGGATGCTGGCGGGGCTTTGCATCGGCCTTGGCGGCCTTCTGGCAGCTCAATATCTGAAATCGCCAAAAATTGCTGAGTGATGACAATGAAAGCACGATTCATACAAGAAAAAAGGGATAGAGCCCAGACTGTATTTCTGCTTTACATTTGTGCTTCTTTAAGCTTGCTTCTGCAAGCTGTGAAATTCGCTATCTTGCCGGATAAATATTTTTATGATGCAACCGCTGTGCAGGGAATGATGCAGGGAACCGTGCAGTTTGGATTTTCCGATTCCTATGCGAATACGGCGCTGCTGTTTCAGGCAATGGAACGGTTTCTTCCCATGGATTCACAGCTTTGGGGCGGCATTGTGGTGTGGGCCCTGGCGCTGCCCTTCTTCATATGGCTGGGGCTGAAATATCTGCAGCCCACATGGGTGCATTATATGCTTTTCGGCGTATACAGCGTGCTGCTTCCGATATTTGTGTGGAATGTCCACAAAGAGGCGGTGCAGTTTTTCTTTTTTCTGCTTGTGCTCATGGCGGCCATGTGCCGAAAAGAAAGAAGTGCAGCCGCAGATGCGCTGGTCACGGTTTTACTTATACTATGGAGCTTTTTGTTTCGCAGCTATTACATTGTTATTGCAGCGGGAACAGCTTTTTTTCTGATTTTGTCATGGCTGCCATGGAAGCAATGGAACCCTGCATATCGAAAAAAGCTGCTTATCAGCATTATCTGTGTCATCCTGTTTCTCGTTTTTCTGGTAGCAATTATTAGGCCAAGCCTTCTGATTAAACTTTTTGATGGCCGTATGGGCGTGAACCGCACAAGAGGGAATGACCCGGATGCGAATACTATCATACTGGATGTAATACAAAATCCGGATCGGACGATTCCGCTGTATATAGTCAACTATGTTCTGGCTGCTTTCCGCATGATGTTCCCAGTCGAGTTGATTTTGAAAGGAATGCAGTATGTGCCGTTTGTCGTGCTGCAGCTATGCTGGACAGGCCTGTTATGCCGTGCGGTTTGGGCGGCTGTGCGTGGAAAATGGAAAGAGAGCTGGCCGGAAAAACGTCTTTTGGCCGTAACAGCGGCTTGGTATTTGGTGGCGTTCCTGTTTGAACCGGATTTCGGCTCATTCATCCGCCATCAGTCATCGGCGTTCCCTCTGGTGTTCCCGGTGCTGATAAAAGGTGCTGAGGTGTGAGATGAAGATATTGTATTTGGCTCCTACGGACAGTTTTTCAGGCGGAGAAAATGTTACGCTGCAAATCGCAGTGCAAATGAAAAGGCGCGGGCATAAAGTGGCCTATTGCAGCCCATATGGCAGCATTGAAGATTTTGTATGTGAACAGGGTGTACCGTTTATTGGGCTTGACAGATTTTCTTTGCTTGCGGTTAAGCGTGCGATATGGGCTTTTAAACCGGATATTGTGCATGCGATGGACTACAGAGCCAGCTTTTATGCCGCCCTTTTGTTCAGAAATACTGTGGGGCATTTGCATAGTAATTGCCCGTGGCTGAAAACAATATGTCTCAATAGCATTGCTCTATACATTACAGCGTGCCGGGCGAAAAAACTCATTTGTGTTTCTTCCTCTATTCCCAATGAGTTCCGTTTTGTTAAAGGGAAAAAGGAAAAGTTTGTTACCTTGCCGAATGCTGTTGATGCACAGGAAATTGAGAAAAAGAGCTTAGAATTTGCCTGTGGGCAGAAGTATGACCTTGGATATTGCGGTCGGTTTTCAGAACCGAAAAATCCGATTGGATTTCTGCAAATAGTAGCACAGGTGAAAAAGGAGCTGCCAGATGTAAAAGCAGTGATGATTGGTGACGGGGAGCTGCGCGTGCAAGTGTTGCGCATGAAGCAAGAGCAGCATTTGGAGGAAAATGTGGATCTAGTGGGATTTCAGCAAAATCCATTCCCTTATATCGCGGCCTGCCGAGTAATGGCAATGCCATCGCTATGGGAAGGATTCCCGATGGCGGCAATAGAGGCTTTATCTTTGGGCAAACCGATTGTGGCAACACCAGTGAGTGGTTTACGAGATATTATTGCTGAGGATTGTGGTGGGTTGGCAGATGACGTGAAGCAGATGGCAAACAAAATTTTGTTCTGTTTGACTGCTTCTGCCAATCAATATAATGTTATGGCACACTGTGCCAGGCAAAGGGTAAGACATTTTGGCGACATAAGGGAATATATAAATGCGATTGAGAAGGTTTATTTTTCTGACTAATTTTTGGAGATTATCATAATGCTTGATTTTGCAATTCTCTCTCGACATGCAGTACCGAATTATGGTTCTTTGCTGCAAGCGTATGCCTTACAGAAGACGCTTGAGGAGTTTGGCGTTTCGGTGGAATATATTAACTACCAGAATAGAGAAGAACGTATACCAGCCCGATTTTTTACATTGTTGCGTCTATCTCATTGGAATCGAAGCTGGTTACGACGAATTATATTTTTTTTAACGAAGGTACCGGCGGATCTCTGTGCCTTTCTGGTTTTTGGAACGTTTCAAAAACGGCTACTCTATATGTCCAAATTGTATAGAGATTTAGAAGAGCTGAAAGAGAAAATGCCAGAAGCCAAAGCGTTTCTTACCGGTAGTGACCAGGTGTGGAATGTTTTTCATCAACAAAAGTTAGATAAGACATATTTTTTCCCATTTTCCAACAGCGGGACTTTGAGATTTTCATATGCTGCAAGTATGGGGAACCCTGAGAAAATGGAACAATGGAAAGAAACAATTGGTGAATTGCTTCAAACGTATCAGAGGATTTCTGTGCGAGAAGCCAGAGCGAAAGAATTTCTGGCGCCAGTTGGCAAATATATTGATGTTGTTTGCGATCCAGTATTTTTGCAAACAAAGGAACAATGGTGTTCGTTTATGGGGGCCATTCCGCCAATATCCCAAAAATATATTTTGGTTTATTGTTTAGCCAAAAACAAAAGAATGGAAAATTTTGCAAGAGAACTGGCGACAAGGACAGGTTGTTCACTGATTGCGGTAAATGCTTATTATACACAATTAATTGGCGATTATGACAAACGCATATTATTGCCATCGCCAGAAAGATTTTTGAGTTTGATTCAACATGCACAATATGTTGTTACAGATTCATTCCATGGCACAGCATTTTCTATTTTGCTGCATAAACAGTTTGTTGAATTCATTCCAGAAGGTAATCCTTGCCGTAATATAGAGCTGTTAAAAAGATTTGAATTAGAAGATAGAATTATTTTAAATAGCATTGACAGCCCAAATGGTATTGAACTCATACAATGCCCAATAGACTATGCGTCAAAAAAGAAAAAAATGGAGCAATACCGACAGGAGGGTATCGATTATTTAAAAAGATGTATAGAAGAGATATCATGAAACCACCAATTCACATTGAAACAAATGAGTGTATTGGATGCGGTGTATGTGCTGAAGTATGTCCGGCAAATTGTATTCGAATGGTTGACGATGATGAAGGCTTTTTGGTTCCATCTATTGATGCCGCTCATTGTCTTCACTGTAGAAAATGTGAACAGCGATGCCCCGTAGCACATCTAGAAAGTGGAAGCGTACCGGTCAGATGTGTAGCAGCTAAGGCCAAGGAATCAAATAAGAAAGAAGCGTTGAGCTCTTCTTCTGCTGGGGTGTTTTATTTTCTGGCAAAAGACTTTATTCAACGAGGCGGGGTGGTCTATGGTGCGGCTTTTTCAAATGAATTAACAGTGCAGCACATTCGAATTGACAAGCTGGATGAATTATGGCAAGTGCAGGGATCCAAATATGTACAAAGCAGAATTGATGGCGTTTTTTCACAAGTGATGGATGATTTGAAGGATGGACGGAGTGTATTGTTTAGCGGCACTCCTTGTCAGGTGGCTGCTCTAAATAAAATGGTAGAACATAAGGATAAATCTAATTTGTATACGGTAGATTTGATTTGTCACGGAGTGCCAAGCCCTAAGTTGTTTCAACTTTACTTGCGGTGGCTGGAGTTAAAACACAATGCTGTCATTGAAAATTTTTCCTTTCGAGCATCAGAGAAACCGTGGGGAGGATTGTATTATAGAAAAGCCGTATTCTGGCAAGAGAAAACACAGATTGTTCCGCATACGCTGGATCCTTACTATATCGCATTTATTCAAGCGCATAGTTATCGAGAAAGCTGTTATATATGCCCCTTTGCAAACCAGCAACGACAAGGAGATATGTCTCTTGGTGATTATTGGGGGATAGAAATATCACTTCCTGAGTTTGCTAAAGAGGGAGACAAAGTATCTGCAGTACTTGTTAATACAGAAAAAGGTGAGATATTACTTCAGAGACTCAATGAGACTATGATGATCGAAGAGACATCAATAGAAGATATCGCACGCCAAAATAAGAATCTGCTACACCCAAGTGCACGAGGCAAATATCGCGAGAAAATATATGATTATCTAAAACAGGACAATTTTGCAGCTATTGTTTCCCTGCTGCTCCCTGCCCCTATTTATGCCAAAAATTGGCTCAAAAGTAAAGTCCCGTTGCCTTTGAAGCGACTGTTGAAAAAATGTAGAGGGAGTGTAGATTTATGACTGTAGCTCTTGTGCTTTGTTCACAAGCGGGTTTTGGCGGGGCGGAGAGACGTCTTCTGCGTGCATATGCAGTTATGCTTAGAGAGCATGAATTTACAGGATGCCTTTTTATTCAAGGGGACTATTCGAATTTTATTGATCTTATAAATAAGCTTAATTTGGATATATCGGTATTCCAGCATGTCGTCTGCCAAAAGTCAAGAATAAAGCTTCTGTGCGAGGTGTGCAAATCAGATGCGTCAGTTATTCATTTACTGGACATATCACTTACATGGTCGGCAATAATGTTGGTGGAGCATTGGAGAAGAAAGAAGATTTTATTGACTATTTCCGGTTTGACTGCAAGCAGTGGAAAATTAGAAGACTATAGACAAAATTTGGCTTATTGGGCATGGAAGCATGCAGACCATGTAGATTTGTTGTACCCTCAATTTAAAGAAAATGTGTTGCGCTTTAGAGGTGCGAAACCGCTTAGCTGCACACCTGGTACTTTTACAGACCTTTGTGTATTTCAGCCAGCAAAAAAAGAAAAAATGCTGCTTTTTTGTGCGGCGAGACTGAGTGCGGGGAAAAACCCACTTATGCTCGTCGAGGCACTCACTGATGTAGCGCAGGATATACGACGGGAAGGGTATCGAGTTGTAATTGCCGGACGTGGTTATCAGGAAGAACAGATAAAATCAAAAATACATCAGGCTCATCTTGACGACATTGTAGAAATGCCTGGTTATATTGCGCCGCAGGATTATGTTGTAAAAGCGCAAGTGGTATTTTCTCTGCAAACGCCGAACTATCCTTCACAGGTAGTAGCTGAAGCGTGCGCTTCTGGTTGCTGTGTTATCGCTACAAGCTGCAAGGAGGATCCGACCACCTTTTTGAATCCTTCCTTTGCATTGTTCTGCGACAAAAATGCGAATTCATTGGCAAAGACAATCTCCTATTATCTTTCTTTGGATGAAAAGCAAAAGAGTCAGCTTGAAAAAAATGCTCGAGCTCATGCTGAAAAATATTTTACTGTGGAAAACAGCGCGAAATATTTTGGGGTTATTATTGAAAATCTTTTAAAAAGGTGAGAAGACCATGAAAAAGAAACTGCTGAAGAAGATTACCGAAAGATCTATCCGCGTCGGCGTAGTAGGTATGGGCTATGTGGGTCTGCCGCTTGCAGTTGAAAAAGCCAAGGCGGGCTTTGAGACCATTGGTTTCGATGTACAGCAGGCTAAGGTGGATATGGTAAACGCCGGGCACAATTATATCGGCGATGTGGTAGACAGCGACCTTGCCGCACTTGTCAAAGTGGGTAAATTGCGCGCCACCACAGATTTCAGCTTTATTAAGGATGTGGATTTTATTGCAATTTGCGTACCCACTCCGTTGGATGCTCATCAGGAGCCCGATATCCGTTATGTGCGCGATTCTGCCACAGAAGTAGCAAAGTATCTGAAACCGGAAACAATGGTAGTGCTGGAATCCACCACATACCCCGGTACAACAGAGGAGCTTATCAAGCCCATTTTGGAAAAAGGCAGCGGCCTTGTATGCGGCAAAGATTTTTACCTTGGCTTCAGCCCTGAACGGGTAGACCCGGGTAACCTTATCTACAAAACAAAAAATACCCCTAAAGTAGTAGGCGGCGTGGGTAAGGATGCCACAGAGGTAATAGCGGCTATGTACCGTGCCGTGCTGGAGGGCGATGTAAAGGAAGTCTCCAGCCCGGCCGTGGCCGAAATGGAGAAAATTTTGGAAAACACCTACCGCAATATCAACATTGGGCTTGTGAACGAACTGGCTCGCCTATGCAATAAAATGAGTATTTCCATCTGGGAAGTAGTAGATGCCGCCAAAACAAAGCCATACGGTTTTCAAGCGTTTTACCCCGGCCCGGGCCTCGGAGGACACTGCATTCCGCTGGACCCGTATTATCTCACTTGGAAAGCGCGTGAATATGGCTTTCATACCACACTCATCGAAAACAGCATGGTGATTAATGACAGCCAGCCGGAATATTGTGTGGAGCGAGCCATGCACATTCTGAACCGCCATAAAAAGGCGATCAACGGTGCAAAGGTGCTGGTGCTGGGTGTGGCGTATAAACAGGATATCGACGATTATCGGGAGAGCCCTGCGCTGCGCGTGATAGACGAGCTGAATAAAGTTGGGGCAGAAGTCAGTTATTTCGACCCGTGGGTACCACAGTGCAGGCACGCCGGCAAGGTGCTGCATAGTATTCCGATGCTGACGCCAAAGGCCGTACGTGATGTGGATCTCGTGATGGTAACCTGTGCGCATACCAATGTGGACTATGCTATGGTACAGCAGAATGCTAAGGTTATCTTCGATACCAAAAACGTGATGAAGCATATTTCGGAGCGGGAAAATATCGAGGTGTTGTAAATTCAGCTTTTCGATATTAAAGAAGCGGCATATGAAGAAATATAACCTCTATTGACGGAGGCGGAATAGTGATGGAAAGGATTCTTTTTTGTATGAAACTGTATTACGTTGTAAATGAAAAAGGAGAGTTTTTATCAGAAGTTCGGTTTGGTGGTAAAAATGAACTTTGATTATTCTTCCTATGAGCTCTTGATAAGCACGTTGCAGGAATATGGTTATCATAATGCTGGCTATGCTGATTGGGGGCACTTCCCAAGGGAATTTATCCTGCGACATGATGTGGATAATGACTTGAATAAAGCGGTCAAACTTGCAGCGTTAGAACAAATGCTGGGTGTTGCCTCAACATATTTTGTCCTGATAACCAGCGATTTTTATAATGTATTTTCTCGAAAAAATAGAGAGGCTTTACAACAAATTTTGGCATATGGGCATGAAATAGGGCTCCATTTTGATGAAACCTGTTATTCGTCTATTGCAGGCAATGTTCAAAAGCTTTGCGAAGAAGTAATACGAGAGGCGAGGCTGTTAGAAGCGGCAACCGGATTTCGAATCAATGTGGTGTCCATGCATCGTCCCAGCAGGCAGTTTTTATCAGCTGATGTAATTATACCGGGAATGATTAACAGTTACTCCAGCATTTTTTTTCGAAAATTCAAATACTTGTCTGATTCAAGACGAAATTGGAGAGAGGCTCCTCTTGAAATTATCAAAAGCGGTATGTATGAAAAGCTGCACATTTTGACACATCCGTTTTGGTATGAGACAGAAGAAAAGTCAATGGAACAGACACTTCAGGATTTTGTCGGAGCAGCTAAGACGCAAAGATGGGAAACGCTTCGTGACAATCTAACAGATATAGATTCGGTTTTTCCAAAAGAGCGGTTATTAAAGGGATGAATGAGATGGAAAGAACGACCATTTTATTGACAGGGGCTGGAGCGCCAGGGATGCCGGGTATTCTTCGTTGCTTGAAAGCAGCGAATGATAAACGCCTGCGCCTGGTAGGGGTGGATATGAACCCTTTTGCGGCGTGCAGGGCTGAATTCGAAGCTTTTTACACAGTACCCGCAGCGTCACAGGAAAGCTTTGTTGAACAACTTTTGGATATCTGTGAAAAAGAGAGTGTGGCTTTAATTATTCCATGTGTTACACGCGAACTGAAGAAGCTTGCACAATGCAAACTGCAATTTGAACAGAAAGGAATTAAAATTGCGGTGATGGAGCGGGAGCGCTTAGACATAGTGAACGATAAAGGAAAGCTGCTCACGTGGATGAAGGAAAACGGTCTTCCGGTTCCTGATTTTTATCTTGTTGAAAATTGGGAACAAATGGAGCGAGCGGCATACGCCGTAGGATGGCCAGAAAAAGCATTTTGTGCAAAGGCGGTGCAGGGAAACGGCAGCAGAGCGATACGTGTGATAGAGACGGCGGAGGCTCTTGCCAAAGATTTTTTTGAAAGAAAGCCGGACGGAATGGTAATTAGCTATGAAGACCTGAAAACTATCCTATTGGCAAGACAGCCATGGCCTTACACAATGATGGCAATGGAATTTCTTCCGGGAACAGAATATGCCGTGGATATTTTGGCAGACAGAGGCGAGATTTTAGCATCTGTCTGTCGTAAAGCCTCACTTGTAGTGAGCAGTAATCAAATGCAGTGTATTGTTGAAGACCATGAACAGGTACAGTCGCTTTGCGCCCAAGTAGTAAAAAAATTGGAACTTAGCGGTAATATAGGCTTTGATCTAAAGGAGGACGCATTGGGTTCTCCCCAGGTCATGGAAATTAATCCGCGTTTTACTGGTGGCATTGTAGCATGTTGTGCGGCAGGGGTAAATCTTCCGTATTTGGGTATACAGTATTGGTTAGGGGAAAAAGTATCCTGTCAACTGCCGCAGCAGCGTGTTCGTATGATAAGAAGGCTGGAAGAAATTTTTCTGGATGAGAATGATAAGCGTATATATATTTAGTAAGGACTTGTGGAAAATAGGAGTTTATCTATGAAATATGCCCTGATTGGCTGCGGCCGCATTGCCACGAACCACATCAAAGCCGTCTTGAATAATAGTCTGGAGCTTGTGGCCGTGTGTGATATTGTGCCGGAGCGAATGGAAGACCTTTTGGCTAAGCACGGTCTTGAAGGCAAACCCGGCATTGCCCGCTACACAGATTACACACGCCTCTTGAAAGAGAACCCAGAGCTGAGGCTTGTCGCCATTGCGACTGAAAGCGGCCTGCATGCGCAAATCGCGCTGGCCTGCATTGATGCGGGTATCAACGTTATCATTGAAAAGCCCATAGCTATGTGTATGGCAGATGCCGAAGAGATCATTCGCCGCAGCGAAGAAAAGGGCGTGACGGTGTGTGCTTGCCACCAGAACCGCTTCAATGTGGCTGTGAAGAAAACGCGGCAGGCGTTGGAAGCCGGACGCTTCGGCCGCCTGAGCCATGGCAGCATCCATGTGCGCTGGAACCGCAATAAGGCTTACTACGAGCAGGCCCCCTGGCGGGGGACTTGGGCGCAGGACGGCGGCTGCCTGATGAACCAGTGCATCCATGGTATTGACCTTCTGCGCTGGATGATGGGCAACGATGTGGACGAGGTGTATGGCGTTACCAGACAGCAGTTCCATGATTATCTTGAAGCGGAAGATATCGGTATGGCAGTGGTAAGGTTCAAAAACGGCGCAGTGGCCACGGTAGAAGGAACTACGAATGTGTACCCGAAAAATTTGGAAGAAACACTGTTTCTGTTTGGTGAAAGGGGCACAGTAAAGATAGGCGGCAAATCTACCAATAATCTGGATGTGTGGGATTTTGCCGATGAAACGGAAGCAGATATGGTAAACAAGGGGCTGGAAGAGCAGACCAGCAATGTATATGGCAACGGCCACACCAGCCTGTATGCCGATGTGATCGATGCAATTCAAAACCGCCGAAAGCCTTATGTGGATGCTGTGGCTGGGCGCAATGCCTTAGAGCTGGTGCTGGCTATTTATAAAAGCTGTAAAACGGGCCAGCCTGTAAAGCTGCCGCTGAAAGATTTTGCAAGTGAGGATATGAAGGGGATGTTTGAAAATGGAAGCCTTCATACATGAAAGCTCCTTTGTGGACAAGGGGGCAGAAATTGGGGCCGGTACAAAGGTTTGGCACTTTTGTCATATCCAAAGCGGAGCCAGCATTGGAAAGAACTGTACTCTGGGACAGAATGTGAATATAGCATCTAATGTGCATATTGGCGACGGTGTAAAGCTCCAGAATAATGTCTCGGTGTACGAGGGTGTTGAATTGGAGGATTATGTGTTCTGCGGGCCTTCCACTGTATTCACGAACGATTTGACTCCGCGTGCGCGTTTTCCCAAAGGTACAGCAAATTATAAAAAAACACTGATAAAGCATGATGCCACTTTGGGTGCGAATTGTACGATTGTATGTGGTCATACTGTCGGGGCGTATGCCACAGTGGCTGCCGGAGCAGTAGTGACAAAGGATGTACCTCCCCATGCGTTGGTGGCGGGTGTGCCTGCAAAACACATTGGCTGGGTTTGCCGGTGTGGACAGGTGCTAAATAAAGCATTATGCTGCCCAGATTGCGGAAAAAGGTACGAGAAGATGGAAAAACGCATTGTTCTCCACGAGGCGTCCGCAAGGGGAGGGCAAGTGTAGCTGCTCTGACGCCGCTTTTCCGAAAGGAGGCGGCGTGATATGGCAAGCAGTAGGCCCTTGGCAGTTTTATCTTATCAGACGCCGCATCGGAAAACATATGATACCTGCTGCCGTCTGAAGGCGTTGGGCTATAAATATGTAAAGATTTTTGCACTTCCTTTGCACTATGTGAAAAAGAGACAGCCGCTTATTTTACATCGCCCAGGTTTCGAGCTCCCTATTGAAACATCTGTGCTTGCAAAGAATTTTGGCTATTATTATTGCGCAATCAATACAGTAGATGAAATTTTGGAGCCGGAGAAGACAATTTTTTTAGTATGCGGCGCAAGAATTTTACCGCAGGAGTTTTTAAAGAGATACCAGGTGATAAACGCCCATCCGGGATTCATTCCTTATACGCGTGGGTTAGATTCATTGAAATGGGCCGTTTATGAAAAAATGCCTATTGGAGTGACGACGCATCTGCTTGGTGAAGAAATTGATGCAGGTGAAATAATTGAGCGAAGGCTAGTCCCTATATATCCATTTGATACATTTCATATTGTCGCACAGCGGCAATATGAAATGGAAGTTGGGATGCTGGTGAATGCAGTAGAAAAAATCGAGGGGGAGCACGAATTTATTTTTGGCGGAGATAATCCAATCCACAGGCGAATGCCATTGAAATTAGAGCAAGCACTGCTCGAGAGGTTTGAAGAGTATAAGCAGGAAATGTTCTGTGAAAATACAGGGAAAGAAGAATAAACTATGCAGTTCCGTGATTTGCAAAAGCAATATGAAGTATTAAAACCTCAAATTGATGCCGCTGTGCAGAGAGTGTGCGCACAGGCAGATTTTATCTCCGGGCATGAAGTAAAAGAACTGGAACAGCAGCTTGCCGGATATGTGGGCACAAAGCACTGCATTACCTGTGCAAATGGCACGGACGCGCTTTCGCTGGTGCTGATGGCTTGGGGGATTGGGCCGGACGATGCTGTTCTTGTGCCGGATTTCACCTTTTTTGCCAGCGGTGAAACAGTGGCGTTCGCGGGCGCGACACCGTTGTTTGTAGATGTGGATGCGCATACCTTCAACCTTGCCCCGGACAAGCTGGAAGAAAAAATATTGCAGGTAAAGGCACAGGGAAAATACCGCCTGCGCGCTGTGGTCGCGGTGGATTTGTTCGGCCTGCCTGCCGATTATCCGCGAATCGAAGCGATCTGTCAAAAGCATGGCCTGTTGCTGTTAGAGGATGGCGCACAGGGCTTTGGCGGCACAGTGAACGGCCGCCGTGTGGGCAGCTTCGGCGATGCAGCTACAACAAGCTTTTTTCCGGCAAAGCCGCTGGGATGTTATGGTGACGGTGGTGCCATCTTCACGAATAATGATGAATGGGCCGCGCTCATCCGCAGCTATGCAGTGCATGGAAAAGGCGGTATGAAATATGATAATGTGCGTATCGGCCTGAACAGCCGCTTGGACACTCTGCAAGCTGCTATTTTACAGGTGAAATTCAGAGCATTTTGTGAGTATGAATTAGCGGCTGTGGAGCAGGTATCCCGCTGGTATGATGAGGCATTGAAAGGCAGCGGCCTTGTACTGCCGTATCGTCCGCAGGGCTTCACCAGCAGCTGGGCGCAGTACACTGTGCAGCTGCCTCAGGGCGCAGACCGTGAGGCTTTGCAGGCAAAGCTGCGGGAACGGGGCATTCCCACGATGGTGTATTACCCGAAGCCCATGCACCAGCAAAAAGCATTTGCTGGCACGGATAGCGCTGCTGCAGATTGCCCTGTCACCGAACGATTGTGTGCGACTGTGCTGAGTTTGCCAATGCATCCGTATCTCACAAAGGCTGAGGCGATGCAGGCTAAAATCAAAATATAAAGCGGGGCAAAAAACAGCCCAGTGTCCCACCTTGAAAAATATATGAATAAAAGGAAGTAAGATGCATACAAAAAAATTTATGACGAACGGGGTGCTGGTCACCATTTCCCAGCTTTTGTGGGTGGCGCTGGGCCTCTTGTCCCGCAGAGTGTTCGTTTCCCTCTTGAGCGTGGAATATCTCGGATATGACAATGTGTTTTCAAACGTATTGTCCTTGCTTTCTGTGGCAGATCTCGGTATGGAGAGTGTTATTGCCGTCAGACTGTACGAGGCGGTGACCAAAAAAGATCATGAGAGCACCTGCAAACTGATTTGGATATACAAATGGTTTTACCGTATCGTGGCAGGTGTCGTGTTTTTTGGAAGTATAATACTCTATCCGTTTCTGCCATATATCATCTCGCGCCCATCTGCAAGCTGGGAATATTTGAGTGTTGTATATTTCATGCAGGTAGCCGCGGTGGTAGCGGGTTATTTTCTTTCTTATAAGCGCGCCGTATTCATTGCAAATCAGCAGAATTATTATTGTTCTCTAGCAGATCTGCTTATGCGTTTGGTTACACAGGTGCTGCAAATATTAGTTTTGCTTATCTGGCAGAGTTATCTTTTATATCTTGCTGTGAAGTTGAGTGCTTCACCGCTGGCCAATGTGGTGTTAGCGTTCATGAGCAGAAAGAAATATCCGTATCTCACTACATCAATCCACGCAACACGACAGGATATTCGCAGGTTCAAGATTGTAACAGAATCGAAGAATTTTTTAATTCATAAAGTTTCGTCCCTTGTATTCAACGCAACAGGAACTATTATTGTTTCGGCCTTCTGCGGCATTTATACAGCGGCCTTATATGGAAACTATGCATCTCTATATTTGATGGCTACGGGTATCCTGCTTACACAGCCGTTCAATGCTCTAAAATCAGCTGTGGGTAATTTGCTTCATGAGGACATCTCGCCAGAGAGACAGCGCCACCTGTTTGAGGCCATTTCTACGGCGGGAGACTGGTATTCTTTGCAAATTATGTTGGGCTTTTTCCTATTTACACAACCTGTGATGGAACTTTGGCTGGGTAGAAAATTTCTTATGCCGGACGGCCTTGTCCTCGCTTATTCGCTTAGCCAAGGTGTTTTGGTGTGGTACTATACAATGTACACCTACCGGGGCGTGTTGGGAAACTTTGCTAGGGACAGGTGGTTCCAAATTGCTTCTGTCGCCGTGAATATCGTGATTTCTATCTCTTTAGTGCGCTCTTTGGAAAGCGTGGCGGTGATTATTGGTTCGATAGTGGGCTGCTTTGTATCTGTGTGCGGCTTTGCTGTTGTAGTATACGGCGATTTTTTGCAATGTGGCATAGGGAGCTATCTGCGAAGAAGGCTTCTGCTGCTGGGGACAATGGTGCTTGAACTGTGGCTTCTGTGCCATACAATGGATGTGAGTCCAACGCTTTCATTTGGAGCGTTGGCGGTGCGTTTTTTGATTTGGGTGGCATTCTGGTTTATCAACGGTGTGCTTTTACGCAAGACCGCCGGGGCAGATGAGCTTCAACGTATCATCATTTCTTTTGCGCACTCTTGCGCCGCAAAACTCAAAAAGAGGAGGGTTTAATATGTGGAATGTAGTATTTGAGTGGAAAAATAAGGAGCTTTGGAAAATGAATCCGCGGCTCGTTGGCTATTTTAGGCAAGATAGCGGCTCGGCCGAATGGCCGCAGCAGATTTTGAGTGCCTACGGATTGGATGGCGTATTATGTGCACTCAGAGCGCTGAACAATTGTTACGCAGGTGCATGGGTTGTAGAGGATACGCTGTACCTTGCGGCAGATCATATTCGTAGCATACCTATTTATTATTCCATTGGTGAAGAAACTGTATATATTAGTGACGATGCCGTTTATTTGGCTAAAAAGTTAGGCTTGCCTATGGATAAATGGGCTAAAAGAGAGTTCCAAAACTGCGGATTTACAGGGAATGGGAGAACCTTGTTTGACGGAGTGGCAGGTACGCAAGCAGGAGAGTTTGTTGCGATTAATCTTGCTTCCCATACGGTATCGTCAGTTCAACATTTTTCTGAGCTTAATTCATTTGAGACAAGCGGTATTGAAGACGAATTCGACCAAATTATGGTACAGGCATTTCAGAGAATCGTGGAAAGCTTAAATGGACAGACGGTTTTACTATCTCTATCTGGGGGCCATGATTCTAGAGCAATTGCCACAATGCTGAAGCGTCTCCATTATGAAAATGTGATTTGCTATTCATATGGTCTACCGGATTCAAAAGAGGTAAAAATTGCAGGAATGCTTGCTCAAGCATTAGGTTATTCTTGGTATCCTGTTTACTTTACCGTAGAAGAACAACGCAATTTCCGCAAAAGTGAGCAATGGAAACAGGTTTCTTTGACAGTCTGTCACGGAGATTCTTATCAAAGCATGATAGAGGCAATGGTCTTCGATAGTCTTTGTGATAAATTACAAGGGCTGGAAAACAGCGTATATATGTCAGGTCATATCATAGAAGATGCCTTTTTGACGATGTGGGATGATATGGAGCGTGGAGATGATTTTGAGGAGGTCATGTTTCGAAACTGGTATACAATGAACAGAAAGACGATTCTCTCACGTTATCAATGCAAATCTCTCTTCCCAATATGGCACTGGCGTAAAGATATTCCTGATCAGGCGAATAACTGTGCAGCGATATGGCGTAAAGAGCTTTATCCGAAATTTTACTGCAATAGCGTTCGCATTGCAGAATACTTTGGGCTTGGTTGGCGGTTGCCTCTGATGCGCAGAGAGTTGGCAGAATATTTCTTACATCTGGATAAGAGGGCTACTTACGACAGAGATTTTTGGTATCGTTATACAGAAAAGCATATTAAGCCTTATTCTGCCGATATCCCTTATTCTGATACCGTACAGGAATCCCATCATGGACAGGATGGACACAGAAGGTGGAAAGAGAAAGTACCTGTGTGGTTCTACTCGGTTGTAAGAAAGTTATATTACGCATTTTCTCCCCAGGCGAATTTCAGCAAGGTACCCTCTGCTTACGAGCGCATCCGTGCAGTTATTTTTCATGGGTCTGTACTGCCCAATTACTATTTAGTGAATGACATTTTGCATAATGTGGAAGCGGAAGCAGAAAAAACTGCCGAATGATGTGAGGGTGCTAATGATATTTGGCAGGTTGATAAAATGGGAATAAGAAACCATTTTTATAACTTGATAATGCAGATTAAATCTTTTATAAAATTACGAAGCGTTTCCTGAGTGGAATTTCAAGATTTCAGGAAAACGAAAAGGCGGGGCAAAACCCCGCCTTTTTTGCTACCCGGCGTGCTGCCCGGCGCGCAAAGACGCCAATGTGCCGGGTAGCCTGTACAGCGCTTCCCAGCCGATTCGACTTCTGCTTCAGGCTGGTTCCGTTACAATAAATAAGAGCTGCGGGCCCCCATGGCGGGCACCGCGGGAAATTGGCCGCTATTTGGTAGGATAAAAAGGAAAGGGGAAAGAAGGATGGAAGAGGCACTGGCAGGGTACATAGTGTTTCTGAAAGAACAGGAGCGCAGCGAAACGACGGTAAACAAATACCGCCACGATATTGAAACGTTTCTGGCGTGGAACATGCATGCGCCTGTGACGAAAGAACGGGTGATAAGCTATAAGCACTGGCTTACGGAACGGTATGCCCCGGCCAGCGTGAACAGCATGCTGGCGGCGCTGAACGGCTTTCTGCGGTATGCGGGCCATGGCGCGTGCACGGTGAAAGCACTGCGCATGCAGCGGCAGATGTTCTGCCAGGAGGAGCGAAAGCTGACGCGCGGCGAGTACCAGCGCCTGCTTGCGGCAGCAAAGCAAAAGAGCATAGCGCTGTGGCTGGTGATGCAGACGCTGTGTGCCGCCGGGCTGCGTGTGAGCGAGCTGAGGTTCGTCACGGTAGAGAGCCTGCAGACAGGCCGCATGGCTATTTGCTGCAAGGGCAAGCGCAGGGTGGCGCTTTTGCCGAAAGAGCTTTGCCGCAAGCTGAGGCGGTATGCGGCCCGCAGGCGGATATCCAGCGGGCCGGTGTTCGTCACATCGCACGGGCGCCCGCTGGACCGCAGCCACATCTGGGCGTCCATGAAGCGGCTGTGCGCCGCGGCGCATGTGGAACGGGCCAAGGTGTTCCCTCACAACCTGCGCCACCTGTTTGCAAAAACATACTATGAGATGTCGAAGGACCTGCTGCGCCTGGCAGACCTTCTGGGGCACAGCAGCATCAACACCACGCGCGTATACACGCTTTCGGACGGCCGTCAGGAATCACGGCAGATAGAACGCCTGCGCCTGATAGACTGACTGGGGCAAAAAGAAAAAAAGAAGCCACATAATTACTGTTATGTGGCTTCTTCCGGCAGTTCATTTTGAAAACATTATACTGTTAAGGCCAAGCTGTTTTGTCCAGAAATAGCCGGTCTGTTTTGTCGCATAGCCGGATTGTTTTGTCACGACAGCCGAGCTAATCTGTCGTTGAAGC
>JAGZUF010000011.1 GCA_018380115.1 Oscillospiraceae bacterium | reverse complement strand
GCGGCGCTGGGTGTTTTCGTTCTTTGGTTGACATTTTTCATTACCCCTTTCCATTATACAGATTGTTTTTCTGTCCGGCAAATCGGGTATGGGGGCAGCCCCTTTTTCCCGCTGCGGAAAAGGCATATGTGCTACATCAATTCATCCGGCACGGGCTCCGGTGCCGGGCCCGCAGTGCCATTCTGCTCCATCTCCAGCCACTGCTGGCGCGTGATAAGCACCTGCCGCGGCTTCGAGCCCTCGTAGGGGCCCACGATATGGGCCTGTTCCAGCTCGTCGATGATGCGCGCCGCACGGGCGTACCCCAGCTTGCACCGGCGCTGCAGCAGGCTGGTGGAGGCCTGCCCGGCCTCGATGACCACTTCGGCCGCCTGGCTGAACATGGGGTCGCGCGCGTCGCTGCCCTCGCCCCCGTCGGCTGCGCCGCCCTTTTCCGCCGCGGCCAGCTTGTCCATCTGGGCAATCATCTCTTCGTCGTAATCGGCGGCGGAATGCTTTTTGATGAAATCAATCACCGCGCGTATCTCGGCCGAGCGCACGAACGTGCCCTGCACGCGCACGGGCTTGTTCACGCCCACAGGCATATACAGCATATCGCCGTTGCCCAGCAGCTTTTCCGCGCCGCCCGTATCCAGGATAGTGCGCGAGTCTATCTGGCTCATCACCGAGAGGCCGATTCGGCTTGGAATATTGGCCTTGATAAGGCCGGTGATAACATCCACAGACGGGCGCTGTGTGGCGACGATGAGGTGCATGCCTGCCGCGCGCGCCTTCTGGGCAATGCGGCAGATATAATCCTCCACCTCTTTGCCGGCCACCATCATCAGGTCTGCCAGCTCATCAATGACAATAACGATATACGGCATCTTCTCGATGCTTTCGTCCATCTCGGCCAAGGCGTTGTATTCTTCAATATTGGGCACGCCGTTTTCGGCCAGCAGTTTATAACGGCGCTCCATCTCAGCCACGGCGCTGCCCAAGGCGCCCGCCGCCTTGCGCGGCTCGGTCACCACTGGCATCAAAAGGTGCGGGATGCCGTTATACTGCGCGAATTCCACCATTTTGGGGTCTATCAGAATAAGGCGCAGCTTTTCGGGTGAGCAGCGGTACAAAAAGCTCATGATAATGCTGTTCGTACAAACCGACTTGCCCGAACCGGTGGTGCCTGCAATCAGCAGATGCGGCATTTTGGCAAGGTTGCCCACCTGGCATTTGCCCGCGATATCCTTTCCCAGAGCAAAGGTAAGCGGCGCCTTGCTGGTTGCAAACTCCGGCGATTCCAAAAGGCTGCGAAGCGTCACCATGGTGCGCGTTTTGTTTGGTATTTCAATGCCCACTGCCGCCTTGCCGGGAATGGGCGCCTCAATGCGCACGCCTGCGGTGGCAAGGTTCAGGGCGATGTCGTCCGCAAGGCCCGTAATGCGGCTTATTTTCACACCTGCCTGCGGCTGAAGCTCATACCGCGTGACAGACGGTCCGCGCGAAATATCCAGCATGCGCGTTTTTACGCCAAAGCTCTCCAGCGTGCTCACCAGCAGGTCTGCATTATGGCGCAGCTCTGCTTCAATGTCGCCCTCGTCTGCGGCCTTCTGCTTCTGAAACAAGCTGAGCGGCGGGTAGGCATAGCCTGTGTCCTCGGCGGCGGGCGGCGGGGCTGGCTGTGCCTGCTCCGGCTGCGGCGCGCCCGCCGCCTTATGCACAAGGCGGCCAAGCTCGTCAGCGGGCTGGGCGGGTGCGACAGGCTGGGCGGCAGTTTGCCCCGGCACCTGGGCGCTGCGCTGCATATGCGGCGCAGCGGGCGCGGCAGGCACCTGCGTGTCAAGGCCCAGCTTATCCACAAACGGGGCGTCCAGCACCTCACCGTGCGGCATACTTCCGGCATAAGGGTTCGGGTACATGCCGAAGGTGCCGCCGGGGCCTATCTCCGGCTTTTCTTCATGCTTCACAGTATTCTGCGCCATGGCCGCGTCGCCCAGGTCGATGTCGATGCTGCTGCGCCTGCGGCCCGGCTGTGCGTTGAAGGTGTGCACCTCATACTTCTGCGCGTCGTAGCCGCGCACTTCCTTTTCCACCTCGGCAAAAAGCGCCTTTTTGCGCGCCGCATCCTGCGCAGCGGCGCGGGCGGCCTCCCGCTGGGCCTCGCGCTCTTCGCGCTGGCGCGCCATCTGGGCCGACAACTCGGCACCCTTTTCCTTCGCCGTGCGCGCCCCCCGCGTGAAATAGCGGTAGATATCCAGCGGCGTGCAGCCAGTGAAGAACATCACGCTCACCACCAAAAGCACCACCAGCACAATATTGGCGCCCGGGCGGCCAAACGCCGCCAGCAGGGACCAGCCGAATACGGCGCTCAGCGCGCCGCCGCCAAGCCCCCAGGCGGCCTTGCCGCTTTCGTGCAGCGCCTTCATGCCGTCCGCGAAAGCCAGGCCCGTCATATCTGTTTTGGAAAACACCAGAAACACGCCGCAGGCAAACGCCATCACCAGCGCGCCGAAGGCCATTTTCAGCCGGGCCGGGCGGCCCATCGCCACCAGAATGGCCAAATACACCAGTGCCGGGGCCAGCAGGTAGGTGCTGACGCCAAATACACCGAACAGCACGTTCATGCGCAGCCACGCCCATGCGCTGGCGCCCGGCACATATGTCATAGCCGCCACCAGAATGGCAAGGCCAAACAAAAGAATGCTCCAGCTGGCGCTCATATCCGCTTTCGGCTGGGGCTTTCTTTTGCGCGGTGCAGCCTTGCGTTTTGTGGTAGTCCTGCGTTTTGTCTGTGCCATCTTTCCCGTTTTTCCCCTGTTCCCGCGATAGATTTTCGCTTACCCTTTCAAAGGCGCAAAGTGATACAATAGTATTGTACCACCAAATCTTCTGCTTGTAAAATGCAGGTTGTTACAAAAAAACGGCGCCACAGGGCGCCGTTTTTCGTTATGAATTTTTAGAGGGCTTCTTTTTTCCCTTTTCGATGGCGCGGTACAAGTAGCGCAGCGCCTCGTGCAGGCCGCCCAGCTCGTCTATCAGGCCTTCCCGCACGGCCATTTCCCCCTCCAGCACGCTGCCCATGTCCATCACCAGCTCGCCTGTGTGCAGCATCAGCTGGGTGAATCGCTCGGCGCTGATGGCGGAATGCCCGGTGACAAAGCGTGTGATGCGCTGCTGCATCTGTTCGAAATAGCGCAGTGTCTGCGGCACGCCCAGCACAAGGCCTGAATGGCGCACAGGGTGCACCGTCATGGTAGCGCTGGGCACGATGAAGCTTCGCTGGGCCGAAACCGCCAGAGGGATGCCGATGGAATGCCCCCCGCCCAGCACCAGCGTAGCCGACGGCTTCGAGACGCCTGCTATCAGCTCGGCAAGGCACAGGCCGGCTTCCACATCGCCGCCTACTGTATTCAAAATGACCAGCAGGCCTTCGATAGCCGGGTCTTCCTCCACAGCCACCAGCTGCGGGATGACATGCTCGTACTTCGTTGTTTTCTGGCTTTGCGGCGCAAGGGAATGCCCCTCTATCTGCCCAATCACCGTAAGGCAGTGGATGGCGTGCTTGCCCTTGGTGGAGAACACGCCGCCCATTTCCAGCAGATATTCCTGCTGGGCGCGCAGCTCTTCAGCTGCCTCCTCCTTTTTGTTCTGTGCACGGTTTTTATCCATGGCGCTTTTCCTCCCTTTTTATCATCGCATTACAGTGTTTGCCCCTGCACCGTTTTTTATTCGCGGTTTGACAGCAGAGCGACGCACTGTATAATAAAAAAGGCATTCTGCGAAAGGAACATATCATATGGCGCAATACATCGAAGTAATCAAAACGGCGTTTCTGCTTTTTCCTCTGGCCGCTCTGGCGGTGACGCTGCCCTATATGGTGGTGGAATATAAAAAATTCGGGGCCATTCCAGCGCTGCGCACAGCGGTGGTGTATTCCTTTATCCTGTATTTGATGACAGTATACTTTCTTGCCATTTTGCCTTTGCCCAGCGTTGAGAGTGTGGCGGCTATGACAGGGCCGCGCTATTCCCTGGTGCCTGCGGCCAGCGTTTTTGAATTTCTGCAAAAGCACCCGCAGGATTTTTCTCAGCTTTCTGCCTACTGGAACCTTCTTTGTTCCAGCGCTGTGCGCGAATTGTTCTTCAATGTGTGCATGTTTGTGCCGCTGGGCGTATATCTTCGCTATTACTTTAAGCGCCGCTGGTGGCAGGCGCTTTGCCTCGGCTTCGCGCTGAGCATGTTTTTAGAGCTGACTCAGCTTTCCGGACTGTATGGTATTTACCCCCGGCCGTACCGTCTGTTCGACACAAGCGACCTCATCAACAACAGCCTCGGCACGCTAGTGGGCTTCTGGCTTACACCCGCACTGGTGTTTTTTCTGCCCAGCCGCGAAAGGCTGGACGCCATCGCCTACCGCAAGGGCCGGCGCGTGCCATTTTTGCGGCGGTTGTTCGCCCTGTGTGCAGACTGGCTGCTGTTCGCCGTGCTGGCACTGCCCGCCTGCGCCGTGATGCGCCTTGTTCTGCCGGGGCTTGCACAATCGGAATGGGCGTTTACCACGCTGCGCTGGCTGTATATTGCCGTGTATTTTATTCTGCTGCAAAAGGCAATGGGCGGGCGCACGCCGGGCAAGCGTTTTTTCCACCTTCGCCTTGTACGCCGCCAAGACGGCCGCTGGCCCCGCCTGTGGCAATATCTGGTGCGCTATGGCTTATTATACGGGCTTGTACTTCCCGCGCCGGGGTATGCGCTGCGCTGTCTGAATGCCGCGCTGGACAGCCGTGCCTCCGGTGTGCCCGGCCTTGCGGGCATAGCCGGCGCCGTCCTATTTGCCGGCGTCACCTGTGTGTTTGCCGCCGAGACCATTCTGAAAATGCTGGGCGGCCGCGGCGATTACCTGTACGCCCGCGCCAGCGGCACAGAAAACATCAGCACACTGGCAGCGCCGGATGCCTTCCCGGACGCAGATCTCGCCCCGCAGTCGCCCTCAGAGGAAGAGGATGAGGAAAGCCTGCTGGCAGACTAAGCCTGCCCCTCTCTGCACTCAAAAGCGCGCGGCTCTGTGTTTACAGAGCCGCGCGCTTTTCTTCATTTTGGTGCCCAACGGCCATGCGCCTGTAAAGGCTTTCGCTTCTGGCACCGGGCGCCGGCAAGCTGCCGGCAGCAGGCTTTTGAAAGCGGGAAAGCTTTCGTCCGGGCGGAAAACCGCCCTTTTCCGGGCTGCCGGGTAGACGGTGCAGGCAAAAGCAGTTTTACCGCTTCTGAAAAGGGGCCTGCCTACCCGTAATATCCCCTTTGCGCCCCACGCGCGAAGCGCGCGGGCTTGATTTTACCGTCTTTTCACAAGGGGCATTTTTGCGCCGGCGCCCTTTCAGGGCACCTTTTCCGGCACCACCATGCTTTTGCCGTAATAAGCCGCCATGGCTTCGTTTTTCCAATCGGATGTGTCCGAGACAATATCGTCAAAAAACAGCGCCGGCACCAGTGTCTCCTGTGTGATGCGGGGCAGAACGGCCACGTCCTCCGGCCCGGCCAGTACCTGCTCACGCACCTGCATCAGCTCGGAATAACGGCCGGCTGTCCCGTCCCACAGCGAACGGGCTGCCGAAGCACAGGCCAGCTTTTCTGTATGGCCTGTGGCAACATACAGCGCGGCCACGCCCGATGCAGCCGTTACGCACAACCCCAGATACACGGGCACAAGACGGCGGGCCAACCGCATTGCCTTTGTGTGTGCACAAAGGTCGCGGGCAAGCGCGCGCCTTGCCCAGCACAGCCAGTAAAACTCAAGCAGGATAAGCAGCAGCACCAGAAGGAAGAACTGGATATTCTGCACTCTGTCGGGCCCTATACTGCCCATGGCGTACAGCGTGGGCGTGAAGGACGATGCAAACCAGCACCCCGCAAGCGCGCTTGCAAGCCCTGGCAGCGGCGCGCGGAAGGCATTAGGCCTGCCTGCCGCACGCCAGAAAAACGGCGCCAGAAAGAGCAGGGCCAGACACACCAGCGGCGAAAGATGCCCCACGCCAAAGCGGAGCGCCTCCGGGAACGAGCGAAGCACCGCCCCCAGCGCCCCCGGAAGGGCGGCGCTGCCATAATCTGCCGCCTGCCGCACCGCGTTGCCGGGCGCAGCGGCGTTCACCGCAAAAGCCGCGCCCGCACACGCCAATACGGCCAGCATGCTTTTCAGGGCCGAGCGCTGCCTGTATGCCGCCGCCAGCGCGGCAAGCACAAGCAGCTCCAGCGAAAGAAGAGCCGTTACATAATTGCCCCCGCACACAAAAAACGCAAGCAGCGCCGTGGCCCCCGTGTGCCGGGCAGTGCGCCTGCCCGCCAGCATGCGAAGCACCCGCGCCGCCAGCACCAGCATCAGCGCATAAAAAAACACATAGTACACCGCGCCGTTCCACCAGTAAAACGCCTGCGCAGGGCTTTGCACCAGCTGAGTGCAAAGCAGAAGATAAGCAAGGCAGGCCAGCACTGCCGTACCCCTCGGCATGCAGAAAAGCTTTGCGCCCGCGCGGAACATTCGCGCCGCGCCCCAGAAAAGGGCCGAGAACATCACAGCCGGGCAAAGCCAGTAAAACCCTTCGCCGAACACTGCAGGCTGCAAAGCGAACAGGAACACCGCGGAAAAGGTGCCCTGCCAGTCGAAATACGTCTCGCACACTTCCCTCGCCGCACCCGCCAGCGCTGCCCACACAGAGCCTGTCTGCTCAAAGGCAAGGTGCGGGTACAGCCCGAAGCGGAAATCATCCGCGCAGGGGTAACAGTACGCCGCCAGAATGACAAGCGGCACCATACAGATGCAAAGCACTGCAAGCAGCGCCCATTTCCAGCGCGCCGCGCTGTTTTGTTCCAACTGAGCCGCCCCCTTTCGCGCAGCGCGCCCCCGCCGTCATTCCGGCGCAGCCACTGCCACTGTGCGCTTGCCGTAATATTCGGCAAACGCCTCGTTTTTCCAGTTATAAGTCTCACGCGCAAGGTCTTCGTGAAAACAGATCCAGGGCTCCGGCGGCAGCATGGGAAACACAATGTCCATTTCCTCGCCCGCCAGCATATCCAGCCTTTCGTACACGGCCTCATCGTAGGCCCGCGCCACGCCGCTGTGCAGATAATACACCGCGCTCACGCAGGCGGTGCCGCTCCATTGCCCGCCCCGCACCTGCGGCACAAAGGCCAGGGCGCTGAACAGCACCGCCCCGGCAAAGTACGGCAGCGCAAGGCGGCGCAGCCCGCCTGCCCGCGCGGGGCCAAGGCGACGAATCGCCCAGCCCAGCACATACCACAGCGCGGCCAGGCATACCAGCACCCACAGGCAGAACTGAATGTCCTTTACGCGCTTCTCGTCATTCGTGCCGTAGACGAACAGGGTGGGCGTAAAGGAGGAGGCATAAAAGCAATACAGCCCGGCCAGTACCGCAAGCGGATATGGGTAGCGGAAACCGGGCGCCGCGCCGCGCACCGCCCGTACAAGGAACGGAACGGCAAACGCCAGCGCCGCCAGCAGCATAGGCGTGGTGAACACGCGCGCATAGTGCGCCGACATGGGGAACGACTGCACCACAGCCCACACGGCCCCCTTGCCCTGCGTGGCCGTTGTGGCGGCGCGCACGGCATTGCCCGGCGCCGCTGCGTTGACTGCAAAGGCGGCAAAGCCGCAAAGCGCCACAGCCAGCGCACGTTTTACCGCCGCGCGGCGCCAAAGCGCGCCTGCCAAAACCGTCAGGGCAAGCACCTCGCACATCTGAAGCGCCGTGATATAGTTGCCGCCGCCCAGCACGGCTGCCAAAAGCGCCGCCCCCAGCGTGCCCAGGCCGGAAAGCCCCGGCCCCAGCAGCCTTGCCAGAAGGGCGCCCAGCGTCAGCAGGCCGAAGAAAAACAGCCAGTAATAGCTGGCGCCGTTCCACCAGTAATAGCCCTGAGCAGGGCTGGGCAGCAGCTGGATGCACACCAGCGCGTATAAAAGCCCCAGCACCGCACAGGCGGAAAGCGGCGCCCCCGTCACCTTGTGCAGCGCCGCCGCTGCCGCTGCCACCGCCGCCAGGGCAGCCCCCAGCAGAAACACGGTGCCAAGCCCATACAGCCCCTCGCCGAAAATGGCCGGCTGCAGGGCAAATAAAAAGATGGCGGAAAACGAGCCCTGCCATGTCTGATACCGCTGGGCCACCGTGTGCCCCGCAGCGCGCAGCACAGCCCAGATGCTGCCCGTTTCCTGCCATGCGGCGTGCGTCTCCACCGCATAGGGATAATCGTCCGCACTGGGGTGGCTGTACTGTGCAACGGCAAGCAGCGGCACAAGGCTGGCTGTCAGCACCAGCGCCAGCACACACGCCCAAAAGCGGCTGCCCGCAAGCAGTTTTCCCAGTTTTTTCACAGGCGGCTCTCCTTTCCAGCCAGCGGCCATATACTTTTCTGTCCCGCACGCGCAAAGCTGTGCCGGGCTTTTCCGTCTGAATTGCCAAATGGGTGGCGCCGCGTGGCTCAAACGCATGCCTTCCGTCTCTGCATGTGGCCGTTCAGGGCGCGGCGCATGCCCCGCCCGGCAGGCGGCACATTTGCCGGGCAAGGGCACCCTGCCATCCGTCAGGCCGCCCCCTGCGCTGCGCCCCCGTCACTGATGCGGCCATTGTGATGCCGGCCCCGCTTCGCATGCCGCCTGCATTTATGAAACGGACACATTATACCACACAGAGCATTTTGCTTTCAATCCCGCCCTGTGCGCCGGCAGCGGTGCATAGCACCGAAGGCCGGCCCTAAAATGTCTGCATACCGCAAAATATTGTGGAAATTTACAATTCTATGCGCTACCTTTTGCCCCTGTTTTACATTGACAAAAAACAGACGAAGTAATAATATAAATAGGTATAATAATACAGGCGCCCTGCGGCGGGCCGCCATGAGAAGAGGAAGGAAAGACGATGGGACAGACGCTTGCACAGAAAATCATTGCGGCGCACCTTGTGGACGGCACCCCGGCTGCCGACAGCGAGGTGGGCCTTCGCATCGACCAAACCCTGACGCAGGACGCCACCGGCACCATGGCGTATCTGGAATACGAGGCCATGGGCATTCCCCGCGTGAAAACAGAGCTGAGCGTGGCATATATCGACCACAACACGCTGCAAAGCGGCTTTATGAATGCGGACGACCACCGCTTTATCCGCACCATTGCCAAGAAAATAGGCGTGCGCTATTCGCGCCCAGGCAACGGCATCTGCCATCAGGTGCATCTGGAGCGCTTTGCAAAGCCCGGCAAAACGCTGATAGGCTCCGACAGCCACACACCCACCGCTGGCGGCATCGGGTGCCTGGCCATGGGGGCAGGCGGGCTGGATGTAGCTGTGGCCATGGGCGGCGGCGCCTACTACATTCCCTACCCGAAATTCACGCTGGTAAAGCTTACCGGCTCGCTACGGCCCATGGTGAGCGCCAAGGATGTGATACTGGAGGTGCTGCGCCGCATGACTGTGAAGGGCGGCGTGGGCAAAATTATTGAATACGGCGGCGAGGGCGTGGCGTGCCTTTCCGTGCCGCAGCGCGCCACCATCACCAACATGGGCGCAGAGCTGGGCGCCACCACCAGCATCTTCCCCTCGGACGATGTGACGTGCGCCTTCCTTGCGGCACAGGGCCGCGGCGAAGACTATGTGCCCCTGAGTGCCGATGAGGACGCCGAATATGACGAGGTGCTGGAGATAGACCTCTCTGCGCTGGAGCCGCTGGTGGCCTGCCCTCATTCGCCGGACAATGTGAAGCCCGTAAAGAGCCTTGCCCTGCAAAGGGTGGATCAGGTGTGCATCGGAAGCTGTACGAATTCGAGCTATACAGACCTGATGACGGTGGCCGCCATGCTGAAGGGCCGGACGGTGTGCCCTGAGGTGAGCCTCACCATCTCGCCGGGTTCACGGCAGGTGCTGGCCATGCTTTCGGCCAACGGCGCACTGACAGACCTTTTGAACGCAGGGGCGCGCGTGCTGGAGGCTACCTGCGGGCCGTGCATCGGCATGGGGCAGAGCCCCAACTCCGGCGGCATCTCGCTGCGCACGTTCAACCGGAATTTCGAAGGGCGCAGCGGCACGCGCGACGCGGGTGTGTATCTGGTGAGCCCCGAGACGGCCGCCGCAAGCTGCCTGACAGGCTTTGTGACAGACCCCTCCACCCTTCCCCCTGTCGCCCCGGTGGAAATGCCCGCGCATTTCGCCGTAAACGACAATATGATAGACCTGCCCGCGCCGGAGGATTCCTTCGAACAGGTGGAGGTGCTGCGCGGGCCAAACATCAAGCCTCTGCCGCAGGCCCTGCCTCTGACGGACGCAATGGCCCTGCCCTGCCTTTTGAAGGTGGGCGACAACATTACCACAGATCATATCATGCCTGCAGGCAGCAAGATACTGCCCTACCGCTCGAACATCCCCTACCTTGCGAACTTCTGCTTTGAGGTGTGTGACGCCGGTTTCGCAAAGCGCGCCATGAAAGCCGAGGGCGGCTTTATCGTGGGCGGTGCCAACTACGGGCAGGGCTCTTCGCGCGAGCATGCCGCACTGGTGCCTTTATATCTGGGCATCCGCGCCGTCATCGCAAAAAGCTTTGCGCGCATCCACAAGGCGAACCTTGTAAACGCGGGCATCCTGCCGCTGGAATTCAAGCACGCGGAAGATTACGACAAAATATTCCTGGGCCAGCGGCTTTCCCTTTCCGGCATCTTTGCCGGGCTTGCGGGCGGCTGCGTTTCGCTGACGAATGTAGAGACGGGCGAAACGTCCGAGCTTGTGTGCGATATCAGCGCGCGCCAGGCGCAAATCATTCGCGCGGGCGGCCTTTTGAACTATACAAAGCAGCAGCAGAAATAAAAATTCATCCCCCAGGACGCGCTGCCCCGCGGCGCGCCCTGCTGCAAAAGGCCCTGCCTGCCGCTGAAGGCGGGCAGAGCACGGAAAATGACAAGGAGGCGGCAATATGGTAGACATCAACGAGGCAAAAGAACGGTTCGCGCAGCTTTTGGAGGGCCAGCGCCGGCGCGTGGCGGCCATGCGCGCACAGGGCGGCTTTGTGGATTATGCAAAGCTGGATACAATCGTCATCGGCGTGTGCGGCGGCGACGGCATCGGCCCTGTAATCACGCATGAGGCCGAGCGCGTGCTGCGCTTTCTTCTGAAAAACGACGTAGAGCGCGGCCGCATCGTGTTCAAAGAGATAGACGGCCTCACCATCGAAAACCGCGCGGCCTGCGGCAAGGCCATTCCGGACGATGTGCTGGCCGAGCTGAAGGCCTGCAACGTCATTTTGAAAGGGCCCACCACCACGCCGCGCGCGGGCGATGAATGGCCCAACATCGAAAGCGCCAACGTAGCCATGCGCAAGGAGCTGGACCTGTTTGCCAACGTGCGCCCGGTGAAGGTGCCCGAGCAGGGCATCGACTGGACGTTTTTCCGCGAGAACACCGAAGGCGCCTATACGCTGGGCTCGTGCGGGTTCGAGACAGAGGACGGCATCTCGGTGGATTTCACCGTCACCACCACAGACGGCACGCAGCGCATTGCAGAGCTTGCATACGACTTTGCGCGCAAAAACCACAAAAGCCGCGTTTCCATTGTGACAAAGGCCAACATCGTGAAGGCCACAGACGGCAAGTTTTTGAAGCTCTGCCAGGCCGTGGGCGAAAAATACCCGGACATCACAACAGATGACTGGTACATCGACATCATGACGGCAAAGCTGGTGGATGAAAAGCGCCGCCGCGATTTTCAGGTGTTCGTGCTGCCGAATTTGTACGGAGACATTATCACCGACGAGGCCGCCGAGTTCCAGGGCGGCGTGGGCACGGCGGGCTCTGGCAATATCGGCAAGAAATACGCCATGTTCGAGGCCATCCACGGCTCTGCCCCCCGCATGGTGAAAGAGGGGCGCGGCAAATATGCCGACCCGTGCAGCATGCTGCGCGCTTCGGCCATGCTGCTGAGCCATATCGGGTATCAGGCCGAGGCCGACAAACTCACAGCCGCGCTGGATAAATGCATGTTCGAGGAGAAGGCCATGGCGGTGACAGGGCGCGACACAGGCTGCACATGCGAAGAGTTCGGCGATTATGTGATGCGCACCATTGAGGCGCTGTGAGCTTTGCACCGAAAACAAAATTTCTGAGCTGGTGAAGAAAATGTCGTTACAAAATAGCAAGGTGTCGCTTCCCGTCATCAAGCGGCTGCCGAAATATTACCGGTATCTGGCAGATATGAAAAAGAACGGCGTGGTGAAGGTGTCTTCCTCCGAGCTTGCCCACATGATGGGCACCACCGCCTCGCAGGTGCGGCAGGATTTCAACTGCTTCGGCGGCTTCGGCCAGCAGGGCATCGGTTACCATGTGGACGTTCTGCTCGAGGCTGTGGGCCACCTGCTGTTCAGCGAAACAAAGCTGGACACCATTCTCATCGGCACCGGGCGCCTTGGTACGGCTATCTCCAGTTACCTCACTGTGGAGGCCAAGGGCTACCGGCTTATCGGCGCGTTTGACAAAAAAGCCGAAGTGATAGGCCGGGAGCTGTGCGGCGTGCCCGTGCGCGACGTGCAGGAGCTGGAAAGCTTCTGCAAAAAGCATCACCCTGTGGTGGCTGTGCTGTGCATCCCGCGCGAAAGCGCCAAAGAGCTTGCGCCTACTCTGGTTTCGCTGGGCATCAAGGGCTTCTGGAATTTCAGCCACTATGACCTCTCGGTAGATTTCAGCGGCATCACCGTGGAAAATGCGCACCTTGGCGACAGCCTGATGAGCCTTGGCTACCGCGTGCGCAACCCGGAAGCCTCGACAGGAGCGTGAACCATGGCAAAGCTGTATTTCCGCTACGGCGCAATGAACTCCGGCAAAAGCACCGCCCTGATGCAGGTGGCGCACAATTATGAAGAGCGCGGCATGCGCGTGCTTATCATCAAGCCCTCTATCGACACCAAGGGCGGCGAAAAACTCGTCTCGCGCCTTGGGGTGGAACGCCGGGTGGACGTTGCCCTCACCCCGGATATGGACCCGCTTGAGACTGTGAGGGCCGACATTGCGGTGCACGGTTCCCTTGCCTGCGTTCTGACGGACGAAAGCCAGTTTTTTACCGCCGCGCAGGCCGAAAGCCTGTTTATGGTAACAGTGGAGCTGAGTGTGCCCGTGATTGCCTACGGCCTGCGCACCGATTTTTCCTTAAAGGGCTTTCCCGGCTCTACCCGCCTTCTTGAGCTTGCCCATAACATCGAAGAGATGAAAACCATCTGCACCTGCGGGCGCAAGGCCATGTTCAACGGGCGCAAGGTGAACGGCGAATTTGTGTTCGAGGGCGCGCAGGTAGCCATTGATATGGAGAACAATGTAGAATACCAAAGCCTTTGCCCGGCCTGTTATTTCGAAAAGCGCCGTGCGTTTTACGCTTCCGGAAGCCGCCGGGGCCAAGCCCCTGCTGCGCAGAACGGGGCCGATGGGGAATTCTCTTTGCAGCCGTAAATACCTGCCTTTGGCAAAGCAGATGCTGCACAAAAAGCGGCGGCTGTGCCTTCCAATTTGAACACATAAAGCATTTCAGAAGGGTGCCGCAAGCCGACAAGGCTTGCGGCGCCCTTTCTCCAGCTTCACATCCAGCGTTTCGGGGCCCTGTGCCGGCAGAAGCCGCTGCCGCATCCCCTGCTTAAACGGCCTTCCTGCAATTTTCAGCCCTTGCAGCCCGGCTCTGCCGCATTTTCTGTTTCAACAGAGCTTTTTGCATTGGCCCCCGCCTTCTGCCGCGCCGCTCGCCGGACGAACGGTTTTTACCATACGGAAAAAGCGGTTGTCCTGGCCGGACAGCCGCTTTTGCCTGTACCCTGTGTTAAGTTCAGGCCGGTGTGTCTGTTGTGCTCTCTTTTTCCAGCACAGGGCCGGGCGCTGTCTCCGCCTGTGGGCCGTAGGGCTGCGCACAGGCAGCATCCGGCACGCCTGCCTGCCCGCCGTACGCTTTAGAAGCTGCCGCCGTTTTTTCTTCCATGGCCTCCAGCACAGCCTCTGTCCCCGGCACATGTGTGCCGAACGAGGGCACGAACAAATACTTGCGGATAATAAAAATAAGTGCAATAGTGACAATGCCCACCAGGTTTTCCACGGGTGTGGTATGCTCTATCACCATCTGGCGCGCAATGGCAAACAGCAGCACCTCAATGGCTGAACCGGGCGTATGTTTTGCCAGCATCTTGATAAACTCCACACCAATGATGAGGTTAAAGGCATGCTCCAATACGGTTGTGAAGGCCTGTGAAGAGTTTTCGGCAAAAAACAGGCCGAACACCTCGCCCGCTGCGCGCACCCCCGTAATGAGAATAGCCGCAAGCATCAGCACGGCAATAGCAATCTCCAGCACGCTGGCCGCCTGCGCCACATAAGCGCGAAAGAGGTTTTTGCGTTTTTCATCAATAAAGCGCATCTTCTTCCCCCTCACAGCAGCGCGGCGCTCCACTCGGCCTCGCGGAAGCCCACCAGCACAAAACTGTCTGTCACCAGCAGCGGGCGCCTCACCAGCATGCCGTGCTGGGCAAGAAGGGCAAGCTGTTCGTCCTCCGGCATTGTGGGCAGCTTTTCCTTCAGCCCAAAGCCCTTATATAAAAGGCCGCTGGTGTTGAAAAAGCGGCGAAGTGGCAGGCCGCTTTTTGCATGCCATGCCCGCAGTTCTTCTTCAGTGGGGTTTTGCTCCTTAATATTTCTTATTTCATAGCTGAGTCCGTGTGCGTCCAGCCAGGCCAGCGCCTTCTGGCATGTGGTGCATTTGGGGTAACATAAAACCAGCATTCTGCTATCCGCCTTTCTTTTACATATTCTCGTGCACATGCACGCCGCCGTAGTTTCGGATATTCAGCACATAGCACGCGCCTTCGCCGAATACCCCTTCCAGAACACTTTTATACTGCGCCAGCAGGTCATAAGGCACAAATGCCTGAATGGTGCCGGCAAAGCCGCCGCCCTGCAGGCGCCATGCACCGCGCCCTTCCAGCACGCGCTGGCTGAGCGCCAAGCCCACAGGCACACCCTGCCGGGCAGGACATTTTGTACTGTATGCGTTTTGATTGTACTCAAAAGAAGAATGCCCGCCCTCAATGACAATGTTCAGGAAGTCTTCAAACCTGTCTTCCCGCACAGCGGCGCACAATGCCTTTGCCCGGCGGCACTCACCAAAAAAATGAATGGCGCGCAGCACGGCTCTGTCCCCGGTTTTTTTCCGCACGGCCGGCAGATTTTCGTAAAAGGCCGCCTCATCCACTTCGCGCAGCACCTTTTTCCCAAAAAATGCAGCCACGGCTTCCATCTCGCCGCGCACGGCGGCATAATCGGGCGTCAGGTCTGCGTGGCTGCCCTTTGTATCGGTGATGCACAGCGCATAGCCGTGCTTCGCAAGGTCGAACGCCACCTTATCTACAATGGGGCCGGCTGTGTCTTTGAAATCAATTGTAATGGCGCTGCCCACACTGCACGCCATCTGGTCCATCAGGCCGCTGGGTTTGCCAAAAAAGACATTTTCTGCATACTGGCTGATCTGGGCTATCTTAACGGCGGAAAAGCTTCCTTCATTGAACTCGCCGTTCAGCACAGCCCCCAAAACCACCTCAAAAGCTGCCGAGGACGACAGGCCGGAACCGCGCAGCACGCTGGACACCGTGTAAATATCCACGCCGCCCACTTTACCGCCTGCCTTCACAATGCCTGCCGCCATACCGCGCACCAGCGCGGCAGAACGGCCCGCCTCCCCCGCCCGCGGGGAAAGCGCAGCAGTGTCTACCTCATCCATTTCCGGAAAGCCTTTGGAGCTTACGCGGATAATGCTGCCCTCACTGCACGCTGCCACTGCAATAATATCAAGGTCTACCGCCGCAGCCATTACGATGCCGTGGTTGTGGTCGGTGTGGTTGCCGCCTATCTCTGTGCGCCCCGGGGCGGAATAGATGCGCACCTCGCGCTGCGTGCCGAATGTCTGCATGAAGCCCTCCAGTGCAGCGGCGTAACGCCCCCGCTGCGCCTCGAAGGCGGCACCGTACAGCTTTCTCAGCGCGCTGTCCCATTGGCCATTCATAATCTGGGCCGACAATTCTCTCGCGTTTGGCATGAGCCTTTCCTTCCTTTCTGAACCGAAAAGGGGCCGTTTTTTGCGCGTGCTCCAAAAAACACGCCGCTATTTGAAATTTATTATAGCAAATGCCCGTAAAGAAAGCGAGGGGCTGTATCCATTTTGCACGGAATTTCCTTGTTCTTCTCATAAAATATGGACTTTTGTCTCTCCATTTGCTATAATGGCTTTGCGCACGGCGCAAAGTAAAGCCCAGGAGGCATGCAGGCATGGCAAATACCTATAAGCAGTCGTTCAAACAGAATTACACCGATAATGTAGAAATCTCTATCTATAACTGCGGGCTACAAAGCTGCGAGGCGGGTTATACCTGGGGCCCCGGCGCGCGTGACCACTATCTTATCCACCTAATCACAGCCGGGAAGGGCACTTACATTCTGAACGGAAAGGTGTATGAGCTTGGCCCGGGCGACATTTTTCTTGCCAAGCCGAACCAGCTTATCTCCTATACGGCCGACAGGGAAGACCCGTGGGAATACCATTGGGTGGGCTTCAACGGTGCCTGTGCAAACCGTCTGGTACAGCAGCTTCCCTTCCGGGAGGACATGCCTGTGCATCACTGCAAGCATCCTGAAAAAATCAAGAAAACACTGCTGGATATCTATTTTTCCCGTGGGCTCGAAGCGAAAAACGAGGCCATGATGGTAGGCCATCTGTATCTGTTTATTGCAGAATTGATGCAGGAGGCATTGGATGCAGAGCCCCACTCTGCAAGCTCTTCCTCGCAGTATGTCATCAACGCCATCAAATATATCCAGTTCAACTATTTTCACGATGTCTCCATAGACGACATCGCCAAGGCCGTAGGCGTCAGCCGCAGCCATTTGTACCGTGTGTTCATGGCGAACGTGGGGCAAAGCCCCATTGACTATCTCACTAGCTACCGCATCAGCGAGGCGTGCTATCTTTTGAAGAATTCTCAGCTTTCCATTGCTGAAATTGCCGTGAGCGTGGGGTTTTTCGACCAGTTCTATTTTTCACGCGTATTCAAAAAGACAAAGGGCGTTCCGCCCAGCCGCTACCTTGCCAGCATCCATAAGGAAAAGGCGAAGGAAAAGACTTCGAAATAAGCGCAGGCGGCCTGTGTGGACTGCCGGAGCCTTCTTATACCTGCAGGAGGGATTATGGTAAACGCAAGCCTTCAAAAAAACAGTTCTGTGCGCCTTTCCATCGAGTCGCTCTCCTCAGACGGCGCCGGCGTGGCGCACGTGGGCGGCATGGCCGTGTTTGTACCCTTCACTGCACCGGGCGACGTGGTGAACGCTAAAATTGTAAAGGTGTGCAAAACGCACGCCTTTGCCATCGTGCAAAATGTGGAAACACCGGGCCCGGGGCGCGCCGAGCCTGCCTGCCCGGTGTTCGGGAAATGCGGCGGCTGTGCGCTGGCGCATCTTTCATATGAAGAAGAGCTTGTTCAGAAACAGCGCTTTGTGGCCGACGCCATGCGCCGCATCGGCGGGCTTTCGTGTGAAATTCTGCCCATCCTGCCTTCGCCCTGCGTGCAGGGCTACCGCAACAAAGCGCAGTATCCGCTTTGCCGCGATAGCGATGGGCATATCCGCGCCGGATTTTATGCCCCGCGCAGCCACCGCGTGGTGCCGTGCGAAAGCTGTGCCCTTCAGCCGCCTCTGTTTGCCGCCATCCTGCGCACTGTGTGCCGCCTGCTGGAGCAGGCGGGCGCCAGTGTATACGACGAAGCAAGCCGCAGGGGCCTTGTGCGCCATATCTATCTGCGGCATGCCGTGCGCACTGATAGGGTGATGGTGTGCCTTGTGTGCACTAAGGCCCGCCTTGGCTTCGAGCAGGCCTTCTGCGCCGCCCTCACAGCCGCACACCCGCAGGTATGCTCTGTTATCCTGAATGTGAACCCCGCCGCCACGAATGTAATATTGGGCCGGCAGTGCCGCACGCTTTGGGGCGAGGACACGCTGGCCGATACGCTGTGCAGCGTGCCTGTGCGGCTTTCCCCTCTTTCCTTCTATCAGGTCAATACGCTGGGAGCCGAACAGCTTTACGGCGAAGCCGCCCGCATGGCGCAGCTTGACAGCGGCGACACCCTGCTGGATTTATACTGCGGCGCCGGCACCATCGGCCTTTCCATGGCGGCGGCCTGTCGGCAGCTTGTAGGGGCAGAGATCGTGCCGGAGGCCGTGGAAAATGCCAGGGCAAACGCCGCACGCATGGGCGCGTGCAATGCGCGCTTTTTGTGTGCGGACGCCGCAGAGGCAGCGCAGCAGCTTCTGGCCGAGGGCCTGCGCCCGGACGTGGTGGTGCTGGACCCGCCCCGCAAGGGGTGTGACGAGGCCACGCTTTCCACCGTGGCCTCCATGGGGCCGCGGCGCGTGGTGATGGTGAGCTGCAACGCTGCCACCGCCGCGCGCGACGCCGCCTGGCTGGCCGCGCACGGCTATGCCCCCGAGGCTGTGCGTCCGGTGGACATGTTCCCGCGCACAAAGCATGTAGAGGCCGTCATCCGGTTCTCCCGGCAGGCATTATAAAAGCTCTGACACTAAAAAGGAGAGATACTGCAATGATAAAACCGCGTGCGCTGCGCCGCGGCGACCGTGTGGCGGTGGTGAGCCTTTCCAGCGGGATGCTGGGCGAGCCGTTTTGCAGCCACCTGATCGGGCTTGGCGCAAAGCGGCTCAGAGAGTTTGGCCTTGAACCCATTTTCATGCCGAATTCCCGAAAAGGCCTCCAGACGCTGAGCCTTCACCCGGAGCTTCGGGCCGAAGACCTGAAGGCAGCTTTTCTCGACCCTTCCATCCACGGTGTCCTGTGCGCCATCGGCGGCGATGACACCTACCGCCTGCTTCCCTTTCTGATGGAGGACGCACAGTTTTTGGAGGCCGTGCGCCGCACGCCCAAGCTGTTCACAGGCTTTTCCGATACGACAGTGAACCACTTCATGTTCCACCGCATTGGCCTGCAAACCTTTTACGGGCCCTGTTTCATCTGCGACTTGTGTGAAATGGAGCCGCAGATGCTGCCCTATACCAGGGCCGCATTCGAGGGTTACTTTTCAGAATATACTGCATGGCATATCAGGCCCAGTGAGGTGTGGTACGAGGAGCGGGCCGATTTCTCTGCCGCCGCCCTTGGCACAAGGCGCATATGCCATAAAGAAGCCCACGGCTATGAGCTTCTTCAGGGGCCCGGCGTATTCGAGGGCGAGCTGCTGGGCGGCTGTCTGGAGAGCATCTATGATATGCTGGGCCCGGCACGCTACGCAGACGAACGCGAAATCTGCCAGCGGTATCACCTGTTCCCCTGCAAAGAGGAATGGCGCGGCAAGCTCATGTTCCTTGAAACCTGCGAGGAGAAGCCTGCGCCGGAGCTTCTTTATAAAGAACTTTCCGCAATTGAAGACACCGGCGCCTTTGACGCCGTGGCCGGCGTCATTGTGGGGAAACCGCAGGATGAACAGTATTATGAGGAATACAAGGCTGTTTACCGGGATATTCTCGGCCGCCGCAGCCTGCCGGTTTTGTACAATGTGAATTTCGGGCATGCGCTGCCCCGGGCGGCCCTGCCCTATGGCGCCAGAGCTCGGGTAAACGCCGAAGCGCAGGTGATAGAGTTCATCTGACAGGCGGCAGGCACCGTGGCCAGGGCTGCTGTCTGTTTTCCAACACACCGTACCAGAAAGGAGTTCCTGCATGGACGAACACAGAGAATCTGTTTTGCTTATGAACGATTTTCCCTGCTATGGCAAAGTGGCGCTGAACGCCATGGGGCCGGTGCTCTCGGCCATGGGGTTTGAGCTGTACCGCCTGCCCACAGCGCTTCTTTCCAACACGCTGAATTATGGGCCTGTGGCGGCGTTCGACGCCACAGAATATATGCGGCAGGCGCTGGCCGCATGGCAGGCACAGGGCGTTTCGTTTTACGGGGTGTGCACGGGCTACCTGCATACGCCGCACCAGGCCGGCATCATAGAGAACATGCTGCGGCAGCGGATGCCCGCTTTTGTGATGGTGGACCCCGTGATGGCCGACAACGGCGCTTTTTACAGCGGCCTTAGTGAAGCCACGGCGCAGGCCATGCGCACACTGGCCGCATATGCCAGCGTGATAACGCCGAATGTAACAGAGGCCGCACTGCTCACCGGCCAGGCCGGGCTGCTGCGCGGCCCGCTTTCCGATGCGGATGTGCGCGCGCTGCTGGACGGCCTGCTGGCTCTGGGGACAAAGGCCGCTGTGGTGACAGGCTGTTTCCTTGCGCAGGAAAACATGCACTATGTGTATGGCCGCAGTGCCGATGGCCCCGTGTTCCGTTTTGCCTATCGGCACAGCGCCGTGCGCCGCTTTGGAACTGGGGATACCTTCTCTGCCGTACTGGCGGGCTGTCTGATGCGCGGGCAGAGCCTTGAAGAAAGCGCAAGCGCCGCTGTGCGCTTTCTGGGCAGGGCGTTTGAGCAGGCGCAAAGCCAGCCGTCTTGTGAAGACGGCTTTGCTCTAGAATCCCTTCTGGGGGAACTTCCCTGACCCCTTTGCATACACACGGTACGCCTTGTCCGCAGAAAAAAGTTTCCTCTTCATTTTTCCGCGGCATATGCTCCGCCTTCCGGGCGCGGTATTTCCAGTGCGTGCAACAGCATGGGCCACAAAGACAGAGCGTGCGCCCGGCGGCGCCGCGCATTGCGGCAGTATCAGGAAGGGCGCCAGTGAACAGAGACAATACCGGGGTTTTCAGCCCATGGCCGGGGCGCCGGCAAGACAGACGGCGCAGCCTTTCTGCCGAAAGACATGGAGGGCAAACGTAGCCGGAGGTGTTGCCATGGTCTGAAAGCTGCAAAGCACAGCCAGGGCAGCCCCCGACACGGAATGCCATGGACTCAGGGCAGCGCCCGGTTGCCGCCGGCCGGGCCTGAGGACGCAGCCTCAGCACTTGCCGGGGTGCGCCTGGCGGCGGTGCTGCCTCTGTTCACGGCTTCCAACAGTCAGAAAGGATGTGTGAAACAGCATGCAGAAAGTAGATCTCCTTCACGGGCGCATCCTGCCCTCGCTGGCAAAGCTGGCCTTTCCCATCATGGCCACCCAGCTCATCCAGATGGCGTATAACCTCACGGACATGATATGGATAGGCCGCGTGGGCAGCGGCGCCGTGGCCGCCGTGGGGGCTTCGGGCATGTATTTGTGGCTGGCCAACGGGCTGGCTACCATTCCTCGGCTGGGCGGGCAGGTAAAAGCCGCGCACGCGCTGGGCAGCGGGGACACGGAAAAGGCCGCGGCCTATGCCGCAGCAGCCTTCCGCCTGGGGGCCGTGCTGGCCGGGGCGTGCACAGCAGTATATCTCATTTTCTACAAGCCTCTTACGGCCTTTTTCCGCCTGAACGACCCCAGCGTGGTGCGCGATGCCGAATGCTATCTGCTTGTGGTGGCGCTGGGACTGTTCTTTTCGTTCTTCAACCAGATATTCACCGGGCTGTTCACCTGCATGGGAGCCAGCGCAGTCACCTTCCGCTCCACCGCTGCGGGCCTTGCCGCCAACATCGTGCTGGACCCCCTGTTCATTTTCGGCCTGGGGCCGCTGCCTGCTCTGGGGGTAGCCGGGGCCGCCATTGCCACCGTGCTGGCACAGGGCGTTGTGTTTTTTCTTTTTCTGCTGGCCGCAAGGCGCGAAGGCGCGCTGTTTCCCCGCCTGCAGCTTCGCCGCAGGCGCAGCCGTGCCGACTATGCCGACATTCTGCGTATCGGGCTGCCCGTTTCCGTGCAAAGTATCTTTTTCTCCAGCCTTTCCATGATAATTGCGCGGCTCATTGCGGGCTGGGGCGATGCGGCGGTGGCCGTGCAGAAGGTGGGCAGCCAGATAGAATCCATCTCCTGGATGACGGCGGACGGCTTTGCCAGTGCAGTGAACGCCTTTGTGGCACAGAACTACGGCGCAAAGCAGCCTGCGCGTATCCGCCGCGGCACAGCGGGCGCAGCGGCGCTGATGGCTGGCTGGGGGCTTTTGACCGGCGCGCTGCTCGTAATTTTCCCGCAGGCGCTGTTCCGCGTTTTCATTCAGGAGGAAGCCGTGCTGCCCATGGGGGTGGATTATCTTCGCATTCTGGGCTATTCCCAGCTGTTCATGTGCATGGAGATCACTTGCACCGGCGCCTTTCAGGGCCTCGGCAGGCCCATGGTACCCACTGTTGTGTCCGTAATATTCAACACCGCGCGCATCCCCATGGCGCTTATCCTCTCTGCCACGGCGCTCTCTTTGAACGGCGTGTGGTGGGCCATCACCCTTTCCAGCATCCTGAAAGGGCTTATTATCCCTGCATGGTTTGTGGCCGTTTTGCGGCAGTATCTGAGGCGCGAACATACCGAAGCCTGAGGCGCCGCAGGCTGTTGTGCAATGCCGTTTTATGCTATAATGGCTTAAACTACCCCGGCATGCGATTTTATGATTTGGGAGGAATGGAACGATGGAAGCCTGCAGCATGGTATATGCAAAGCTGGATGAACTGAATATTCCCTATGACGTAGTGGAGCACCCCGCCGTATACACCACCGACGAGGCCGATGTATACATTGAGGGGCGCGAGGGCGTGCGCACCAAATCTCTGTTTCTTACCAACAAGAAAAAGACGGCTTTTTATCTGCTTGTGATGGACGAGGCTAAGCGCCTTGATATGGACGCCTTCAAGGCGCTTGCGGGCGAAAGCCGTATGCGCTTTGCCCCCGAGGAAAGCATGCTGGAAAAGCTGGGCCTCACGCCCGGCAGCGTCTCTCTGTTCGGCCTTTTGAACGATGCGCAGCATGAAGTAAAAGTATATCTGGATAAAGAGATGCTTTCAGAAAAGGTCATCACCTTTCATCCGAACGACAACACCAAAACACTGTTTCTCTCCATGGAAGACATGTTTGTGTTTTTGAAGGCCATGGGCTATGAGGCAAATATTGTGGAACTTTGACACAGTCTAAAATATAGAAAGAGGAGTAATCTATGGACCTGCAACTTTGCGAAACCATCACGAATGCCTTTGGCCCTTCCGGCTTTGAAGGCGAGGTGGCCGAGGCCGTACAGGCGGCTTTGCCCTGTGCCTCACAGCGCGACGCCATGCAGAATGTATATGCCCCCTTTGCCCCGCTGGGCGGCAAGCCCGTAGTTCTGCTGGACGCCCATATGGACGAAGTGGGCTTCATGGTGCAGAGCATCACATCAAACGGACTGGTAAAGCTGGTGTCGCTGGGCGGCTGGGTGGAGTATAACGTACCCGCACACATCTTTCATATCCGCACGCGCAATGGCAGTACCGTGCGCGCTGTGACAGCTTCAAAGCCCCCCCATTTCTTAAGCGCCGCCGAACGCCAGGCACCGCTTTCGCTGGACAGCATCCTGCTGGACGCAGGCGTCTCTTCGCGCGAACAGGCGCTGGCCCTCGGCATAGAGCCCGGCTGCCCCGTTGCGCCGGAGGCTGCTTTCTCTTATAACGAGGCCACCGGCTTCGCGCTGGGCAAGGCGTTTGACTGCCGCCTTGGCTGTGCCTGCCTTGTAGAGCTGGCCCGCGCCCTGCACGGCGCCCGCCTTGCGGTGGACGCTGTGGCCGCCTTCTCTACCCAGGAGGAGGTGGGCCTGCGCGGTGCGAAAGTAACGGCGGAAAAGCTGCGCCCGCGCCTTGCCATCTGCCTGGAGGGCACGCCCGCGGACGACGGCTTTACCCCCGCAGGTGAGGCGCAGGGCGTGCTGGGGGCAGGCGTGCAGATACGCCACCGCGACAGCAGCATGGTGGCGCACCCCGGCTTTGTGGAATTTGCACGCACGGTAGCCCAAAAAGAAGGCATCCCCCATCAGCTTGCCGTGCGCACAGGCGGCGGCACAAACGGCGGCTCCATCCACCTTGCGCCCGGCGGCGTGCCCACCCTTGTGCTGGGCATTCCGGTGCGATATGCACACACGCATTACGGCTACAGCGCCGCGGCGGACTATGACGCCGCGCTGGCCCTTGCGGGCGCGCTTTTGCGCGCGCTGACGCCGCAGGTGGTAGACGAGCTGTGCCCTGTTGTGGCGCTTTGAAGCGCGGGGGCATACTCCCCCGCTTTCAGGATAATCTGACACAAAAAAGAGGCCCCGCGGGGCCTCTTTTCATATTTGCCACAACAGAAACGCGCTGCTGCCATGCGGTTTTCCGGGCGCAGACTTACACCTTGAAGCTCACAGCCGTGTCGCCCTCTAAATCCTTGCCAAACTCGTAATCATTGCCAGGCAGGACGGCGTTCAGAAGGATACCCACGATAGCCGCAATTGCAAGCCCGCTGAGCGTAAAGCTGTAGCCGCCCCACAAGGGCACCGTGATGCCGCCCACGCTGTTGAAGCCAAGCGCGGAGACCAGGATAACGGCCGCGATGATGAGGTTGCGGGATTTGGTGAAATCCACCTGATTTTCCACGATATTGCGCACGCCTACGGAAGATATCATGCCGTACAGGACAAACGAAATACCGCCGATGATAGCCGTGGGCACCGTCTGGATGGCCGCGCCAAATTTTGGAAAAAAGCTGAGCAGGATGGCGCAGCAGGCCGCAATGCGCATCACGCGCGGGTCGTACACCTTTGTCAGGGCCAGTACACCTGTGTTCTCGCCATAGGTGGTGTTGGCCGGGCCGCCAAACAAGCCTGCAAAGCTGGTGGCAAGGCCGTCGCCCAGCAGGGTGCGGTGCAGGCCGGGGTCTGCCAGGTAGTGTTTTTCACAGGTGGCGCTGATGGCCGCAATGTCGCCAATGTGTTCCATCATAGTGGCAAGCGCAATAGGGGCAATTGTGATACAGGCACTGACGCTGAATTTTGCCATGCTGCCCGTATGGATGGCAAGGCCAAACCAGTCGGCCTGATTGATGGCGTCAAAGTTCACTTCGCCCATCAGCAGGGCAACGATGTAAGAGCCTACAATGCCGATGAGAATGGGCAGTATCTTCACCATTCCCTTGCCCCAGATGTTGCACACTACAATAATGGCCAGCGCAATGAAAGCCAGCAGCCAGTTGGACTGGCAGTTCGTGATGGCGCTGGGCGCCAGAATAAGGCCGATGGCGATGATGATGGGGCCTGTGACCACAGGCGGAAAAAAGTGCATAATGCGTTTTACGCCGAACACCTTGATAAGGCCGCTCATCACCACATAAATGAGTCCTGCCACTACCACGCCGCCTGCCGCATACGGCAGCATCTCGCTGGGCGTTCCGTCAGCGCCAAGCGGTGCAACCGCAGCATAGCCGCCCAGAAACGCAAAGCTGGAACCGAGAAACGCAGGCACCTTCCCTTTTGTGATAAAGTGGAACAGCAGCGTGCCCAAGCCCGCAAACAGCAGAGCCGTAGACACATTGATACCCGTGAGGATGGGTACCAGCACCGTAGCGCCGAACATGGCGAACGTGTGCTGGAAGCCGAGCACCAGCATCTTCGGCACGCCCAGCTTGCGGGCGTCATAAACACCTTCGGCCCCAAGCACGATTTTTTCCTTTTCTTTTCCCATAAGCGTTCTCCTCCTCTAAAATTCCATATCTTCCAAAACACCCATGCGGATGTATCCGGCAACCGTGCATACCGCAGAGGTTTGCGGCCGCCAGGCAGGCTGCCGCACCCGTGTGCGGGCAAAAAAAGAGGCATCTTTCTGCCGCTTCAAGCGAAGAAAAATGCCTGCTTCAAAAAATGAAATGACAAAAACGGAAAACAGAAGCACTCGGCCCCTGAAACAGGGACGGCGCCAGCGCAGGAGATGAAAGGGGAAATGCCATGAGCTTCATCCTGCGCACCCCCATCCCAAATTCACACTTTTGCTATTATAGCACGTTCACCTGCCCTGCTCAAGCCCCAAATTTTCTTTTTTGACAATTTTTGTACAATGCACAAAAAACTCTGCACAGCAGCTTCACATTTTCTGTCAGGCCCGCATGCCGGTGCGCAGGGTTTCCACTGCCTTTTTTTCAATACGTGACACATAGCTGCGGCTGATGCCAAGGCAGCCTGCTACCTGCTGTTGTGTAAGGGGGGCGCCGCCCGCAAGGCCGTAGCGCATCACAATAATCTGCCTCTCTCGCCCGCCTAGTGTTTTTACCAGGGCGCGCAGCTTTTCCACTTCCTCTTTGCGTTCGTAATCTGCGCGAATGTCCTGTTCGTCCGCCATCACATCAATAATGGTAAGCGCGCCCGCCCCCTTCTCGTTTTCCAGCGGCTCGTGCAAAGATACATCTCCCTGTGTTTTTTTTGCGCTGCGCAATGTCATGCGTATCTCGTTTTCAATACAGCGCGAGGCATAGGTGGCAAAGCGCGCGCCCTTTGTGTTGTCAAAGCTGTTCACAGCCTTGATAAGGCCTATGGTGCCGATGGAGATGAAATCCTCCTGGCTGCCAGGCTGGGCGTAATATTTTTTTACAATGTGTGCCACAAGGCGCAGGTTGTGGCGGATGAGCTTATCGCGCGCGGCCATATCCCCTGCCTTAAAGGCGGCAAATGCCTCTATTTCTTCTTTTGCCGAAAGCGGCTTTGGAAAACTGCTGGATTCAAGATGCAGCGCAAAATACAGCATGTGTGTGGCAATAAAGCCGAGAATAACGCCAAACATGATACTCCCCCCTTGGGGCAGTATATGCGCCCACAGGGGAGGAACATGCGCATGGCTGGAAAGCGCCTTATTCCCCGCGCCGCCACTTAATGGCAAACCACGCAAAAACATACAGCACTGCGGCAGCACCCCCCAAAAGAGGAAAATAGAGGTTCTGCGGCAGCACTGCCACTGCCGGGTGGCTTAAAACGCACAGCACAGTGCACACGGCCAGCGCCGCCAGGCTAAGCACAGCGTACAGCGGCGCACGCGTTTGCCTGGGTTCCACCAGGGCTTCTCCCGGCATGCGCCGTTCCAGTTCACGCAGCAGCCAATCTTCATCTTCATAGCCTCGCACAAGCAGATAAGTACGCTTTTCCTCTCTTCCGCCCGCATAGCGCACACGGCACAGAAGGGCACGGCCCCGCGCCCTTTCCGCAATATGTTCCACCTGCACAATCTGCACTGCCGCATTGGGCGGCTTTCTCATTTCCGGCAGGGTGTTCTTCAGCCGTTCCAGCTCCCGCTGTATTTCCACGGCAGCCCGCACAAAGCCGGTAATATTCCGCGCCGGCCCTGCCAGCAGGCGGACATCCAGCACGAACAACCTGTCCTTTCCATCCAGAAGGAACATGAGTGCATCCCGCAGCGAACGCCTGCCGGCAGCCACCGCCAGCCAAATGCAAAGTACCGTGGCAACAGCACACACAACCGCGGAAGCTGACCAGACAGGCCAGCCGAAATGTATGGCCAAAAGCATGACGATGCAGATAATGGCCATGCAGAAGAACACGGCCACCAGCACGCCGCCGATGCTGCGGGCTGCATAACGGCTTCTGCCTTTTTCAGGCGGCGTCCACACTTTCATGCAAAACACCTTCTTCCACACCGCGCATTCGCACGGATGTCATCCGTTTTTCTGAAAAATGCAGCGGCCGTCCTTGAAGGTGGCCAGCACTTCTATATCCCGTATCTGCATGGGCGGCACAGCCGTGGGATCCGCCGAAAGAATGACGAAATCCGCATGCTTGCCCGCGGCAAGGCTTCCCTTCTGGTGTTCCTCAAAATACTGGTGCGCCGCATGGATAGTGACGGCGCGCAGCGCATCCAGTACGCTGACGCGCTGCTGCGGGCCAAGGGGCACGCCCTGCTTTGTGATGCGGTTCACCGCGCACCAGATAGTCTCCAGCATGTCGGGTTCTATCACCGGTGCGTCCTGATGGAACGTATACGGGATGCCCAGCGCCCCGGCCGCTGCAGCCGGGCTGATATTGGCCGCCCGCTGCGGGCCGAAGTTTTCCATGTGCACATCACCCCAGTGATACACATGCGCCACAAAAAACGAAGGGATCATGCCTATCTCTTTCATACGCGGCAGCTGATCCTGCCCTACAAGCTGGGCATGTATCATCACCGGGCGGATATCCGGCGCATCATCAAGCTCGCCAAGGGCTTTATTGAACACGCGGATATACTGCTCAGCCGCGGCATCGCCGTTGCAGTGCGCCAGAAGCTGCCTGCCCTCGCGCAGGGCGCGGCGGCAGCGCGCCAGAAGCTCTTCGTCTGAAAGCGTGCCGTACCCGGTGTACCCATCGGCGGCATTTGCATACGGCGTGCGCATCCATGCAGTACGCGCCTGGGGCGAACCATCCAGGAACGTCTTATAGCCGCCCAGCTTGAAGTGCGCCCGGTAAGTGTCCGTGTGGGCGGCAAATTCATGCAAAAGCTGCTCGCAGCCGCGCAGGTCTGCATAGCCCACCACGTCCAGATACAGTGCCTGTGCATTACACAGGGCGCGATAAAGGGGCGCCATCACATCGGTCATCATCCCCTCCTGCACTGTAGTAATGCCATAGGAGGCATATGCCTGCTGCGCCCTATTGAATGCATGCATTAGTGTTCCCGGCGACGGCATGGGGGCCCGCTGCAAGTATTCAATAAAGGCATTTTCCTCCATATATCCTGTCAGCTCACCGTTTTCCACCCCAATGGCGCCGCCTGCCGGGGCGGGCGTGCCCGGCCGCACGCCAAGCTCCCGCAGAGCCAGTGTGTTGAACACACCGGTGTGGCCGGAGGCATGCTGCAGCACAAGCGGGTTGTCCGGCGCAGCTTCGTCCAGCAGGCTCTTGTGCGGCGGACGCTTTTCCCTCAGGGCGTTGTGGTCATACCCGCGCGCCATCACCCACTGCCCTGCCGGAATATTGTTTTCACAAATAAACCGCCTTATCTTTTCACATATATCTTCATAGCTCTGTGCGCCCTCCAGCCGCACCTGCAAAAGCGCGTTTGCATAGCCGGAAAAATGGCTGTGCGCATCGATGAACGCAGGCAGCAGGGCACGGCCCGCAAGGTTCACCCGCTTTGCACCGGGTGCCATAGCGGCAAGGGCCTCCAGCGGGCCCGCCGCACGGATGACGCCGCCCTGCTGCAAAAGTGCCTCAGCATACAGCGGCTGCTCCATAGTAAGGATGGGCCCTCCATAATATAAAACTTGCTCCATGATATTCCCATTCCTTTCTGCCTTTTCAAAGGCATACATAACCTCTTGTGTGCTCTTTCCACAGCTTGCCCAGACGGGGCGCTTTTATGATTACGCAGTGCGTACCGGTTTGTCACAAGGGCTTTTTTTCCGGCGGGGCGCTTTTGGCCGTCAGCTGCACCCATGCAGGGCGGAACCCGCTTTTCAGCGCATTGCGTGCAGACTTCATATTGGCCCACGCACAGCAGTAAAACGGTACAATGCCGCGGCGCAACACCTCCACGGCAAGGCAGCTGGTAAGTGCGCTGGCAATTCCCTGCCGCCTGTACTGTGCCCGCACATCCACCCCTATCTGCCACATGGTATCGCAGTCTGCCGAACAGCCTGCAAGGCCCACCAGCACCTGCCCGTCAAACGCCCCCACGGCCAGCACGTCCAATTCGCGCCGCTTTTCACACAGCGCATTCGCCCACTGGGGCGTGTAATAGGGGGCAAGCTCTGCCGGGCTCAAAAGCCGTGTTTCATACCGGCAGGGCAGTGCGCGCAGGGCCGTTATATCCGGCAGAAAGTATTCTGCCATATGGCGCACACGCATGCCATAGACAGACAGCACTTCATTCAGGCAGTAGATATCCGGCGTTTCAAAGCACTGCTCCGGCGTGCGGGCGTTTATGTATGCGCGCACCTGCACCGCTATTTCCGGGGAAACAGAGGCCACCACGTTGCTGCCATACGAGACAAGGTCGCAAAAGAACGGCAATTCCAGATATCTCCGTGCACCGGGCGCCGCGCACGAGCGCACCACCACATTTTCAAGCCCGGCAAAATCCTCCGGGCGGCAGCCGCTGTCTATGGCAGACTGGCGCATGGCGGTGCGCAGAACATCCTTGTTCGTCACGGTTTTCCTCCTTCTTTTACAGTCCGCGCGCTTTCAGGCCCTTCACAAGCTCCATATAAAATTCTCGCACATCAAAGCCGGGCACGTCCTCCCGCATCAGGTCTATCATATCGCCGTGCGAGATGCCTCGCCTTCCGGGCGCAGTAAGGCAGCCGAGGAAGCGCCCCCATTCAGCGCTGGTGCACGCCACAAGGCCGTCGTTTGCCTCTTTATCGTACTTTGTTACAAAATGCCAGGTGATATTCAGCGGAAAGCCTGCGCTGGAGGCCCCCCGCATGGCGCTTGTCACACTCTGATATAAGACACCCGGCGCGTCCGGCACTGCTTCGTTGAAGGCAAGGCAGCTTTGGCGCGTCAGGTCTTTCACGCCGCCCAAAAAATCGGGCGAGGTATCCCCCAGCGTGTGGAACAGCGTGTTATATCTGCGCGCAATCCACGCCACAAGGCCCTTTGGCATCGTGCCCAGCAGGTGCTGGGCAAACACGCAGCCGCGGTGCGGCGTGTTCACCGTGGTAAGCGAGGCCACCTGCGGCGCAAGCCCCAGCCTCGTGATGGCCCAGCGGCTGTCCAGCCCGCCTTTCGAGTGCGCAATGATGTTCACCTTTTCCGCGCCCGTTTCACGCAGCACCTCGCGCAGGCGCCGGGCAAGCTCTTCCCCGCTTTGGGCCACCGGCAGGGCAGACTGCTGCCCGCCGTAATAAAGCTGCGCGCCGCAGCGGCGCAGGGCCGCCGGAATTCGCCCCCAGTAGCCAAGCAGCTGCCAGTCCCGGAAAAAGATACCATGCACCAGCACGATGGGGTAACGCGTTTTACAATCCTTATTTTCGGCATGGACGGCCTCGGCCTCCTGCCGTGCACATTCGAAGAAATATTCGCTGCGCACCGTTTTCAGCACACGGAAAAACAGATAGATGTTGAAAAAAGGCACCCACCACAAAAACAACAGCAGCACGCGCCATATTACCCGAAGATGGCGCGAGGTGAGGGCCACGCGGAAAAAGCCGTTTATCAGCAGCGCGCCCACCAGCGGGAGGAAAAACAGCAGATTTGCCACAAGCGCCACCCACCGTGGCGCAGAATACGGGGCGGGCACAAGCGGCAGCCCGGCGAACAACAGGGCGGCATAGAACAGCACCTCGGCCACCAGCACCAGAAAAGAGGCCAAAAGAAGCTCGTACCCGCCTATCATGGCGCGCAGCCGCGGCGCGACACCTTTTGCACGCCGCGGGCAGATATGGAACCACATGTAAACGCCCAAAAGCCCTAAAAGCAAAGGCCAATGCACCGCGCCGGGCAGCGGGCAAAGCATTTCCAGCAGGCCAAGGTTCGTCAGCATAAAAACTGCCAGCACGCGCAAGGCGCGTTTGAAAAGCTCCATGTCATATGCCTCCTGTTTTTACTCACAGTGGCTTGGGATTATGGCACCATACCGGCCCCATTTGCGCCTGCAGGGCGCCGATGTTCACAGCGGGGCGGCATTTGTTTGCCAGGGCTTGCGCCTTGATTTTGTCTGTGTTCATTATACGGAAATATTATACCACGCCCAGCCGCCCTTGTGCCATCTTTTCAGCTTGCACCAGTTTCATCGCACAGTGCCCTGCACCGCCTGTACGTTTGCTTTGGCCTTTTCCGAACTGCAAAAAGAATATGTGTGCAAAAAAGCCCGCGGAACATTGGTTCCACGGGCTTTTTCATGGCGGAGAGAGAGGGATTCGAACCCTCGGTGCCTTTATGGGGCACACACGATTTCCAGTCGTGCGCCTTAGACCAGCTCAGCCATCTCTCCGCGGCGCCATTCTATCTTAGCGAAAAACGGGGCGTTTGTCAAGAGAATATCTGCCTTTTCACAGGTATTTTTCCCGTTTCGCGGCAAAGCGGCAGCGTCATCGTGCCTTAGCAAAGGCCGTGTATGGCCCGCCGCCTTGGATGCGGGATAAAGTGCAAGGCACCTGTCAAGCCGCCCACATGCAAAATGCCGCCTGCCTTCGTCTATTTTCGCGCCGCGCGTTGACCTTCCCTGCCGCTTTCGTTATAATACAAGTAGTAACTAGCCCCGTGCGGCACGGGCGAAAGGAAAGTGATGACATCCGTGAAGATTTGTGTGTGCGTAGGTTCGTCCTGCCATCTGAAAGGCTCTTATACCGTGATAGACCTTTTGAAAAAGGCGTTGCGCGAGCACGGCCTGGAGGACACCGTCACCCTCAGCGCTGCCTTCTGCCTTGGCCACTGCCAGAACGGCGTGACCATCAAGGTAGACGATGAAATTGTGACGGGGCTGAACGCCGATACGTTCGACGGCATCTTCAAAGAAAAGGTGCTGGATGTTTTGAAACCTTCCGAGGGCTGATAATATGGAAAAGGTGCTGGGGCTGAAAAGGTCCAACTGTAAAAACTGTTATAAATGTATCCGTCACTGCCCGGTGAAAAGCATCAAGTTCTCTGACGGGCAGGCCAACATTATTTCGGATGAATGCATTTTATGCGGCTGCTGCTTTGTAAACTGCCCGCAGGACGCAAAGCAGGTGCGCGATGATATTCCCGCTGTAAAGGCACTGCTGCAAAGCGGGCGCCCGGTGGTGGCCAGCGTGGCCCCCTCTTTTATTGCAGAGTTTGCCACAAGGGATTTTGCCGCCATGCGCCGCGCGCTTTTGCAGCTTGGCTTTGCGGACGCGGAAGAAACCGCCATTGGTGCGGCCATTGTGAAAACAGAATACGAACGCATGGTGGCCTCCGGCAGGCATGACGTCATCATTTCTTCATGCTGCCACAGCATCAACGCGCTTATTCAGAAATACCATCCGCTGGCACTGCCGTATCTGGCGCCGGTGCTCAGCCCCATGCTGGCACACTGTAAACGCATAAAACAGCAGCGGCCGGGCGCCGCCACTGTATTTATCGGCCCGTGCATCTCGAAAAAGGAAGAGGCAGACCTGTACCCCGGCCTGTGCGACGCCGTGCTGACGTTTGAAGAGCTGGAGGCATGGTTGAACGAGGCCGGTGTGGAGCTTGCCTGCCCTACCCCCGAGGCGGACGGCGGCAAGCGCGCCCAGTTCTTCCCCATCAAGGGCGGCGTCATCAAAAGCATGCACACGGAAAACAGCGGCTTTACCTATCTTTCCGTGGACGGCGTGCAGAACTGTATTGCCGCACTGAAAGAGATAGAGGCCGGCACGTTCCATCACTGCTTTATCGAGATGAACGCCTGCGAGGGCGCGTGCGTGAACGGCCCCGGCATCCGGCATCACCACGCCTCTGTGCTGCGCGGCGAAAGCAAGGTGCTGCAGTTTGCCGGCGAAGCAGACCATGCGCTGGATATTCCCGAAAGCGAAGAGCTGCAAAAGCACATGCCGTATATTGGCACGCACGAGCAGATGCCGGGCGAGGCGGCTATCCGCGACATTCTTGCCAAAATGGGAAAAACAGCGCCCGAGCAGGAATTGAACTGTGGCAGCTGCGGCTATGCCACCTGCCGCGAAAAAGCCATTGCCGTATATCAGGGCAAGGCGGACCTTACCATGTGCCTGCCGTTTTTGAAAGAGCGCGCCGAGACCTTCTCCGGCTATGTCATCAACAACACACCAAACGCCATTTTTGTGATGGATGAGGAGCTGTGCGTGCAGCAGATAAACCGCGCGGCCTGCGCGCTGTTCAATTTGAAACAGCCGGGCGATATTCTTTCGTGCCCGGTGGTGCGCATTCTGAACCCGGCGGATTATATGGAGGCCATGGCCACGGGCATCCCGGTAAAGGATAAGAAAAAGTATCTGGCGGAATACGGCAAGTATGTGAGCGAGAGCATTGTATACGACAAGGAATACCGCATTATCTTCAGCATCATGCGCGACATTACTGAGGAAGAGACGCGCACAGCCGAGCGCGCGAAAATCACCGAGCGCACGGTGGACATCACCAACGAAGTGATAGAAAAGCAGATGCGCGTGGTGCAGGAGATAGCCTCGCTTCTGGGCGAGACGACGGCGGAGACGAAGGTGGCCCTCACCAAACTGAAGGACGCACTGAAAGAGGAATGACGAAGGGGCGGCGCTGAATGGACAAGCTTTGCACGGATACCGGCTATGTAAGCCTGAACAAAAAGGGCGAGCAGCTTTGCGGCGACCGCGTGGAGATCATCGCCCGCAGCGACAACAGCCTGACGCTGGTTCTGGCGGATGGCCTTGGCAGCGGCGTGAAGGCCAATATCCTCTCCACGCTGACGAGCAAGATCCTCTCTACCATGATAGAAAACGGCATGCCCATTGAGGAATGTGTGGATACCATTGTGAAAACGCTGCCTGTTTGCAGCGTGCGCAAGGTGGCATATTCCACCTTTACCATCATCCACGTGGAGGACAACACCACCGCCACGCTCATCCAGTTCGACAATCCGAACGTCATCCTTCTGCGCGGCGGCAAGCATTGGGACTACCCCACCACCAGCCGCGTGATAGAGGGCAAGACCATTCTGGAGAGCAAATTCCCCCTGCAGCTGAACGATATGATGATAGCCATGAGCGACGGGGCCATTTGGGCCGGCGTGGGCCAAAGCATGAACTTCGGCTGGCAGCGCGACAATGTGGTAGAATTTGCCGAGCGCATGTATGAGGACACGCTTTCCGCCAAAATGATGGCGGCCCTTATTGTAGACGAATGCAACCGTCTGTACGCGGGCGAGCCGGGCGACGACACCACCGTCGCGGCCGTGCGCGTGCGCGAGCGCAAGCCGGTGAACCTGATGATAGGCCCCCCGGCAGACCCGGCGGATGTGGGCAAGATGATGGCCCTGTTCTTTGCCAAAGAGGGCAGGAAAATCGTATGCGGAGGCACCACTTCGAAGCTGGCAGCAGGTTATCTGCACGAGGATGTGGTTACCAGCTTGGATTACGGCACAGACCCGGACATCCCTCCCATCGCCACCATCCGGGGCATAGACCTTGTGACAGAGGGCGTCATTACGCTTTCGCGCGTTGTGGAATATGCCAATGTTTTTTTGAACAACAGCGATTTGGCAAACCTGTGGAGCCTTCAGACGGACGGCGCCTCGCGCATTGCGCAGTATCTGTTTGAATATGCCACAGATATCTGCTTTTTTGTGGGGCGTGCCATCAACCCGGCCCATCAGAACCCGGACCTTCCCATCACCTTCGGCATCAAGATACAGCTTGTGAAGCAGCTGAGCGAGGCCCTCGAAAAGATGGGAAAGCGCGTCAGCGTCAGCTATTTCTAAGCGCCCTCATACGCCTTTTTCAAACCTCTATTGACAAGATATGCGCATGCTCTTAAAATGAAAACAGGCATGTTTTGCGGTTTGCACCTTGATGCAAGGGCATGCCAAATTAAACCGGTGATTTCAGGAGGTATTCAATTATGGAACAGATGCAGCCTAACATGGACAGCAGCATGCAGCCGGGCAACGCGGGCGGCAATAACACAATGGGCATCATTTCGCTGGTGCTGGGCATCCTCTCTATCGTGTTTTCTTTCCTGTATGTGTATGTCGGCCTGATTTTGGGCATTGTTGGCATCGTGCTGGGGGTAAAGGCACGCAAGCAGGCGCCCTCCAGCATTGCCACAGCTGGCTTTGTGTGCAGCATTGTCGGCACTGCGCTGAGTGCCGCTCTGCTGGTGTGTGCGCTGTGCGCTCTGGGCGCCCTTGCCAGCCTTGGCGCCGCGGCCGCAAACATGTAAGCTCAGCATTTTCAAAAAGGCAGCGGAACACCGTTTCGCTGCCTTTCTTTTTATCTGCTCAGGAGGTTTTGTATGCTTCCCACGGTCTCTCTGTTTGGTTTTTCTGTTCAAAGCATGTGGCTGATGTGCCTGGCGGGCGCGGGCATATGCTGTGCTTTTGTGCTGCCCCGCAGCAGGCGTATGGCTCTGCCCGGCGTGGATATCACCAATGCGGGCGCCATGGGGCTTATCGGCATTCTGGCCGGCGGAAAGCTTTTATACCTGCTCACTATCGCGCCTCTGTTGGTTCAAAACTGGCGTCGGCTTGTGCAGGCGCCCGCGTTGCTTGCAGAGATAACGCTGACAAGCGGCACCGTATACTACGGCGGCCTTCTGGGCTTTATTGCCTCGGTGCATTGGTATTTGCACCGGTATCACCTGAACGCCCCGCTGTTTTGGGATTGCCTCGCGCCCGCCCTGCCCCTGTTTCATGTGTTTGGCCGCATTGGCTGCTTTTTGAACGGATGCTGCTACGGCGTTGAAAGCAGGCACTTTGGCCTTGCCTTTACATGCTCACTCAGCGCGCCCAACGGCGTGCCCTATTTCCCCGTTCAGCTTGCAGAGGCTGCGTTTGAGGCGCTTATCTTTCTGCTTGTGTGGCGCTTTGCCCTGCGCACCGAAGGACATGGCAAAGCATTGCCTTTTTATCTCCTTTTATATGCCCCCGTGCGGTTTCTGCTGGAATTTCTGCGCGGCGACGCAGTCCGCGGCATCTGGTTCGGCCTTTCCACATCCCAGTGGCTTTCTTTGGCCCTGTTCGCATTTTGCGCATCGGCCCTGTGCCGTAACCGTAAAAAGCGCACCTCAAAATGAGGCGGGCCCGGGGCACCGCCCTCTGTATAAGGCACCCGTTTTCCTCACCTTTTCTTTTTACAGGCATAGAATAAGGGCAAAGCCCTGCTCTTTTGGGCCGGGCACGAAAGGGAGGAGCTATTCTATGCCAATGACCATTGCCACGTCTGCAAACCCTATTTCCATGAGCCAGGCCATCACAGACCTGATTGAATCCATCGCATTGGAGGAAACAGCCCTCAGCCATATCCTGCACGCGGAAAGCGAAAAGCTGCACAAGGCCATCAGCATGGGCGAAGTGACGCTGGAAGAAATTATGAACGTGAATGATACTGTGATGAGCATGGTGAGCACGATCAACGAGTTGGAGCATACGCTGCGCGACAAACTGGAATTCATCTCCAACAACCTGTATTATCCCTCGCGCGAGAGCACGGGGGCCTGATTGCTTCTGTGCTGTACCTGTGGACCCAGCCAAAGGCACGCAGAAAAATTGCAAAGAGGGCCTGACGGATAAATCGTCAGGCCCTCTTTGCAATCATTTCCATAATTGCTCGGCAAATCAGCAACACCATAATCATACGGCGATTTTCTCTTTCAGAAGTATGCCGCACACACCGAACGCCAAGCAGGATACAAGCACAAGATACCACAGGTTTTCCAACCGAAGGCCGCCGTCCAGCATTGCCCTGTAGCCCCAAAAGGCGGGAAAAATGCGCCCCGCGCCCTCCAAAGGGCCTGGCAGCAGGCTTGCGGGGAACATGATGCCGGAAAGCATGATGGACGGCAGGAACACAAGCTGTGCCGCCATCGTCAATTTTGCCTGGCTTTTTGCGGCCAGCCCCAGCACGCTGCCAATACCCAGCGACGCAATGGTATACAGGGCCAGCGCAGGGAAAAAACGGAAAAGGCTTGCAGGCAGAGCTGCCCCGAACAGCGGCGGGGCAAGCATTAGTATCATGGCAGTGGTGAGCATCAGGTGGATAAATGCAGAAAAGGCCATTGTGACAAGCCCCAAATATACGGGCACCCCGTTCGCCTTATACATCTGTTTCACATCGCTTCCATATGTCTCCAGCAGAGAAGGCGGCAGCCCGATAAGCGCCCCCATGGAGACACTCATCACAATCATAGAACTTATCAGCGTGCTTTTCATTTCGGGCATGACGGAAGTGAAAATGCCGCCCATAAGAAGAAAGAAAACAAGCGGTACAAGGTAGCAGGTAACCAGCAGGGTCCGGCTTCTGATATCCAGCCTCCACTGAAGTGCCAGGCCGTATAAAAAACCGTTCATTGTCCTGCCCTCCCCGTCATTTCCATAAAGTGCTGCTCCAGCGTGCCCCTGTCCACTTTGATGTCCAGCACCCTGGTTCCCTCGCTTTTCAGCCTGTTTAGAAGCGAAAGCAGAGTGTCCTCTATGCTTTCTGTTTCAAGGGTGCTGTCTCCCCGCTGCGTCTCGATATGGATAAAGTATTTTTGCCCCACCCTGTCAGTCAGCTCAGAGGCCGTGCCGCAAAAGGAAATGCGCCCGCCATTCAAAATTGCGATACAGTCGCACAGGGTCTCCACCTCCGCCATATCATGGCTGGCTAAAATGACGGTTTTTCCCTTCGTCTTCAGCCTTCGTATCTGCTCGTGCAATGCAAACCTGCCCTCCACGTCAAGCCCTGCAGTCGGCTCATCCAGAAAAATGATGTCCGGGTTTCCAATAAGGGCGAGGGCCAGGTGAAGCCGCCGCTTCTGCCCTGTGGAAAGCTGAACATACTGCTTTCTCTCCATTTCCCGTATGCCAAGGGCTGCCAGTACAGAGCCGTCCGGCTCCGCCCCGCTCCATTTGGAGAACAGCTTTACAGCCTCCATTGGTTTGATGTGTGCAGGCAGCGACGCCGACTGAAGCTGAATGCCTATTTTCCCATATACAGTAACTGTGCCGCCGTCGCAGCTTCTCAGGCCCTCCATACATTCAAGCGCCGTTGTCTTCCCCGCGCCGTTCACCCCCAGAAGGGCAAATATCTCCCCCTGCCGGATATGGAAATCCAGCCCTTTGAGGACGGCACGGCCGCCATAGCTTTTTTTCAGCCCGCAAACCTGTATCGCTGCGCTCATTCCTCCACCTCCTGAAACGGGTCCGCCCCCAACTCTGCAAAATAGAGCTGCAGGGCAGGCTCTATATACTCGTTCACCAGCTTCTGCCTTTCCTCCCAGTTGTTTGCTGGCGCGCCGATTTTTCCTATTTCCACCAGCTTCGGAAGCATGCCCATATCCCCGTCTGTAAATTCCATAATAAGGCCCCAGTATTCCTTTGCGGCCTGCCGGCCTCTCTCGCTGCCGGGCGGCACCCCTGTTTTTTTCAACTGCACAATAGCGTCGCTTATGCGGTCAAACCTCTCCATAAAATCCAGACCGCTTTCTTTGTCGAACCGGCTGCGGATATAATCCAGCATGTCATCGTCAAAGCGCTTGATCAGGTGATAGGAAGCATTCTTCATTTGCAGGTTCACAATGATATCCGCATACTTTTTGAAGCTCACCGTCTGCATTTGCAGCACCTCCGCCTTCAACTGTTCTATCGCCGTCAGAGAGGCCGTCAGCTCCTCTATTTTTTTGCGAAGCTCTTCTGCCTGCCCCGCAAGGGCCTCTGCAACATCGACGGGCGTTTCCAATGCGGTCACGCGCTGCTTGATATCCTCCAGCGAAAAGCCAAGCGACCTCAGCGATAATATCTGATGAAGCTGCACCAGCTCTTTGTACGTATAGAGCCTGCGCCCTCCCTCGCTAGCCGCCGGCGGAGAGAGAACGCCCTCTCTGTCGTAATATTGCAAAGTGCGGACGGTAACGCCCATTTTCTTCGCCGCCTCGCCAACTGTCATAAAACCGGGCGGTATTGCCCTGTATTTTGCCATAGCGCTTTCCCCCTTCTCTGGCATGTATTATAAATCATAACGCTGCGTCACAAGCAATACTTTTTTGAAAACGGCACAGGCCGGGCAACTTTATGCGGCATATAAAAGAACCGGCACGGCCAGTGCGGCCGTGCCGGTTTTCAGAAAATATTTTTTGCAAAAGCCTTTCAGCCAACCCGCAGCGTCTCTCCAAATGAACACCGGCGCCAGCACCGCACTGGGGCGCCATGGCACCGGCAAGCGCTTTGCAGGGCCCGGCTGTCTATGCGCCGCCCCGTTCCCTCGCCCCGGCAAAAGCATAAAGCATTGCGGCCCAAAGCAGGTGCGCCTATAAGCAGGGCAACAAATTTTCCTGTCATATCCGTTCTTTCCATTTCAGCAGAAGGGATGAGTGAAGGATAACAAAAACGGACCCGGCGTTGTGCACCAAAGCGCCCACCACAGGGTTCAAAGCGCCCGTTATGGCAAGGAGGATGGCCGCAAAATTCAGCGCCATGGAAAAGGCAAGGTTCCACCGAATGGTGCGCATCATTTTTCGCGCCATTTGCAGCAGATGCGGCAATTCCTTGATGTCATCATTCACAAGGGCAATATCCGCTGCCTCTACCGCTATGTCACTGCCCACACCGCCCATAGCGATGCCCACATGCGCCTTTTTCAGCGCGGGCGCATCGTTCACGCCATCGCCTATCATGCACACCTGTTTGCCCTTCTTCTGGCTGGCGCCTATCCACTTCAGCTTGTCCTCCGGCAGACAGCCCGCCCGGAACTCATCTATGCCAAGCTGCCCCGCAATGGTGCGGGCCGCCTCCTCATGGTCACCCGTGAGCAGCACGGGCGACGGGCCACATGCCTTCACCCGCTTTATCACTTCGGCCGCGTCCGGCCGAAGTGTATCTGCCAGGGCAATAAACCCGGCGGCATCGCCGTTCAGCGCAAGGTATATCACCGTGCAGCCACGCGCTGTGTATACGGCTGCCTGTCGTTCCAAATCGGGCGGCACCCCCGCCCCCTGCTGGGCCAGCAGAGCCTGTGTGCCTGCTGCCACATGCACCCCGGCCACAGTGGCCGTCACGCCGCGTCCCGGAAGCATGGCAAAACCCTCCGGCCGGGCAGGCGCGGGGCCGCCTGCCTTTTGGTAGCCGCGCACAACGGCTTTCCCCAGCGGGTGTTCAGAGTGCAGCTCTGCCCCTGCGGCCAGTGCATACAGTGCCGGGCGCGGCCACTGAGGCAAAACGGAGCATACTGCCTCTACCTCCGGTGTGCCGTAAGTAAGCGTACCTGTTTTATCAAAGGCTATTTTTGAGACATCTGCCAGCCGTTCCAGCGCATCGCCCTCACGCACCAGAAAGCCATGCTTTGTGGCATTGCCAATGGCCGCCATGATGGCCGTGGGCGTGGCCAGCACCAGCGCACAGGGGCAGAACACCACCAGAATTGTGACAGCGCGCAGAATTTCGCCCGTTACCAGCCACGTCAGCGCCGCGCTGGACAGTGCCGTTATCACAATCCATGTGGCCCAACGGTCTGCAAGGCCCACTATCTTCGCCTTGCCTGCATCCGCAGACTGCACCAGCCGCACCATGCGCTGGATAGAGCTGTCCTCCCCCACTCTTGTGGCGCGCATGTCAAAGGCGCCGAACTGGTTCACCGTGCCGCTGGCCACCTCATCGCCTTCCGATTTGTCTACCGGAAGCGATTCCCCCGTCATCACAGCCTGGTCTACAGAGGTGTGTCCGCCGGTAATCACCCCGTCCACCGGAATGGTCTCACCCGGCAGCACACGCAGCATATCACCCACCTGCACCGCCTGCGCCTCTATCGTCTCTTCTCCCCGCGGTGTAATGCGGCGCGCCGTGCGGGGCGTAAGGCGCACCAGCTTCTCAATACCCGCACGCGCCTTTGCAACAGTCAGCTCTTCCAGCAGGCCGCCAAGCTGCATGATAAAGGCCACCTCGCCTGCGGCAAAATCTTCCCCAATAAGCACAGATGCCACCAGCGCCAGCGACACAAGCACGTCCGCTTTGATGTCAAAAGCCGTTACAAGGCCGATAACAGCCTCCAGAACAATAGGCACGCCGCAAAGAATAATAGCAACCCATGCAGCATCGAACGGCAGAGGCGGAACTCCTGCTATACTGGCCGCCAGTGCAGCACCGGAAATGGCGAGGAAAACAATATCCCGCTTTATGCCGCCCCACTCCAGAACACGCTCCAAAAATTTCACTGCAAAGCCCCCTTATACCCATATAGGTATATGCATATTATACCCATATGGGTATAAGCTGTCAAGCAGGAAATAAACTTTACCTGTCTGAAGCAGGCGCCCCCTGCCCCTTGACAGAAAGGCCTTTCTCACAGTATAATAAATGAGTATTTAATAGCTTTGCCGCTGTGCAGGCAGAGCCTGCATGCAGATGTAGTTCAATGGCAGAACTCCAGCCTTCCAAGCTGGCCACGCGGGTTCGATTCCCGTCATCTGCTCCACGTCGGAACGAGTTGCGCTCGTTCCGATTTTTTATTTTATAAAAAATCAGTCGCCCGCTCCACTGTTCCTCCTTTTCCGCAAAAAGTCACGCTGCGTCTACGCTGTTCGCTTGTAAACGCGCTCACAACGCTTCGGCTTGCTACCAACTTTTTGCAGGTTGCTACTACGGCCCCTTACTGGCATCTTTTTTGTCGCGTAAACCCAGTTGAACAGAGGCCGGAATTTGGAACTCAAAAATAAGACAATCCAAATTCCGGCCTCTGTCTTCATGTCATAAATCCAGCGTTTAAGCCTTTTTTCAGTATCGTCCCCTCCTACCAAAACGAGATACCCAGAAGCAAAATTCAAAAAATCACTGTGTAAAAATGAAAGTGAATTCATTCTGAGCTCAGAATTCTTATTTTCAGCGGGTGTCCTTTTTGCGGCACAAACCCATAAAAAGCCCGTGGAAGCCGCATTCCACGGGCTTTTCCCTTGCCCACTGTTCATATCTTTGTTCACACCTTGAAGCAAAAGCAGGCATATTCCATTTGTTCCGCACCACTGCAGGCCGGGGCTTTTGTCATTCTTCTGCTGCCCGCCCTGCATCAAAGGTGTGCTTTTCCGCTGCCTGGCCTGCAGGCAGCCCTGCATGCAATCGCTTTTCTTTAGGGCCTTTCTCCGGGCATGGTACTTTTCCACAGCACTTTAAGGCACCGGCGGTATCTGCGGGCCCGCCGCACATGCGGCAGACTTTTTTCTGTTCGGGTACAGTTTTATGCCGCACCTTTGTCTTCCTGACTGCCCCTGCAGCGCCAGTTCCATAACAACGAAGCTTTCGCTTTTCCAGCGCCATAGCGAGTTTCCGGTTGGCGCAGAAAGCGGCTTTTGAGTCAGGCCCCCCGGCTAAGGCAGGGGCTTGCGTATACCCTGGGGAAGGGCATACTACCGGCAAGCCTCTCAAAAGGCACTGAAACTCTGTCTCCTGCATCACCTGCCCCGTCCTCCATAAACGGGGAGCTTACCGTCGCGTGCTGCATCTTTTGGATGTTGAATACCCTCTCGCCTCGCCCGAAACTGACAGCGAAAGCCTTTTACCCTCCCCGGCACGGCCGGGGGGCGTTTCGCTAAAGCTGACCAACAGAAAAGCTCCGCAGGCAGCGCCCTGCAGAGCTTCGCCTTATATTTCGTTCATTCCCTCTCTGAAACGGCCCCGGCACAGGCCGCCCCTTCATGCCTTGGCAGCCCGGGCACGGCGCCGCCCTGCCGGAACACTCGGCTGGCGAAAAACGGAAGGTACAGAATGCCCATAACCGCAAGGCTGAGCAGGATGCTGAGCCAATCCAGCACCTGACCGCCGATGGAATCTGCGCTGGCGAACAGCAGCACGGCGTTGTTATTGAAAAAGTGTATCATCACAGGCGCCCAAATGCTCTTTGTTTTGGCATAGGCGAAGCCAAAGAAAACGCTGTAGCAGATGCACAGGAACACCTGGTTGAGCACGCTGAGCACCCATGTGTCGGGGCTGTAATAAAAAATATTGATGGGCAGATGCCACAGCCCCCACACCGCACCCAGCACCAGAATACCGCCTCTGGGCCCAAACTGCTTTTGCAGAAGGGGCTGCAAAAAACCGCGCCAGCCGTACTCTTCCCCAAAGAAGGCGGTGAAGGCCAGCACGAAGCTGAGCGGCATAAGCGCCAGATTAAAAAGGGCGATAAGCGGGCTCCACCACTCGGGCATGGCCGCGTCTGCGGCCAGTGAGGGGGCAGCCAGCGTCATCAGGCCGCTCAGGATAAAAATACGCGCAAAATACAGCACCATAAACAGGGCAAGCATCAAAAAAGAGTTTGTGCCGCCCGTTCCGGTAAGGCGCAGGCCGTAGGCCGCGCGGCGTGCCTTGCCGTCGGCAAAATAGCACACCCAGGCGGCCAGCGTGCCGCCCATCATGACGTAATTGCCAATCAGCGCCCACGGCAGCACCGGCACCAGCACGCTGGCCAGGCTGCACGCCAGCATCAGCACAGTGAGCACCAAAAAGCACACAAAGAATTTGCGCGGCAGCATACTGTCCCCTTTTCGGGTGAACAGCAGCGCCAGCATCACGCCTGCCGCCGGGTAAAACATCTGGGCAGAGGCAAAAAAACTTACGTCACTGCCCGCATAAAAGCCGGCCCCCATGGCGATGCCCAGCACATAGGGCACTACAAAGGCCGCCAGCACAAATATCAAAAGCTGGCGTTTTTCCAGTGCGTTCCATTTGATATTGAATTTCATATAAAAATCTCTCCTCAAAATATTTTCATGGCCTGCCCCTCAAAGCTGCTGTGCCGGAAAACCGGGCGCCAGGCGCAGATGCCCGGCATGCAAAAGCGCCCCTGCGGACGGCACCAGGCACTTTTGAAGCAGAGGACATTGTAAAAGAGGCAGGGCAGGCCTGCCGCCGGAAGTCTCTGCCATTTTGTTTTCCGGCCTGCATGCGGTGCTTTTGACTCGCCCGCATACCGGCGCACTATTCTTTCTCACGCTCCTATCTGTTGCAGGTAAGGCACCTTCTTTCCCTGCACTGTGCAGGGAAAGAAAAAGCCCGGGCTTTTTCTTTTTTTTACAGCAGGCGTCACAACCCGCACCTGCCAGCAACATTATATCTATTTCGCCCGCATGCGTCAAGCGTGCGGGATACTGCCTCCCTCTTTTCCTTCGCGCGGCAATATAGCAATACTGAGGGCAGCACAGCCCGCCGTTTTGCGGCGGAAAAAGGAGATGGTGTGAAGGTGAACCTGAATAAGGAACAGCAGGCCATGCTGGACGGCGAAAAAGCCGCCCATCTCCGGGCTGGAGCACGCCATGGAGGCCACGGAATACCTCTGCGGCCGCGAGGTGGGTGAGTGCGTTGTTATCATTGGCGGCAGCCTCACCGGCTGTGAAATCGCATACGACCTTATTCTGAAAGGCAAAAAGTCCATTGTGGTGGAGATGAAAAACGACCTCATCGCCGCGCGCGGCGTGTGCCTTGCAAATTCGTCGTTCCTGCGCGAGACGCTGGCTCTGCATGAAACGTCCGTTTATCTGGAGACGTCCTGTAAAGGCCATCCGCCCGGACGGCGTGGCGCTGTGCGGCAGGGACGGCAAAGAATTCGATGTCGCGTGCGATTCCACTGTCGTTTCCATCGGCTATGTGCCGATACCGCTGGCCGCCGCCTCGAAGCATGTGCACATTGTGGGCGACGCAAACGCGGTGGGCAATCTGCGCACCGTAATCTGGCGCGCGTGGGACGTCTGCATAAAAATTTAAGCACTGTACGGCAAAAAGCACGCGCCGCTTAGGCGCGTGCTTTTCATTTTTTCCGGTTTGACAGGTGGAAGCCTTCTCACAAGCTCACTCATTCTGATATGCCCACAGGAGAGCGGCTTGGCAGCAAGGCTCTCCCCGCCTGTCTTCATCTCCAAAGCAGCCGGTGCAGGAAAGGAAAAGCCTCCCTGTTTTTATTCCACCACTTCCAGCTGAAGGCGGCTGAAATGCCACAGAACGGCATAGGCCGCCAAAAGCATGGCCGCGCACACCAGAATGGCCTTTTGCCCCCACCAGCTGCTGAGGGCGGCACCGCACAGCGCGCCAAGGCAAAACACGCCGATCACCGCCCAATAGCGAAGTGCGGCAAGCCCCTCGCCTCTGTCATGCTTTTTCAGCGCAAGAAAGGTGTGCTCGCCCGCGCTGCGCAGGTTGCCCGTACAGAACGTGGTGGCATACGGCATGCCGTGTGTTTTGCGAAAGCCGTTGAACTGCATGGAGCACACGAACGACACCAGCACAATGACGACGGCATCCGGCACGCCCGCCGGCAGAAAGGCGATGCCCCCCAGCACAGCGGCCTCCGCCGCAAGCAGTGCATGGTACCACGCCGCGCGCCTGCGCGTAGTCATGGCGCTGCGCATCCATTCACTGACGAACACACCCGCCAGAAACGCCCCCACGGGCACAAGGTAATACCAGGCATGTGCGTCCATATTCACCGCGTACAACATCATCAGGGCAAGGTTTCCCGTCTGCGCGTTGGCAAACACATGCCCGTGCAGAAGATATGTGTACGATTCCAAAAAGCCGCCCACAAACACAAGGCACAGCCCAAAGCGCATGCGCTCCTGCGCGGGCACGGCTTGCGCCTGTCTGTTTTCTACGGCCATTCCCCATTTCCCCTTTCCCCTTCTTCCGGCTTCGGCCGCAACGCCGCCCGCCGCGCCTACCCAAATAAGCTTCCGCGCAAGACACGGCGCTTTCCCGGCGCGGCAATGCGCCCCGCCGGCCGCCGCGCGCCCTGCGGCGCATATCAGGGCTCTGCCCCCTACATCACCGCCGAGGCCAGCAGAAGTATGCCGCCTGTAACGGCCAGAATGATAAGCTGAAACTTACCGCTCCACCTTGCCCAGGCGCCGTAGCCGACGCCCACCAGCCCCAAGCTGATGAGCAGCACGGGGTTTGTGAAATAGAACACGTTGGAAAAGCCGTCGCCAAAGGCGAAGGCCAGAATACTCACCTGACGCGACAGCCCGCACAAATCGGCAATGGGCGTGATAAGCGGCATCAGCAGAAACGCCTTGGCAGAGCCGGAGGAGATGAAAAAGTTCATCACCAGCACCAGCGCATACAAAAACAGCGCCGTCGCCCCTTTTGGCATGTGCTGGGTAAGCTGGGTGGCCGCGTTCAGCACGGTGTCCAGAATATGCGCCTGCTCCAGCGTATAGCGCACGCTGGACGCCATGAGAATAAGCGCCACCGCAGGCACAAGGCTCACGGCGCCGTCCCTGAAAAAGCCCGCCAGCTTTTTGCCGCGCAGCCCGCAGGCTATACTGGCCGCAAGCCCCGCCACCAGAAAGATGACGGCCACCAGCGGCAAAAGCACGCCCTGCAGCGCCGGGATGAAGCTGGAGGAAAAGATGAGCAAAATGCCCGCGCCCAATATGCCTGCAAACAGCGCAAGGCCCTTGTCCATCCCCCTGTCGCGCACGAAGGCCTGCCCGGCCTCCGGCGCCTGCACGCCGGGTGCCAGGCCCGCCAGCGCGCCCTTTTCGGGGCGTGCCTCTATTTTTTTCGCATAGCTCACAAGAAACAGGCACAGGCACGGGTACAGCACTGCAAAGGCGCCCGCGCGCCACAGCGCGCCTGAGAACATGGGCAGCCCAGCAAGCTGCTGGGCCACGCCCACGGTAAAGGGGTTGCATATGCCTGTGGCAAAGCCGCAGCCAATGGCAAGCAGGCTCATGCCAAGGCCCACCATGGCGTCCCAGCCCATGCTGGCCGCCAGTGCCGCTGCAATGGGTACCAGCGGCACACACTCTTCAAATGAGCCCACCAGCGTGCCCATGGCCATAAAGAACAGCGTAACAATGCAGATAAGCTGATAGCGCCTGTGCCGGAAGGCGCGGACAATGCGCCCCAGCATGTAGCGCATCAGGCCGCTTTCATCTAGGCAGTGGAACACGCCGCCGATGACGAACAGAAACACAAGGATGGCAATAATGGTGACGTTTCCCTCGCTGAATAGCACCAGAATGGGGCTGAGAAGCCATTTCCAGAACGGGATTCCCCCCTCAACGGCATGATAGGTACCGGGCAGCACGGCCATCTGGCCGTCCAGCTCGGTGCGCTCGAACGTGCCCGCAGGCACAAAAAATGTGAGCACATAGGTGAGCACCATCAGGGCCGCCAGCATGGCAATGGCCGTGATGAATGATTTTACGCTGATATTCATTCCGCCGGAAGCTGGCTTTTCCTGTGTGTGGCCCATAAGGCGGCACCTCCGTCATAAAAGGTCGTTTTCCGGCGCGCCCGAGCGCGCCAAAGGGCAGAGAGCACGCCCTCTGCCCTTTTTGCAAATTAAATTCAGGCGCCCAGCTTTTCCAGCGCCAGGCGGATGCGCTGCAAGGTTTTCTCCTTGCCCAGTATGGCGGCTAGGTCCGTCCCGCCGCCGGGGGTAGAGCGCTGGCCCGCCAGCGCAATGCCAAGCGGGTACATCAGCCAGCCGTTCTTTTTTTCCATAGCCTCGGCCTTTGCCCGGCAGGCTTCAAAAACAGCGTCCTTGTTCCAGGGCTGCAGCGGCTCCAGCACGGCCAGAAGGGCGGCCAGCGCCTCGCGCGCCGTATCGGGCGTCGTCTTCTGCTTTTTGTTCTCGAACAAATCAAGCTCATAATCCGGCAGCGTGTCAATAAAGGCCACGCGCGGCGGGATATCGCCCAAAAATTCACACCGCGGCTGCAGGTTCGCACACAGCAGGGCGCGGTCCACCTCACTTTTCACTGCCTTGTCCAGCCAGGGCGCGGCAAGCTGCATAAAGGCCCCGGCAGGCAGCGCGCGGATATAGGCCGCATTGATGGCCGTGAGCTTCTGCGTGTCGAAGATGGCGGGCGATTTGTTGATGTTGGCCGGGTTCCATATCTTCACCATTTCTTCCAGCGAAAATATCTCCTCCTCGCCCTTCGGGCTCCACCCAAGCAGAAGCAGGTAGTTCAAAACAGCCTCGCTGAGATAGCCCTTTGCCATAAGGTCCTGATAGCTGGCGTCGCCGTTGCGCTTCGAGAGCTTGGTGTGCGCGTCCTTCATCACGGGCGGGCAGTGGATGTAAGTGGGCACCTGCCAGCCGAACGCCTCGTACAAAAGGTTGTACTTCGGCGCGCTGGAAAGGTATTCTGACCCACGGATAACATGCGTCACATGCATCAGATGGTCGTCCACCACGTTGGCGAAGTTATAGGTAGGCATGCCGTCGCTTTTCAGCAGGATTTGATCCTCCAGCTCTGCATTCTCCACCTCGATATGGCCGTACACAAGGTCGTCAAAGGCCGTTTTGCCCGTCCGGGGCATTTTCTGGCGGATGACATACGGCGTGCCCGCGTCCAAAAGGCGCCGCACCTCTTCGGGCGGCAGCTCGCGGCAGCGGCCGTCGTAATGGCCTACGGCCTCGCCTGCGGCCTTCTGGCTCTCGTGCAAAGCGCCCAGACGCTCTTCCGTACAGAAGCAATAATACGCCTTGCCCAGCTTTACAAGCTGCTCGGCATATTCCTTAAACATGCCCATGCGCTGGCTTTGCACATAGGGGCCCACAGGGCCGCCCACGTCCGGGCCCTCGTCCCATACAAGGCCCGTTTCGCGCAGGGTATTGTAAATGACATCTACTGCGCCCTCTACATAACGGCCCTGGTCGGTGTCTTCGATGCGCAGGATGAATGTGCCGTCCTCATGCTTTGCCGTGAGGTAGGTGTACAGCGCCGTGCGCAGGTTGCCCACATGCATATAGCCCGTGGGGCTTGGGGCAAAGCGCGTTCTCACGCGTTTGAATTCCATGGTGTTCCGCCTTTCTGTTTCGCTTTTGCGCCCGCGCGGGCGCGTACGGGCTCAGCCCCTGGCTGCCTCCATCGTCTTTGCAAAGCTGTCCTTCAGCGTGACGATGCGGTTGAATACGCCGGGGTTTTTAGAATCCGGCGTGAAATAGCCTGTGCGCACGAACTGGAAGCGCTGGCCCGGCTGCGCATTTTCCAGCGCGGCCTCCAGCTTGCAGCCGCGCAGCACCTGCAGGCTGTCCGGGTTCAGGTAATCCTTGTAATCTGCGCCGTCGGGCATGGCGTTCATATCCGCCAGCGTGAACAGCTGGTTATACAGGCGTACCTCGGCTTCCACCGCGTGCGCACAGCTTACCCAGTGGATAGTGCCGCGCACCTTCCTCCCGTCCGCAGGCATGCCGCAGCCGGTCTCAAGGTCTGCCGTGCAGTGGATGGCAGTCACATTGCCCCCGGCGTCCTTTTCAAGGCCCGTGCACTTCACGATATACGCCCCCATCAGGCGCACCTCGCCGTCCGGCCGCAGGCGCTTGAACTTGGGCGGCGGCACCTCGGCAAAGTCGGCCCTGTCTATCCAGCATTCGCCGGTGAAGGCCACTTTGCGCGTGCCCGCCGTTTCGTCCTGCGGGTTGTTGGGCAGCTCAAAATACTCTGTTTTGCCCGCGGGGTAATTGTCGATGATGAGCTTCACCGGCTCCAGCACGGCCACGCGCCGCAGGGCTGTGCCATCCAGCTCGCTGCGGATGCAGAACTCCAGCATGCGCGCGTCCAGCAGGCTGTTTGCCTTGGCCACGCCCGCGCGCTGCACAAAATCAATGAGGCTGGCGGGCGTGTAGCCGCGGCGGCGCAGGCCGCACACCGTGGGCATGCGCGGGTCGTCCCAGCCGTCCACGATGCCAAGCTCCACCAGCTCGCGCAGGTAGCGCTTGCTCATCACGGTATTGGTGATGTTCAGGCGGGCAAACTCGCGCTGCTTTGGAAACTCGCCGCCCGCGATGTTTTCTATCACCCACTCGTACAGCGGGCGGTGGTTTTCAAACTCAAGGCTGCACAGCGAATGCGTGATGCCCTCAAGATAATCCTGAATGGGGTGCGCATAATCGTACAGCGGGTAAATGCACCATTTATCGCCCTGGCGGTGGTGCGAAACATGCTTGATGCGGTAAATGGCAGGGTCCCGCATGTTCATGTTGGGGCTGGCAAGGTCTATTTTGGCGCGCAGCGTCTTTTCTCCGTCTGCAAATTCGCCCGCGCGCATGCGCCGGAACAGCTCCAGATTTTCCTGCGGGGTGCGCCCGCGGTAAGGCGAGGGCTTCGAGGGCACGCCCGCGTCGTCGCCGCGGTACGCCTGCATCTCCTCGCGCGTCAAATCGTCCACATATGCCTTGCCCTCCATGATGAGCTTTTCGGCATACTCATAACACTTGTCAAAATAATCGCTGCCATAAAACACGCCGCCGTCCGGGTGCGCGCCCAGCCATTCCAGGTCTTCCCGGATGCTGTTCACATACTCTACATCCTCGCGCGCGGGATTCGTGTCGTCATAGCGCAGGTTGAACTTGCCGCCGTACGCCTGTGCAATGCCCCAATTGATCCAGATGGCCTTCACGCTGCCGATATGCAAATAGCCGTTCGGCTCCGGTGGGAAACGCGTGTGTATCTCCTTCACTGCGCCGCGCGCAAGGTCTTCATCAATGATCTCGGTGATAAAGTTGCTGGGCTTTTCCATTCCGTTCTTTCCCCTCCACAAGAAGTGCCCGCGCGCCGCGCGGGCCTTGTTCCATATGTTTTGATTATAGCGTAAAGCCACCCGTTGTTCAAGCAAAAACGGCCTGCCGGGCGCAAAAAACGCCGTTTCCCGCCAAAAAGCCGCCCGGCGCGCCGTGCATTTTTTGCCCCGTGCACATCATACCCTTTCAGCAAAAGGGGGAATGGCGGCATGTTCGGGTGTGTGGGGAAGCGGATGGGGCGCGCAGTGCTGTGCTGCGCCATGCTGCTGGTGCTGGCCGCGGCATGGGGTGGGGCAGCCCTGTTTCAGTGGGCCTGGCCCGCGGCGGTAAGCGCGCAGAAATATGAATGGGGGCTTTCGTTCCAGGGCGGCGAGGGCGAGCCGCCCGTGCCGAACCTTTCAGCCGGGCAGCTTGCGCAGCACAGCGCCTATTACTGCGGCAGCGCAAGCCAGAAGCGGCTGTACCTGACGTTCGACTGCGGCTATGAAAACGGCAATATGCCTGCCATTCTGGACGCGCTGAAAAACCACAACGCCCCCGGCGCTTTTTTTGTTGTGGCGCCCTATATTGAAGAAAATCCGGACCTTGTGCGCCGCATGGCAGCCGAGGGGCACACCGTGGGCAACCATACTAACCACCACCCCGACATGACCACGCAGAGCAAAGAGCAGTTCACGCAGGAGCTGCAGAGCACCGAGGCGCTTTATTACCAGACCACCGGGCAGCAGATGCCGAAATTCTACCGCCCGCCGGAAGGCAAATTCAGCGACGAAAACCTGGCCTGGGCCGAGGAGCTTGGCTACCGCACCATTTTCTGGAGCCTTGCCTATGTGGATTGGAACCAGGAAAGCCAGCCAAGCGTCCAGCAGGCCTTTTCCAAGCTTCTGCCCCGCACCCATGCGGGCGCCATTGTTCTTTTGCATTCCACCAGCGCCACCAACGCCGCCATTCTGGACGAACTGCTCACCAAGTGGGAAGAAATGGGCTATACCTTCGGCACGCTGGATGAGCTGGGTGCACAACCCTGCGCACAGGGCTCGCCGCACGTCATTGCGCTGGACGCGGGCCACGGCGGCATGGACACAGGCGCGGCCGGCCCCACAGATGAGGTTTTGATGTGCGAACAAACGGCAGACGCCCTGTATGCCCTGCTGGAGGCAGACGCCAACTACACGCCTGTGCGCTGCCGCGAAAACGGGCAGGACGCGCCCATTGCAGATCGCGCCGCCCGCGCCGGGCAGGCGGGCGCCTGCCTGCTTTTAAGCATCCACGGCAATCTGGATTCCTCCAGTCAGTCGCACGGGTTCGAGTGTTACCCCACGCCGCCCGGGCGCGCTTATTATGAAGAGGCCAGCCGCTTTGCCCAGTGCATCGCACAGGGCATGGGCAGCGCCGGCCACCGCCTGCGCGGCGAGACGGGCGTGCGCTTTGTGTATTATCAGGGCAAAAGCAAAAAAATAGTAGACGGTAGCGACACCCGCGTGTGTGAGGAAAAAAGCTTCGGCATTCTGGAAAAGGCCCCCTGCCCTGCCGTTCTGGCCGAGCAGTGCTTCCTCTCCAACAGCGGCGATTACGAGGCCTGGGCCACGCCGCAGGGCTGCCAGCGCGCCGCGCGCGTGTATTACGAGGCCATCTGCCGCTATTTCGGCACACAGCCCATCGCACAGGCATAGGCCGACGGCCGCCTTTGCGGCGCGGCCCGCAAAACTGTAAAAGCCCAAGGGCCATGGCATAATTTCATGGCCCTTGGGCTTTGCAGTATTCATTTAAGCGCAACGGCCCCCTACTCTGCCAGAAAGGGCAAAAAGCTTTCGCTTCAAAAGCCCCAGGCGAAGCGGGAAACGAAAAGCAGCTTAGCCGTTAGGAAAAGGATAATTCTGAAAAAGCAATGCCCACCTACCGGCAGCCGGGCAGGTGATGCGAGCGGCGAATTTTCTCCGCGCCTCCTGAGAGGCCGCCGGCATGAGGCCCTTCCAGAACTTACACACGCCCCCGCTTAGCTGAAGCCTGGCCCTGTGCGGGCGCGTCAGGTCATATTGGCAAAGCGTTCCACAGCCTTTGTGAAGTTCTGAATGGTCTTATCGGCGTCTCCGTGCTCGATGCCGTCGCGCACACAGTGGTTGATATGCCCTTCCAGCACCACCTGTCCCACCCTGTGCAGGGCGGATTTTGCTGCGTTTATCTGCGCCAGAATATCCTCACAGGGAATATCCTCGTCCACCATTCTGTCAATGGCCTGCACCTGCCCAATAATTTTTTTCAGGCGCCGGTGCAGGTTTTCCGAATCCATGCACTGTCTCATAAAACAGCCTCCTCCCGCCATGCCTTTACCGGTATATGGTTTATTATAGGGCCTGCCATGGGCACCGTCAAGCCTGGCCGCGGGCGGGGCGGCAGGCTGCAAAAAGGCCCCGCGGCCGCCGCTGGGCCGGTTCCGGCCAAGGGTGCCCGCAGGGCTCTGCTTCAGAAAGCACCGGTCATTCGTGGCGAATGGCCTCCAGCGCGCTTATCTTTACCGCGCGGTTGGCCGGGGCAATGCCGCTGAGCACGCCCACCACTGTGGCGAACACAAGCGCCAGCAGAATGAGCCACAGCGGAATAACGCTGAGCGCACCGCCCATGTCCCCCATGCCGCCCATGCCGAACAGCGCGCCAATGTCCACATTGGTAATCTGCAGGACGATGCCGAAGCGCGCAAGAAACATGGCCAGCGCCTGCAGCCAGGTGTTGATATTGTTCAGCACAAGGCTCAGCAGCAGGCTGAGCACCGCGCCCACAATGCCGCCCAAAAGGCCGATGAACCCGGCCTCTATCAGAAACATCTGGCGTATTTTGGACAGTTTGCAGCCCAGCACCTTCATGACGCCAATTTCCTTCGTGCGCTCGTAAATAGCCATGGTCATGGTGTTGGCAATGTTCAGCGCAGCCACCAGCAGCGAAACGGCCGCCAGGCCGCCCAGCATCATCTGGCCCGACGCCACCTGCTTCTGCATGTCCTCGCGGTACTGCGACATGCTGCTTGTCTCATAGCCAATGGCCTTAATAGCCGCCTCGGCGTCGGCCACATGGTTCACATCATCCACCTTTACATATACCTGGTTGTAGCCTTCCACCTTCTGCGTGCCGCTGCCGCCGATGATCACCGTTCCGCCGCCGCTCACGCCGGTGCCCTTGGAAAGCTTTTTGAACTCTTCCTCCAGGCGGCGCATATCTTCAATGTTCATCACAATGCCCGTAGTGCCCTGCTTGGTGTAGTCCGTCTTCATAACGCCCACCACAACAAGCTCATAATCCCTCGTTTTGGGGTTGCCCTGTTCATCATAGTCGTATATCATGCGCAGGGTAAGCGGCTCTTTTGTGATGTCGAAAAACGGCTCGTTGATGATATTGCCGTCTTCGTCCGTTTCGGCCCAGCGGTAGCGGTTAGGGTTGCGGTAGCTCTTCTTCGTGTCTTCAAAGTTGAAGGCCGCCTGCTCGCCCACCATGATAGGTATCTTGTTTTTGCCAAGCTGCTGGCCCGAAAGGTAGCTGCCGCTGACAAGCTCGATGCCCATGGCCTCAATGGCGGAAACGTCCATGCCCGTTGCGTCCAGATAAGAAGAATACCTGTCGTTCTTGCCTGCGTACAATTCGGCGTTCATGTTCTGGAACTGATACATGGGCGTGGCCGCCACCACGTTCTCCATGCCCTGGAACTGGGCCACCATGTCGTCGTCCAGCGCAGGCGTCTCGGCGCTTTGCGTGTAGTTATACACGGTGATGAGGGTAAGGTCGCTCCAGCTTTCCAGCATGGCGTCCGTGCGCTGGTTCTGCGCAATGCCAAGCGATATCATCACAATGATGGCGCAGGTGCCCACCACCACACCTATGACGGTAAGCGCCGTGCGGCCCTTGCGGCGGCGAAGGTTATCTGTGCTGAGCTTCAGCAGGTCAGATATCTTCATCGTCGTCCTCCATCAGCTTCTCGTTCTCTTTGCGTTTTTTTATTTTCTTGCGCACGATAACCACCACAGTGGCCGCCACACCTGCCGCCAGCACCGCAATGACGGCCCATGCCCAAACGGGCATGCCCGTCTGGGCGGGCTCCGTGGGAATGTCATCAATGCCGGGCATCATGCCGGGGTCGTCAAACACCATTTCCTCTACTGTGAAGGTGAGGTCCTTGGTGATGGTTTTCTCTTCGGCCTGCTCGTTCTCATAGGTAATGACAAGCTGGGCGTTAAGGGTGCCCGCCTGTGTGGGCGAAATGGTGAAATCGGCGCTGGACTCCGTGCCGGAGTTCACGTTTCCAATAAACTGGTTGCCCTCTGAGGTGGTGAAGCCCTCGCCGCGCAGCTCGGCAGACACATTGTAAATGGTGCCCTTGCCCTTGTTGACGAACGAGACGCTGCCATAGGTCTCTTCGCCCATGTTTATCACTTCCGGGAAATCTGTGCGGGAAATTTCAAAGCGCTCGGGCTGCACAATGGGCACCGTGATGGGCATGGTGGTGGTGAGGGCCGCGCCGTCCGACGCGGCGTTGCCGTTCACGTTCACCGTGATGTTGGCGCTGCCCGCCGCGGCCGTGGCCGAGGCGTTCAAAAGAAAGTTCACGCTGGTGGATTCCCCGGCCGCCATGTTGCCCACAAATATCTGCGACGAGCCGCTGACTACCGTAATCTGCTCGGGCAAAGTGAGGCTGACGGCCACATTCTCTGCGCCGGTGGTGCCCGCAGTGACGAACACATCCGCCGTAAGGGTGAACTGCTGGCCCGCCACCACGCTGCCGCCGCCATAGCTGGCGCTGCGCACCACAATGGCGCTGGCCTTGCCGCCCTCCACGTTGGTGGCGCCCACGCACTGGCTGATGTTCTGCGAAAGGTTCACAAGTTCCAGCCCCTGCTGGCCCGAATAGGAGACATCAAACGAAAGCTTATTCGAGCCGCCCATGTAGGTGATGTCGTTGAAGGCCACATGGTATTCCAGCGGGCCGGACGTCCAGTCATTGCCGCTGGAAAGCTTTTTATCATAGGCAAAGCCGCCTATCTGGATATCGCCCAGGCTGGGCGAGGCGAAGTTGTAGGTAGATGTAATTTTAATGTTGGGGAAAGCGTTTGCCATTAGGCTTTTCAGCGCAGCATTATGCGTTCCCGCTTCGGTATCCGCAGCAGCTGCATCACCCTTTTCCTCATACATTTTTGTAAAGCGCGGGTCGCAGATGCTCACGATGATGCAGCACTTCTGCCCGGGCTGGATGCGCTGCAGCTCGCCCGCAACGCCCAGCTGCGGCGCAACAGTGTAGCCTGTGATGTATGGCATGCCGCCGGTGATGCCATTGCTGCCAGGATTGTTATTGTCCCCCTTATTGCCCTCGCCTTCATTATCTTCACCCCCGCCCCCGGGCACCGTCGAATTGGCTGGGGAAGGCGTGGCCGCGCCCGTTGCCATTGCAGGCACGGCCAGCATGCCGGCAGCCAGCACAAGCGCAAGGCACACCGCCAGCAGTTTTGCTGCAAAATCATTCTTTCGTTTCATCGTTGTTCCCTCTCTTTTCCGCGGGCTGTGCCCCGCCGGTGTTCTGCGCAGGCTGTGCGCTTTCCTGTTTTTTCGCCGCCCGGGCGGGCCTTCTTCCCTTCTGCCTTCCGGGCAGGGTAGTGTGCGGCTCTTCTATGCCGCCCGTATCGCCGCGCACCGTCGTCTGCGGCTCGGCCACATCGGCCTGCTCCATTTCACCGAACAGTTTTTTGCGATTCTCTTCCTTCTCTGCATCGGTGAGCAGGCGGTTGGACAGCACCCGGCCGTCCTTGATGGTGACGATGCGGTCTGCGCAGGCGGCAAGGTCGTTTTCATGCGTCACCATCACAAAGGTGATGCCGTTTTCCTTCGTCATGGCCAGCATCATGCGCAGCACCTGCCGCGTGGTGACAGAGTCCAGGTTGCCGGTGGGCTCGTCTGCAAAAATAACGGCAGGCTTTGCCGCAAAGGCGCGGGCAATACCCACGCGCTGCTGCTGGCCGCCGGACATCTCGGTGGGCTTGTGCCCCGCGCGGGACAGCAGGCCCATGCGCTTTAATTCGCGCCGCGCTATTTTCTCGCGCTGCTTTTTTGGCACGCCCTTAAACATCAGCGGCAGGGCCACGTTTTCCGCCGCCGTCAGGCTGGGCAGAAGGTTGTAGCTTTGAAAAATAAAGCCCAGATGCTGCTGGCGGAACAAGGCCAGTTCATCCTCCGTCATGGCAGATATTTCGTGCCTGCCAATGAGCACACGGCCTCTTGTAGGCTTTTCCAGCCCGGCAAGCTGGTTCAAAAGCGTGGATTTGCCCGAACCGGAGGCGCCCACGATGCAGCACATTTCGCCTTTGCCTATCTCTAGTTCAATATCGTTCAGGGCCACTACTTTTTCATCGCCCACGCGGTATACCTTGCGCAAATGCTCCACAGTGATGACAGGTCTCACGCTGCGCCTCCCTCTTTTCGGTTTTCCGCACCGCGGCAAGCGCCGCACCGGGCAGGCAGCCCGTGCGAAAATAAAAGAAAAACCATATTTTATATTCTAATTTATCATATCACAGCGCCTGTGCTTTGGCAAGGAATTTCCAAATTGCAAAGCTGGCGCAGGCCCGGTATAATAAGGCCAGCGGGCCATGCCCGCCGGAGGGCCGAATATGAAAGAAAAGCTTGTATGGCTCATCGCCATTTTCCTGCTGGGCGACAGCGCCCTGCGCGCCGCGCGCACCAACCTGACGCTGGGCAATGCCATGATGTACGGCATCACTGCGGCAGTGTGGGTGTACGCCCTGTTTCAAAAGCGCATCGACGCCTTCTGCGCCGCGGGCGCGGGGCGCGTGCTGAAATATGTATTTTTTGCCGGGTGCGGGGCCTACCTTCTGTTTGCCCTGGGCCTGTTTACAGCCAGCTTTGCCCACCCGGCCACGGGCAATGAAAAGGCCGTGGTGGTGCTGGGCGCCGGGCTGCGGGGCGAACAGGTAAGCGGCCTTCTAGCGCGCAGGCTGGACGCCGCGCTGGATTATTACCGCGAAAACCCGGACGTTCTGCTGGTGGTGAGCGGCGGCCAGGGGCCGGACGAAGCCATTCCGGAAGCCGAAGCCATGGCGCGCTATCTGGCCGCGCGCGGCGTGCCGCAGGAGAATATCATAAAAGAGGACAAAAGCGAATCTACCGAGCAGAACTTCGAATTTTCCCGTGTGCTGCTGGAGCAGGCAGGTGTCGGCGCAGACGAACCCATCGCCTATGTCACGAACCGCTTTCACATCTACCGTTCCGGCATCTTTGCGCGCAAGGCCGGGTTCACAAATGCCCGCGCCGTCCCTGCCTCTATCAGCTTCGGCACCATTGCCCCCAGCTATCTGCGCGAAGTGCTGGCCGTATGCCATGTGTGGGTGTTTGGCTGAACGCGCGCAGCGCCCCTTTCCCCTGTTTTATCTCTCTACTATAAACGGCATTTGTATCCATCCTGTTTCACAAAGCGGCAAAATTTTCACACGCCCGGCAAAGCGCGCCCGCGAAGTACGGCGCCCTGCCGGGCCTTTTTTTGCCGCATGGGGGCAGACGGCGCAGGTTATCCTCCGGAAGCCGGAGGATACGAAAGGGGCCCCTTTCGCCGCGCTGCTTTTATGACAAGATTTTACCCTGTTTTTCTAAAATAATCAAGGGCCTGTACTGCTTTTTGCACCGTTTTGCATCATGCGGGCGCCTTCAGCGCAGAATATCGTTCAAAAGGCTCTCGCCGTCCAGCCGGGCGGATACGCCCAGATAATCGCACACCGTGCAGGCAACGCAGCCAAAGCTGCGGCGCGTGCCCAGGTTTACCCCTTCGCGCACATGGCTGCCAAAGGCCAGCAGGGGCACATATTCCCGCGAGTGGTCTGTGGAGGGGGTGGACGGGTCGCACCCATGGTCCGCCGTGATAAGCAGCAGGTCATCCGGCCCAAGAAGCTTTACAAGCTGCACCAGATATCCGTCAAAGCGCGTGGCCGCGGCGGCATAGCCGTCCACATCGTTGCGGTGGCCGTACAGCATGTCGAAATCCACCAGGTTTACAAAGGCAAGGCCGGAAAAATCCCGCTTTGCCAGCTCCAGCGTCACTTCCATGCCGTTGTCGTTGCCTGTCGTCCTAATTTTTTCACTGACGCCCTGCCCGTCGAAAATGTCGTAAATTTTTCCTACGCCGATGGTATCCAGCCCGGAGGCATGAATGGCGTCCAGCATGGTGGGCTTTGGCGGCTTCAATGAGTAATCGTGCCGGTTCGCCGTACGCCTGAAATCTGCCGCACAGGTACCGGCGAATGGGCGCGCAATCACACGCCCTACGTCCAGCATGCCGCGCGCAAGCTCGCAATAACGGTACAGCTCGGCCACGGGCACCACGCTTTCATGCGCAGCTATCTGGAACACGCTGTCTGCCGAAGTGTATACAATGAGTGCGCCGGTGCGCATGTGCTCCTCGCCGTAATCCTTCAGCACTTCCGTGCCGGAATAAGGTTTGTTGCACAATGTTTGGCAGCCTGTTTTTTCTTCAAAGGCATGGATAAGCTCCGCCGGGAAGCCGTGCGGATACACAGGCAGGGGCTTTCCGCTTTCGGCACCCGCCATTTCCCAGTGGCCGGTGGTGGTATCTTTTCCCACCGACACCTCGGCCAGGCGCGCAAACGCCGCCAACGGGCGCCTGGCCGGTTTGCCGCAGGCTACGCCCTCAATATTGAACAGCCCCATCTTCTGCAGCATGGGAGTGGCATATTTTCCGCTTTTTACAATAGCGCCCAGGGTGTTGGAGCCCTCGTCGCCGAAGCTGGCGGCATCCGGCATTTCGCCGATGCCGAAGCTGTCCAGCACGATAAGAAACACACGTTTTGCCATACACGGAACATCCTTTCTGCCGGGCGCACAGCGCGCCGGGGAGGCCCTTTTTGCTGCGCCCGCCCTCACACAGGCACACAGCGCAAGTTCTTTGTAATATTATAGCAAATTTTTTGTACAGTGTCACGGGATTCATTGCGCATTGCACCCAAAGTGTGTATAATAATGCAGGTTAAAGAAAAGAGAGGTGTTTTTTATGAGAAAGACGAAAATCGTATGCACGCTGGGCCCCGCCACCGACAGGGAGGGCGTGCTGCGCGACATGATATGTGCGGGCATGAATGTGGCCCGCTTCAACTTCTCGCACGGCACCCATGAGGACCACGCGCGCCGTCTGGCACAGCTGCAGAAGCTGCGCGACGAGCTGGATATGCCCGTCGCCGCCCTGCTGGACACAAAGGGCCCCGAAATACGCCTGCGCGATTTCAAAAACGGCAGGGTGCAGCTGAAGGCCGGGCAGACGTTCACCCTCACCACCCGCGAAGTGATGGGCGATGAGAATATCTGCTCCATCACCTATAAAGAGCTGCCGCAGGATGTGCGCCCCGGCGCGCGCATCCTGCTGGACGACGGGCTTATCGCCCTGACGGTGAAGGACATCGACGGCGGCGACATTGTGTGCACTGTAAAGAACGACGGCCCCGTGTCGAACCATAAGGGCGTGAACGTGCCGGACGTGCACCTTTCGATGCCGTATATGACGGCGCAGGATAAGGACGACATCCGCTTCGGCGTAGAGCAGGGGTTCGATTTCATCGCCGCCTCGTTCGTGCGCAGCGCCGCCGACGTGCTGGAGATACGCCGCGTGCTGGACGAGTGCAAGTGCGACTTTATCAAGATTATTGCCAAGATAGAAAACCGCGAGGGCGTAAACAACATTGAAGAGATACTCTCTGTATCCGACGGCATCATGGTGGCCCGCGGCGACATGGGCGTTGAGATAGACTTCACTGAAATCCCCATCATCCAGAAGGACATCATCTGGCGCTGCTACAACGCGGGCAAGCCCGTCATCACCGCCACCCAGATGCTGGAGAGCATGATGGAGCACCCCCGCCCCACCCGCGCCGAAATTACAGATGTGGCCAACGCCATTTACGACGGCACCTCGGCCATTATGCTTTCGGGCGAGACGGCGGCCGGGCGCTGGCCCGTGCAGGCCGTGCAGACGATGGCCGCCATTGCCTGGCGCACGGAAAGCGACATCAACTACGGCAAGCGCCTGCGCCAGCGCGCGCCCGAGGCGCACATGAGCGTGGCCGACGCCGTGGCCCATGCCGCCTGCACCACGGCCATGGATATCCACGCCAATGCTATTATCACCGTGACAAAGAGCGGCGAAACTGCAAGGCTGCTTTGCAAATACCGCCCGAACACCGATATTCTCGCCTGCACGCTGACGCGTCAGGTATTCCGCCAGCTTTCGCTTTCGTGGGGCATTACGCCGCTGTGCATGGAATACGCGCACAGCACCGACGAGCTCATCGACAAGGCTGTTGCCACGGCCAAAAATGCGCAGATGGTGGCGGACGGCGACCTTGTAGTGCTCACCGCGGGCGTGCCCGTCGGCATTTCGGGCACCACGAACATGATAAAGGCCCACCTTGTGGGCGACGCCCTGCTCACCGGTGTGGGTGTGGGCAGCAAAAACGGCACGGGCCGCGCCTGCGTGTGCCACAACGCCGAGGAGGCCAACCACAAATGCAAGGACGGCGATGTGTTGGTGGTGCCTGCCACAGACAATGAGATGCTCACCGCCGTGCGCCATGCGGCCGCCATCATCACCGAAGAGGCCGGGGCCAACAGCCATGCGGCCATTGTGGGCCTGACGCTGGGCAAGCCTGTGATTGTGGGCGCGCTGGGCGCCACAAAAAAGCTGGAGGACGGCATGCATATCTCAGTGGACGCCGAGCGCGGTGTGGTGCGCGCCATGCCGGACTGACCTGCTTCTCCCCCATAAGCTGTACGGCGCGGCCCGGCATACCCCGGCCGCGCCCTTTTGATTTTTTCTCAAGAGAAAATAAGGCTCCATGAAACAAAAAGCTTCGGGTTAATATGCCCCAAAGCTCTTTTGTTTGATTTAGCAGGTATGAAAGCATTTGTACCGTTTCTGTCCTTATGATGCTGCTTATCCGAGGCAGCAGAGGTTAATTTCTCATGAAAAAGGAGGCATATTCCATGGCTGTCATCAAGGAATACAGGGGCAGAGCCCCCAGGCTGGAGAGCCCCGCTTTTCTGGCTGAAACCGCCGCCATTGTGGGCAACGTGACGCTGAAGCGCGGCACAAGCGTATATTACAGCGCGGTGCTGCGCGCCGATTCCGGCAGCATCACAGTGGGTGAAGACACCAATATTCAGGACGGCGCCGTGCTGCACACCGCCGCCGGGCACGACGTATGCGTGGGCTGCGGCGTCACCATAGGCCACTGTGCGCTGGTGCACGGCTGCACGGTGGAGGACGGCGCGCTTATCGGCATGCACGCCACCGTGCTTTCCGGCGCGCACATCGGCGCGGGCAGCGTGGTGGCCGCAGGGGCCCTTGTGACAGAGGGCATGGCGGTGCCCCCCAACAGTGTGGTGATGGGCGTGCCCGGCAGGGTGCGCGGCCCTGTGACGCCTCAGCTTGCCGCCCGGGTGAAGGAGGGCGCTGCATGGTATGCCGGTACCGCGCCCTTTCATGCCGCCGGGCAGCCTGCCCCGGGCAAGGGCGGCACGGCCGGATAAGCACTATTAAAAATGCATACTTTGCCGGGGCCTCCCGCCCGGTAAAGTGAAAAAAGGCGGAGCCCGGAGAGTTTCTCCGGGCTCCGCCTTTTTATATACTTTTGCGATATAAACCCCAGCCCTGCCGGAAAGAGCAAAAAGCTTTCACTTCAGGCAGCGGGCGAAACGGGAAATGAACGGCAACTTCGCGGTTCACAAAAAGTTAATTTTGAAAAGCAATACCCGTTTGCGGGCTGTGGGGCAGGTGCTGCAGGCGGCGGATTTTTCAGTATCTTTTGAGAGGCCTGCCAATATCCTGCCCTTTCCTGGCCTGGCTTTGCGCCGCCCGGCTTAATCCTTCAGCTTCCAGCCGGCGCTCTGCCGCTGCAGCTCCACCATGCGGTGATACAGGCCGCCTTTTTCCATCAACTGTGCGGGCGCGCCCTCTTCCGCTACCCTGCCGCCTGCTAAAACCACAATTTTGTCAGCCGCCTCTACCGTGCGCATGCGGTGGGCAATCACCAGCACGGTCTTGCCCGCAAGCAGGCGGGAAAGCGCCTGCTGCACCTTTGTCTCGTTTTCCACGTCCAGGCTCGCTGTAGCTTCATCCAGCAGCACAATGGGCGCATCCTTTAACAGGGCCCGCGCAATGGAGATGCGCTGGCGCTCGCCGCCGGAGAGCCTGGCCCCGTTCTCACCGATGGGCGTATCATAGCCCTGCGGAAGCCTGCGGACAAATTCATCGCAGTTTGCGGCCTTTGCCGCGGCGCGCACCTCCTCGTCCGTGGCGCCGCGCTTGCCCAGACGGATGTTTTCCATCACGGTGTCGTCAAACAGCACCACATCCTGAAACACCATGGAATAATCGCGCAGCAGCACCTCCGGGTCTACGGTGGAGATATCTACGCCGCCCACTCGAATAGAGCCTCTGGTGACATCCCACAGCCTTGCCGCCAGCCGGGCGCAGGTGCTTTTGCCGGAGCCGGACGGCCCCACCAGTGCCGTCACCTGCCCTTCCTTTGCAGTAAAGCTCACATCGTGCAGCACCTCTTTTTCGTCATAGGCAAAGCCCACATGCTCGAACACAATATCATGCCCCTTTGGCTCAAAGTGCTCTGCTCCCTCGGCAATGGGCGTGTCGTAAATCTCCATCATGCGGTCTGCCGACACCTGGGATACAAACAGCTCGGCAATCAGCGCCAGGCTCTGGTCAAAGGGCGCATATACGCGCGTGATAACCAGCAGAAACAGGAACAGCAGCATAAAACTGATGCGGCCGGAGAGGATAAGCTCCGCCCCCACAAGAATAGTGGTGGCCACACCCAGGCGCATGATGACGCTGGCGGCGTTGACGAAGATGCCCGTGCCCAGCTCGCCCCGGATCATGATGCGCTCATGCTCGTCTATCTTGCGGTTCAGCCCCTCCAGATACCGCTCTTCCTGATTGGTGGCGCGAATTTCGCGGATATTTTCCAGCGCCTCCTGAATGCCGTCAGACACGCGCACGGCGGCCTTCTTGGTGCGCTCGGCGCTGCGTGCGGCAAGCTTTCGGCTGCCGAACAGCAGGCCAAAGGCCACCGGCACGCCCCATAGGCAGGCTATGGCAAGGCGCCAATCGTACACCAGCAGGCATACGGCGATGAGCGCCGTGGAAATATAGGCGCCGTACAGGTACCCCAGCACATGGGACCAGACGTGCTCCATGCGGTTGACGTCGCCCATGATGGTCTCGGTGAGGTCGGCCAGGTCGCGCTTGCCGAAGTACCCCAGGGGCAGCTTGCGCAGGCGCTCTGCCAGGCCCAGGCGGGTTGTCTTCACCTCGTTGTACACAAGGCCGTAGGTCGCCTTATACTGCTGCAGATGCGTTATGAACGACAGGACAGCAAAAAGGACAACCATGCCGGCAACCAGCGCCATACCGGGCAGCGGGCTGCCGTCTGTCAGCGCACCCATAAATCCGTCCATAATCAGATACAGAACACTGACGCTTCCCATCACGACAAGGTTTACAATGACTGTCCAGAAGGCGCCCTTTTTGGTGTTTTTTACGCCCTGGCCGGTGAGGGCGTATTTCCGCTGAAATTTTTCACCGAACATTTATTCCGCCCCCTTTTCGCTGGTGATCTTCCACTGGACGGCCTGGTTGTAATCGGCCCACATCCGGGCGTACAGCCCTCCGGCGGCGGCAAGCTGCGCATGCGGGCCCTGCTCTGCAATGCGCCCCTGCTCCAGCACGATGATCTTATCTGCCCCCACCACGGTGGAAAGGCGGTGTGCTATCATAATAACCGTGCGCCCGCGGGTAAGCGCAGCGAAGGCCTTCTGAATAAGCACTTCGTTCTCCGGGTCGGCAAAGGCGGTGGCCTCATCCAGCACCACAATGGGCGCATCCTTCAAAATGGCACGGGCCAGAGCGATGCGCTGCTGCTCGCCGCCGGAAAGATAGGTGCCGTCCGTGCCTATCTGTGTGTCAATTCCGTCCGGCAGCTTTTCCAGAATATCCTGGCACTGGGCTGCCGCCAGGGCCGCAAGCACCTGCTCGCGCGTGGCCTGCGGGCGCGCCGCGCGCACATTTTCCAGAATGGAGGCCTTGAACAGGCGGTTGTTCTGAAACACAAAGGCCACCTGGTCCATCAGGACATGGGGGTCTATCTCAGCCACATTCACGCCGCCTACCTCCACGGCGCCCGAAGTGGCGTCCCAAAAGCGCGGAATCAGGCTGGCCGCAGTGGTCTTGCCGCCGCCGGACGGGCCCACCAGCGCCACCGTCTGCCCCGGCTGCGCCGTGAAGGAAACATGGGACAGGGCGGGCAGCTCGGCGCCGTCATAGGTAAAGCTCACGTCTTTGAATTCCACCTTGTTGCCCTGCGGCTTCTTCGGATGCGCGGGCGCCTTCAGCGTGGGGGCATCCATCACCTGATTGACACGGCCCATAGCGGTGTTTGCCAGCATCATACCAGAGGCAGCGAACATGATTTTGGCCAGCGCCGTGGAAATGATGGCGGAAAACACCGCATAAAAGGCGAAATCTGTGACAAAGCCGGCAAAGCTGCCGCCGGATAATGCCCCGGGCGCCAGAAACAGCGCCACCGGCACCAGAAAGATGAAAGCGCCCTCGGTAAAGGTGAGGTTGACGGACTGCGGTACGCGGCACACATCCGACTGATAGTGCTCTGCCTTGGTGCTGTAATCCTCAATGGCCTGCTGGAACGCCTTGAAGGAGTAGACCGTCTGCTGGAATATCTTAACCACCGGGATGCCCCGGACATACTCTACCCCTGCCTTGGTCATGCGGTCCTGCGCAGCCTGATATTCCGCCATCATTCCGGCGTTTTTGCCGCCCATCATAGAGAACATGGCCGCCACCGAAATCACCGCCGCCAGCAGGCAGGCGGCGCCCATGCGCCAGTCAAAGACGAACATCAGCACCAGCATGGCCGCAAACAGGACAGCAGTGCCCACAATGTCCGCCAGGTTATGAGCAAGCAGTGTTTCCGTATCGGCCGCCGCAAGGTCCAGCCGGCTGCGAATCAGGCCGGAGGCGTTGGAGTCAAAAAATCCCAGCGGGGCGTGCATCACATGGGCCACACCCTGCTTGCGGATATTTTCTGCCGTGCGGAAGGCCGCCAGATGCGTGCACATCAGGCCTGCAAAATACAGGACGATGCCGCCCACCGCAAAGGCAAAGGCCAGCCAGCCGTGCTGTGTAACCGCCTGCGCCTGCGTCCATTGCGGCGCCACGGCAATCAGGTCCCGTGCGGCCAGCCAGATGCAGATATAGGGCGCCATGCTCAAAAGCATGGATACTGCCGACAGGGCCAGCCCCAGAAAGGTAAGCCCCTTGTAGCTGCCCGCATAGTGCAGCAGGGCCGCCACTCCGTTCTTCTTTTCCTGCTTCATCGGATATCCTCCTTACAAAAGAGGTTAGTTTTAACTAACCTTTACGCAGAAAGTATAGCAGAAAGAAGGGCACCTTACCACTCTGAAAGTCCCGTTCAATCCAAAAGTAGCCCCTTTTTGTAGGCAGTGGGCGGCACACCGTAGAAGGCTGCAAACGCCTGAGAAAACTTGCTGGCATTCTGATAGCCCAGCGCCCCGGCAATGCGCCCCACGGGCATGTCTGTGGTTTGCAGCCAGAGGGCCGCCGTCTCCATGCGGCGGCGCTTTGCATAGGCATAGGGCGTTTCGCCGTACACCGCCTGAAACTGGCGGTACAGCGCCGTCTTGGAAAGACCCATGCTGCGGCACACCTGCGCCAGCGGCGGGCGGCGGCCAAGGTCCTGCGTCAGGGCGCGGGCTGCGGCCTCCATACGCTGGTGCACGTCCTCGCCGCGGTACTCCGCAGCGGGCATATGGCCCCCACCCTCATACAGGGCAAGAAACACAAACAGCTCTGCCGCCTTCAGCCGGAAATAGGCGGGTGCCAGGGCGTGGGGCGCAGCATACAGCTCGGAAAAAATATGCTGGATGCGCCTGTCATGGCGCAGCACAAGAAAAGACCTGTCCCAAAACAGGCGCTCAAACAGCGCCTTCAGCCGCACCATGCCCGGCCCGATGACGGCGTCCAGCGAGCGCTGGGCGCGCTCCAGCTGGGCCACCAGACTGATACCGTAATACCCGCCCATCAGAAAGCCAGCGCGCCGCGGCGGGCGGGCCATATCGCTGACGGCAAAATCCTGCGGGCCAAGCTCTGCCACCATGCCGCCGGGCATCTGCGCCGAAAAGCCGCCCCGCAGGCAGTGGTTTATCTCCACCATATTCTCCCATGCCTCGTGCTGCTGGCCGCCCAGAGCCGTGCGGAAGTCGTTGAACGAAAGCAAAACGCCGGGCATCACATCGTACACTGTCATGCGGCCCCAGCCATCCGGGTAATCCACACGGTATACGGTGGCGCTGCCCTGCTTTGCTTCCACATGTGCCCCATCCGGCAGAATATGCCCCATGCTGTGCTCCATTCCCTTTGCCTCCTTTTTCTTCGCTTGCAGGCGCCCGCGCCGCCTTCAGCGGGATGAAAACAGCCCGGCACGCCGGGAAGGCATGCCGGGCCGCTTCTCTGCCCGGAACAGGGCGCTTTTCACGCTGTGCGGCCCTCTGCGCCGAAGTTGCCTTCTTCCAGCAGGTTCGTCATGCTGTGCAGGCCGATGCCCAGCGTGGAGAGGTTGTGCAGCCCGGCAGAAAGCCCCGGTGTGATGACGCCCAAAAGCCCAAGCGCCAGCAACGCCGAGTTGAAGCCCAGCACAAAGCGGTAATTTGCGCGGATGCGCCGCATCAGCGCATTGCTCACCGCCTTTAACGTGACAAGCGCATACAGGTCTGCGCCGGAGATGGTGATGTCTGCGATCTCGCGCGCAAGCTGGGCGCCCTCGCTGATGGCGATGCCGGCGTCTGCCGCGCTGAGCGCGGGGGAATCGTTGATGCCGTCGCCCAGCATCACCACCGTATGCCCTTTTGCCTTTTCGCGCTGCACAAAGGCGGCCTTATCCTCCGGCAGCACCTCGGCGTAGTATTCATCCACGCCCACCTTCTGCGCAATGGTGCGGGCCGTGCGCTCGCTGTCGCCCGTCATCATCACAGTGCGGCGGACGCCAAGCCGGCGCAGCATGCGCACCACCTGCGCGCTCTCTTCCCGCAGGGGGTCCTCGATGCACAGCACGGCCGCAAGCCAGCCGCCCAGTGCCAGATACAGCAGGCTGCAGTCAGCTGGCAGCGCTGCAAATTTTTCTTCTTCGCCCGGCGGCACCACACAGCCCTCGTCTTCAAAAATGAAATGGTAACTGCCGATGCAGGCGTGTCTGCCGTCTATCTCTGAGGCGATGCCGTGCGCAATGACATACTTTACGCGGGAATGCATCTCCTCGTGCTCCAGCCCCTCCTGGGCGGCACAACGCACCACGGCGCTGGCAATAGAGTGCGGAAAATGCTCTTCCAGGCAGGCCGCCACGCGCAGCATCTGCTCGCGCTGCGCGCCGCCGAACGTCACCACCTCGCGCACCGTGGGCTGCGCCTTTGTCAGCGTGCCCGTTTTGTCGAACACGACGGTGTCCGCCTCGGCCAGCGCCTCCAGAAACCGGCCGCCCTTCACCGTGATGCGCCGCTGGCTGCACTCGCGCATGGCGCTCAGCACGGCCAGCGGCATAGAGAGCTTCAGCGCACACGAGAAATCCACCATTAAAATGGACACGGTCTTCTGCACATTACGCGTGAGCAGGCCCGTGAGCACCGTGCCGAAAAAGCTGATGGGCACCAGCTTATCCGCCAGATGGGCCGCCTTGCCCTCCAGAGAGGATTTCAGGCGCTCCGACTCCTCTATCATGGCCACAATTTTTTCATAGCGTGTGCCGCCCTGCGTGCTGCGCACCTCAATGGTCAGCGCGCCCTCCTCCAGCACGGTGCCGGCATATACGGCAGAGCCGGGGCCCTTTTTCACGGGTACGCTTTCGCCTGTAAGCGAGGCCTGGTTTACCATGGCCTCCCCCTCGGCCACCACGCCGTCCAGCGGGATCATGGTCCCCACCTCCATACGGATGCAGGCCCCCTGCTGTACGCTGCGCACCGGCATCAGCACATCGCCCTGCGGCGTTTTCACCCATACCTTTTCCACATTCAGGGCCATGCTGCTGGCAAGGTCCGCCACAGAGCGCTTGTGCGTCCACTCCTCCATCAGCTCCCCAATGCCCAGCAGAAACATCACTGAGGAGGCGGTGGAAAAATCCCGCCGGGCGAGCGACACCGTAATGGCGGCGGCGTCCAGCACGGGCACCTCCAGCCTGCCGCGGCACAGGCAGCGCAGGCCCGCGCGCACATAGCTCAGGGCCTGCACACAGGCGCGCGCGGCGCGCAGCGGCGCCGGGGCCAGAAGCTGAAACACCAGCCGCCCCGCCACACGGCCCACCAGTTTTTCGCGATAGGCCTCGTTCAGCGCGCGGCTGGTGTGCTCCGGCACAAGGGCGCGCACAGCCTCGTCCTGCGGGGAAAAGCGGCATACGGCCTGCAGCAGCTCTGTGCGCGGGCCTGTATAGCACACGACGGCATTGCCGCTGCGGGTATACACCTTGGCGCTTTGCACACCCGGCAGGCTGAGAAGGTAGTATTCCAGCCTATCCGCATGCTGTGCGCTCAAAATGCCATAGCTTGTAGAAAAGCGGATGCGCCCTTTTATCTCGTGCTCAATGCGTATTTTCATTCAGCGGGCACTTCTTCCTCTTCCTGGGCGTCCTGTGCCTGCTGTGCGCGCGCCTCGTTCACGGCTTTGGCCTCGGCCAGCACATCCTCGGCGTTCTCCTGCACCTTGTTTACAGTGTCCATCACGCAGTCGCGTGCGCGCAGCGCGGCGGCCGCCGTCTGCACATATACCTTTTTAGCATCTTTGCTTGCCAGCACCTTGATGCCGGCCGTGCCGAACAGCACGCCGCCCGCAAAGCAGACCAATTCTCTCATATGTTTGTAACCCATCGTTTCATTCCATCCTTTCCATATCTGTCAAAGCATACGTTGTCTCACCCGTTATTTGTGGTGATAGCCGGTCCAGAACGCCATGACTGCGCACGCCACCATGGCCCATGCCCAAAACCTGTGCTGTTTCATGCAAGCCCACCTTTCCTGTTTTGGGCCAACAAGTTAGCGTAGGCTAACTTTCGCCCGTAAAAAAAGAGTCCGCGCCCGTCAAACTCCGGCACAAGTTTACACCTGCCGGCACCGGTTTGTCAATGCAGGGCGAAAAATTTCTCTGTTTTTACCCTGTACGGCATGTAAGGTCGGGCTCACTGGCAAAGCCGGGAGCTTACACAAGCCCTGGAGGGGCAGCGTACCGGCAAGCCTCTCAGGCGGCCCTGAAGGCCGCCATTTGCATCCCCTGCCTCACGGCCCATAAATGAAAAGCGGCCCCTGCGTTACAAAAAGGGCCGCGATACGCCTCCCCTCCTCCCCCGCTTTGCCCGAAGCCCGAGGCAAAAGCCTTTTTATTCTCCCCGGCAGAATGAACAGAGGGGCCTGATTTTGGGAAGCACATAAAAAAGGAAAGCCGCCCTTTTACGGCTGTTGCAGGACGTAAAAAGGCGGCTTCGCGGAGGAAGGTTATCTGAATAGAAGGAGTAAGCAAAGATAAGAAAGATGTGCGGGGCACGGTTCCGGCGGGGCCGCGCCGCAGCCTGTATAAGCGGCACGGCCTCAGCCGTATATGGAACCCGCCCGCAAAGGAGAAAGAGAGCTCAGGCGCCAGCCAGGGCTGCGCCCAAAGCGCGGCACTGCGCCAGGCCGTCGTCGTCCGGCGCTTCATTCACAATCAGCGGCTCGCCGCTGGCAGCAGCGCCGCTGGCGGCCAGGCGGTCTGCCCAATCGCGCATCCATTGGCCGTCACCCCAGCCGTAGGAACCGAACAGCACCACCTTTTTGCCGGAAAGCCTGCCCTCCAGCTCGGTGAAAAACGGTTCGAATTCACTTTCTTCGAGCACTTCGGCGCCCATGGCCGGGCACCCAAGCGCCAATTTATCGTACGCCGCCGCAGCGTCGGCAGAGGTGTCACTGACAGAGAAAAGGTCCGCCTGCGCTCCGGCATTCTTCGCGCCCTCGGCAACCGCCTCGGCCATGGCCTGCGTGTTGCCCGTGCCGGACCAATAAATAACCGCAATCTCGCTCATAAAATGCCTCCTTAGCATCGTGTTGCAAGGCGCCCTGCGGCGCCTTTATTTCAAGCTGCACAAAGCAGCTGTGAAATCGTGTTTCCCGCAGCCAGCATCCTGCAAAGGCAGGCGCGGCACGCGTCAAAGCAGGCAAAGCGTTCTCTGGCGGCCTCCACATCGTGGTACACCTTCCAGTAGCCGCACAGCTTGCAGCCCTCGCCGCCCGTCTCTATAAACGCCTGCACATCCTCTGGGGGGTAGTCCAGAAACAGGCCTATCTCATGCGGGAAGCCGCAGCCTCCGTCAAAGCGCCCGCGCAGCGCCGCCAGCAGGCCGTCCAGACTCTGGCAGGTATCATAGCCAAGCCCCTTCAAAAGCGCAGCGGCCCCCGGGGCTGAAAGCCTGCTTTTCAGGCTGGCCGGGCGATACACCAGCAAAAGGCTGCGCTGCCTGCATTCGCACAGCGGCAGAAAGGCCAGCCCGCAGGCTGCATAGCGCGCTGTGTATTCTTCCGCCAGGCGGGGCAGGTCGGGGAATTCCTTCTGCGGAAGCGACACAAGGCTGGCTGCCTTTGCCCCCAATAAGGTGGGTGCACAGTGGCGCGCAAGGTAACCGTCCAGCCTTCCCTGCAAGCGAGCCACGCCCCTTTCGCAAAAGTTAGTTTTAACTAACCTTTCGGAAAAAGAAAAAACGCCGCCAGCGTCATCCTCGGTTTCCGTTTTGGTTAGTTTTAACTAACCTCGTGTCTATAAGATACCATACCGGCGGCGCCTTGTCAAGCATTTTTTCTATTTTTTGCAGCAGACTTTTTGCCGCACGGCCCGGCTGCGGCTTAAAGCCGCGGCCGGGCCGTTTTTTTTCATCATGCGGCGTCCTGCCCCCTGCCGGGGCCGGGCGCGGGGATAGTCTTTACGCGGCACAAAAAATAATACACATGGAACACCCATACACACGCAATTACCACGCGCCCCACCGGCACAGAGCCCATCAGCAGAAAGCCAATAAGCATCATGGTGGAGGCCATGCCCATCAGCGAAAGCTTTGTCTTCATGGTCATGGCCCGCGTTTCGGCAAACGTCTTGAGGTGCTTTTCATACAGCTTCGTACCAATAAACCAGTTGTGCATGCGCCTGGAGCTTTTTGCAAAGCAGAACGCGGCCACAAGCAGAAACGGCGTGGTGGGAAGAATGGGCAGCACCACACCCACAGCCCCAAGGGCCGTGCTGAGGATGCCCAGCACAAGGTATACAAGCTTCATCATATCAGCAGTTCTCCTTCTTCAGACGTTTTTTCTCTTTGACAGTTTCCACCACATGCCGCACAGCCATCACCGGGTGATGCAGCAGCATGCGCGGGCCGGAATAGCGCATCACCTGGCGTATTCTCTCGCGCATCTGCGGCTGGTAGCAATGCGTTTTGCAGTTTGAACAAAAGGTCTTTATTTCCATATGCGGGCAATGTGCCACGCGCTGGGCGGCATATTCCGCCAGGGCCTGACACTCCGGGCACAGCCGGCCTTTGGGCGTACCGTGGCGGCCGCGGCAGTACAGCTCTATCATCAGCCGCACCACCTGCGTCTCTTTCCTTCGTTTCGATCCGGCAGAGGCACCGTGCTTCATCTCAGCTCACCCTCCCGTTTTCAGCACTGTATACTATGTCTGCAATGCGCATGGTGGATTCCCTGTGCGACACCAGCACAAACGTTCTGCCCTGCCGCGCCTGCCGGATAGAGCGCAGAATAACGGCCTCGTTCAGGCTGTCAAGGTTGCTGGTGGGCTCATCCAGCAGTACAAAGGGCGCGTCGTGCAAAAAGGCGCGCGCAAGGCCAAGGCGCTGGCGCTCGCCGCCCGAAAGCGTCTCGCCCAGCTCGCCCACCGGGGTGGCGTACCCCTGGGGCAGCGTCATGATAAAATCGTGCACGGCCGCCTTTTTGCAGGCCTGCACCACCTCTTCATGCGTGGCCGAGAGCTTTGCCAGCTTCACGTTGTTTTCAATGCTGTCGTGAAACAGCTGCGTATCCTGCACGACAAAGCTTTCAGCGCTGCGCAGGCTGGCCGTGTTCACTGTGCGGATGTCCTCGCCGGAAATGCGCACCGTGCCGCTGTCTGCATCCCAAAAGCGCATCAGCAGCTTGAGCAGGGTGGATTTTCCGCAGCCGCTGCGCCCCACAATGCCCACCACGGCCCCTTCCGGGAATGGAAGGGAAACATCGCGCAAAACCGGCGCGCCGCCGTACGAGAAGCTCACCCTCTCGCACCCGGCGCCGCTGAATACGATGTCCTTTCCATTCTCCACCTGTTCCACCGCAGGCACATCGTCCAAAATGTCCAGCACGCGGTTGCCGGCCGCAAGGGTGTTCTGCAGGCTGCTGCCAAGGTTCGCCAGGGCCACCACCGGCCCGAAAGAGCTCATCATGGCTACGGTGGCCGTCAATACCCCGTCAAATCCCACGGCGCCGCGCAGGTACAGCCAGGCCGAGCAGAACAGCATGGCCGCAGAGAAGGTAAGAATAACGGTGCCCGTGACAGCGGCGTTCACCCCGGCACCCGCCTTCATTTTTTCCTCCTCCTGAGACAGGGCGTCCGTCTGCGCGTCCATCCCGGCAAGCCGCCGCATGCCGGCGCCGTACTGGATGCTCTCGCGCAGGCCGCGCAGGGAATCGAGCACAAACGCATTCAGGGCGCCGAAGCGCGCGCGAAAGGCCTCGCCCGCGGCCCGGCCGCGCCGGGCTGCGGCAAGGGGCACCGTCACACCCACCACAAGGTAAGCGGCCAGCGCCAGCACGCCCAGCGCCGGGTGATACCCGCCGATGAACAGGGCCATTGCCGCAGACACAAGGGCCGCAATGCATACCGGCGAAATGGTGTGCGCGTAGAACACCTCCAGCAGCTCAATGTCCGCTGTGAGGATAGAGATGAGCTCGCCCTTGTCCCGCCCCTCCAGCCGGGCGGGGGCCAGCCTCCGCAGGGCGGTGAACACCTTGTCGCGGATAAGCGCCAAAAGCTTGAAAGCGATAAAGTGGTTGCACGCCTGCTCTGCATAGCGCAGCACGCCGCGCGCCAGCGCAAACACCAGCACGCAGGCAAATATGGTGCCCAGCGCCAGCGGCGCCCCAAGGCCAAGGATGTCCAGCAGCGCCCAGCCGCCCAGCACAGGAATAAAGATGGCGCACAGAAAGCCCGCCACGCCCATGGCCACGGCTCCAGCCATCACGCCCAGAAGCGGCCTTACAAGCCCCACCAGGCGGGCCATCACGGCAAAGTTGCCTCTTGTCTTTTTCATGCCCCGGCCTCCTTTCCAACCTGCTCCAGCGCCTGCTGGCCCGCCCACAGCGTGCCGTACAGCCCGCCCTGCGCCAGCAGGCTGCTGTGGGTGCCCGCCTGCACCACGGCGCCGTGCTCCATGACATAAATCCGGGCGGACGGCACTACATTGGCCAGCCGGTGAGAAATGAGAATGACAGCCTTCTCCTTCGCCAGCTCGTGCGCGAGGGCCATGATGTCGTTTTCGCTCTCCACATCAATGTTCGAGGTGGCCTCGTCAAAAATATACACCGGGCTGTCGTGCAAAAGGGCGCGCGCCAAAGCCAGGCGCTGGCGCTGCCCGCCGGAAAGGTTTGCGCCGCCCTCGGCAACCGGCGTATCCAGCCCGTCCTCCGCCCGAAGAAAGCCCGCCAGCTTCACCTTCTCCAGCGCGGCCCAAAGCGCCTCGTCCGGCGCACCCGGCACAGCCACCTGTAAGTTGCCGCGCACCGTGCCCTTGAACAGATAGCTGTTGTGGCTTACCAGTGTGATGTGCCGCATCAGGGCAGCCTCATTGATGTCCCGAAGCTGGCGCCCGCCCACCGTTACGCTGCCCAGATAGCCGGTATTGCGCCCCAGCAGCACAGCCGCCACGGTAGATTTGCCGCAGCCGGACTCTCCCACGATGGAAAACAGCCCGCGCTGCGCAAAGGCCATATTTACGCCGCACAGCACCTCGCGCCCTTCTTTGTAGGAAAAGCGCAGGCCCTCGCAGCAGATGCCGCCCTGTGCGCCGGGGGCCGCCGTTTTTTCCGGCGCTTCAGGCAGGTCCAGCAGGCGGAATATCTTGCCGCTGGCCGCCATGCCGTTCATCGCCACATGGAAATAAGAGCCCAGGGCGCGCAGGGGCAGAAAAAAATCGGCCGAAAGCAGAACGATGGCAAAGCACCCGGCAAAGCCGGTGCGCCCGGCTGCAAATTCCCCTGCGGCCACAATAATGCCCAGCGCGGCGCCGCCATACGCAATGACGTCCATGACGATGATAGAATTCAGCTGCATCGTCAGCACCTTCATGGTAACGCGCCGGAAATGCTCGGCATCGCGGTTCATCTGCCGGTGGCGGTCTTCATCCGCGCCGTATATCTTCAAAGTGGTAAGGCCCTGCAGGTTTTCCAGAAAGTGGTCGCCCAGCGCGGCGTACTGACCCCAGTACCTGCCCAGAAGGCGCTTTGCAAATTTCTGCACCGCCACAATGGACACCGGAATAAGCGGCACGCACACCATCAGCACCACGGCCGCGCGCACGCTTACCGTGCACAGCACCGCAAACAGCGTAACAGGCGCCAGCATGCTGTAAAAAAGCTGGGGCAGATAGGCGCCGAAATAGGTCTCAAGCTGTTCCGTGCCCTCGCCCGCAAGCTGCACCACCTCGGCGGTGGGCACGCTTTGCGTATAGGCTGCCCCCAGGCGAAGCAGCTTGCGGTAGATAAGCCCGCGCAACGTTTTTTTCACTTCCTTCGAAGCATAAAAGGCCGCGCGCGCCGCCCCTTTTGTGCAGGCAAAGCGCACCGTGGCCGCGGCGGCCATTACGGCCGCCGTGCCCCAGAACACACCCGCCTGTGCGCCGCCCCGAAGCAGGGCCTGCAAAAACAGCCCCAGCGTGAATATCATGGCAATATTGGCGGCAAGTGCGCACCACTGAAGCGCCACGTTCTGCACAATATACCTTTTGCAGCCAGGCACAATGCCAAGCAGCCTTTTATTCAGCATTTGCTTTCTCCTTCCTTTTGGCCCGCGGCGCGCAGCCGCACATAGCTCTCTTCGCTGACGGCATGCTTGATGCGGCAGGCGTCCGCCCGCGCGCAGGCGGGGGCAACCCCGGCCTGCATAAGCCAGTGTTCGAAAAACATCTGCTTTTCGTGCACCTGCTGCGCCATGCTGCGGCCCTTTTCCGTCAGGCGCAGCACACGCCCCTCTACGCACAGAAAGCCGCCGTCGCACAAAATGCCCACAGCCCGGCTGACGCTTGCGCGTGTGACGCCCATGCGCTTGGCAAGGTCTACCGAATACACCATCTGCTTTTCCTGTTCCAGCAGCAGGACCGTCTCCAGATAATCTTCTCCCGCGGCATGAAGCTCCATACCGTCCTTCTCCTTTCCTCCGGTAAAAAGGAGGGCCGCTGTAAATCGCTTACAGCGGCCCTTCCCCACTTGCAGGTCAGTCTTTTTTGGGGTGGCACATGCCAGAGCAGGCACACCCGCTGCAGCCACCGCCGCAGCTGCAGCTATGCCCGCCTCTTCTGCGCCTGCGGATGCCGCCCGCCACAATGGCAACGAACACCGCAAGCACAACGAGCCCCAGAATGATAGTAGGAAGATTCCAAGTCATAAGAATGCCTCGTTCAGACGCGCACCTTGTCGTCCAGTTTCACGGAAGGTGCAGAGCCCTTTTTGTAGTCAGCGTTGTATTTGTTTGGACGCACCAGGAAGTAGATGAGCACGGCCAGAACGGCAATGGCCGCAACAGTGCCGAGGCCGAACGCGACTTCACCGGTGATAAGGCCGCCCAGCTGGTACACCAGCAGGGAAACAGCATACGCAAAGCCGCACATATAGCCAATAGCCGCCAGCGTCCACTTGGCATTGTTCATCTCGCGCTTGATGGCGCCCATAGCCGCAAAGCACGGCGCGCACAGCAGGTTGAAAATCATAAAGCTGTAAGCCGTGAGCTGCGTGTAGTGCAGGGCCACCTGCGCCCACAGGTTGGCATCGTCCTCGGCCACTTCAGCGCCCACATGGAACAGCACGCCGAAGGTAGAAACCACGTTCTCTTTGGCGATAAGGCCGGTGAACACAGCCACGGCAGACTGCCAGTCGCCGAAGCCAAGCGGCGCAAAGATGAAGGCGATGGCACTGCCGATGGCTGCCAGCAGGCTGGAGTTGTTGTCCTCCACCATGCCGAAAGCGCCGTCCACAAAGCCAAAGCCCTGCAGGAACCACAGAATGATGGAAGATGCCAGAATGATGGTGCCTGCGCGCTTGATGAAGCTCCAGCCGCGCTCCCATGTGGCATGCAACACGTTTTTCACGCTGGGCACATGGTAGGCGGGCAGCTCCATTACAAACGGCGCGGGCTCGCCCGCAAAGGCTTTCAGCTTTTTGAGCATGATGCCGCTGACGATGATGGCGATTACACCGATGAAGTAGGCGCTTACAGCCACAAAGCCGCTGCCGCCGAACAGCGCGCCGGCAAACAGGCCGATAATGGGCATTTTTGCGCCGCAGGGCACAAAGCAGGTGGTCATGATGGTCATGCGGCGGTCACGTTCATTTTCAATAGTACGGGACGCCATAACGCCCGGCACGCCGCAGCCGGAACCAATGAGCATTGGGATGAAGCTTTTACCGGAAAGGCCGAACTTGCGGAAGATACGGTCCATAATAAAGGCGACACGGGCCATATAGCCCACGTCTTCCAGAATAGAAAGCATCAGGAACAGCACCAGCATCTGCGGCACAAAGCCCAGCACGGCGGCCACGCCGCCCACGATGCCGTCCACCACAAGGCCCTGCAGCCAGGGTGCGACACTCCAGCTTTCCAGCAGGCCGCCTATGCTGCCCTGCAGGAACTCAGCGCCGAACACGTCGTTCGTCCAGTCTGTCAAAAAGCTGCCGAACGGGCCCATGGCAATCCAGTACACAAGCCACATCACCACAACGAAAATGGGCAGCGCCAGCACGCGGTTTGTGACAATGCGGTCGATTTTGTCCGAGGCGGACAGGCTGTGCTTGGCCGCCTTTTTCTTCACGCATTTGTCCACCACTTTGCTGATGTAGGCATAGCGCTGGTTGGTGATGATGCTTTCGGCATCGTCATCCATTTCTTTTTCGCAGTCCTGAACATGCTCTTCCAGGTGCTTTGCCAGCGCAGTGTCCAGCTTCAGCTCCGCGCCCACCTTCTCGTCGCGCTCGAACACCTTGATGGCATACCAGCGCAAGTTCTGCGCATCCACCCTGCTGGAAATAGATTCTTCGATATGGGCGATGGCGTGCTCTACGCTGCCGGTAAACACATGCGGATGCTCACCCACCTTGTGGGCCTTGGCGGCCTCGATGGCCTTTTCGGCTACCGCCATGCTGCCCTCGCCCTTCAGGGCGCTCATCTCCATCACCGTGCAGCCAAGCTCGGCGCCCAGCTTTGCAAGGTCTATCCTGTCGCCATTCTTGCGCACAAGGTCTATCATGTTTACGGCCACCACCACAGGCAGGCCCAGCTCAATAAGCTGTGTGGTAAGGTACAGGTTGCGCTCGATGTTCGTGCCGTCTACGATGTTGATAATGGCATCCGGCTTTTCCTTCACAAGATAGCCGCGGGCCACCACTTCCTCCAGCGTGTAGGGGCTGAGGGAGTAGATGCCGGGAAGGTCCTGAATAACAACATCCTTATGGCCTTTCAGCCTGCCCTCTTTCTTTTCGACGGTAACGCCGGGCCAGTTGCCGACATACTGGCTGGAGCCCGTCAGGTCATTGAACAGTGTGGTCTTGCCGCAGTTGGGGTTGCCGGCAAGCGCGATGGTAATGCTCATGTTTTCACTCCTCCAAAATCTTTCGATTCGTATCCCATGCTTACACCGCAGAAGTTAGAAAAAACTAACCCTGCCGCAAAAGAAAAGGCGGCTTTTACTCCACCTCAATCATTGCGGCATCCGCCTTGCGCACGCTCAGCTCATAGCCGCGCACGTTCAGCTCCATCGGGTCCCCCAGAGGCGCCACCTTGCGCACATGCATCTCCACGCCCTTGGTGATGCCCATGTCCATGATGCGGCGCTTTACAGGGCCCTCGCCGTGCAGCTTTTTCACAACGACATTCTCGCCGACTTTGGCATCCTTCAGAGTTTTCATCGTCATTCCTCCCATCAAATCATCACCCGGTTGGCCATGCTTTTGTCTAGCGCGATGCGGCTGTCCTTCACCTGAAGGATCAGGTTCCCCGCTATTTCGCTGACTACCGTGACAGTGCCGTCTACCACGAAGCCAAGTTCCGCAAGGTGCTGGCGCACTTCGTCCTTTCCGGTGATCTTGCGTATCGTTACAGTCTCGCCCGGCCTTGCCATTGTCAAAGGCATCAAAGCCACGCCCCCCTTCTGCAAAACCCTGCACAAAATCATGAATTCGCCCGGCTGTAAGTTAGAAAGCGCTAACTTCTTTACCAGCACAAAGTTTACTCCAACTAACCTCTTTTGTCAACACTTTTTTCATATTTCGAAGGCCAATTTGCACTCCTTGCTAAATTCGCGCAGATATGTTAAGCTTAATTTGGTATCAGTACACAAGTTTATGTCTGTTTTGGGCGGGCGCCCGCCTGGGCGCCGTTTCCTTATAAAATACGGGAGGGGAACGCTTTGGTCATTCATGAATCTGCAGAAGATTATCTGGAAGCCATCCTTATCTTGAAGGAACGGCTGGGCATGGTGCGCTCTATCGATGTGGTGAACGAAAAGCACTTCAAAAAGCCGAGCGTCAGCGTGGCCATGAAAAAGCTGCGTGAGAACGGTTATATCGAAATGGACAGAGAGGGTTTTATCACCCTGACAGACAAGGGCTATGAAATAGCCTCCAGCGTATATAACCGCCACAAGCTGCTCACCCGCTTTTTCGTTGCTCTGGGCGTGAATGAACAGACGGCGGCAGCCGATGCCTGTAAAATAGAGCACGACATCAGCGAAGAAACCTTTCAGAAAATATTGGAGCATGCAAAAAAGTATTCCTCCGGCATCATCGATGGCTGAACGGGCGCATCCCGGCAGGGGTGCGCCGATGCGCGGGGCAAGGCACCGGCCTGCCCCGCGCTTTTTTATGTATTCACGCGCGTTCCCCTCCGTTCCGGGCGGATGCACCTAAACTGGACAATTCCCTTTCCGCGGGATATAATATTTTACATATTTTTCGCACTTGTACCCGTTTTGTACAAGTGACCGGGAGGAAGATGCTGCCCCCATACCCGATTTGCCGGACAGAAAAACAATCTGTATAATGGAAAGGGGTAATGAAAAATGTCAACCAAAGAACGAAAACACCCAGCGCCGC
>JAGZUF010000010.1 GCA_018380115.1 Oscillospiraceae bacterium | reverse complement strand
GCGCTGTTTATCCAAGATTATCTTTCTGGCAATCGTAAAGTTGTTCATCTCTTCCCGCTTCGCTCGATGCTGGAAGCGAAAGCTTTTTTACTCTCCCCAACTCTGCTGGGGGGCGTTGCACTAAAGCGGCAACAAAACAAATCCCGCGCCCCGAAGTTAGCTTCGGGGCGCGGGATTTTCTTTCACACTTTTAATATACCGGCCCGTGGCGGAGGTAAACGGCAAAGTAGGCCGCGGCTATGGCCGCCTGGCCAGCCAGCCAGCACAGCCGCAGCCACCGGCGCCTTCGGCAGCACAGTGCGGCGGCACAGGGCAGCACAAAACAGTCTGCCAGATAACGCGGCGCACTTAAAAGCCAGGTTGCACCCATAGTAAAAGCCGCATAGGCCAGTGCAAAGGCCAGATGATGCGCCTGCAGCCTGCGCGCTGCCGCGCACAGCAGGCCCATGGCATACAGAATGCACACCACGGCCAGAAGGCTGATGCACACGGCGTTCAGCCGCCGGCCCTCGCGCCACCACTGCACCATGGTGTCCAGATGATAGGCCACAGTGTTCCAGAAAAAGCCCAGCCGCTGGCCCCAATGTTCATATTGATATTTTGAAAAGCGCAGGCAATCACCGAACACAGCCCAATTCAAAAGAAAATAGCAAAGCAACCCCAACACGGGCCCGGCCACGGGCGCGGCGCAGGCGGGTGAAAGGCGCACGCGCTTTGCGCGCACAGCCTGCCACAGCCACACAGCCGCCGCGCCGCATAAAAGCGCCCCCGGCGAGCGCGTCAGCGCGCACAAAAGCCCCGCTGCGCCCGCAGCCAGCGGGCGGCCGCGCTCCAGCAGCAGAAAAAAGCTAAGGCACAAAAGCAGAAACAGGCTTTCCGTCATGGGCAAAGCAAAGAAAAACGCGCCCGGAAAGGCCAAAAGCCACACGCACGCCCGCGCCGCTGTACGCGGGCCGTAATGTTCTGCCGCAAGGGCATACAGCGCGGCGCCGCAGCCCGCAAACAGCGGCAGCTGCACGGCACAGCCAAGCGCATACCACGGCAGCGCGCCGAACACATTCAGTGCACGCAGAAGCCATGGGAACAGTGGAAAAAACACGATGCGCAGGTGCTGTTCAGCCACTGTCTCGTTCCACTCATTCTGATAACCGTACCGTGCAAGGCTGATATAGTGCGGTGCGTCAATGCCGCCGAAGAACTGGCCCAGCGCACTTTCCAGCCCGGCGCCGGGGCTTTGGCGCACAGCGCACAGCACCACTGTCCCCTGCACCAGCACTGCAAACAGCAAAAACGCCAGCGCCGCCAGCAGAATTTCCCTGCGCGCGGCAGGGCCGCGCGCAGGGAAGGCGGCAGGCGGGCGCACCAGCTTTGCCGCACATATAAAAGCACCCGCAGCAAACAGCCCCAGGGCGCAAAAAGAGAGCGCCCACTTCACCCACGAAAGCACGGCGCCCTCCCCTTTCTATGTTCGGCTTTCTATTATGCTTCAGGCCGCAGCCACATGCGTCAACAGCATATCATACAATTCCTTCGTTTCTTCGTCTGTGCGGCCGCTGAACACCAGCACACCGTCGGTGGAATCCACCTTCACCCATACAGAAGCGTCTGCACGGGTATAAAGATAGTAAAAGCCGTAGCTTTCGCTAAGGTATTCACCCGCCTGAATCGTGCGCGTGCGCATGGCGTTGTTCGCCTCGCCCTTGTCCAGCGTTTGCAGCCATTCCACGCCCGTGATATCCGCATAAGGCACCGTGCGGCTGTTGCCAACACCGCCTGTCACATACAGCTCTGTCTCGGAAAGAGAGACGGAAATATTCTGAAAGAACATCAGCCATACGCCGAAGCCAAGCACCAGCGCCGCAGCCGCTATTTTTACCCAGAACCACACGGTGCGGTCCTGCTTTTCGGGTGTTCTGAATACCATACAGCCTTCCTCCTCACAGCGCGGAGAAACGCCTGGCCCCCCACGTATTTAAAACATACCATAAACCGGCGCTGAGCACAAGCGCCAGCAGGGCAAAAACAGCGCAGAAGGCGGAAAAGCCAAGCGCACTGCCAAACAGCACCCAGCACAGCGCGCCCAGGCCCACCAGGCCCATGCCGCCGAAAATGCCGCAGAATGCCGAGGCAGACTGCTTTACCACCAGCGTATCGTTCGCGCCGTCCAGCTTGGGCAGCAGCAGATTGACACACAGTCCGGCAAGCGCTACAAGCAGTGAGAGCGCAAGGCACAGCGCCAGCGCCGCAGCAGCCTGCCCCAGCGGAAGCTGCACCGCAAAGGCGATGCAGCCAAGGCCGATGAGAATGGACGGCCAGGCCACGGTGAGGTTCATGGCCACTTTGGCGCGAAACAGCCGGCCGGCCGGGATGGGCGCCTCTTTCAGCACCCAAAGCTGCCTGCCCTCCAGGCTGATGGAAACACATGTCGTGTTGAAGGTGCCGACCATAAAAGCCACCGCCAGCAGGCCGGCGGGCAGCAGCGTCTGGATGCCGCCCACCTGCGCGGCAAACTCCAGAATGGTGCGCCTTGCAAACACCGCGTATATGCCAGCGCCCAGCAGCATGATAAAGCCGATGCCTGTATTGAACAGATAGATGGGCGTGCCGAAAAAGCGCGCAAGCTCTTTTTTGTACAGCGCCGCGAACTGTCCCGACGCGCCAAGACGGGACAGGCGGTAGGCCTTGCCCATGGCGCGGGAGCTCAGGCCTGTGAGGATGGCCTTATAGCGCAGGCTGAGCAGCCATGCCGCCGCCAGAAACGGAACGAGGCATACGGCCAGGTAGCCCAGCAGCGCCGGGAAGCTGCCTGCCAGCGCACTTTGCAAAAGCCCCATGGGCAGAAGCCAGGTGTTCAGCACATGCTGCAGGGCAGCGGCATTTTGCATCATCAGCCCTGCCAGCCTGTTCACCTGCATGCCGCCCGCTATCAGTATGCCGAACAGGGCCAGGTACAAAAGGCTTGCCACCAGCGCCTTGCGGCGCAGCCGCCCCTCGGCAAAGGCCACCAGCCAGCCAATCAGCGCGCCCAGCAGGGCAGGCAGGAAGGGTGTGAACAGCACCGCCAGCGCCATGGAAAGGATAAAGCCGAGGCTCACCCCGCCGTATACGCCCAGCGCCGCACCCGCGGGAATAAGCCAAAGCCCGCAGAACACCAGGTTTTCCAGATACAACGCCAGCAGCTTTGCCAGCATTACGCTGAACGCGGGCACCGGCAGGCTGAGCATCAAATCCATATCCCGCCCGCCGTACACAATGCCGCTTGCGCCGAACATGGTGAACATCAGGCTCATAAAAATGCCCAAAAGCGCCATTACAGGCATCAGGAAGCCCAAAGCGCCGTTTTCGCTCATCCATTCGCCCAGCAGAAAGCTGTACACGCCGGAAAGATACAGCGGCAGCACCGTCAAAAGCACCAGCGTGCCAATGCCGCCTGCCCTGCCCTTTTTGCTGCGCCCGAAGTTCAGCGCCGCCAGCATGGCGCGGAAATCCACTTTTACAAGGCACCACAGCTTACGCATGGCCTTCACCTTCCCTCGCCAGCTCCAGAAATACGGCTTCCAGGTCCGACTTGCCCACAATGTCCGCCGTGGGGCCCTCTTCCACAAGGCGCCCGCCCTTAATGATGGCAATGCGGTCGCACAGCTTCTGCGCCACCTCCAGCACATGTGTGCTGAACAGCACGCTGCCGCCCTCGTCGCACACCCGGCGCAGATAGCCCTTCATCACAAAGGCGGCCTGCGGGTCCAGCCCCACAAAGGGCTCGTCCAGAATCAGCAGCCGTGGCTTGCGCATCAGCGCCGAAATAAGCGCCAGCTTCTGCTTCATGCCGTGGCTGTAGCCTCCAATGGCACTGCCCAAGGCCTGCGTAAGCTCGAAAGCATCAGCATATTCCTTTACGCGGCGGGTGCGCTCGTCTGCCGGGATGCCGTAGATATCCGCAATAAAGGTAAGGTACTGCACGCCCGTCATGAATTCATACAAATCTGGGTTGTCAGGCAAAAAGGCCGTCACCTGCTTTGCGGCCACCGGCTCGCGCGCGATGTCGTGGCCGTCTATTTCGATAGTGCCCTCAGAAAAATCCAGAATACCTGCCGCACAGCGCAGCGTTGTGGTTTTGCCCGCGCCGTTGTGGCCGATAAAGCCCACAATATGCCCCGCGGGCACCGTAAGGCTCAAATCTTCCACGGCGCGCTTTCCGCCGGGGTATGTTTTGGAAAAATGGCTGATGTTCAGCATAAATATTTCCCTCTCTTCCTTTCCGGGGCCGCACTGTGGGTGCAGCCCCATGCCGGCATCATCATTTAGATGAATGTCTAAACGAACAATAGCAGAAAGGCCGCGTTCTGTCAAGATGCGGCCCCGCTTTTTTTGAAATTTTCGTCCCCGTAAAATGCTTCGTGCCCGCCATGACGGTTTCTGCCACAGCAGCGCGCACTGCAGCCCGTCAAAAAATGAAGCTGCCTGCCCATGACAGAAAACGGAGGGATCCCCTCCAGTGATGGTGCAGCATTCGTGGCCCGTCTTTCCGGGCTGTTCTCCGGCAAGGGAAGAAAAAGCTGCTTCCCCAGCCGGCCAATGGCCTGCATGCCTTTTCCCGCAAGACAGGCAGACCTTTGCCCGGGCCTTTTCACCGAATTTGCCCCTCGGCGGCCGGGCCTTCGGCCGCGGGCCGCGAGTGAAAGAAATTGCCCGCCCGCACGCAGGCATGAGCAAAACGGACAGAACAGCGCCTGCCGCCTTCAAAAAATTTCACAAGCCCTTATTCGCCGCGCTTAAATTCTCCGCTACCGCCTCAAGGCTTTTGGCGGCGTCCTCTCTTCCCAAATCATACATTTCCTGTATTCTTTCAACATTTCTTTCGAGACGTTTGATATCGACAAGCCTTGACGGGCGTATCACAAATATCTTCTTTTCCTTTGCCAATTCATTCACTTTATCTAACTGGCGGTTATATACCAGATACCTGCTGTTTATAGCGGAAACAAGGCCGGGATACTTTCGGTAACAGATTTCGGGAATCAGCGCATTCGTCTTTTTCTTTCGGTAATTCTCCGGCCTTGTAAGTATCACAATGACTCTGTCGTAGCCAAGGCTCATGATTTTATCAATTGGAATGCTGTCTGCAATTCCGCCGTCCAAATATTTTTTGCCGTTGATGCAAACGGGCTTTGACAAAAAGGGCATAGAACCTGACGCACGCAAATATTCCATTTGCTCTGCATTTCTCAGGTCATCTATTTTGATATACTCCGCTTTTCCGGTTTCGATGTTCGTCACAACCGCATAGAATTCCTCTTTGCTGCGCCGATAAGCATCGAAATCGACAGGGTCCAGCTCGTTGACGATTTTGTGAAAGCAGAAATCCTCATTCATCACATTCCCAGTTGTGAGCAGCGAGTGCAGCCCCATGTAATTTCTGTTTCCGGCGTAATTCCTGTTGTACCGGAGCACCCTGCCGGGCTGCTTCGATTTATAATTCATTCCAAACAACGCCCCTGCCGAAACAGCCACGATGCCGTCAGCAGAAATATTGTTTTGCATAAATACATCAAGCACCCCCGCGGTATATAACCCGCGCATTGCTCCGCCTTCCAGCAGCAGCCCTGTTTTCATCTTATCCTCTCCTCAAGCCTCTGCAGCAGGCCGCGCCGCGAAGGCGGGCTCAGGCCCCTTTTTCTATCTCGCCCGCACGCTGCAAGGTCCATTTTGCCACGCCGGGGCCTATCAGCTCATAAATCAGCGTGCCGCACAAAATGACGGCGCGTATCACTTCGGCATACTGCGGCACCACCTGCTGGGCCACCACGGTAAGGCCAATGGCAACGCCCGCCTGCGGCAAAAGCGCCGGGCCAAGGCAGCGGCGCACAGCCGCGGGCCCGCGCATCAGCACGGCGCCGAACCAGGCGCCCGCCAGCTTGCCCAACACGCGCACCACCACATAAATGATGCCTACCAGCCCGATGGAAGGCAGGATGGAAAGGTTCAGCCCCGCGCCGGACAGCACAAAAAACATCATATAGATGGGATTTGTAAAACGGTCCGTCACTTCCATTACCTGAGCAGACTGCCTGCAGAAATTGGCAAACACTGCGCCCATGGCCATAGTTGTAAGCAGGGCGGAAAGGCCCAGCATATCCGCCACAGCCGTGGCCGTAAGCACAAACGCAATGGTGAGCGCAAGACGGTTGTGCCGCGCAGGCAGAAAGCGGATAAGCAGCGTGTGCACCGCGCCCAGCACAAGGCCAATGCCCAGCGCCTCAAATATCTGAAGCACCGGCGCGGCCATGCTGGCAAGCAGCGAGGCATGCTGCGGGCTTTCCAGCGCCTGGGCGATAGCCACTGCAATGCCGAAAAAGATAAGGGCCGTGGCGTCGTCCAGTGCCACCACGCTGAGCAGCGTCTCTGTCACAGGGCCGCGCGCTTTGTACTGCTTAATCACCATGATAGTGGCCGCCGGCGCCGTGGCCGCCGCAATGGCCCCCAGCACCAGAGAAAAGGGCAGCGCCTGCCCCGATGCCACCAGGGCCGCCACTACGAACACAACGGCGAACAGGCTTTCAAAAATGGCAATGACGATGGGCAGAAAGCCCACGCGCCTGAAATAGCTTATTTTGAACTCACTGCCGATGGAAAATGCGATAAACCCCAGCGCCACACTGGAGACTAGATTCAAAGATTCCACCCCTTGTGCACTGAGCAGGCCCAGAACAGAGGGCCCAATGATAAGCCCGCCCACGAGAAAGCCTGTGACGTTGGGCAGCTTCAAAAGCTTGATAAGGCGTGAAAACAGCAGCCCTGCGAACAGCAGCGCCGCCATGTTAAGCAGCGTATTCGTGCCAAACAACTGTGATACACCTCTGTTCTCAGTAATTCTTATTCAGGCCGCGCACATCGGCCACGGGCAGAGTGAACGCCACACCCGTGCCCGGCGCGTCAAAGCTGCCGTTGATTGCCTCGATGGCATCCAGCGCGCGGGACACGTCCTCATCCTTCAAAAGAGCAAACACCGTACGGTTATCTTCACGGTCCGGCTCCATCACGGCCCGCAGAGACCCCAGGAACGAGCCGTCAAAATAGCTTTCCAGCGCGCGGGCCATGCCCTTGCTCTCCAGAATGGTGGCGCCTCTGATGCCGATATGCTCGAATTTGTTCAGCACAGGTTCCAGATTCTCCACCTTATCCAGCACAAACACCAACAGTTTCATGGATATCCTTCCCTTCTTTCCACATTCCGGTATCCAGTATAAAACGGCGCAAAGAGAATGTAAAGGGCATGCCGGCGCATGCAGCGCATTTTTCCGGGCATGCTAGATGGGAAAGGAGCGAGGCACCATGAAGCATGAATGCAAAAAACCCGGGCCGCGCCCGGCACAGGCACAAAAGCATATGGAGGCGCTGGCTGAGGGCGGCATGCGCCCGGCCCTGTATTATACGAACCAGGGGCAGGCAGCCTGCGCCAAAGGTGTGGTGGAGGCGCCGCACACCGTGGCCCACCGCGTGAAAAGCAAAGAGGAATTCCCCCAGGGGTAACCCCGCGCGCGGCCTGCCGCGCATCCGCACGGAAAAGGGCCGGGGAACGCACCGCCTGCAAGGCGCGCGCCCGGCCCTTTTGCTCTTCCCATAAGCATCGCGTGCCGGCTGCAGAGCCCGCACGCTTTATTTTCCTGCTTCTCTGTACGGCACGCCGCAGGCCTTTACAAGCGGGGCCAGCGCGGAAACATCCACAAAGTCTACCGGCGTGCGGAAGGCGGCCAGCAGCGCCCTGTCGTCCTGCGTCATCCCGCCGCCCTTTTTCAGCAGCATGCGGCGCATCATGCGCATCATAGTTTTGTGCACAAGGCCCAGCTTCTCAAAGCAGAAGGCGCCCCGCAGGCAGAACAGCCGCCCCGGCGCAAGGCTTTGCCGCGGGCCGAGGCCGCGCTGCACCTGCCGCTCTATTTCATCGCGCACCGCCTGCTGCTGCGTCTGGGCCAGCCCCACAGTAAACAGAAACACGTCCTTGCCGGGAAAATATTTCTTTGCCCTGCAAAGCCCGGCCACGCCCCCTGCATACAGGCCGCCGCCATATACGATACGCCCGGCGCGGTGCACGGCCTGCATATCCTCTTCCCCCAGCGCAAAGCAGGGCGCGCCCAGCGCCGCGGCCAGCGCCCGGGCATATCGCTCCGTGGCCCCGTAATGCGAAGTATACAGCACCACTGTGTTCATATTTCCCCCTCCTGCATGGCCCTCATGTTTTCATCCAGCTTTGCTATTACATCCAGCGCCGCTTTTATATCCTTCTGCGGCACGCCCGCAAACAGCGCATGTATGAACGCCTGCTGTTTTTGGAGGTAATTCTCCCGCAGCGCGGCGCAGGCCGGGCCCGGCAACACGCGCGTGCGGCGTGCATCAGCCGCATCGCGCCGGAACAGCACATACCCCTTTTGCGCCAGCTTCAGGGCAAGCTGTTTTACATTCTGGTGCGAACAGCCCATGGCACCCGCCACCTCGCCCAGTGTAGGCGGCGTTTCGAACAGCTCAAGGCATGCCAGCAGAAACCACTGCTTTGTGGTGACCTCTGTATAAAAACCGTCGCCCAGTGTCTGAAGGCGGTTGCCGTATGCCAGCAGGGCGCCGAACAGAAGATATTCCGCCCCATAGGCGGGCATGCGCGGGGCCTGCCTTCCTCCCTCATTCTCTTTCACAGCGTTTTTCTCTTTCCTCTCATTTATGTAATATATTATATAATTAGGTTATATCATGCCGCCGCTTGCCTGTCAAGCGCAGATGCGGTATACTCTTGTGCAGAGAGGTGATGTGACATGGCTTTTATCACGAAGGAAAACAGCATCGTATATGAAGAAAACGGCAGGGTGCTGGCCGAGGTATGCTTTCCCGAAGGGGAAGGCGGCACAGCGGCCATCACGCGCACCTTTGTAGACGAGGCTCTGCGCGGGCAGGGTATGGCCGGCCAGCTGATGCAGCGCGCGGCAGAGCATCTGCGCACAGGCGGCAAAAAGGCCGTGCCTGTGTGCAGCTACGCCGCAGCGTGGTTTGAAAAGCACCCGGAATATGCAGACGTGTTGGCGGAAGCTTAAAATACACAGTCAGGCCCCCGGCAAAGCCGGAGGCTTGCGTAAGCTCTGAAAGGGTATCGTACCGGCAATCCTCAAGAGGCACTGAATTCTCTGTCTCCTGCATCGCTTGCTCCGCCTCCTGTAAACGTGGTTCTTCCCGTTGCGTGATACACCTTTTTGGTATTGAATACCCTATCCCGCTTCGCACGGAACTGGCAGCGAAAGCCTTTTTACTCTCCACAACACAGCCGGGGGCGTTTCGCTACTCAGGCCCCCCGGCTTTACTGGGGAGCCTGAGTAAGCCCTGAAAGGGCATACTGCCGGCAAGCTTCTCAAGAGGCGCTGAAAAAATCCGCCGCCTGCATCACTTGCCCTACGGCCCGTAAACGGGCGCCGTTTATCCAAGATTATCTTTCTGGCAATCGTAAAGTTGTTCATCTCTTCCCGTTTCGCTCGATGCTGGAAGCCAAAGCTTTTTTACTCTCCCCAGCAGACCTGGGGGGCGTCATTTCCCTAAAGCATACAAAGCAAACCAAGGGGGCTCACGCCGAAAGGCGCGGGCCCCCTTGGTCTATTTACCTTACCAGCATGGGTGAGGCGGAGCAGGCAGCTGGCCGGGGCCTGCAAAAGGAATGCCTTCCGCTTTGCCACACCGTCCGCGGTTTCATACTGCGGCCCGGATGGACGGGCCGCGGTAAACTGCCGCGTCCTGATGCTGCAAACGCCTGTACAGAGCCTCTGCCTCTTCTGCCGCTATGGAAATTTTCGCACCGCACCCCAGCGGGCAGCACAGCCTGCCCGTGTTCCGGCCGTCTTCATGGAATTGCTCGAGTATGAACCGGCTTTCCCCGAAGGAAGCGAACAGAAAGTAAGCTTCCTCGCACCCATATTCCAGCCGAAAGCCCGGTATGTCCAAATAAAACCTCTCTGTTTTCTGGATGCCGAACACAGTCAGCTCCGGTATCATGGCATTATATCGCATGTGCCCAGCTTTTGGGACCGGCGTTCAGCGCAGCTTTTTCGGCGGCCTGGCCGCCTTTTTCTGCGCCTGCCTGCGCTTCCAGTTCATATCCGGCGTGCCCTTATCGCTGGCGATGTATGCGCCGAAGGCGTTTGCCGCCAGCGCCATCAGCGCGTATACGCCGCCATAGATATTCGCGGTGCCGTTGTAATATAGGGGAACCGTTGCGGTAAACAGCACGCCGGTAGCCAGAAAGAACCACCATGCAAAGCCGCCCGCTTTGCCCGCAAAAAAGCTGCACAGCAGGCTTTCCAGCGGGAACACCAAAAGCAGAAGCACCACCATTACTGCGCCCTCCCCCGTCAGCACCGCCAGCGCGGGCAGCAGCAGGAAGGAAGCGCCCAGCACAGCCATGTGCGGCCATTCCTTTTTCAGCTTTTCCATTTTATTCATCTTCCCTTCGGCAAACGCCGTTTGTATTTTTCTCCGTGCGGCAAAGGCGCAAAATCCCCCCGGCTTTAATACAGGCATAAGGCCCACATATCCCACAGGCGGCGCGGCAGAGCAGTCTGTTCGCGCCGCCGCCTTGCGCGTGCGGCGGCAAAACCGCGCAAGGCCTCCAGCTCCTGTGCCGAAAGCCCGCTGCGGGAAAACTTCGCTTTTTCCGCCAGCAGCACAATATGCTCCGGCAGGGGCGCGCCGCCGTTCAGGCGCAGCGCATAACGGTACAGGCCAAGGGCCGCACGGCAGGTGTTCTGCGCAAACAGGGCCCGGCGGCGCCGCAGGCAAAGCGCGCGGCGCACGGCCGCAGACAGGCATATGGCAAGAACAAGCGCCAGAGAACACGCCGCGCCCGCAAGCGCCCGTCTCACCGGCGGCGGCAAGCCTGCAGCATGCGCGCCGGGCCCGCCGGGTGCTTCCGGGGCGCCCGGAAGGCCGCCCCGGCCGGAAGAAGAGAGCCCCGGTGCCCCGCTGCTTTGCGTTTGGGGCACCGGCGTACCGGCGCTTTGCGGTGCGGGTGCAGCGTGCGCCTGTGTGCTGCCTGCGCTCTCTGCACCAGAGGCGGCGGGGGCCGCCTGCCCGCCCTGTGCAGCGGCCTGTATGCCCGCAGGCGGCGTGGGGTCCAGCATCAGCCATCCCCGGCCCTGCACATAATACTCCACCCAGGCATGAGCTGCATAATCCGGCACCTCCGCCGCACCATCCTCCACCGTACACACATAGCCTGAAACATAGCGGGCGGGCACATCCAGCGCGCGCAGCATGCAGGCCGCCGACGTGGCAAAGTGCATGCACCAGCCGCGCTTTCCCTGCTTAAGGAAATACACGGCAAAATCTTCCTGTGCAGGCTGGCGCGGCGCGGCGATGTCATAAACCGCCGCCTGCTCTATATACGCCTCCACCTGGCGGGCCAGCGTTTCGGTGCCGGAGCCGGGGTGGATGCCCGCCTGCACGGCCAGCTCCCGCAGGGCGCTGCGCGTGTCTTCCGGCAGGGGTGTATATGCCTCGCGCACGGCGGCGGCATAGGCCTGTTCCTCTTTCTGCAGCGCCACAGGCGCGCCGCTGCCGGGCTGGCTTACAAAGGCCACCTGTGCCTCTTCCCCGTCAAGCCGCGCGTACACGTCGCCCTCAAACTCCGCATGCTGCACCCCTGCCGGGTACATGGGCAGATAGCACAGGCCGGTGCCGTCCCCCACAGGCCGAAGCGTCATGGTGCTGCGGCCCGTGCCGCCCGCAAAGCGCGCGGCATAGGTGAGGGGCGAGGCCGTCTGCCCGCCCGCCATGCGCAGCACGCGCCCTGCCTGCCAGCTATGGCCGGTGTAATCGCCCGCACTGGCCCCGCGCAGGTAGAAAAAGCCGTCCGCATCACATTCCACATGAAGCATCGTCCTGCCGGTATAGCTTGGGCCGGCGACGGTCAGGTCCTGCGCGCCGCGGCTGCCCACGCGCACCAAAGCCGTGGGCATTCCATCCAGCGCAGCCTGCGCGCCCGTGCCCCACTGGCCGGGCAGCCCTGCGCTCCATTCCAGCACCGTGCGCCAGGAATCCAGCGCCCAGGCCGGGCGCGAATAATCGGCCTTGTCCAAGGGCAGATACAGCGCCAGCACGCCGCACAGCACCACAGGCAGGGCCAGCAGCGCGGCCCGCGCGCCGCGGGCTGCCCCCATGGCATGAAACGGCTGCGAGAACACCAGCGCCAGCCAGAAGGCCAGCATGGCGCACACAGGGCCGGGCCCTGCTGCCCGCGTAACCACCAAAGGCAGGCAGAACGACACAGCCGTGGCCAATATGCCCCAAAGCGCCCGCCTTTTCGCCGCCAGGGCCATGCACACAAGCCCTGCCATCAGCAAGGCCAGCCAGCAGAAAAAGGCAGTATACAGTTCACGCGCCTGTGCCGCACCGGCCGAGAGCATGCGCGGGTACCACTGCGGCACCCACGCATAGTAAAACCTGTACTCCTGCGTGATGCGCGCGCACAAAAGCTCGAAGCCGAGGCGCACAGGCTGCGCCCTCCACATCCAAAGCTCCAGCGCGGCTGCCCAGGCGGTGAACAGATAGGCCCTTCTCACCCACAGGCGGCGCGGCGGCACGCCACGGCGCACAAGGCGCACACCCGCGGGAACAAGCATGCACACTGCCACAGCGCCCGCGCAAAAGGCCGCTACGCGGCGCACATCCATTTCCAGGGCAAAGCCCTGCGCAAGGCCAAACACGGCCCCATATACGCCGCACAGCGCCAGCAGGGTGCGCGCAAGCGCCTGCTGCACTGCGGCAGGCCGTCCCTGCCCGGCTCCCCTCTGTGTGCCGGGCGGCTGTGCAGGGCGCATTTTCCTTCCGTCAGGCATGGGGCGCCTCCTTCCCATGCACCGTGTACTGCCACTGGGCGCGAAGCTGCGGCGGCAGGGCATGCATCGGGGCGCCCTGCGGCACAGGCTGCGCCAAAAGCCGGCGAAAAAGGGCCGTCAGGTCGTCCTCCACCTGCAGGGAGGCTGCGCAGGCTGTTCCATCGGCAAAGGTGAGCACAAGGTGAGGCACCCCGGCCGCCAGCAGAGCCTTGGCCATCCACAGAAGGCGGGCAAGGGCGCGGTCCCGCTCGGCGGCGGTGCCGCGCGCATCCAGCAAAAGGGCGGCGCGCAGCCCGCGCGGGCACAGCGGTTCGCGCACGATAAGCTCGTCCGCTTTGGCCGAAAGCTTCCAGTGGATGGCGTTCACCGCGTCGCCGGGGCGGTAGGGGCGCAAATCGTGCTCCTCCGAATATCCGCCGCCCGGCTTGGCAGCGAAGCCCTCGGCCGCCAATGCGTTCGGCATGGGCGGCGCGGGGTGCGGCGCTTCCGGCACGGGCCACACCGTCACAGCAGCGGCCTGCGGCCTGCGCAGCGGCAGGCGGAACAGGCCCAGCGGGTCTGCCGCCCAAGCGCGCGCCAAAGTATAGCGCATACAGCCACAGTGTGCAGTGTCGGCCGGGCAGGCCCATTCCGCGCGGCCGGAAAAGCGCGTGCGCCTCACTTCTCCCGTCAGAAGGGCGCAGGCCTCCAGCCGCCCGCCGAAGCGCGCGGGAAGAAAGCGCCCCGTACAGCACACATGCACTTCGCCCGCCTGGCCTATACGGCATTCTGCCGGGGCCTCGATGTACACGCGCGTGCACATCGCAGCCAGTGCGCCGAGCGCAAGCGACACGGCGGGCGCAGCCAGCGCACAGCGCAGCACCAGCACGGCGAAAAAGCCGTAATAATTGCAATAAAACACATAGGCCCCCGCCAGCGCCAGCGCGTACAGGGCCCTTGTGCGCGCCATGCTAGCGAAGCTGCGGGGCTTTTGTGCCCTGCAGCACCTCTTCACATACGGCGTGTGCGCTTTTGGCCTCCGGCGCCAGCAGAAGGCGGTGCGCAATGGTGCACGGAAACACGGCCTGCACATCGCGCGGGGCCACATAGTCGCACCCGCGCGCAAAAGCCGCGGCTTTCGCCATGGCGGCCAGCGCAAGCGTGGCGCGCGGGCTGGCCCCCTGCACCACCTGTGCGTGGCGGCGCGTGGCGCGCACCAGCCGCACGATATACTGCATCACCGCCGTGTTCATATAAAGCCCGGCCACCTGCGCGCGCAGGGCGCGCAGCTCATCGTGCCCCAAAACCTGACGCACGTCGTTCAGCGGGGCCCCGCCCTGCCTGCGGCGCAAAAGCTCCACCTCGCTTTCTTCCGTGGGGTAGCCCATGGACAGCTTCACCATAAAGCGGTCAAGCTGGGAATCCGGCAGAAGCTGCGTGCCCGAAGCGCCCGCCGGGTTCTGCGTCGCCACCACCACAAAGGGCTGCGGCACGGGGTGCGTCACGCCGTCCACCGTCACGCCGCCCTCCTCCATCGCCTCCAGCAGCGCGCTTTGTGTGCGGCTGGTGGCGCGGTTCAGCTCATCCGCCAGAAACAGGTTGCACAAAACGGCCCCCGGCTGATATTCCATGGCGCCCGTACGCTTGTTATACAGGGAAAAGCCCGTGATGTCCGAGGGCAGCACGTCCGGCGTGAACTGCACGCGGTTATATTCCAGCGCCAGTGCGCGCGAAAAGGCTAGGGCCATGGTGGTTTTTCCCACGCCGGGAATATCCTCCAGCAGAATGTGTCCGCCCGCCAGAATAGCCAGCAGCACCTGCACCAGCACCTCGTCCTTGCCCACAACGGCCTTTTTTACTTCCTCCAGCACAGCGCCCGCCTTGCTCATGCTTTTCCCCCCTGAGTGTTTCCTGTTCCCGCCCGGCTTTGCACAGGCCCGGCGGGCCCGGTTTGTCAATGCCGGAATATAATCTCGCCCGTATCCGCGTCCATGGCGTCCACAACGGCAAGGCTCTCCACACGCACGCCCTGTGCGCGTATCAGCTCGCCCCCGCGCTGAAAGCCCTTTTCCACAGCGATGCCCACGCCCTCCACCGCGGCGCCTGCCGCTCGAACCAAGCTTAAAAGGCCCTGCAGCGCGCAGCCGTTGGCCAGAAAATCGTCGATGATGAGCACATGGTCCTGCGGGCCGAGATACTTTTTTGAAACTATCACATCGTATACGCGCTTATGCGTAAACGACTCTATCTTCGTGGCCCACACGTCGCCGTCGATGTTCACGCTTTTCGCCTTTTTGGCAAACACCACGGGCACGCCGAAGTGCTGGGCCGCCACACAGGCGATGCCGATGCCGGAGGCCTCGATAGTGAGTATCTTGTTGATGGGCGCGCCTGCAAACAGGCGCTTCCACTCCGCACCCATAGCGCTGAACAGGGTGACGTCCATTTGATGATTCAAAAAGGCGTCCACCTTCAAAACGCCGCCCGGCTTTACCACACCCTCTTCTCGAATGCGCTGTTCCAGCAGCTCCATGCTCTGCACCCTTTCCCTGCCGCCGGGCGCACTGTACGCCCAGCATAAATTTTCTTTATTCTACCACATGCTTCCATAACCGGGCAAGCCCACACCTCCCATGCTTCCAAAAGCATAAACGGCAGATACTGCTATCCATATGTTATTGTCTTTTTACGGTCCCGTTTTTACAGCATTAAAATTCAGGCCACGAAAGAAAGAGGGCGCCCGAAGAAAAAGAAAAGGGCCCGGTTTCGAAAACCGGGGCCCTGCCGCTCTGCTTTCTTTTGTATTACAGGCCAGTTTGGGGGTTCGGCTTCTGTGCGGGAGCGGGCGATGGGGCGGGCGTATTGCCCGCGCCGCCGCCCTGCGTGCCGCTGTTCCACTGCGCGGTGAACACAGTGTCCGCCATGATGCCGCACACCTCACCGGCCTTGTAGGTGAGGCCGCCCTGCTGCCAGCCCGCAAACGCATGGCCGTCTGCATCTGCCATGTCCGGCAGCACAAGCTGTGTGCCCAGCACCACCTGCTGCACGGCCGGCGCCGTGCCATGCCCGTTTGCGTCAAAGCGCACTGTCACCTTCAGCGCGTCCGGCACATTGGCCGCGCTGCCGCCGCCCACTGCGCCCGCAAGGGCCCCGGCCAGGTCGTACTTCGTTTCGCCGTTCACCTCCACCGGCGTGTTCAGCCTGCCCGCCCCGTCGTATGAGGAATTGTTCTTCACCGCATCGCTGGGCTGCCCGGCAGAGCCCGCGCCCGTGCCTACGGCCCCGCCCTGCTCCTGCGGCCAGAAGCAGCTTTCCACTTTGCCGGGCTTTCCTTCCTTCTCATTGTTATTGCCCACAATGGCGCCGCCGCCCGCGGGCACCGTGCCCGTGTTGACACAGCCCTGCACCGTGGCCGCTGTATGTACGTCACTCGCTGCATAATCCGAGCTGTGGTCGCCCACAATGCCGCCGACAGCACTATTGCCAGAAACGGCGCCGCTGTTGGTGCAGCCCGTCACGCGGACATTGGTGTTTTCTTCCTCAGAGGCTGAGGTATGCCCCACGATGCCGCCCACGGCGTCCGCGCCCGACACGCTGCCCGTATTGGCGCAGCCGGCCACCTCATAGCCGTCCACATAGGCATCTGCATAGCCCACGATGCCGCCAGTTCTATCGCCGCCTTGAATAGCACCGCTGTTGGTGCAGCCGTTCACTGAAGAACCCTGGTGCAAGCAGCCTGCAATGCCGCCCACCCATTCCTGCCGGGGGGCTGTAATGTTACCGCTGTTCCGGCAATTTGTAATACCAACTTCATCTGTTGCGTTGCCCACGATGCCGCCAACGCCCCTGTTCCCCAACTGAATGGTATCATCATATGTGCCGGTGACAGCGCCTTCGTTCAGGCAGCCCGTTATGGCAGTGCCGTCCGCGCTGCCCGCAATGCCGCCCACATGGTAAGAGCCGCCGTTTACTTCGCCCCTGTTCGTGCAGTTCAGCAGCGTGACGCTTTGTTCATACCGCCCGTCTGCCCTGCCTATAATACCGCCTGCATCTGTTTCACCGTTGAGGGACGCCTCGCTGACACAGTTTTCAATGCGCACATTTTCACAGGTGTTTTCAGTTGTGCCTGCAATGCCGCCCATTTGGGCGCCATAAGCATCACCGTCGCCTTCATATACGGCGCCGGAGATACTGCCCTTCACTGTGCAGCCTGAAATAACGGCATGATCCATCAGGCAGCCCGCAATGCCGCCGACAAAGTTTGTGGCAGCAGAAATAGAAAGCCCCGTGAGAGACACATTTTTTATTGTGCCGCACACATAGCCGAACAGGCCCACCGCATCATACGCCGGGTCATTTTCACCTTTGCCGCAGTCAATGACAAGGCCGGAAATGGTATGGCCCTGTCCGTCAAAGGTGCCTGCAAAAAAACGGTCTCCTGCGTCACCGCCTGATGTAAAATCCACACTTCCGGCAGGCACCCAAAGCCCGCCGCTCATGGCAATGCTGTTTGCCAGCTTCACCGTTTTGCCTGCAAAGTTTCTCCCTTCATTCACCATGGCGGCAAAGGAGCGCAGCTCGGCCTCGGTGGAAATGGTGAATTCGTCTGCCGTCTCGTAATCTACACCCCACTCGGCCTGCGGAGCCGCGGCGGCCTGCAGCTGGACAGGCGCCGGGGCGGACGCCGCATCCTCTGCCCATACGGGCAGAGCACTGGCCAGCAGGGCCGCAGCCAGCAGGCCGCACATAAGCTGTTTCCGTTTCTTCATGCCTTTTCTCTCCTTCACAGGTTTTCAGCCCCCGCCCCCTGTGTGAAACAGGCAGTTTCTCCGGCATGGCCGGAGAATGGAAAGGGGCCCCTTTCCTCGCGCCGCTGCATGCGGCACCCAATATAACTACATTTTACCTCTTTCCGCCGCCAAAAGCAAGCCCTTTTGGGCAGACAGAGCGCGCCCGGCCTGCATGTGCTTTTACATGATACCCGCTTGCGCAGGGCCAGCGCTTTCAAAGTACGGCGTGTGTGTGCTTTGCCTCTGCCGCGTGCCGCGGTTTTCCATTTATCCATGCATACTGCAGGTCCCAACACCGCCCGCATTCTTCCGGCCCGGTATGCATGGGCACAGAATGCTGCAGCATCTGGGACGGAGAGAAGCTGGTGACATATACAGGGGGCGCCGGAATCTTCATAGAAGTCGCGCACCCTTTGGCCAGCTCCAGAATTTTTGGCAAAGGCAGAATCCACAGCAGGGGTGTTACATTGCGCAAACCGCTTGCTGTTTTTTTCAAAGGAGCCATCTGCTGGGATCATCATCAGGGTGCCGTTCATGATTTTGATTGCGTCCGGGCCAAACTTTTTCCGGGCCAGCTTACGGCCGATGACGCTGCGTTCAAAAGTCTCCTGATTTTCAAGGCCTTTTCCCCGTTCGTTAGGAGGGCAGAAGTGATGGAAAAACGCAACAGGGACGCGGTCTGCCGGTTTGCCCGCCAGAAGGTTCATGAATCTTTCACGCGCATGCCGCAGCTATGTGCCCATGTTTTTATTTTGTTTGTGAAATATTTCAGGCGCTATCCGGCACGCATGGAGGCATTCCGCAGACACGCGCCTTTTCTCTTTCTACCCGGTGCCGGGCGTCGCGGGCACCATCCATCGGCTCTGCGAGGCTGCTTTACTCTTCGGGCGCGTGCGCGCCTGTGCCCCCACAGGGAAAGTTCCCGCGCAAAAGCCCCGCACCAAAAGGTGCGGGGCTTTTCTGTGCTCATCTGCAGCTGGCAGCTTATACCAGCTCAATGATGGCCATTTCGGCGGCATCGCCGCGGCGCACACCGGTTTTCACAATGCGCGTGTAACCGCCGTCACGGTCGGTATACTTCGGGGCAATCTCATCAATCACTTTTTTCGCAACGTTCTCTTTCGTAATGAACGAGAACACCTGACGTTTTGCGTGCAGATCGTCGCGCTTGCCGAGCGTGATCATCTTCTCGGCCATGTTGCGCACTTCCTTTGCACGGGCCAGGGTCGTCTCGATCTTGCCGTTTTCCAGCAGATATGTCACCATGGCGCGCAGCATCGCCTTGCGGTGATCGCTTGCTCTGCCAAGTTTTCTGGTACCGGGCATCCCAATTCACTCCTTTGCGTTATTCGTCGTCTTTACTGAGCTTAAAGCCGAGCGAATCCAGCTTTGCGACGACTTCCTCAAGGCTCTTGCGGCCGAGGTTGCGCACTTTCATCATCTCGTCTTCGGATTTGCTGATAAGGTCTTCCACTGTGTTGATACCGGCGCGTTTCAGGCAGTTGAACGAACGCACGGAAAGGTCCAGCTCTTCAATGGTCATTTCCAATGCTTTTTCTTTGCCCTTATCGTCCTTCTCCACCATGATCTCAGCGTCCATAGCCTCCTGCGACAGCGTCACAAACAGGTTCAGATGCTCGGTCATGATGCGCGCTGCAAGGCTCACGGCCTCCTGCGCGCTGATGGTGCCGTCCGTCCATACTTCAAGCGTAAGCTTGTCGTAGTCTGTTATCTGGCCGACGCGGGTGTTCTCTACAGTATAATTCACCTTCAGCACCGGGGTATAGATGCTGTCCACGGGCAGCGAGCCGAGCGGCGCCTGTTCGGCGTTCAGCTTGTTGCGCTCGGCAGGCACATAGCCGCGGCCTTTATCAAATGTCAGCTCCATCACCAGCTTCGCGCCGTCGGCCAGCGTAGCAATATGCCAGTCGGGGTTCAAAACCTCGAGTTCGGCGTCCTGCTGGATGCTGCCGGCAGTCACTTCACCCTCGCCGGACGCTTCAATGCGCACCGTCTTGGGGGTATCGGAATAGAGCTTTGCAGTGATGCCCTTTACGTTCAGCACGATCTCTGTCACGTCTTCCTTGACGCCTTCAATCGTAGAGAACTCATGCACCACACCGTCGATTTTGATGCTGGTGACCGCAACGCCGGGCAGGCTGGAAAGCAGCACGCGGCGCAGGCTGTTGCCAAGCGTCGTGCCAAAACCGCGCTCCAGAGGCTCCACCACAAATTTTCCATAGCGGCCATCGGCAGAAAGGTTTGCTGTATCGATTTTGGGCCTTTCGATCTCCATCATAGGGTAACCCTCCTTTAACTAGCGGGCCGGGGGCCCTGCTGATTGCTATGCATTTTTCAAGGCAAAGCGCGGGGTTATTTGGAGTACAACTCGACGATGAGGTGTTCCTCAACGGGCAGGTCAATGTCTTCGCGGGCGGGCATCTTCACAACAGTGCCCTTCAGCGCGTTTTTCTCGCGCTCCAGCCACTGGGGCAGGGTCACCATGGGGGCGTCCTCGCCGGTCAGCTTGCTGAACTTCACGGAAGAACGGCTGGCCGCCGCCACTTCCACAACATCACCGGGCTTTATCAGATAAGAGGGGATGTTCACCTTTTTGCCATTGACCGTAAAATGCGCATGGGTCACCAGCTGACGGGCCTCGCGGCGTGTACCGGCAAAGCCCAGACGGTACACAACGTTGTCCAAGCGGCGCTCCACCAGGATCAACAGGTTTTCGCCGGTTTTACCGGCCATGCGGGAGGCCTTTTCATAGTAAGAACGGAACTGGCGCTCCATAATGCCGTATACGAATTTCACTTTCTGCTTTTCAGCCAGCTGAAGCGAATACTCGCTCTTCTTCTTTCTCATCTGGCCGCCGGGGTTGCGGTTGGTGGTTTTCTTCGCATAACCCATAACAGCAGGAGAAATGCCCAGAGCGTGGCAGCGTTTGGCGATAGGCTGCATATTCTTAGCCATAACTTATTTTCTCCTTTCGATTAAACACGACGGCGTTTCGGCGGGCGGCAGCCGTTGTGCGGGATGGGGGTGACGTCCTTGATCATGTTCACTTCAAGGCCGGTGGCCTGCAGCGCACGGATGGCGCTTTCACGGCCGGAACCAGGGCCCTTCACATACACTTCCACGGACTTCATGCCATGCTCCATCGCAGCTTTGGCAGCCGTCTCGGCAGCGCTTTGCGCGGCGAACGGCGTGGATTTGCGCGAACCGCGGAAGCCCAGGCCGCCTGCGGAAGCCCAAGACACTGCGTTGCCCTGCACGTCCGTGATGGTCACGATGGTGTTGTTGAACGTGCTCTGGATATGCGCGCAGCCACGTTCGATGTTCTTGCGCTCGCGGCGTTTCATACGCGTGGCGGCGCCCTTCTTAGCAGCAGCTTTCTGTGCCATGTTATCCTCCTTGTGGCTTACTTCTTCTTATTGGCGACGGTGCGCTTCGGGCCCTTGCGGGTACGCGCATTCGTCTTGGAACGCTGGCCTCGCACGGGCAGGCCCTTGCGGTGGCGCACGCCGCGGTAGCACTGGATTTCAACAAGACGCTTGATATCCAGAGCTGTGTTGCGGCGCAAATCGCCTTCCACGACAAAGTTTTTGTCGATGTAGTCACGGATCAGCGCCTCTTCGTCCTTGGTCAAGTCCTTCACGCGGGTATCGGGGTTGATGTTCGTAGCGGCGAGGATCTTGTCCGCGGCGCTGCGGCCGATCCCATAAATGTAGGTCAGGCCAATTTCAACTCGCTTTTCTTTGGGCAAGTCAACTCCGGCAATACGTGCCATATGAGCACCTCCTGATTGATGTCTCCCTGTAAAGTTTCACACGGCGGCGGGAGCCATCGCCGTGCCAGCCGGGCTGCTCAGCCCTGGCGCTGTTTATGCTTCGGGTTCTGGCAAATGACCATCACGCGGCCTTTGCGCTTGATGACCTTGCACTTTTCACAGATAGGTTTCACGGAAGGTTTCACTTTCATAATCAGTACCTCCTTACAAGCTTACTTCGAGCGCCATGTGATGCGCCCTTTCGTCAGATCGTAAGGGCTCATCTCCAGCGTGACCTTATCGCCGGGCAAAATACGGATGAAATTCATGCGCAGCTTGCCGGAGATATGTGCCAGCAACTGATGGCCGCCCTGGATCTCCACGCGGAACATGGCGTTCGGCATTGCCTCGACAACAGTGCCTTCCACTTCGATGACATCTTCTTTGGACAAAGCTTTCACAGCCTCCTTCAGTGTTGGCGCAAAGCGCCGCGTTTGCGTTGGCCCGCCTCACGCCTGCTGCGTGAGGATGACCGGGCCCTTCGGCGTAATGGCGATGGTGTGCTCGAAATGGGCCGAAAGCTTGCCGTCTGCAGTTTTGATGGTCCAGCCGTCTGGCTGTTCCTTCACCACATGGGTGCCCTCGTTCACCATCGGCTCGATGGCAATCACCATTCCGGCCACAAGGCGCGGCCCGTGGCCCGCCGTGCCGAAGTTCGGCACCTCCGGGTCCTCGTGCAGCTTTCTGCCCACGCCGTGCCCCACAAAGGTGCGCACGACGGAAAGGCCGTTTGCCTCCACATACTGCTGGACGGCAGCCCCTATGTCACCCACCCGGTTTCCCGGCTGTGCAGCCGCGATGCCCCTTGCAAGGGCTTCTTTTGTGACATCCATAATGTGCTGCGCATTTCCGGCAACCGCACCGCACGCGAACGTGGCGGCGTTGTCACCGTTCCAGCCGCCGATGGCGGCGCCTGTGTCGACGCTGACAATATCGCCCTCCTTCAGCACGATATGCTTTGAGGGCAGGCCATGAATTACGGTGTCGTTCACCGAAATGCACGCCGAACCCGGAAAACCGTACAGCCCCTTGAAGTTGGGCCTCGCACCGCGCTGGACGATATAGTCATACACAATCTTGTCGATCTGGGCCGTGGTAACACCAGGGCGCACCGCCTCACCGGCAGCCTGCAGGGCGCCGGCCGAGATCTCGCACGCAAGGCGCATGGCCTCGATCTCTTTCGCCGTTTTAATTTGAATCACGGCTTATACCCCCAGCTTCCCGAACAGAAGCTTTGTGGTGTCTTCCACATCCTCCTGCCCTTCCACCACCACCAGCTTGCCGCGCTGGCGGTAAAAATCCACCAGCGGCTCGGTGAGCTCATGGTAAACGTTCAGACGCTCCAGAATGGTGGCTGGCTCGTCGTCCTTACGGACAATCAGCGGGCCCGTGCAGCGGTCGCACACATCGGGCTGCTTGCTGGGTTTGTAAATGGTGTGGTAGCTTGCGCCGCAGGCAGAGCACACGCGCCGGCCGGAAAGGCGTTTGATGATAGTATCGTCGGCCACTTCCAGGTCCACGACCTTATCAATCTCCACGCCCATCTCCTCCAGAGCCTCGGCCTGTGCCACCGTGCGGGGCACGCCATCGAGGATGAAGCCGCCGGCACAATCCGGCTGCGCCAGGCGCTCTTTGATAATGCTGATGATCACGTCATCGGGGACGAGCGCGCCAGACTCAATGAAGGCTTTCGCCTTCAGGCCCATCTCCGTTTCGTTCTTCATCGCTTCACGAAGGATATTGCCTGTGCTGACGGCGGGGATATTCAGCTTATCGCAGATGATCTCCGCCTGCGTGCCTTTGCCTGCGCCGGGCGCGCCCAAAAGGATCAATTTCATTGCCTTTTCCCCCTAACGTGATTAAAAATACATGCCGGGCTTATTCCAAAAAGCCCTTGTGATGGCGCATGAGCATATAGCTCTCGAGGCTGCGCGACGTATCCAGTGCCACGCCCACCACAATCAGCAGGCTGGTGCCGCCCAGCGCAATGTCCATACCGGTGATAGCGGTGAGGGCAATGGGGAAAATAGCCACGATGCCCAGGAACATGGCGCCGATGAATGTGATTTTGCCAAGCACCTTGGTGATGAAATCACTGGTGGGCTTGCCCGGGCGATAGCCCGGAACCGTGCCGCTGTTGTTGCGCAGGTTGTTGGCGATCTCCACAGGGTTGTACTGAATCGCCACATAGAAATAGTTGAACGCGATAATGAGCACGAAGTAAATAACGGCATAGGCCCAGCTAGAGGGGCTGAAGGCGCTCAGGATAGCGCTCCACACCGGGTGCACAGACGCGTTGTAAAGGTTCGGGAAAAACTGTGCGATAGTGGTGGGGATCATGGCCAGCGTAGAGGCGAAGATAATAGGCAGCACACCGCTCATGTTCACCTTAATGGGAATATGGCTGTTCTGGCCGCCGTACATCTTGCGGCCCACCACACGCTTTGCATACTGTACGGGAATGCGTCGCTCGGCGGCATTCAGAATGACGATAAGCACCAGCACCACCAAAGCCAGCACCAGAATAAGAGGCATGAAGATGAAATACTTGCTCTCGCCATCCATGGCAAGGCCGAAGTAATACTTCACGCTGGTGAACAGGCTGCTCCAGCTGGAGATGATGCCGGCAAAAATCAGGATGGAAATGCCGTTGCCGATGCCCTTCACGTCGATTTGTTCGCCCATCCACTGAACGAACATGGAGCCGGCGGTAAAGGCAAAAATCATCACCACAGCGCTAAACACTGCAGAAGCGCCCTCGGTGTACACCAGCACGCCCCAGTTGCGAAGCAGGAAGTAGTAGGCGATGGACAGGGCCAGTGCGATGCCGGCGCCCACATAGCGTGTGATGCGCTGAATCTTCTTGCGGCCATCCTCGCCTTCCTTGGAGAGGCGCTCCAGCGCGGGAATCACCACCGTCAGCAGCTGCATGATAATAGAGCTGTTGATATACGGCGAGACACCCAGCGCAAACAGCATGGCGCGGCTGAACGCGCCGCCGCTGAGCATGTTGATGTAGCCGATCAGGTTGCCGGAGCTGGACGCCACCGTCTGAAGCAGCGCCGTGTTCACAAACGGAACAGGGATGGCGCAGCCCAGACGGAAGATGACCAGAACCAGCAGCGTGAACAGGATACGCTTGCGAAGGTCTTCGATCTTCCACGCGTTTTTGAACGTATCAAACACGGTCAGATCACCTCTGCCTTCCCGCCTGCTTTCTCGATTTTCTCCTTCGCGGAGGCGGAGTAGGCGTTGAGCTTCACGGTGAGCTCTTTCGTGAGCGTGCCGTTGCCCAGCACCTTCACACCGTCAAGCGTTTTGCGGATGATTCCCTTTTCCAGCAGAGCCTTGGCGTCCACGACGCTGCCAGCCTCAAACTTTTCAAGGTCGCTCACCTTCACGATAGCATATTCCGTTGCGAAAATGTTGTTGAAACCACGCTTGGGCAGGCGGCGCTGCAGCGGCATCTGGCCGCCTTCAAAGCCGGCTTTCTTCACGCCGGAACGCGCTTTCTGGCCCTTGTGGCCGTAACCCGCCGTTTTGCCATTGCCGGAGCCGTGGCCGCGGCCCTTGCGCTTGGCGGCCTTTGTGGCCCCCTGGGCAGGTTTCAGTTCGTGTAGCATCATTGTCAATGCACCTCCTTGCTGTTACGCTTTGGTGACTTTCACCATATGAGAGATCTTGCTGATCTTGCCCTTTGTGGCCGCGTTGTCAGGCTGCACAGTTTTGTCGCCTACACGTTTCAGGCCCAGGCTTTTGGCCGTGGCGATCTGGCAATCAGAACGGCCGATGAGGCTTTTCACCAGCGTGATGGCAAGGCCTTCAGCAGCTTTCGCTTTGGCGGGTGCCTTCTTGGTGCTGGGCGCAGCCTTCTCTGCGGCCGGCGCCTCTTTCTTTTCGGCAGCGGCCTTGGGGGCCGCCTTCTTTGCAGGGGCCTTTTTCTCGGCGCCCTCTTTTGTTGCCGCCGTTTTCTTAGCCGCAGGCTTCTTTTCTGCGGCGGGTTTTGCGGCAGTTTTCTTCGCAGCCGGCTTCTTGGCAGGGGCCTTCTCCTCGGCCGCGGCTGTCACTTTCACTTCTTCAGCCATGGTTCACTGCCTCCTTAACCCAAAATTTCCTGCACGGACTTGCCGCGCTTGGCAGCCACCTGCTCGGCGCTCATCAGGCTGAGCAGGCCGTTCATGGTGGCAGTCACCACGTTGCAGGGGTTGTTGGTGCGCTGGCATTTGGTGCGGATATCCTTGATGCCCGCCACTTCCAGCACGGCGCGCACTGCGCCGCCGGCGATAACGCCGGTGCCTTCGGGGGCTGGGCGCATCAGCACCTGGCCAGCGCCGAATTTGCCCACAACCTCATGAGGGATGGTAGTACCCTTCATGGCAATCTTGTGCAGGTTCTTCTTGGCGTCCTCCAGGCCCTTGCGGATAGCCTCGGGCACTTCGGCGGCCTTACCAAGGCCAAAGCCAACGGTGCCATTGCCGTCACCCACGACGACAAGCGCAGAGAATTTCATCACGCGGCCGCCCTTCACGGTTTTGGATACACGGTTGATGGCAACAACCTTTTCCTGCAGCTCCATGGTGGATGCGTCGATCTTTTCCATTTGTATCCTCCTTACAGCTCGAGGCCGCCCTCACGGGCGCCTTCCGCCAAAGCTTTCACGCGGCCGTGATACACAAAGCCGCCGCGGTCGTACACCGCTTTGGTGATGCCCTTCTCGGCTGCCTTTTTGGCTATCATGTTGCCAACCTTCTTCGCAGCCTCGATGTTGCCGCCAAAGCCTTCAAAATCTTTGTCCATGCTGGACGCGCTGGCCAGCGTAACGCCGGCCACGTCATCGATGAGCTGGGCGTAGATATGCTTGGAGGAGCGGAACACATCCAGACGCGGGCACGCTGCCGTGCCGGAGATCTTGCCGCGGACGCGGCGGTGTCTGCGCAGGCGCGCGACATTCTTATCCGGTTTATTGACCATGTCTCTTCACTCCTTCTCTTATTTTGCGCCCTTGCCGGCCTTGCCCTCTTTATGGGCAACATACTCGCCCACATAGCGGATGCCTTTGCCCTTGTAGGGTTCGGGCGGGCGCTTTTCGCGCACTTCCGCGGCAAACTGGCCGACACGCTGTTTGTCGATGCCGTTGATAACGATCTTGAGAGGATCGGGAACTTCAATGGTGATGCCGTCTGTTTCAGGGACGACGACCGGGTGTGAATAACCCAGGTTCATCACAAGGTCCTTGCCCTGTTTCGAAGCGCGGTAGCCCACGCCCTGGATCTCAAGCTCTTTCTTATAGCCATTGGTGACGCCTTCCACCATGTTGTGAATAATGGTACGCGTCAGGCCATGCAGGCTGCGGGCTTCCTTCTCGTCATTGGGGCGGGTCACGACTACTTCACCATTCTCCACCTTCGCAGTGATGATGGGATTGATGTGGGAATTCAGCGTGCCCTTGGGGCCCTTCACGGTGACGCTGCTGCCATCGATCTTGACCTCAACGCCCGCCGGGATGACGATGGGTTTTCTTCCAATTCTCGACATTGTCTATGCCCCTTTCTTACCACACAAAGGCGAGGACTTCGCCGCCCACATTTTCCCTGCGTGCGGATTTGTCTGTCATAACGCCCTTCGAAGTGGAGATGATAGCCGTGCCCAGGCCCTTCATGACCTTGGGCATGTCTTCGCAGTTGGAATAGATGCGAAGGCCCGGCTTCGATACGCGGCGAAGGCCCGAGATGACGGGAGCGCCGGTTTCGGTGTATTTCAGCGTGATGCGGATCACGCCCTGCTTGTCATCATCGATGACCTGAACGCCCTTCACATAACCTTCTTCCAAAAGAATGTTGGCGATGGCCTTTTTCAAATTGGAAGCGGGAACGTCTACCGAAGGGTGTTTGGCAGTGCTGGCGTTGCGGACGCGGGTCAGCAGATCCGCGATAGGATCAGTAATTTGCATGTGCCACTAACCTCCTAGTGTTGTTCAGTTGTGCTCTCGTGTTTGCCCGCTGTTTACCAGCTGGCTTTCTTCACGCCGGGGATCTCGCCCTTATAGGCCAGCTCACGGAAGCAGATACGGCATACGCCATATTTGCGCAGATAGGCGTGGGGGCGGCCGCAGATTTTGCAGCGGTTGTAAGCACGTGTGCTGAACTTCGGCGCCATCTGCTGTTTCACTTTCATGCTTGTCTTAGCCAAATCTCATGCCCTCCCTTTAGTTCGCAAACGGAGCGCCCAAAAGCGTCAGCAGCTCTTTGGCCTCTTCGTCGGTCTTCGCGGTGGTGACAAAGCAGACATCCATGCCGCGCACGGCGTCAATCTTGTCGTAGTCAATCTCCGGGAAAATCAGCTGCTCTTTCACACCGCAGGAGTAGTTGCCGCGGCCGTCGAAGGAGTTGCCGTTGATGCCGCGGAAGTCGCGCACGCGGGGCAGGGCCACACTGAAGAAGCGGTCCACAAATTCATACATGCGCTCGCCGCGCAGCGTCACCTTGGCGCCGATGGGCATGCCCTCGCGCAGCTTGAAGTTCGCAACGCTCTTCTTGGCGCGGCACACCACTGCCTTCTGACCGGTAATTTTCGCCAGGTCAGAGAGAATGGCGTCCATAATTTTGGGGTTGTCGCGCGCTTCGCCGCAGCCCACGTTGATGACCACCTTATCCAGCTTGGGAATCTGCATTACGCTTTTATAGCTGAATTTCTTCATCAGAGCGGGAGCGACGTCCTTGACATAAGCGTCTTTCAATCTTGCCATTGTCCTTGTGCCCTCCCTTTCTTAAAATTCCGCGCCGCATTTTTTGCAGACGCGCACTTTTTTACCGTCTTTTTCGGTGTGGCCCACACGCGTGGCCTTGCCGCACTTCGGACAGACGGGCATCACCTTGGACGCATAGAGAGCGCCCTCGGCCTTTACGATGCCGCCCTGCTCGCCCTGACGGCGGGGCTTGACGTGCTTTGTGACCATATTACGGCCTTCCACGATGACTTTGCCCTCTTTCGGGCTCACCTGCAACACCTTGCCGGAGTTGCCGCGGTCTTTGCCGCTGATGATCATCACGGTGTCGCCGGTTTTCACATGAACTTTTTCCACTGTCAAAAAACCTCCTTACAGCGACTCCGGAGCAAGGCTGACGATCTTCAGGTATCCAGCATCGCGCAGCTCGCGCGCCACCGGCCCAAAGATACGGGTGCCCCTCGGGTTTTTGTCCTCGCGGATGATAACAGCCGCGTTTTCGTCGAAGCGGATATAAGAACCGTCTTCGCGGCGCAGGCCCTGTTTGCTGCGAACCACCACAGCCTTGACCACATCGCCCTTTTTCACGGTGCCGTTCGGCGCTGCTTTCTTGACCGAAGCCACGATCACATCGCCGATGCCGGCGTATCTCTTACGCGAGCCGCCCAGCACGCGGATGCACATGATTTCCTTCGCACCCGTGTTGTCGGCCACTTTGAGATAGCTTTGCATCTGTACCATAAGACAGAATCTCCTTTCAAAGCTGCGTTATTTCGCTTTCTCAACGATCTTGACCAGTCTCCAGCGCTTGTCGCGGCTCAAAGGACGGGTCTCCATGATCATGACGCGGTCACCCACGCCGCACTCGTTATTCTCATCGTGAACCTTGAACTTCACCGTGCGCTTCATGATCTTCTTGTAGAGAGGGTGCTGCACGCTGTCCATTACAGACACCACGGCCGTTTTGTCCATTTTATCAGACACGACCACACCCACACGGGTCTTTCTCAGATTGCGTTCCATGGTCTTCCTCCCTCTCTATTATTCAGCGTCCTTGAGCTCATTGGCGCGCAGAACAGTGTTCACGCGGGCAATGTCTCGTTTGACGGTTTCAATGCGGCCGGGATTCTCCAGCTGGTTGATGGCGTGCTGAAAACGAAGGTTGAACAGCTCTTCTTTCAGCTCGGCCAGCTTCTTGGTCAGTTCTGCGTTGCTCATTTCGCGCAGTTCGGCTGCTTTCATGCTCATTCAACCTCCTCACGTTTGACGAATTTGCACTTCACCGGCAGCTTGTGGGCGGCAAGGCGCAGGGCCTCGCGCGCGGTTTCTTCGCTTACGTCGGCAATTTCGAACAGCACACGGCCGGGCTTCACCACGGCCACCCAGTACTCGGGGCTGCCCTTACCGGAGCCCATGCGCGTCTCGGCCGGCTTTTCGGTGACGGGCTTATCCGGGAAAATCTTGATCCACACCTTGCCGCCGCGCTTGATATAGCGCGTCATGGCGACACGGGCGGCCTCAATCTGGTTCGAGGTGATCCAGGAGGGCTCCAGGGCAACGATGCCATACTGGCCCTGAGAAACGGTATTGCCACGCATGGCCTTACCTTTCATGCGGCCGCGCTGGACGCGGCGGTATTTCACGCGTTTGGGCAGTAACATTATTTGTTGCCTCCTTCTCTGCGGGTTCTGGGCGCGCGGCGCTCGCGGCGCTCAAAGCGGGGTTCGGGCTCTACAGGCTTGGCGCCCTTGAGCACTTCGCCCTTATAAATCCACACCTTCACGCCGATTTTTCCGTAGGTGGTGTCCGCCTCGGCAAAACCATAGTCGATGTCTGCACGCAGCGTCTGAAGAGGGATAGTGCCCTCGTGATAGCTTTCGCTGCGGGCAATGTCGGCGCCTGCCAGACGGCCACCCACCTGAGCTTTGATGCCCTTAGCACCCATGCGCATGGCACGGCCCATGCAAAGCTTCATAGCGCGGCGGAAGGCGATGCGGCGTTCAAGCTGGGAAGCGATGTTCTCGGCCACCAGCTGAGCGTTCACATCAGGGTTGCGCACCTCAACGATGTTCAGGTAAATATCCTTACCGTACTGCTTAGTAAGCTGCGCCTGCAGCTTCTCCTTCTCGGCGCCGCCCTTGCCGATCACCATGCCCGGCTTGGAGCAGTGAACGGTGACGCGCACACGGGGCTTGCCTGTCTGGCTGTCGAACGTGCGCTCGATCTCAATTTTGGGAACACCGGCGTTGAACAGCTGCTTTTTCAGCTGTTTGCGCAGCTTGTAGTCCTCCACGAGGGTATCGCCGAAATCGCGCTTAGAGGTGAACCAGCGGCTGTCCCAATCTTTGATGACACCCACGCGAAGACCGTGGGGATTGACTTTCTGACCCATACTGTGCTTACCTCCTTACTCTTTCTCTTTGAGAACAACCGTGATATGGCTGGTTCTCTTCAGAACGCGGAATGCGCGGCCCTGTGCACGGGGGCGCATACGCTTCAGCGTGGGCCCCGGGGTGACAAAGCACTCGGCTACGTACAGGTTGTTCTTATCCATATTGTGGTTGTTTTCCGCATTGGCGGCGGCAGACTTCACCAGTTTCAAAAGGAGCTCGGAGGCAGCCTTCGGGGTGTACTGCAGAATCGCCAGCGCCTTGTCCAGGTCCTGATCGCGGATCAGATCCAGCACCACAGAGACCTTGCGGGGCGCGATGCGGGCGTATCTAAGATGTGCCCTTGCTTCCATTGTAATCCTCTCCTATCCTTTATTTGCCGGTGGTCTTGCCGCCCGCGTGGCCTTTGAAGGTGCGGGTGGGGGCGAACTCGCCCAGCTTGTGGCCCACCATGTCCTCCGTGACATACACGGGAACGTGCTTGCGCCCGTCGTGCACGGCAAAGGTATGGCCTACGAAATCCGGAAAAATCGTGGAGGAGCGGCTCCAGGTTTTGAGCACACGCTTCTCGCCAGCCTCATTCATCGCCTGCACACGTTTGAGCAGCACCGGCTGGACGAAAGGTCCTTTTTTAACACTTCTACCCATGACAGCTCTCCTCCTTATTTACCGTTGGCGCGCTTGACGATGAACTTATCGGAACGCGCGTGATGTTTGCGTGTCTTGTAGCCCATGGCGGGTTTGCCCCACGGGGTGACAGGGCCGGGACGGCCCACAGGGCTTTTGCCCTCGCCGCCGCCGTGCGGGTGATCGCACGGGTTCATGACAGAACCGCGCACCGTCGGGCGCCAGCCCATGTGGCGCTTGCGGCCGGCTTTGCCGATGTTCACATTCTCGTGATCGATATTGCCCACCTGACCGATGGTGGCGATGCAGTTTACAGGCACATTGCGCATCTCGCCGGAGGGCAGACGCACCAGGGCATACTTGCCTTCCTTCGCCATCAGCTGCGCCATGTTGCCGGCGCTGCGCACAAGCTGCGCGCCCTTGCCGGGGTACAGCTCGATATTGTGCACAATGGTGCCCACAGGGATGTTGACAAACGGCAGGCAGTTGCCCGGCTTGATGTCGGCATTCGCACCGCTCATCACAGTGTCGCCTACCTTCAGGCCCTCCGGCGCCAGGATGTAGCGCTTCTCGCCGTCCTCATACTGCACCAGTGCAATATGAGCAGAACGGTTGGGGTCGTACTCCAGCGTCTTCACAACAGCGGGCATGTCCAGCTTGTCGCGCTTGAAGTCGATAACACGGTATTTGGTGCGGTTGCCGCCGCCATGATGGCGCACGGTGATGCGGCCGGTGTTGTTGCGGCCGGCAGCTTTTTTCATGGGCTCGAGCAGGCTTCTCTCGGGCGCCACTTTCGACAGCGCAGAATAATCGGTCACCGTCATGCCGCGGCGGCCGGGCGTTGTCGGTTTATACTTTTTAATAGCCATAGTCTTTCTCTCTTTCTTATGATGTTGTTATCGGAGTCATATCTCCATAGCCGAGCCTTCCTCAGGCTCTTACAGGACGCAGGCCTTACACCATGGACTCGAAGAAATCAATGCCCTTGGAATCCTGCGTCAGCGTGACGATGGCCTTTTTAGAGGCAGCTGTATAGCCGCCGTGCAGGCCCTGGCGGCGGTAACGGCCGCGCACGCTGATGGTGTTCACTTTCGCGACCTTCACGCCAAACAGCTCTTCCGCCGCACGCTTCACGTCCACTTTCGTGGCGCCGTGCGCAACTTTGAAGGTATACTTCTTGCTGGCAATGCCGGCCATAGAAGCCTCGGTAATGACCGGGGCGAGGATGATGTCCTGAGCGGGAGTTTTCATTACGCAAATACCTCCTCGAGTTTCTTGGCCGCATCCGCGCTGATGACGAGCTTGCCGCCGTTCAGAACGGCATAGGTGTTAATCTGGCCCACAACCGTAGTGGAGACGCCGGCAAGGTTCGCCGCGCTCTTCACGAGCTTCTCATCCACGGCCGGGGTGACGATCAGCGCCTTCTTCGCGGCGTCCACCGCCTTCAGCATGGCCGCCACGGTCTTCGTCTTGTACTCGGCGGCTTCAATCTTGTCAATCACGACCATCTCGCCGGCCTGAGCCTTTGCACTTAGCGCGCTCACAATGGCAAGGCGCTTCACCTTTTTGTTCAGGCGGTAGCTGTAATCGCGGGGCTTGGGGCCCAGGGCGATGCCGCCATGCGTCCACTGCGGAGAGCGGATGGAACCCTGACGGGCGCGGCCGGTGCCCTTCTGGCGCCACGGCTTCTTGCCGCCGCCGGACACTTCGCTGCGGGTTTTGGTGCTCTGCGTGCCCTGGCGCTGGTTGGCCAGGAAATTCACCACAGCGGCGTGCATTACTTTTTCATTCGGCGTCATGCCGAACACGGCGTCGGAAAGCTCGATCGTGGAGACCTTCTTGCCGTTCATATCCAAAACGTCAAATTTTGCCATGATGCTTTCCTCCTTTACGCCTTCACGCTATCGGAGATGCAGACCACGCTGCCCTTGGGGCCGGGGATCGCGCCTTTGATAGCGATGAGATTGTTCTCGGCGTCAACTTTGACGACTTTCAGGTTCTGGATGGTGACGCGTTCAGCACCCAGGTGGCCGGGCAGCTTTTTGCCCTTAAACACACGGCTGGGAGAAGAGCATGCGCCCATGGAACCGGCATGGCGGGACACAGGGCCCGTGCCATGGCTCTCGCGCAGGCGGTGGCCGTTCCAGCGTTTGATGGTGCCGGCATAGCCCTTGCCCTTCGAGGTGCCCACAACGTCGATGTGCTCGCCCGCGGCGAACGTATCGGCCTTGATAATGTCGCCCACGTTCATGCCGCTAATGTCGGCAAGGCGGAACTCGCGCAGCGTCTTTTTGGGCGCCACGTCGGCCTTGTCAAAGTGGCCCTTGGCAGGCTTCGTCACCTTTTTGGCGGCGATGTCGCCAAAGCCCAGCTGAACAGCCACATAGCCGTCGCTTTCCACCGTCTTTTTCTGCACCACGGTGCAGGGGCCGGCTTCCACGACCGTGACGGGAACGACCTTGCCGTTCTCATCGAAGATCTGCGTCATGCCGATTTTCTTGCCGATGATACCTTTTTGCATTTGTTTTGCCTCCTAATAAGGTTATTGGTTGACAGGCGGCGCCTGCCAACATGACCTCTCCGCTTTACGTTTCAAAATACGGAGAACCCGCTGCATTGTCCTGCCCTTGCAGGAATTACAGCTTGATCTCAATTTCGACGCCAGCGGGGAGCTGCAGGCTCGTAAGAGCCTCCACCGTCTTGTTGGACGGCTTCAGGATGTCGATCAAGCGCTTGTGCGTGCGCGTCTCGAACTGCTCGCGGCTGTCCTTATATTTGTGGACAGCGCGCAGGATCGTGACGACCTCTTTGTCGGTGGGAAGAGGGATGGGGCCAGACACACGGGCGCCCGTGCGCTTGGCCGTCTCCACGATCTTCTCCGCCGCCGTGTCGATCAGCGCGGCATCGTAGCTCTTCAGACGGATCCTGATTTTCTCTTTGACTGCCATTGTTTTCGCCTCCTGTAAAATTATGCGTGGGGCGGTTCGATGGATACTGAACACTGCGCCGGGTGTCTCACGCCTTGGCAGTAGAAAAGCCGGTGAACCGCTGTGCAGTTCTCCCGGAACACTTTCTGGCAAAGTGTGCAGACATTGGTTCACCGAGACAAGTCATCGGGGAACGTATCCCTTTGCATCCAGTATTCTTTCGCCCGGTTCTTGATCGGACATACTCGGCGGAAAAACCGGCGCGCATGGCGCCGCAACCTCCCGCGTCAACGCATATCGAGCCCTGCGGAATGCAGGGCATTCGCAGTCGCCTAATTATCATACCAAAAGCCCCTGCATTTTGCAAGGGCTTTTTTGAAAATGATGGTTTTTTTCATTTTTCTCCGTTTTGTGCCCGCACGAAAAATTTTTCCGCTTAGTTTTGTACATTCTGCGCATGAAGGCCCCTCGGCAGCCGCTGTGCAGCGAAGCTGCCCAGGGCAGCCAGCCCCGCAGCAGCCGCTGCCCAGTAAAGCGGCCACTGGTTCACCAGCTGGCGGTGGTTGGACTCCCACAGCAGCATGAACAAGTAAAACCCCGCCAGCGCAGCCCACGGCGCACACACAGCAGGGGCGCCCTTTCTGCGCACGGACGCCAGCGCACCGGCAATGCCCAGAATATAGAACGACAGGTAAACGCACTGCGCCGCATTATTGAACAGGCCAAAATGCGGGCCATCCTCCAGAATATACGAATAGACGGCATGGCCCGGCTGCAGCGGCCCGCGTGAGAGCGAATAGTAAATTTCGCCGTTGCCGGCGCCAAATGTGCGCGCCGTTTTGCGCATCAGAAACGCAGGCAGTCCTGCTGTGCCCTTTTCCTCCAGGCGGGCGCGGATGACCCCTGCGGCATAGGCCTGCCGTTCCTCTTTTGTCTGGCGGTACATGATCTCGCGCTCATCCTCCACGCTGTATGCACCGTCCGGCTCGCCAAGGCCCATCATCACCCAGAACGAGGTGGGCATTTCTGCCGTCTGGCGCAGCTCAGGCGTGACAACGCCGCTGCGCGCATACACAAGGCCCGCAGCGCCGTGCACCAGTGCAAAACCGCAGCCCAGCACGGCCAGGGCCGCCAGCGTGCGGCGCCACGGCAGGCACACCAGCGCCTCGCAGCACAGCGCCGCCAGCACCACGGCCACCGAGCCTTTTACTTCGTATCCAACGCCCAGGCATATTGCACAGGCGGCCCACGCGGCAAGGCGTGGGCGCCAGTGCGCAGCATCGCGGCCTATCTGCCACAAAAGCAGCGCCGCAGGCGCCGCCCAGATAGAGAGTGTGTCAGTATACGCCACGCTGGACTGGAAGTATACCGGCGCAAACAGCGCATACAACGGCAGAAAAGCAAGCGATGCCTTTGCACCGAATGCGCGGCCCAGGTAAGCGAATGTACACACGGCAGCCACTGCAAAGCTGAGATGGCCCAGGCACACCATGCCTGTGTACCACTGGCCGCCGAAGCCCAGCACCGTAAGCACACGAAAGAACAGCGCCAGCAAAAAGAAGATGCCGCGGTTGTTGGGCCAGTGGTTCAAATACCACTGATATTGCTGGGCAAACGCCGCGCTTTTCCCCTGCTGGGCATATAGCAGCGCGCCGTTCACCACGCTGCCGTAATCATCCGTCAGCGTCTGGCGTGTGGCAAGGCCCACAAAAAACTGCGCGCAGGCCACAGCCAGCACTACGGCCGCCAGAAGCTGCCAGCGCCAGCGCACCAATTCCTCCAAAAGGCCGCGGCGCTGGGTCGCCGCCCAGGCGGCCAGCAGGGCGCCCAGCCAAACGGCCATCAGCCCCCCCTGCACCAGCGGGGAAAATGAAAACGCCGTGTTCCACAGCCACGCCACGGCAAAAATCAGCGCCAGCAGGGCGCTGCTGAAGGCAAGCCCCGCTTTGCACACACCTGCCCTGATCCGCATCATCCGCATGTCTCCCCTTTCTCTCTGCCCGGCAGCACCGTTTCCTGGGAAATAACCCGGCCTCGGCCGCACCTGCGGGCACGGCTGCGCACTGCGCATAGCATCTCATCTCCCGGCAAGGCGCGCGGCAAGGGCCGCATCCGGCGTAACGTACGCTGTTTCGTAAATATCATAAAGCACCATGCCCGGGCGCAGGCCGCCTGTCTTTCGGATATGCTTTACAAAAGTATAATCCACCGGCACCTTCGCACCGCCGTTCTGGCTGGAATGATATGCCGCTAGTATGGCCGCTTCAGTTTTGGTGCGGTTGGGCACCTCCTGCCCTTCGCACAGCACCACCACATGGCTGCCGGGCGCATTTTTCACATGGAACCACACATCCCGCCCGCGTGCTGTCTTCAGTGTGAGCTTTTCGTTCTGCATATTGTTGCGCCCCACCAGAATAACAAAACCGTCGGAAGAGCGGTAGCGGATAAAGTCTGCCGGCTTCTGCTTTTTCTCTTTCTGGCGCGAGCGCTTGAGATAGCCGCCCGCACGCAGCTCTTCCCGCACTTCAGCCAGAGCCGCCTCGCCCTCGGCCTGGCCCACCTCGTACAGGACAGTCTCCAGATAAGCAACCTCGGCCTGCGATTCCTCAATAAGCTGGCGCAGCACCTTTGCCGCCGTCTGCTTTTTCTTGTATTCCTTAAAATATTTCTGCGCGTTCGCCGTGGGCGAAAGGCGCACATCCAGCGGGATATTCTCTGTCTCGCCTGTATAGTAATTTGTCACGGCAGCGGCCCTGTCGCCCTTGCGCAGCGCCCACAGGTTTGCCATCAGCAGCTCGCCCCACACGCGCAAATGGCCGCTCTGCTCGCTCTCCTCCTGCTCGGCGCGCCGTGCCGAAAGCTTTCGCTGGGCACGCTCGTACAGGTTCTTCACTGTTTTTGCAAGGTCTTTCGAGCGCTGGCGCAGCCGTTCGGCCTTATCCTTTGCCGCATAGTAGCCCTCCAGCAGTGCGGAACAGCTCTCATAGGGCACAAGCGAACATGTTTCCCCATACTGGTGCAGGGGCACAAAAGAGAATTCGACGGGCCTGCCCTCTGCGTTCACCACAGCAGTGGGCGTCCCCCCAGCGCGCCACACGGCCTGCAGCTCTTCCAGCTGCGCCGCAAGAGCCGCGCACTGGGCCTCCGTCATGGCCGCCGCATATATATCCTCTGTGCCGAACGCACGGAAGGCTGCCTCACGGCACACCGCAGGGCCGCAGCCGCCCGTGGCCTTCATCAGCGCATCGGCCACCGGCATGTCCTTCTGCGCGCACAGGGCCGCCAGTGCCTGCGGCGGCGCCTGCATGAGCAGGGGCCTGTCCGGCTTTGGGGGGAGCGTGTAGGGCAGCCCCGGCAGAAGCTGGCGCACTGCGCTGGCCTCAAAATCCACACGCTTGAGCGCGTCGAGTATCTTGCCGCCCTGCACCAGAACGATGTTGGAATAGCGGCCCATCAGCTCGGCCGCCAGGGTGTTGCACACGCTGTCACCCATCTCATTTGTACACGCAAAATCGAAAAAGGCAATGCGCTCGCCCGGTATCACACGGACGTCCACAAGCCTGCCGCCGGAAAAATGCTTACGCAGCAGCATGCAGAACGAGGGCGGCGCAGCCGGGTTTTCAAATGTCTCCTGCGTAATGCACACGCGGGCAGAGCCGCTGCGCGCAGACACCAGCAGACGGTGACTTTCCGTGCGGGTGCGCAAGTGCAGCACCACTTCGTCGCGCGTGGGCTCAAATATTTTATCAATGCGCGCGTCTGCAAGCCTCTGCTTCAGCTCGCGCGCCGTCAGTTCCAGCAAGGCGGCATCCAGTGCCATACGATTTCTCCTTTTTTCCATTGTCTCTCCACGCTTTTTACAGCGTACAGAACAAGAAGCAGCCAGCGTCACAGGTCCTCTGCGCCAAAAGCAGCGCAGGGGCATCACTCCGCGCACCGCACTTTCCGTACACACATCCGCGCAGAAAGTACAATGCCTGCCGGGCTAAAAATGTGCCCCGCGCCGCACGGCCCCGGCCCGCATGCCCGCGCCCCTTTTGCAGGCGCCGCACATAGAAACGGCACGGGCAAAGGGCAAGAGGGGGGGGCGGCACCGTCTCTCCAATCCGCCCGCACAAAAGGGCTCACCGGCATGAGCTATTATACTTCAGACGGCAAAAGCTGCGCTGCCATACGAACGCGGCGCAACCCCCATACCGGCTTATTTCTTTTTCATTCTTTTGCTGCGCCTTTTTATGCGCCGGCCTGCAGCGCGCGGAACGGCTCGGTGTCCGTCTCACTCTCCAGCACGGAGAGGCCCGGGAATGCGGCGCGCAGGCGCTGTGCCAGCACCGGCACGATGACGCGCTCGGTGGCGTGATGCGTGCTGACAACGCAGGTGAGCCCTGCCTCCAGCGCATCCAGCGCGTCGTGGTGGCCCATTTCACCGGTGACGAAAGCGTCGCAGCCCGCGGCCTTCGCCTCGGCCCACAGCTCGTTGCCTGCGCCGGAAATGACGCCCACCGTGCGCACCGGCGCGCCCGCGTCTGCAAAGCGCACCGGCGCACCCAGCGCCGCCTGCACATGGGCGGCAAGCTCACGCGCCGTCATTTGGCATGGCAAGGCGCCTCTGCGGCAGTATTCGCCGCAGGGCTCTATGGAGGAAAGGCCCAGAGACGCGGCCAGTGCATCGCCCACGCCGCCTGCGGCCTTGTCCAGATTCGTGTGCGCGCACACGGCGGCAACGCCGTGCTGCGCCAGCAGATACGGCGCAGTGCCGGGCATAAGCGCCTTCAGCGGCGAAAAGATGACCGGGTGATGGCTCACCACAGCGCCGCACCCGCGGCGCACGGCCTCACACACCACAGCGGGCGTGATGTCCAGCGCGCACAACACGGCGGAAAATGGTGCATCTGCGCCGGCCAGCACGCCCACATTGTCCCAGCTCTCCGCCCCGGCCCACGGGGCCCACCTGTCCAGCGCTTCCGCAAGCTGCTGCACAGTCACTTTTTCAGCATCCATTTCTGCGCCTCCTGTTCACATCGTTCCGCCATGGCATCCACCTGCCCGGCCAGCTGCACAAAGGGCGCATTTTCCGCCAGGGGCACGCCCAGCGTATATTTGCGCACCAGCTTTGCCACATGGCGCAGATAACCCGCCGCAGCCGGCGTCGGCTTTGCGGCAAGGCCAACTGCGCATTCCAGCAGCGAAGGCTCCCGCACCCGCCCCGTGTACTCTGCGCACAATGCTGTATAAAAACGGCCCGCGGCCTGCACAGGTGTTTCATCCAAAAGCGAAAAGCCATTTTTCCACAGCCAGCCGCGCAGCTCTGCGCGCTTGGTGGCCGGCACAAAAATGAACCGCTTGCCCGCCCGCCAGAACTGCGGTGCAGCGGCCAGCATTTCGGCCGCCGTCACGCCGGACACTCCGGCGATAACGATATCATCCGCCTCGTCCGGCGACAGTACATGCAGGCCGTCGCCCAAGCGGCACTCTACTGCCGCCCCACACCTGTGCTTTTCCACAAGCGCGCGCGCACGCGCCAGCGGTGCGGGGCGTATATCCGCCGCCACCACGCGGCGCGCGGCGCCTGTGCGCGCCAGGTACACGGCAAGTTTGCCGTGGTCGCACCCAATATCTGCCACCAGCGCGCCGCGGCGCACATAGGCCGCCGCCGCCAGCAGCCGCGCATCCAGCGCGGGCACTGGCGGCAGCTGCTCCTGCTTTTCAGCCGTCACCTGCAACTCATTCCCCAGCCACGGCGGCATTCAGCTTCGCCAGCAGGGCGTCCACGTCCTGCCCGTGCACATAACAGGCCTGCTCCACCGTCTCGCCGCGCGAGGCCGGGCAGCCCAAGCAGTGCATGCCGATGGAGAGAAAGATGGGCGCCGTCTGCGGCGCCGCGTCCAGAATATCACCCAAAATCGTGTCTTTTGTAATCGTCATAATAAAACAGCTCCTTTTTCTTTTTCCCATGCGCCCTGCGCCGCAGCGCGGGCGCCGGATAAGCTCAGTTTGCCCATTTTTCCAGCAAAGCGCGGTTTTCCGCATGCTCGCTCTCTTCCGCCAGGCGGCGCAGCTCTTCGCCTGCCTGCTGTGCGAGGGCGGCATATTCGTCCTGCCCGGATGCGCCCGCCTCCACGGCCTCCAGCAGGTGGCGGCGCTGGGCGTCCAGCTGGGCCCCATGCAGGATCTCCCAATACGGGCCGTAGGTTCCGTCCCATGCGCCGGAATACTGCATGGTGCTTTCCAGGCTGTAGAAATCGGCGTCCTCCCGCAGGAAGGCCTGCGCGCTGTATGCCTCGCGCACAGAATCCTCCTGAAAATCGTACAGCGCCTCCTGCCGCACACCCGCGTGCTGTGCAAGGAAAAACACAGGGATCACCGCCAGCACAAAGCACAGGAGGCCAATGCCCCGGCGCACCCACACACCGCGCATGGTCCTGCACGGGTGCCGCACAGCCCACACAAGGCCGTACACGGCGGCGCATGCACAAATCAGCAGTTTCATGCGTCCTCGCCTCCCTCCATATCCGGCGTGCCGTCCGCGGCGCCCGGGCCCTCGTTCAAAAAGGCGTCTGCCATAGCCGTACTCAGGCGCATTTCCACTTCATCCCGCGCGCTGTCAGCCTCGCTGTATTCCTCAGAGGCCAAAGCCTGCAGCAGCTCGCCGCTCACACCGGCACGCACCTGCAGAAAGGCGCTTATCTCGCCGCAGCTAAGCGCATACTGCGCTTCATTTCCGGGCAATATACCCTCTTCCCGCTGCATCGCCAGCATCTCCTGTGCCTTGTAAGCCATATTCCAGGCATCGATATCGCCCTTGTGCACGGCGTCATACCAGTCGCAGAAAAACTCCTGCCTGATAAGATAAAGCCGCACGCACTGCGCGTAGGGGGCCAGCGTTTCATCCTCCTGGCCGTACACATCCAAGTCGTTGGCGTAGAAGTAGCTGTCCATCCGGGCGTATTCCCCAGCCTCGCGCATGGGCTGCAGGTTTTCCACATGCCGCCCGCTGAAAAGCCCGGCTATGGGGTTACTTCCACCTTCCATAAAGATGGCCGCGGCCCAAAGCAGCACCATAACTGCCGCGCCGGCCAACAGAAGCGCCGTTGGCCCCCTGCTTTTCCGGGCGGCCTCGCCCGCACCGTCCGGCCGCGGCGCCCGTGCCCTGCTTTGCGCGCGGGCGCCCTGCCCGAAGCCCCTTTTCCACCTGAGCTTTGCCAGCTTTGGGGAATCGGCCTCTGCACCAAAAGTCTCGCTGCATGCGCCTGTGGCGCTTTCGTGTCCGGTTCCGAACATGTCCTCCTGCTGTTCTGTAAGCCGTCCGGCGTCTGTGCCGTACATATCTTGCAGAATATCAGTGTCCTCCGGCTCGAACATAGAGTTTTTTGCCGCCATGGCGCATCCCTCCCGTTTTCTGGAATCACATCATATTGCACGCGCCCACGCTGTGCGGGCCACAGGGTGCAGGCACCGGGGCACCTGCATTTTCCGGTGCGGGGCCGTATAAGGCAGGCCGCCCGCAAAAGCGGCCCTGCGCCAAGCCTTCGTGTGCAGAATGCGGCGCGTCATACCACAAAGCCGCCGTTCACACCCAGCACCTGCCCGGTGATAAAGCCTGCCTGTTCAGAGGCAAGAAATGCCGCAGCCGCAGCGATATCCTGCGGGGTGCCAAGGCGGCACAGCGGCGTCTCCTCGCACAGGGCCTCCCTGTCCTGCGCAGAAAAGCCAGCCATCATGTCGGTGTCTACCGCGCCGGGCGCAATGCAGTTCACCGTCACGCCGCTGGGGCCCTCCTCTTTGGCAAGCGCTTTCGTAAGGCCAATAAGCGCCGCCTTGGCGGCGGAATACGGCACCTCGCACGAAGCGCCCACCTGCCCCCACATGGAGGCGATGTTGATAATGCGCCCCCACTTTTGGCGAATCATATGCGGCAACGCGGCTCTGCAGCACAAAAACGCACCGCGCACATGTACGGCCATCATCTCGTCCCATTCATCGGCCGTCACGTCTGTAAACAGCTTTTGGGCCGCTATGCCCGCGTTGTTCACAAGAATGTCCGGCTCGCCCAGCGCGCCGCGCACGGCGCTGAACATGCAGGCCACGCCGGCCTCGCTTTGCACTGCCACTCTGAACGGGGCTGCCGTGCCGCCCATGGCGGTTATTTCGCGGCACACCTGCTCCGCCTTCTCCTCACATGTGTGCCAGCACACGGCCACGCGGCAGCCTCCGGCGGCCAGGGCCAGCGCAATGGCCCGCCCAATGCCGCGGGAGGCGCCCGTTACAACTGCGGTTTTTTCCATTTCGGCTTCTCCCCCTGCCTGCGCTGCGCGCGCAGGCGCTCGAAAAACTGTGCCAGCAGGGCGGCGCTCTCCTGCTCCAGAAGGCCGCCCTCCACCTGCGGCGCATGGTTGAACGGCAGGCTGAACAAATCTGTCACACTGCCGCAGCACCCGGCCTTTGCGTCACTTGCGCCGTACACCACGCGCTTCAGGCGGCTGTTGATGATGGCGCCCGCGCACATGGGGCACGGCTCCAGCGTGACGAACAGCTCGCACTGCCACAGCCTCCAGCCGCCCAGCGCGCGGCATGCGGCGTCAATGGCAAGCAGCTCGGCATGATGGGTGGCGTTTTTCTGCGTTTCACGCGTGTTGTGCGCCGCCGCCACCACCTGGCCGCCTCTGGCCACCACGGCGCCCACCGGCACCTCGCCCAGCGCCGCGGCCTTTTCAGCCTGGGCCAGCGCAAGGCGCATCAATTCTTCATCCGTCATGGCGCTGCCCCCCCTTACTGCCGCACCCACAGGGGCAGCACAGCGCGCACAGCCAGCCCCAGCATCAGCGCCACAAACAGCGGCGACGACGCAAGGCGGGAAAGGCGCTTTTGGCGGTTTTTGGCATCGTTCCAGCGGGGCAGTGCCGCCAGAATGGACATGCCCCTGCTTTTCAGAAAAGCACTGGTGCACAAAAGCGCCGCCAGAAAAAACACCAGCGTAAGGTAGCCTGTAAGGGCAAGCGCGCCTATGCCGTCCAGCTTTTGCGCCGCCCATGTAAAGCAGAAGGACATACAGTTGTTGGCGAAATGCATCACCATGCCGGGCAAAAGCGAGCCTGAGGCATGCGCCGTAATGCCCAGCACCATTGAAATAAGGAACACGGCAGGCATCTGCGCAATGTCGCCGTGCATCAACGTAAACAGCACGCTGGTGAGCAGGATAGAAAACCACGCGCCCCACCGCGCGAACATAGGCTGCAGCGCGCCGCGCACGAACAGTTCTTCCACCACGGCGGGCACCACACAGATGCTGATAAAATACAGCACCATTGCGCCGCGCCCCTCCGGAAGCTGGACGGCGTCCGGAGCCTGATACCTTGTGCCTGCGGCCAGCATGCGCTGCAGCACGCTCACCACCATGTTCAGTACCAGGCTGACGCCCAGAAAGCTGGGCAGCAAAAGCCACATGGTGCCGTCACGCGGCACAGCCAGGGAAACCCGGCCAGCCAGCGGGCTGCCCTTTACCATGGCGCGCACAAAGAAAAATGCCGCCAGCGCACCGGCCCCGGCCAGCACAACGTTCCACAGGCCCATCACCCATTCCGGCACGCCCACGGGGTTTGCAAGCGTCGCGCCCGCGTGCAGCAGGCGCAGCGTCAGCCCTGCTGCACGGCGCAGGGCCCAGGTGAGGACAATGCACAGCAGGGCCCCCACCGCTGCAAGGTTCGCCGCATAGCGCAGCCTGTCCGGCTTTTTTGCCTGTGGCACGGCGAACACCTCCAAACAGCGAAACATTCCCAAACAAGATAAGTATAGCAAAAAAAGCGGGGAAATAAAAGATATTTCCCCGCCGTATGCTTTTATTTCTTAGTCGTAGGCGAACGCGGCCCGCACCACTTTCGCGCCCGAGGTGTCAGAAGCATCCTGCGGCGTGCCAAGCCAGCCTGTATAATAGACGCGCACCATATCGCCGGCCTTCAGCCGGGCAGATATCTCGCCGCCCGCTGCAAGCTGGGAAAAACGAAGGGTGCGGCCGTCTGCCGCCTCCAGCGTGATGGCGGTGCCGGACGCCTGGCGCACCGTGCCCAGCACGCTGGTATCGGCGTCCAGCGCCGCGGCACGCAGCTCTATTTTCTGCACCTTCATCTGCCGGGTGTCTGTGCCCGCCAGCTCGCCGGTATAGCTTATACGCACCACATCGCCCGCATCCAGCTCTTCCTGCGTGCCGCTCACCCTGCCGTATACCGTAAGCACGCGCCCGTCATACAAATGCAGCACAAGGCCGCCGTCCTCCTCCACGCGCTCTACAACGCCCTCAAGCTGGCGCACCGGCGAAAGGCGCACATCGCCCACACGGTATACAAGGGCCTGCGGTTCCCCGCTTTCCTGCGCCACAAGCTGCCCGCGCGAATACACCACCACCTGGCCGCCCGTGCGGAAGCCGTTCGGCGTGTCGAATTCCACAAGCTCCGTATCAAAGGTGTAGCGCGTGCCGTCAGACGCCTGCACCGTCATGGTGTGGCCCGCTTCGTCATAGCTGCGCACCGTAACCAGCGTCTGCACGGCGTCCGGCTGCACGGCACACTCCAGCACGCTGCGCACAATAACGCCGCTTGTATCCGAGCCCTCCAGCGGGCCGTCAAACACAATGCGCACCCACATGCCCTTTCGGGCGCCGTCGCGCAGCGCCTGCACATTGTCTGCCGTGGTGAAGGTGTATTCCTGCCCGCCCGCCGTGCGGATGGCCGTGTCGTTCAGCGCGGCCTGTGTCACCACGCCGTCTATGGTGCTGCCTGTATACACCGGGTCAATGGCCTGCGTCTGCGAAGCGGACACGCGGTAAATATCCGGCCTGTTTTCCCCCTTGCCGTCCAGGCTGCCGCTATATACCACCTCCACTCTGGCGCCCGCGGCAAGGCCGCCTTCGGGCAAAAAGGTGCTTTTGCTCAGCTTCAGCACATATTCAAGGCCAGAGTTCGTGCGGAAGATAAGCGTACCGTCTGTATAGTCCAACACCACGCCGTAGGCCACCGCCATGCCCGGCGGCACCTCGCTTTGTGCGGGGGCGCTGTCCGGCTGGGCGGGCTGCGCCCCCCCGCACCCTGCCAATGCCAGCGCAAGGCACAGCGCCAAAGCTGCCGCTTTCCACCAAAGTTTTTTCATTGCGTTCGTTCCGTCCCTTTTTCGTTCTCGGCGCGCGGCATGCCGCGCGCCCTCCATTCACAGGATATGCGCCGGACAGGCAGGTATGCCATTCCCTCAGCGCCTCTTCCCATATTATTATACAAACCGCCCCATTCCATGTAAACGCTTTTACCGCAACCCCAAAATTTTTACATTTTTCCTGTTCTTCAGGCATCCATAACCACAGGCAGTGCCTGCGGCCAGTGCCCCGCTTCGCTCGTGGCTTAAAGCAAAACCTTTTTGCGAGGCGGGCTGCATACCGGCCTTGCCGCTTATTTCCCAAACCAGCCATAACTGCTGGCTGGGCCGGTGCCCTCCGCGCTCAAAAAAACAGGCCCCGGTTTTGAAAACCGGGGCCCATGCGCGCCCTGCCATGTTCTGCTTTACACACCCGTTTTAGGGTTTTGTTTCTGGCCAGCCGGGGCTTCTCCCGAAGGTGTGCCGCCCGCCGCCGGAATGCTCTCCTTCACCTTATAGCCGCAGGCCTTGCATACCTTTTCCCGGCTGCCCGCCTCAGTGGCAGTTGCGGGCTTTGTCACAACCCAATCGCCAAAGATATGCAGGTTCTCCAGTCCCTTTATACCACAGATAGTGCAGTTCTTCCAGTGCTTTGCCTCGTTAAGGTTCCATTCATCCGGAAAAATATGGCCTTCTTCCGTGATGACGACAGAGCTCTCGGCGGGCTCAGAAACCAGCTTGCCGTCGGTTGCAGTCACAACGACCTTATAAGTGCCTGCCTCGGTGACCTGCATCTGTCGGCCATGTTCTCCCTCGGCCATCAGCCGCCCGTCTTTATACCATTCCCATTCGTAAGTGACACCGGGGGCCGCATGTGCGGCTTCGGCCATAATAGTATCCCGGCCCCCGACAACATGCACCCTGCCGTCATGCGCCGTAAGCGAGACTTCGGGCGGGTTCAGCTTCCAGATGGGGTGAAGCGCCAAATCCCGGTCCACCGGGGCTTTCATATCCCATGTGCCGAGGATGACCGTATCGTCATCATATTTTCTCATTGTCCAGCCGTCAACGCTGTACCCCGCCCTCGTCACGGCCTCGGAAGGTATATTGCTTTGGTCAAAGGGCTCACCGGGCATCGTATAGAAATATTCATACCTTTCAGTTGGGTACACCCAGATATTGACAGCATACATTTCGATTCGCTGAATGTTCTGCTCCTGCACAAGCGCCCCCCATTTTTCATTCGTAAATTGAAAGCAGGAGGCATCCGGCACAAGGCCGTCTGCATAAGTGACAAATATGCGCCCGTCATTCCAGGCCATATCATCCAGCGTTACCGGCTGCGCGGGGGAGAAGACCCCCACGACATCCACCCTGATATTCTCCGTCAGGTCTTCCCGCTGCATCACCACGCCTGAAATAACAGGAGAACCGCTCAATTCCAATCTGCCGTCAAAGCAGACCGCGTCGCCAACACCACCGGCAGCGGCATTGCCAGATATAATGCCGCCCTGCACCCTGATGATGGAGGAGCCGCCGTCCTCAAAGCTGAAAATGCCTGCCCCGCTGCCGGTTTCCGTCGAGTTCCCCGTGATGGAGCCGTCTTTCAGCGTAAAGCTGCCATCCCGCAAAAATACACCCGGCCCGTTGCCGCTGGCGGTATTTTCGGCGACAGAGCCGCCGCTCAGAACGCCTGTGCCGCCGTCCATAATGGCGATACCGCCGCCGTAGTCTGCATAGTTGTTTTTCACTTCGCCGCCCAAAATCTCTGCATTGCCATAGCAGGCGATGCCTCCGCCGCCATACCGGGTGGTGTTATTCCGGATTACACTGCTGCCGCTCATATAAAAGCTGCCAGACGCTGCCACGCCCACGCCGCCGCCATCGTCCTGAGCAGAGTTATCGCGGATGGTGCCGCCGCTCATGTTGAACACCCCGCCGCTGCCAACGCTCACGCCGCCGCCCACAAGCCATGTGTTGGCATCATTGCCGAATATTTCACCGCCTGTCATATTCACGGTAGCAGCAGAAACCGTCACCGCCGCATGCTTATTATTGCACAGCTTTGCGCCCGCGCCGATATTCAGTACGGCACCGCCGGAGACTGCCACAAGCGCATCCGACGCATCCACTTCCGTCTTATTGCCGTCCAGCGTGACGTCCGAGAGGTTCAGCTCTGTGCTTCCGCTTACTGTGAACAGTGCGCCTTGATAATCACCGCCCCGCCGCACGGTGACGCCGCTCAAGCTGACTTCCCCGGCGTTTTCCAGCTTCACGTTGCCTGTAATGAGGATGGTGCCGCCTTCACCCGCCAGCTCCTTTGCCTTTGCCAGTGTTTTGACGGCGTTTTCCGCGTCTGTGCCCGTTTTATCATCGCTGCCGCGCTCGCCGTTCAAATATACTGCAGCAGCGTACGGCGCCGCGGGCAGCGGGCAGCCTTCCGTTTGGGTGCAGGGTGCAGGGCCCGGCGCCGCTGCGTCTTCTGCCATTGCCGCAGGCGGCGCACACACCAGCAGGGCCATGGCCAGCAGGCCGCACAAAAGCTGTTTCAGTTTCCTCATGCCTTTTCTCTCCTTCACAGGTTTTCGGCCCCGGCTTCCCCCCTGTGTGAGACAGGCGGTTTCTCCGGCATTGCCGGAGAACAGGAAAGGGGCCCCTTTCCCCGCGCTGCTGTGCACAGCGCAATATGGTTATATCTTACTGCATCCCTGCAAAAAAGCAAACTCTTTTACAAAAATTTCGCGCATATGCCCTTTCAGGCAGCAAAAAGGCGTGCCCAAACCCGGGCACGCCTGATACTGTACTGCAAAAATACAGCCGCGCGGGGAAATTACTCCTCGCCGCCTTCTTCCTCGGCCTCTTCCGCAGGGGCTTCGTTCAGCAGGGCTTTCATGGAAAGGCTGATGCGCTTTTTGTCATAGTCCACGTCAATCAGCTTTACATTCACTTCCTGGCCCACGCTCAGCACATCGGAAACCTTCTCTACACGCTCGTTCGAAATCTCGCTGATGTGCACAAGGCCGTCGATACCCGGCAGGATGCGCACAAAGGCGCCGAACTTGGTGATGCTGACCACAGGTGCGGTGAACACAGAGCCAATGGGATACTCTGCCTTGAATTTCTCCCAGGGGTTATCCTCGGCCTTTTTGTAGCCAAGGGACACCTTCTTGTTCTCGGTGTCGAGGTCTTTCACATACACCTCTATCACATCGCCCACCTTCACCACTTCGGAGGGGTGCTTGATGCGGTTCCACGACAGCTCGGAAATGTGCACAAGGCCGTCCACGCCGCCAATGTCCACAAAGGCGCCGTAATTGGTTAGGCTCTTCACCGTGCCGGTGTACTTTTTGCCCACTTCCACAGTCTGCCAGAAGGCTTCGCGCGCAGCGTCGGCCTTTTCGGCCAGCACCGAACGGATAGAGCCCACAATATGACGGCCTTCACACTGAATAATGCGCAGCTGCACATTCTGGTGCACCAGCGCCGTATAATCTTCACTGTGGCGCAGCGTGGCCTGCGAGCGCGGCACAAACACGCGCACATTCTTCACCAGAGCCACAAGCCCACCGGAATTGGACTCGGTGACGTAGCCGTCCATGATTTCGCCGCTTTCCACGGCGGCGGCCACTTCCTCCTTGCCCTTGTTTTCGTCAAAACGGCGTTTCGAGAGATAGACAATGCCTTCCTGATCGTTCACTTTCGTCACAATGAGGTCGAGCTCGTCACCTTTCTTGACCAGATCTTCCGTTTTGGCAGAAGGGTCATTAGTGAGTTCCTCAAGCTTGACGAAACCTGTCTGCTTCGTGCCGATATCCACCTGAATCTCGCTGGGGCCCACCGCCGTAACGATGCCCTTCACGACCTTTCCGCTGTATACCGGCTTCAAGGAAGCGTCAATCATTTCCTCAAAGCTCAGTTCCTCTTCACGAATTTCCTCGCTCATACTGCTCAGTACCTCCTCAATGATAGACGACGGCGTGGACGCCCCCGCCGTCACCCCCACGGTATCTGCACCAAGGAACCATTCCGGCCGAAGCTCAGCCGCTGTCTCCACCGTATAGGCCCTTGTATGCTTTGCCGCGACAGTGACGAGCTTCTGCGTATTGGAAGATTGTCTGCCCCCGATGACGACCATCACATCGCACCGGCGCGCAAGGCTCTCTGCCTCTTTCTGCCTCGTCTCCGTAGCATTACATATTGTATCAAAAACAAGTGCATTTGTATAGAGTTTTTTCAGAAACTCTGCACATTCGGCCCATTTTTTCACTTCGAACGTCGTTTGAGCAACCATAAAAATCCCATTTTTAGTATTTTCTGGAATGCAGAGTGCTTTCAACTCGTCCAAAGAGGAAAAAACATGCACGGGCCCGTTTGTGTGGCCCACAATGCCCTGCACCTCTGGGTGGCTGCGGTTGCCTGCCACAAACAGCGTTTTTCCCTCGGCGCCCGCGCGGGCTGCAATGCGGTGTATTTTGGCCACAAAGGGGCAGGTGGCGTCATGCACGGGCACTTGCAGGGCCGCCAGCTCGTCATATACGCTCTGCGGCACGCCGTGGCTGCGTATCACCACCTCATACCCCGCGGGCACCTCGCACGGCAGGGCCGCGGTAACGGCGCCACGGCGCTCCAGGTCTGCCACACACTGGGGGTTGTGGATAAGCGGCCCCAGCGTGGCCACGCGCACGCCTTCGTTCAGAAGGCCATAGGTCATGTCTACCGCGCGGGCCACGCCGAAGCAGAAGCCCGCTGTCTTTGCACGGATGATGCGCATACTGTTTCCTTTCCGCGCGGGCGGGCTGCTGTTTACCCCGCGCTCAGGCATATTGTTTGTTTTCCTCATACAACCGCTGCCATTCGGCGTGCAGAAGCTCTTTGCACGCGCGCAGCTTGGCGGCGCTGCGCACCTCGCCCAGCGCCAGCTTTTCCGCCGGGATAGGCGGGCCGAACACCACCGTGCACTGCCCAAACACGCGCATTCTGCCGCCCTTGTAGATGATGCGGCAGGGTATCATATCCACCCCGGCCTCGCTGGCAATGACGAACGCACCCGACTTCAGGCGCCCGGGCTGCCCGTCCTTCGAGCGCGTGCCCTCCGGAAAGATAAGCGCCCCCTGGCCGCCCTGCACCTGCCGGACAGCCTGCTGCACCACGGCTGTGTCGCCCTTGCCGCGGTGCACCGGCACCACGCCCACATGGCGCAGGAACCATGTGACAAAGGGGTTCACCTCGAACAGCTCCTGCTTTCCCAGCACGATCATGCGCGGGCCCCAAAACCGCGCCAGCACCACGAACACCGGGTCTATGGCCGAGATATGGTTCGGCGCAAGCACAAAACCGCGCCCTTTGATAAGATGCTCGCGCCCTATGACGCGGATGCGGAACGCAATGTGCCACACCAGCCACGCCAGCGGCACAATGATGCAGTAAAACAAAATGCCCGCCCCTTTCCGCCTCAGCGCGTCAGTTTTTTGCGCACGGCCTGCGCCAGCGCCGCATAAGCTTCTTCCACAGACAGGCCGGTGGTGTCCACCAGCACAGCGTCCGGCGCCTTCTTCAGCGGGCGCACCTTGCGGTGGGAATCGTCCCAATCACGCTTTTCCACGTCAGCCAGCACAGCGGCATAACTCACGGTTTCTCCCTTTTCGCACAGCTCTTTCCAGCGCCGCTGCGCGCGCTCGGCGCTGGAGGCCGTGAGGAATATCTTCACCTGCGCGCCGGGCAGGATAGCCGTGCCCACATCGCGCCCGTCCATCACCACGTCGTTTGTCTCTGCCATGCCGCGCTGCAGCCCAAGCAGGTGGTCGCGCACGGGCAGAAAGGCCGACACGCCGGAGGCTGCCATGCCCACCGCCTCTGCGCGCACGGCTGCGGTGACATTCTCTCCGTTCAAATAGATATGCTGTGCGCCGTCCTCATACGAGAGGCGGATGTCTATCTCGTCCAGCAGGGCCTGCACGGCAGCACCGTCCCTTGGGGGCACACCCTTCCGCAGCGCATACAGCCCCACGGCGCGGAACATGGCGCCCGTGTCTACATACACATAGCCCAGCTCTTTGGCAAGGCGGCGCGCCAGGGTGGATTTTCCTGCCCCGGAGGGGCCGTCGATGGCAATGGCGATCATGTGTTTTCCTCTTTTCTGTTTGCTGTCTTGCGCGCGGCGCATGCGGGGCCGCCGCACGCCTCGGCCCCGACGGGGATATGCAGGGCCGCGGCCTTGGCCGTGGCAAAGGCAAGGCCAAGATTGTAGCCGCCCGTATAGGCGTCCACATCCAGCACCTCGCCCGCGAAGTAAAGCCCGGCGCACAGCCGGCTTTCCATAGTTTTGGGGTCTACCTGCCTTGTGTCCACCCCGCCGCTGGTGATGACGGCGTGGGCAAGGCTGCCCTTCTCTTTTATCTCGACAGGCAGGGCTTTCAAAAGCGTGCACAGCGCCCGGCGCTCGGCCCGCGTAAGCTGGTTCACCCTTTTTTCAGGCGGCACGCCCCACATGGCCAGCACCTGCCCGCGCATGGAGGCCGGCAGAAGGCCGTCCAGTGCATGGGAAGCCTGCCGGCCGGCAAGGGCGGCAAAGTCGCGCAGCACGCGCGCTTCCAGCTGTTCGGCGCTGAGGGCGGGCTTCAAGTCGATAGTGACGCGGTACGGGTACTTTTCCATATCCCGGATATGGGCCGAGGCAGAGAGCACCAGCGGGCCCGATATGCCGAAATGCGTGAACAGCATCTCGCCCTGTTCGCGGAATATAGGCTTTTCGCCCTCCCACAGCGTGAGGGCCACGTTTTTCAGGGCAAGGCCCTGCATGCGCTTTGCCACATCGCCCTTCTCCACCAGCGCCACAAGGCTTGGCTGGGGCGGCACCACGGTGTGCCCTGCCGCTTTGGCAAAACGGTAGCCGTCGCCTGTGGAGCCCGTCGCCTGGTACGACACGCCGCCCGTGGCCACCACCACAGCCCCGGCGCGGTATTCGCGCCCGCTTTGGCCGCGCACACCGCATATGCGCTTTCCGCCGCCCTCCTGCCGGAACAAAAGCGCCTGTGCGCCGTCGTACACAATGCGCGCGCCTCCGGCAAAGCGCAGAAGTGCCGCAAGGATATCCCGCGAGGAATCGCTTTGCGGGAACACGCGCCGCCCGCGCTCCACCTTCAGCGGCACACCCAGCTCGTCTTCAAACAGGGCCATTACCTGCGCGGGCGGGCAGGCCGCCAGCGCAGAGTATAAAAAGCGCGGGTTGCGCCGCACATGCTTCAAAAATTCCTGCTCGTCGCAGGCGTTCGTCAAGTTGCAGCGCCCCTTGCCGGTGATAAGCAGCTTTCTGCCGGGCGAGGGCATATGCTCCAGCACCGTCACGCGGTGCCCGGCGCGCACGGCCCACCCGGCGCAGAACAGCCCGGCGGCGCCCGCGCCTATAATGACAACGTCCGCCACGGCGCACGCCCCCTTTCCGCTTTCTGCCGAAACAGCCCGAACCCACAGTTATTTTGTATTATATCCCATTTTCCCTTTTGCCGCAAGGCCGCACACAAGCGCACCGCCGCTTCTGCCCGCCTGCCCTGTAAAAAAGGGCGGCTGCCTGCAAAAGCCGCCGCGTGTTATCCTATTTTCTCTTTTTCTGCTTCTCCATGTCTGATATAAAATATCCTTCAAAGCCAGCATGCCGGCCTGTTCCTCGTAGCAGGCTGCGGCTCGTGTGCAGGAGGCCGGGGTATGCACGGCGGCGGCAGAGGGCGCCGCCGGTGCAATGCCGGAGGAAAAGCGGTATTTTTGCCGCAGCTCATCCAGCATGGCGCTATAATTTTGTACATTCGCCCCTGTCCCGCAGCGAAGCTGAACGGGGCATCTCTTTCCCCATCCGCTTGTCCAGCCAACAGCCTTTTCGGCCCACCCGTTCGTTTTTTCAATGGCCAGCCGAAGCTCGCTCAAGGCGGCATCAAAAGAGATAAGCCCATCCATCGCAATGCCATACAGCGGCGCCATTTTTGCCTGAGCAATATCCGGCACCGTTCCGCCTGTTTCCCATTTTGAAATCATCTGCCTGCTTACGCCCAGCCTTTCCGCCACGGCCTCCTGCGGAAGGCCGCGCCTTTTCCAGCCTGAAACAGGCTGTTTCCCAAGTTCATCATCCCTCCATATTTCTGGTGTGGTTCTTATGATACGCCCTGCCGGCCTTTTTTCCACCCGCCGTTCTTTCCATATCCACCCGCCTGCCGGGCGGCTGTGCAAAGCCGCGGCCAAGCAAGGTTGCGCACGGCGCGGCCCGGATGGTATAATAATAAAAAATGTTGCCCGGGTAAACGCGCTGCCGTCAGGCCGCGAAGCGGCAGCAAGGCACGGTGTGCAGCGCCATACGGCGCGCCGCGCCGCGGGGAGGGACCATGCGGATGAAACTATCTTCAAAGCGCGATATCAGCGCCAGGCTGCTGTGGGTGCTGGCACTGGCGGCTGTGGCCGTAAAGCTGCTTTTGTGCAGCCAGCAGCTGTTTGAGGCGGTGCCGCAGGCGTCCACCATTGACGACACGCTGATGTTCGAGATGGCGCGCAGCATCCGCGCGGGGAACTGGCTGGGGGAATACAGCTACCTCACACTGGGCAAGCATAGCTTTTTTGCCCTGTGGCTGGCCCTTCTGAATGTGCTGCACGTGAACTTCATTGTGGGCGGCCAGCTGTTGTATGCCACAGCCTGCCTTGTGCTGCTGGCCGCTGTGAAGCCTCTTTTCCGCACCAATGCCGCGCGCGGGCTTATGTTTCTGGCCGTCCTGTGGCTGCCCGCAAGCTGGGCGCAGTTCACCCTGCGCGTATACCGCGACAACATCTATCCCTCTCTGGTGCTGCTGGCTCTGGCCGGCCTTACAGGCGCGTTCTGCCGCTTTGCACAGCCGGCCAAAAAGGCCGCGCCGTACTATATCGCCGCGGGTGCAGCCCTGGCCGCCGCCTGGCTGTGCCATGAGGACAACGCCCTGCTGCTGCCCTTTGTGGTGTGCGCGGCGGCGGTGTATCTTGTGTTTCTGTTCACTTCAAAAACAGCCGGGCAGAAGCGCGCAAAGTTGGCGCTGCTTTTGCTGCCGCTGGCACTGTGGGCGGGCGGCGTGACTGCGTGGAAGGCCATGAACTATAAATACTACGGGCGGTTCATCGTCAGCGATTTTTCCGAGGGAGAATTTGCAGACGCCATGGGCGCGCTGACGCGTGTGAACCCCGGCGCACAGGAGAGATACATCCCCATCCCCTACCAGACGCGCCAGACGCTGTATGAGATATCGCCCACGCTGGCCGGCATCCGTGACAAGATAGAAAACGGCAGCATGTACAGCCGCTACGGCTATGCCGACAAGCCGGAATTCATCGCCAACGGCATTCACTGGATGCTGCGCGAGGCCGCAGCCAATGCGGGCGTATACAGCACGCCCGAGACGGCGCGCGCCTTCTGGCAGGCTGTGGCGGACGAAGTGAACGCGGCCTGCGACGCGGGCAGGGTGCCTGCGGGCGGAAAACACAGCGGCGTGTTCCCGCCCGTGAAGGCGGAGTACATCCTGCCCAGCCTTGAAAAATTCTGTGATGAGGCCGCAGAGCTTCTTTTGTTCCGGCAGACCTCGCCTCGGGCAGGCCTCTCTGTCATCACCCCTGAGACGAATACCGTGTGGGAAGATTTCCTGCACTGCCGCAGCTCATGGATGGCGGAATACGGCAGCACCACCGACGCCTATTTTACCCCTGCACAGCACCTTGCCTATCAGGCATTGGACGCAGTGACATGGTGCATGCGGGTGCTTTTGTGGCCGATGCTTGTGCTTGCCGCGCTGTGGCTGTGCCGCTATGTGCCGCAGTGCGTGCGGGGTGTGCGCAGAAAGGCGCCGCCCGCAGACATGGCCGGGTGTGTGCTGATGCTGGGTATGTGCTTGACAGGGCTTCTGCGCATGGCGGCGCTGGCATACCTGTTCGCCGTGTCCATCAAGCTGGAGCCCGCCTCCCTGATGTACATGTCGCCCGCCGCCGCGCCCATGATGGCCTTTGCCGCCTTCGGCGCCGCGCGCTGGCTGGAGGAAAAATTTTCAGAAAAGGCATCTTCCCAAAAGGCATGAAGCCCGTTCATGTGCGCGAAAAGGCGTTTTTATTTTCTACGCACCGTCAAAGCTTTTTCAATTCCCCGGCACGGCCGGGGGCCCAGACTGCAAAACTCCCCCGCGGCCATCTAGATGGCCGCGGGGGAGTTTTGCTTACTTCCATGCCTTATTTCCAATGCCGCAGAGGTGCCGCCCCGCTTTACACGCGCAGCACAATGGCGCCGTCCTGTGCGTCCACCTGCACGCTGGCAAGCGCCCTGCCGGAAATGAGCATCTCGCTCAAAGGGTCCTCTACCTCCTTGCGGATGACGCGGCGCAAATCGCGCGCGCCAAACCTGCCGCCCTTTGCCTTTTCGCACAGCAGGGCCAGCGCGCCGTCCGTCCACGAAAGGCCGATGCCCTTTTCGCCCAGCGGCGCCTTGTATTCGCCCAGCATCAGCGCGGCTATCTGCCGCAGCTCCTGTTCGCCAAGGGGGCTGAACACCACAACCTCATCCACACGGCTGAGAAACTCCGGGCGCAGGAAATCGGAAAGGGCCTTCATCGCCTTGTTGCGGCTCATTTCGGCCTGCGTCTTGCCAAAGCCCGTCTCGCCCACCTTGTCGGACGAGCCCGCGTTTGACGTCATGCAGATGACGGTGTTCTCAAAATTCACCGTGCGGCCCTGCGCATCGTTCAGCTTGCCCTCGTCCAGTATCTGCAGCAAAATGTTCATCACGTCCGGGTGGGCCTTTTCTATCTCGTCGAACAGCACTACGCTGTACGGGCGGCGGCGCACCTTTTCGGTGAGCTGCCCGGCCTCATCATAGCCCACATAGCCCGGCGGCGAGCCGATAAGGCGCGACACGGCGTGCTTTTCCATAAATTCGGACATATCCAGGCGGATAAGCGGGTCCACCGTGTCGAACAGCTGCAGCGCAAGCTGCTTTACAAGCTCTGTCTTGCCCACACCCGTAGGCCCCACAAAGATGAAGCTTGCCGGGCGGCGGCGCGCCGCAATGTCGGCGCGGCTGCGCTTTACAGCCGAGGCCACAAGGTGCACGGCCTCGCGCTGGCCGATAATTTTGCTGTTCAGGGCCTCCTCCAAATGCGCCAGCTTCGAATACTCCGTCTCGCGCACCTTGGCCGCGGGGATGCCTGTCCAAAGCTCTATCACGCGGGCCACATCGTCCATGGTGACTTCTATTTTTTCCACGGCTTCGCGCTTTCCGGCCACATCCTTTTCCAAGGCCTCTATCTCATAGTTCAGGCGGGCCACCGCCTCATAATCCGGGCCCTCCTTGCCGTTTTCCGCCTCCTCCTTTTCCGCCCTCAGGGCAGCCAGCCGCTTTTCGCCGTCCGCCCATTCGGTAATCTCCGCGTGGCGCAGGCTGCAGCAGGCGCAGGCCTCGTCCAAAAGGTCGATGGCCTTGTCCGGCAAAAAGCGGTCTGTGATATAGCGCTCGGAAAGCTCTACGCAGGCGCGTACAATGGCCTGCGGCACCTTCACATGGTGATGCGCCTCGTAATAGCTCTTCACGCCGCACAGCACGTTCACCGTGTCGTCCAGCGAGGGCTCCTCCACCTTCACGGGCTGGAAGCGGCGCTCCAGCGCCTGGTCCTTTTCGATATATTTGCGGTACTCGGCAAAGGTGGTGGCGCCTATCACCTGTATCTCGCCGCGGGAGAGGGCGGGCTTCAGGATGTTGGCCGCGTTCATGGCGCCCTCGGAATCGCCCGCGCCGGTGATGTTGTGGATCTCGTCAATGAACAGGATGACGTTGCCCGCGGCCTTCACCTCGCCGATCAGCCCCTTCACGCGGCTTTCGAACTGGCCGCGGAACTGCGTGCCTGCCACAAGGCTGGTGAGGTCCAGCAGATATATCTCCTTATCTTTCAGGCCGGCAGGCACCTCGCCCGCGGCGATGCGCAGCGCAATGCCCTCGGCAATGGCCGTTTTGCCCACACCCGCCTCGCCGATAAGGCAGGGGTTGTTTTTCTGGCGGCGCGAGAGTATCTGGATGGTGCGGTATATCTCCCTGTCGCGCCCGATAATGGCGTCCAGCCTGCCGTCACGCGCCTTCTGTGTGAGGTTCTCGCAGTAATTATCCAGAAATTTGCGTTTTTTGCCCTTTTCCTTCGCGCGCGGGTCTTTCTTCTCGCCGTCCTCTTTTTTGCGGGAGGCAAATATCCCCAGCGGGAAGGTGCCCGCGCCGCCCGGCACAAAGCGCTCTTCCCCGCTGCCGTCGCCGTCCGGGCTCTCCTCTTCTTCGTCCTGGCCGGCATCCTGGCCGTCGGCGGCGCCCATACCCATCATGTTCTGCATCATTTCAGAAGGGTCCATGTCGCCATTTTCCATCATGCCGGCAAAGCGGTCCTCCATGGCCTCCAAATCTTCACCGGAGATGCCGAACTGCTTCATGATATCGTCCAGCGGCTTGATGCCAAGCTCGCGCGCGCAGGAAAGGCAGTAGCCTTCATTTTTCATTTCGCCGTTCTCCATGCGCTGCACGAACACGATGGCCGGGCGTTTTTGACATTTGTTACAAAGCATTCCTCAGGGTTCCTTTCCGGCCCGAAATAGGGCCATCACAATATTGGCATATTCAAAAGCCGCTGCCTGCGCGCGGTGCCTTCAGGAGAACGGATTATATGCCGAGAAAAACGTATACAGGCGGCTGCCGGCAAGCGCCTGGTCGTTCAGGCCGGGCAGACTGCCGCCGGTGATGACAACCACCGCCCAGATAATGCACAGCACCATCAGCGCGTTGATAAGCCCCGCCACAAGGCCGATGACGGCGCCAAGGCCCCTGTTCACGCTGCCCACCAGCGGCACGCGGTTCACATTTGAGAAAATAGCCGCCAGAAGCGAGATTACCACGCGCCCCAGCACGAACACCGCAAAGAACACCACCACGCCAATCAGCGGCATCACCAGCGGCGCCACCACGTTCTCCACAATGGCAAGCGCCATATCTGGCGCACCGGAATTGAAAATGCTGTCCGCCTGCTGAGTGATGCTCTCCAGCAGGGAGGCGGGCAGAAATGCAGAGAACTTATCCAATATGGCCTGCACCCCGGCGGCCCCCTGCTCGGAAATAAGCCGGGCCGTCTGGTCTATCAGGCCGGATTTGAAGAAATTTTCAAACAGGGTGGGCGACACCCTGCCGGATAAAAACCACGCCAGCGCCAGCGAGGCAAGGTTGCCCACAAGGCCCAGCAGCCCGGCCAGAAAGCCCCGGCGCATATAGTATGCCACAGTGAACACCACAACGCCCACCAGGGCAACGTCAAGAAGAATGGCTGGTGAAAATTCCATAATATCCTGTCCCTTTCCAAAACTTTTTGCAGGGCGCACGCGCTGCGCGGCTCAGCCGCTTTCGCTGTGCGCCGAAGCGGGCGGCGCGCTGGAGGACGCGGCCTGCCCGCCGCCCGCCGCACCGCTTTCCTGCGGGGCGGCAAATTGAAGCTCGCTTGCGCTGGCCGCCGTGAGAAGCACCGTCTTTTTGGCTGCCACCACGGCAAGGGGGCGGTTCTCTGTCTGCCGGGTGCCCCACAGCGTGCCGTCCGGGCCGTAGCAGTACACGCCGCCCGCAGCCAGCACATAGGCCTCCCGGCGGCCGGCAGTGACACTGAACGTACGCGCGCCCACCGACGCTTGGCCCGTGACGTTCAGCCCGCTGTCAAACAGCACTACGCGTGTCTGCGCCGAGTGCTCGCCGTCGCCGAACAAAAGCGCAATGTTTCCGCTGCTGCCCATAGAGGCGCTTTGCACCGGCAGGCCGCCATAATCAAAGCGCGCCAGCTCGCTGCCCTCCTGCGCGTCATACAGGGCCATGTAATTGTCATATACCACTACCACACGGCTTGCCGAGGGGTAGAATATTTTCAGCGGCATGCCGTCCGGGTTTTCCAGCACGGCATCCGCGTCGGCCTCGGCGCCGGGGTCTGTGGTGAACAGGTACACCCTGCCCGAAAGCGCGCCGTTCTCGCTGCCGGGGCAGCCCACGGCGAAATGCTTATTATCGCCGGCAAAGGCCATGGCCGTGACATGCTCAGAGGTGTAAAACGTGAATATCTCTTCAAACATGGGCGTATACACGCTCACCTGCCCGCGCTGGGCGATGGCCAGCGTGCCGCCGGGGCTCATGGCGCACAGCTCGATGGCGCTTTGCGCGGAATACTCCCACAGAGTGCGGCTGCGGCTTTCTACCGAAAGGCTGGTGCCGCCGCGGTGGTACAGGCACAGGCGCGTGCTGCCCGCCGCCATGGCCGGGCGCGCATAGGAATGCGGCACTGTGCGCAGCAAAGCGCCGTTGGCAGCATAGATGGAGAGCTCGTTGTCCGTCAGCATGGCAAAGCCGCCGCCCAGCGGCTGGGCATTCTGCAGGCCCTGCGCGCGCACGGCAAAGGGGAACTCCTGCCCTTCACTGAACAAAGCGCGCAGTGTGTCGAACTTATCGCCCAGCACGCTGGCCGAGGCGCCGTACAGCCCTGTAAAATAGGCCAGCACAGCGGCCAGAAACACCACGCACACGCACAGCCACCGCAAACGGCGCATGCGCTTTTTGTGGCGTATCTGCGCAAGGCGCGGCATGTCGCTTTGCACGCGCTGGCGCTTTGCGCCGCGCCGCGCTGCGCCCTGTGGGCGGTATGGCTCCTGCGGTTCCTGCGGGCCAAAAGGGCCCCCGTCTACAGGCGGCATGCGCGCGCCCCCTTTCCTTCGGCCGCCAAGCGGCCTTTTTTCGCGGCATCAGCCGCCGTAATTCACGCGGTATAAAAACAGGCCCTTCGCCGGGGCGGTGTCGCCCGCCAGCGCGCGCCGCCCGCTTTGCAGCGCCGTGCGCAGCCCCTCGGGCGGCATGCGCCCGGCCCCGGCCTCTACCAGCGTGCCCGCGAGGATGCGCACCATATTATATAAGTACCCGTCCGCGCAGATATGCAGCACAATAGCCCTGCCCTCGCGCCGCACGCGGAAAAAGTGCACAGTGCGCACGGTGTCGGTTATTTTGCTGCCAGCGCTCATGAAGGCGGCAAAGTCATGCGTGCCCACTGCGTACGCCGCTGCACGCGCCATGGCCGCCTCGTCCAGCGGCTGCGAGATGCGCCAGTGGTATTTTGCCTCGAAGGGGTCGTCCACAGGGCTGTTCCAGATGCGGTAGAGATATTCCTTGCTCTGCGCGCTGTAGCGCGCGTGGAAGCCGTCCGGCACCTCGCGTGCGGCCAGCACACGGATGTCCCCCGGCAGAAAGCGGTTCAGCGAAAGCGGCAGCTTTTGCGGCGGGATGGCCTTCGGCGGCATATAGCTCACGCAGTATTCCAGCGCGTGCACGCCCGCGTCCGTGCGCGAGCAGCCCTTCACCGGCGGGCGCGTGCCGTACAGCGCCTGCATGCCGTCCTGCAAAGCCTCGCACACGCTCAATGCGTTTTTCTGCACCTGAAAGCCGTGGTAGGCCGTGCCGTCAAAGCGCAGCGTCAGCAGCATCTGCATGCCATGGCCCTCCTTTTGCTCATCGTATCAGCTCCAAAGCCGCGCCCACAGCATGCCGCTGCACGCAATGCAGCACAGTACGGCCACACACACGGCGCTGAGCAGCCAGTCCTTTCCCGTGAGGCGCAGCGTTTTCAGCCGCGTGCGCCCCTCGCCGCCGTGGTAGCAACGGCACTCCATGGCGGTGGCCAGCTCGTCCGCCCGGCGGAAGGCTGAGATGAACAGCGGTATCAGCACCGGCACCAGCGCCTTCACACGCTGGGCAAGGGTGCCGGAATCGAGCTGTGCGCCGCGCGCCTTCTGTGCGTTCATAATCTTCTCCGTCTCTTCTATCAAAAGCGGGATGAAGCGCAGGGCAATGGTCATCATCATGGCAAGCTCGTGCACAGGCAGATGCAGCCTTGCCAGCGGGCGCAAAAGGCGCTCGATGGCGTCCGTCAGCACAATGGGGCTGGTGGTGTAGGTGAGCAGGCTGGTGCCCGCAATGAGGCAAATGATACGCACCACAATCATCACCGCGTAGGAGACACCCTCGCGGTAAATTTTCAGAAAGCCCCAGTGCACAAGCGGCTGGCCCGCGCCCGGCATGAAGCACACGTTCAAAATTGCCGTGAAAATGATGATGGGAATAATGGGCTTCAGACTTTTCAGCACCAGCTTCAGCGGGATGTGCGCCACACCGTACAGAAACAGCAGAAATGCAACGGAAAGCCCCAGACCCAGCGCATTCGAGCCCATGAACAGCACTACAATATATGCGATGCTCAGTACGATTTTGGCGCGCGGGTCCATATGGTGCAGCGGTGATGTGCCTGGGAAATGCTGGCCGATGGTGATGTCTCTCAGCATGTGCCCGCCCCCCCCTTTTCCAGCATGCCGCGCAGGATATTTGCGGCATAGGGCACCGTATAAACATCTGCGGGCACGCAAAGCCCCCACTCGCGCAGGCGCAAAAACACCTTTGTCACCTCGGGCACAGAGAGGCCCAGCTTCAAAAGCTCGTCCGCGCGGGCAAACACAGCGCTGGTGGTGTCGTACATGGCAATGCGCCCCGCGTCCAGCACCAGCACCTTGTCTGCATATTTGGCAATGTCCTCCATGGAATGGCTCACCAGCACCACGGTGGTGCCCGTCTCTTTGTGAAACTGCTTCACCTGGCTGAGGATGGTGTCGCGGCCCTCCGGGTCCAGCCCGGCGGCGGGTTCGTCCAGTACCAGTAGCTTCGGCTCCATGGCAAGCACGCCCGCAATGGCAACGCGGCGCTTCTGCCCGCCCGAAAGCTCAAACGGGCTCTTTGTCAGCACAGAGGCGTCCAGCCCGCAGAATTTGGCCGCGCGCAGCACACGGCGGTTTATTTCTTCCTCCGAGAGGCCCATATTCACAGGGCCAAAGGCAATATCCTTATACACCGTCTCTTCAAACAGCTGGTATTCCGGGTACTGGAACACAAGGCCTACCATGAAGCGGAAGCGGCGGATGTCCTTCGGCTCCTGCCAGATATCCTCGCCGCCGATATACACCTTGCCCTCCGAGGGCCTGTTGATGCCGTTGAAATGGCCGATAAGGGTGCTTTTACCGCACCCGGTAGAGCCGATGACGCCCACGAAGCTGCCCTGCTCAATGGAAAAGCTGATGTCGTGCAGCGCCACGGTGGCGTCGGGCATGCCCTGGCCGTAGATATAGCTGAGATGCTCTACACGGACAATGTCAGGCATGGGCGGGCGCCTCCTTCCCTGTCAGCAGGCGGTACAGCGCCGCCGCGCACTCGTCCACGCCGATGATGTCCGGCGGCAGGTGTATTCCCCCGCCGTCAAGAAGACGGCACAGCTCGGCAGGCTGGGGTACATCCAGATGAAGGGCATGCAGCTCGTCCGCCCGCGTGAATACCTCGCGCGGGGTGCCGTCCATCACCACGCGCCCGGCGCTCATCACCACTACGCGGCCCGCCATGGCGGCCTCCTCCATGTAATGAGTAATCTGCACCACAGTGATGCCCTTCTCCCTGTTCAGGCTGTGCACGGTGCGCAGCACCTGCTGGCGGCCGATGGGGTCCAGCATGGCGGTGGCCTCGTCCAGCACAAGGCAGGCAGGCTGCATGGCCAGCACGCCCGCAATGGCGACGCGCTGCTTCTGCCCGCCCGAAAGCTTGTGCGGCGCTTTGTCCTTATAGGCATAGATGCCCGCAAGGCGCATGGCCTCGTCCACGCGGCGGCGCATCTCGCCCGGCTCTACGCCCAGGTTTTCCGCGGCAAAGGCAACGTCCTCCTCCACCACGGTGGCCACTATCTGGTTGTCCGGGTTCTGGAACACCATGCCCACCCTCTGGCGCAGCGCCAGAAGGTTTTCCTCGTCCGAGGTGGGCATGCCCTCCACCAGCACGCTGCCGCTTTCGGGCAGCAATATGGCGTTGAAGTGCTTTGCCAGAGTGCTTTTGCCGCACCCGTTCGCACCCAGAATGGCCACATATTCCCCTTTTTGAATGTCCAGAGAGATGCCGTCCAGCGCGGGCCTTGCGCCCTCGTCATAGCGGAACGTCACGTTCTGCACTGAAAGCATCGGCTGTATACCCTGCATGCAAATACTTCCCATCCCGCGCGGCAAAGGGCCGCGCCTTTAAATTCCCATTTTTTCAGCCCGGCGGCTCACAGCGCCAGCCACCATGCCGTGGCACCGCAGGGCACCACGCCGCCCGTGGCCGTTACCGGCAGGCCTATCTCGTCGCACTCGGTGCGCCCGCCGAAGCGCCGGGCCACCCGCTCGCGCAGCATGTACTCCATCACGCTGGGCGCAAGGCCTGTTGTATAGCTGTTCACTGCCACGAACAGGGGCTTTTCGCTCAGCACACCGGCGCAGGCCTCAATGAAGCCGTCAATAGCATCCTCCAGCTTCCACACCTCGCCCCCCGGCCCGCGGCCATAGCTGGGCGGGTCCATGATAATTGCGTCATATCTTGTGCCGCGGCGCTGCTCCCGTGCCACAAACTTGGCGCAGTCATCCACAATCCAGCGGATGGGCCGCCCGTCCATGCCGCTTTCGGCGGCGTTTTCGCGCGCCCAGGCCACCATTCCCTTGCTCGCGTCCACATGGCACACCCTAGCCCCGGCAGCAGCGCACGCCAGCGTGGCCCCGCCCGTGTAGCCGAACAGGTTCAAAACGCTGACTTCGCGCCCGGCGGCTGAAATAAGCCCGCGGTAGCGCGCCCAGTTTACGGCCTGTTCAGGAAACACGCCTGTATGCTTGAAGCCCGTGGGCGACACAATAAGGCGCAGCCCCTCGCAGCCTATTGTCCACCTCTCCGGCATTTTGCGGCGGTATTCCCATTTTCCGCCGCCCGTGGCCGCGCGGTGGTACACGGCGTTCGCATTTTTCCATGCCTCGCTGCGCGGCGGTGTTTTCCAAAGCACCTGAGGGTCCGGCCGCACCAGCAGCGTAGAGCCCCAGCGCTCCAGCCGGTTGCCCGCCGTGGCGTCTATCAGTTCATAATCCTTCCACTGTGTTGCTGCGCGCAAAGCATTTTCCTCCGTATCGTGTTCAGAATATCAGTATAGCGCGAAAAATGTGAACATTTCTATGCGCCGCGCCGCTTTATGCGCGCGGGGCGGCTCAAAAGCCTGCCAGCGCCTGCTGGCCGCTTTCGCCGGGCGCGCGCAGGCCAAGATGCTCATAGGCATATTTTGTCACGCAGCGCCCGCGCGGCGTGCGCGTCAAGAAGCCGAGCTGCATCAGGTACGGCTCGCACACATCCTCCAGCGTCACGGCCTCTTCACCCAGGGCCGCGGCAATGGTTTCAAGGCCCACGGGGCCGCCGCCGTACATCTCAATGATGGCGCGCAGAAGCCCGCGGTCCATTTCGTCAAGGCCTATTTCATCGATATCCATGCGGCGCAAAGCGCCCTTGGCGGCCTTGCCGTCAATGACGCCGTCGCCCATCACCTGCGCAAAATCGCGCACGCGCTTCAAAAGGCGGTTTGCCACACGCGGCGTGCCGCGGCTTCGGCGCGCCATCTCCAAAGCGCCGTCCGGCGTGCAGGGCACGCCCAGGATGCCCGCTGAACGGGTGACTATCCTCGCAAGCTCGTCCGGGGTATAAAGCTCCAGCTTCAGCAGCACGCCGAAGCGGTCCCGCAGGGGGCTTGTTATCTGCCCAGCGCGCGTGGTGGCGCCCACCAGCGTGAAGCGCGGCAGGTTGATGCGGATGCTCTGCGCCGAGGGGCCCTTGCCTATCATGATGTCCAGCGCATAATCCTCCAGCGCGGGGTACAGCACCTCTTCCACCTGGCGGGAAAGGCGGTGTATCTCGTCGATGAACAGCACGTCGCCCTCCTGCAGGTTCGTCAGCAGCGCGGCCAAATCGCCCGGCTTTTCAATGGCCGGGCCGGATGTGACGCGGATCTGCACGCCCATCTCGTGCGCCACAATGCACGCCAGCGTGGTTTTGCCAAGGCCCGGCGGGCCGTATAAAAGCAGATGGTCCAGCGGCTCGCCGCGCAGCTTTGCCGCTTTCAGGTACACGCGCAGGTTTTCCTTCGCCTTATCCTGCCCAATGTATTCCTCCAGCGTTTTCGGGCGCAGGGTGGCCTCGGCGTCAAAGTCCTCTTCGCGCGGCTCGGGGCTCACAAGGCGCGCAGCGGCGCCCACCTCTACAGTTTCCAGCGCCATGGCTTACCTCCTTCTGCCAATGCCCTGCAAAGCAAGGCGTATCATTTCCTGCACGGGCAGGGCCGGGTCTACCCCCGCCAGGGCGGCGGCAGCCTCTGCTGCTGTGTAGCCAAGGCCCACCAGCGCGGCCTGTGCCTGCGCCGCCGCGCCCGCGGGCGCGGCAGGGGCTGCAAAATCGGCGGCGGAAAGGCCGCCTGCCAAGCCCTTGCCCACTTTGTCCTTCAGCTCCAGCACGATGCGCTGGCCAAGCTTCGGCCCCACGCCGCTGGCGGCGGTGAACGCCTTGTGGTCGCCCCCCTGCACGGCAAGCACCACGCGTGCCGGGCTCAGCGCGCTGAGAATGGCAAGCCCCACCTTCGGCCCTACGCCCGTCACTGCCGTAAGCAGCCGGAACATGGCCTGGCTCTCTTTATCGGCAAAGCCGAACAGCGCCACATCGTTTTCCGTCACATTCATATGGGTGTACAGCGTACATTCCTGCCCCACAGCGGGCAGCGAGCCCGCCGTGGAGGAGGGAATAGCCGCGCAAAAGCCCACGCCCGCACATTCCACCACCGCCATGTCGGCTGTTTTTTCTACCAGGGTGCCGTGCAAACTGTATATCATGCCTGCCTCCGTCTTATCTCTGTTCTCAATCTAAAAACTTATAAGCACAAACCCGTGCGCCGCGCTTTAATCGTACCCAAGCTGCTGGCGGCGCGTGCGCGCAAGGCCGTACTGACGCGAATGGGCGCTGTAGCCGTGGCAGATAGCCAGCGCCAGCGCATCGGCCGCATCGTCCGGCCTGGGCACGGCCTGCATACGCAGCAGCGTGCGCGTCATTTCCTGCACCTGCTTTTTTGTTGCCTTGCCATAGCCTGTGACGCTCTGCTTCACCTGCATGGGCGTGTATTCAAACACCGGCACGCGCGCAAGCTGCGTGCACAAAAGCAGCACGCCGCGCGCCTGCGCCACGGCCATGGCCGTCGTCTGGTTGTGCTGGAAGTAAAGCTGCTCCATGGCGACGGCGTCCGGCTTCAGCGCTGCAAGAAGCTGCGTCATATCCGCATAAATTTCTTCCAGCCGCTGTTCAAAGCGCGTGTGCGCCTGCGTGGTGATGGCGCCGTACTGCAAAGGGCAGAACGCGCCGCGCACATATTCCAGCGCGCCGAAACCCACAATGGCATAGCCGGGGTCCACCCCCAGGATGCGCATGGCTCCGCCCCCCTTTTGGCCGTACCGGCCGCATAAACTAATATAGTATAGCACATTTTGGCGCGCAATACAATTTTCGCGCCCGCTGCACCCGCGCTTTTCTTTGCCTGCACCCCGCGCCGGGCAGGGCGGGAGTATGCGGGGCTATTCTGCAAGGGGGCGCTTTGCCTGCCCCGCCGGGAATGCCTGCCGGGCGGCGCCCCTCTCCCATACTGCTGCATATGCAGGCCCCCTCAGGGGCATGGAACAGCCGCCGCAGCGCGCACCGTACACGGCGGCGCGGCCTGCACAGGGCAGAGCTCTCTGAACGGCGGCCCGCCCCGTGTCTCTCTGAATGGGCGGGGCGCGTCCCGACGAAGGCAAGCCCCGCCCTGAGGCTGCAACGGTTTGCGTGCCCCCCTTTGGGGCATATCCCTGTGTAAAGAGCTACAGGCCCGCTGCACACAGCGCAATCCTCGCGGCCCACGCCTGAAAGGCGGCGTTTTGCCTGCCCCGGCGGCGGGAATATGGGGCAGGCCCCGCAGGCACGGCTGTCCTGTGCGGCTGCGGCCGCGCGGGCGGCGTCCTTCTTGCCTTGCGCGGGGCGCTGTGCTATACTTTTTCAAAACATCAAGGCGTTTGGGGAACACCCGCTTTGGCTGCGTAGCGTGTACGGCCCGCCTGCGGAAAACAGGCCTCAGTGGGCCTTCTGGCAGTATACAGACAGGGGCCGCCTTGCCGGCATTTCCGGGCCGGAGGCATTTGTGGATAAAAACGTGTTCTGCGGCACGGCAGCTTGCGGCCTTGGGCACATAAACACTGCCGCAGGCACATACAAAATAGATATGCGCCCGCGCGCGGCGCGGGCAGAAAGAGGGGCATCGCATGCTGGAAACCATAGGGGGCTTTATCAAAAGCATAGACGGGCTCATCTGGGGCCTGCCGATGATTGTGCTGTTATATGGCGCACACATTTTCATGACGGTGCGCACGGGCTTTATCCAGCGCAAAACGTTTCTGGGCATCCGCCTTTCCGTGGCGAAGGACAAAGGGGCGGACGGCGATATCAGCCAGTTCGGCGCGCTTACCACGGCGCTGGCATCCACCATCGGCACGGGCAACATTGTGGGTGTGGGCACGGCGGTGGCACTGGGCGGGCCGGGCGCCGTGCTGTGGTGCTGGCTGACTGGCGTGCTGGGCATTGCCACCAAGTATGCCGAGGCACTGATTGCCGTGAAATACCGCGTGAAAACAAAGGACGGGCGCGTGCTGGGCGGCGCCATGTATGCGCTGGAGCGCGGGCTTGGCATGAAAAGGCTTGCCAAGGCCTTTGCCCTGTTCACGGCGCTGGCCACCTTCGGCATTGGCTGCGGCGTGCAGGTAAACGCCATTTCCACCGTGCTGGACGGAAACTTCCATATTGCCCCGCTTTCCGTGGGGCTTGTGTGCGGCGCCCTCACGGCCGTGGTGATATTCGGCGGCGTGAAATGGATTGCCCGTGTGTGTGAAAAGCTGGTGCCCTTTATGGCGCTGTTCTATGTGCTGGGCTGCACCTACATTTTATGCATCAACTATGATTACCTTTGGCCTGCCGTGCGCACCATCTGCACGCTGGCCTTCACGCCGGGTGCCGCCGCAGGCGGCCTTGTGGGCAGCGGCATCATGGCGGCGGCCCGCTACGGCGTGGCACGCGGGCTGTTTTCAAACGAAAGCGGCATGGGCTCGGCGCCCATTGTGGCCGCAGCGGCACAGACAAAGAACCCTGTGCGCCAAGCGCTGGTAAGCGCCACCGGCACCTTTTGGGACACGGTGGTGCTATGCCTGATGACGGGGATGGTGCTGGTGTCCAGCATTATGAAGAACCCTGCTATCGACATGGCGGGCGTGACGGACGGCGGCATTCTGACCAACATGGCTTTCGAGCAGATACCCGTGGTGGGGCCGCTTATTCTGGTGGTGGGCATTGTGACGTTCGCGTATTCCACCATTCTGGGCTGGTCGTATTACGGCGAGCGCGGGGCCGAATACCTGTGGGGCAAAAGGGCCCTTGGCCCCTACCGTCTTGTGTTCTGCCTTGTGCTGGTGGCAGCGCCCGTGCTGAGCCTGCAGGTGGTGTGGGACCTTGCCGACATTCTGAACGCGCTGATGGCCGTGCCGAACCTTGTGGCCGTAGTGCTGCTTTCGGGTGTGGTGGCAAAGGAGACAAAGCATTACCTTGCCAGCCCCAGGGCGCTGGATGAGGCAGATGACACGCCTGTGCCCACCATAACAAGCAGCTGACCCCTGCGAAACAGACGCGCCCCGCCGCCGGCAAAATGATGCCGGCGGCGGGGCGCGCTTTATAACGGCGGCTGCGGCTTTGCGCAGCGGAACACCATGAAGGGCCCGCCCGCCTCGGCGGGCACCTGCACGGGCCGCAGCCCGAACACCTGCCCCACCAGCGGCGCGGCGGCAAAAGCCTGCGGCGTGCCGGAGAAAATGACGCGGCCTTTGTCCATCACGCAGATGCAGTCGGCAAGCTCTACCGCGTCGGCAAGGTCGTGCATTACCACTACCACGGTGCGCCCCTCTGCGCGCATGGCGCGAAGCTGGGCGTACACCATTTGGCGGTATTCCGCATCCAGGTTGGCGGTGGGCTCGTCCAGCAGCGCAATGGGCGCGTCCTGCGCCAGCAAAAGCGTAAAAAAGGCAAGCTGGCGCTCGCCACCCGAAAGGCTGCACACGCGGCTTTGCGCCATGCGCTCCAGCCCGGTGCGCCGCATGGCAAGGCGCACCTTTTCACGCTCGCCTTGCGGCAGGCTGCCGCCGTAGCCAAGATAGGGCTGGCGGCCCATGGCCACCAGCTCTTCCACGGTGATGGGCGGCTGCGGCAGCGTCTGCGGCATCACGGCCAGAAGCCTTGCGCGCGCATTGGGCGAAAGGCCCTGCGAGGGCCGCCCGTTCAGCAGGATGGTGCCCGTGCAGTGGTGGCGCGCACCCGCAATGCAGCGCGCCAGCGAAGATTTTCCGCTGCCGTTTTTGCCAAGCAGGGCCGTAATCTGCCCCGGCCGGGCCGTCAGGCTGGCGCCCTGCAGAATGGCCTTTTTGCGGTAGGTGAGGCACACGTTTTCACATTCAATCATAGGTGCGGCTCCTTTTGAACAGAAGAAACAGGAAGAACGGCGCGCCCATGGCCGCCATGAGGATGCCCGCGGGCAGCTCTGCGGGCGAAAACAGCACGCGGCCTGCAAGGTCTGACAGCGTCACGAGGCTGGCGCCCAGCAGCGCGCACGCGGGCACCAGCACGCGCATGTCGTGCCCGGCCAGCCGCCGCGCCATATGCGGCACCACCAGCCCCACAAAGCCCAGCAGGCCCGCGTAAGACACAATAGCCGCGCACAGCGCGCTTGCCAGCGCCAGCGCTGCAAGGCGCAGCCCCTTTACGCGCACGCCCAGCGCCTGCGCAAGCTCATCGCCCAGGCACAAAAGGTTCATGCGCGGGGCAAGCCCCTGCGCGCCCGCCAGCCCCGCCGCCACAATGACGGCGGGCACGGCCAGCTCGCCCGCGTACACGCCGGAAAAGCCGCCGGCGGAAAACGAGGCGTAAGAGGAGAGAATGTCCGGGTAAAGCTGTGATAAAAACGAGATGCCCGCATTGAACAGCGTGCCCATGGCAACGCCCGCCAGCACCACCGTCGTTTTAGAGGTGTGGTGCCCCAGCGAGAACGACACCCCCAGCACCAGCAGCGTGGTGCCGAAGGCACCCGCAAAAGCCGCCGCGGGCAGCAGGCGGAATGCCATGGGAAACAGGCACAGGAACGTCATGACGGCAAGGCCCGCCCCGGCGTTCACGCCGATGACATTGGGGCTGCACAGGTCGTTGTCTGTGGCGCTTTGCAGAAGAAGGCCCGCCACGGCAAGCCCGGCCCCGGCAAGCAGGGCGCCCGCCACGCGCGGCAGGCGAAGCTGCCACACAATAAGGCGCGCCGTTTCGCCGCCTTTGCCCGCAAGGGCCTGCGCCACCTCGCCAAAGCCAAGGCGCGCGCTGCCCATGGCAAGCCCCAGCAGGGCGCTGAGCACCAGCGCAGCTGCCAGCGCGGGAAAAAGCAGCGCCAGCCTGCGGCTACGCATTTTCCCCCTCCGGGTACAAAAGCTGCGTCAAATAACGGTAGGCTTCATCCCACCGCGCATTGGGCTTATAGTGGAACAAATCGCGCGGCAGGTAGTGGCACTGGCCGTTTTTCACGGCGTCAAGGTCTTTCCATCCGCTTTGCGCCAGAACGGAATTCATGTAGGCAATGGCCGCCTCCTCGCTTCCCTGCGTGGTGATGAGGATGACGTCCGGCTGGTTCATCAGCACGCTCTCCAGCGAGAGCCCTTCGGAAAGCGCGCCCGCGGCGTCCGCGATATTCTGCGTGCCAAGCTGGGCCAGCATCACACCCACAAAATGGTCCTTGGCCGTTTTGGCGCGCGTGGCGGAATCGCCCGAGCCCGCGCGGATGAACAGCACCTTCAGCGGCTGGCGCCCCTGTGCAGCCTGCTGTGCACCGGCCAGCGCCTTGTCTACCCGCGCCTGCACCTGCACGCCGTATTCCTGCCAGGCCCCGTCATCGCCCGTGATGTCTGTAAAAATTTTCAGCATTGTGAGGTAGTCCTCAAAGCTCTCTTCGCGGAAGGCCGCGCTGGGGATGCCCATGCCGTTCAGCCGCTCGCACACCTCGGCCTGTGCGGAAAGGTCTGCCGAGGCGATGACGAAGTCCGGCTCGCAGGCCACGAGGTGCTCTGCGTCTATTTTCAAGCCCGCGCCGTCATCCACCAGCGGCGTGTCCTCCCCGGCAAAGCCGCGCTTCACGGCCTCGCCCACGGTGACGCTCACCGTGCCGCCCGCAAGCTGCCACACCTCTACGTGGGACGAAAGCAGCACGGCCACCTTCTGCGGCCGCTGCTGCAGCGTGATGCTGCGGCCGGTGGAATCGGTAAAAGTATAGGGGAATGTCCCCGCCTGCTGCGCCGCGCCGGATGTATCTGCCGCGCCGGACGCGGCCGCCGGGCCCGACGGCTGTGCGCCGCAGGCGGCAAGTGAAAGCGCCATCACGCAGGCAAGCGCAAGGGCAAGTGTTTTTTTCAGCATCAGGTCTCCTCCTGTATTTTTCTATATTATACCGGTGTAAAAAGGCCGGCGCGCCCCGCACCGGGGCCGCGCCGGCAGCCTGCTGCGGCGGGCGTCAGCAGGTGGCGCCGCCCACCACGGTTTTCTGCATCACGGCGGCCTTGTCCAGCCTGCCGTTCAGCAGCTTGTCCTCTACATATTCGAAGCCGAGGCGTTCAATGGTGTCGGCAAAGCGCTCGCCCGAAATGCCTTCGTCGCGGAAGAACAGAATGGTCTTTTCCACAAGCTCCAGCAGCTCGGCCTCGCTGGTGAATATCTTCGAAAGCGGCCTGCCCTCGGCCACCTTTTTGCCCCAGCGCCCGCCGATATACACCTTATAGCCGTAGGTGCCCTCGCTGAGCGCACCGAACGGGCATGTGCCCACACAGCGCCCGCAGTGGTTGCAGGCGTCCTCGGGAATGGCCAGCTTACCGTCCGCCAGCTTCGCCGCATGGATGGGGCACGCCTTTTCCACCTGGCACACCTTGCAGCCGCGGCATTTGGCAAGGTCCGGCTGAGGCACGCGCTGGCCCACGATGCCAAGGTCGTTCAAATTGGGCTTTACGCAGTTGTTGGGGCAGCCGCCCACCGCCAGCTTGAACTTGTGCGGCAGCGAAACGTCGTGGTAACCCTCGTAAAACAGCTCGTGCAGCTTTTGGCTGAGGGCGAAAGTATCGCACAGGCCGTACTGGCAGGTGGTGCCCTTGCACGACACCACCGGGCGCACCTTCGAGCCCGTGCCGCCCGTTTCAAGGCCCGCTGCACTCAGGTATTCCATAATGGGCTCCAGATTCGCATAGGGCACGCCCTGTATCTCCAGCGTGAGGCGCGTGGTCATGGTCACTTCGCCCGAGCCGAACTTTTCTGCCGCCTCGGCCACGGTGCGCTGCTCGGCGCTGGTGAGCTTGCCGTTGCGCGTGATGACGCGCACGTTGAAATGATCTGGAAAGCGTTTGTCCTGCAGGCAGCCAAGGCCCTTCACGCGCTTTATCTCCTCCGGCGGCAGCTTGGCGCCCTGCTGCACGGCGCGCACCACGTTCACAAAGGCGCCGCCCTCCAGCACACGGGTTGCCGTGTAGCCAAAGCGCTTCAGCCTGTTCTGCAAAAAGTAGCCGCGCTTGCCCTTGGCGCACACCAAAAGCAGCTTTTCGTCTGTGCCGATGCCTGCAAGCGGGCCTGTCACCTTCGCCAGATCCACCCATGTGGCGCCCGGAATGGCCGGCGCGGGCTGCACGTCCAGAACCCGGTAACCCTTCGCTTCGCCCGCCGCATACTGCGCGGGGGTGAACGTCTCAAATTCACCCGCCAGCTTGTTCTCCAAAACATAGCACGCCTGCACAAAGGGGTGGATAGCTGTAGAGAAGGGCGGCGCATAGGCAAAATCCAGCGTGTCGAAGGCGTCCAGCGTGAGGCCTGCGGCAATGCCCGTCACAGCGATGTCCACCATTTTATCCACTGCGCCCGCGCCCAGCACCTGAATGCCCAGCAGCCTGCGCGTGGCCTTATCTGCCACCAGCTTTGTCACAAAGGTAGCCGCGCCGGGGTAGTAGTGCGCCTTGTCGTCCGTCATGCACACAGCGGTCTGCACGTCATAGCCCTCCTGCCGGGCCTGTGCTTCCGTCAGGCCCGTGCGGCCCACGTTCAAATCCTGTAGCAGCTTCACAACGCCCGTACCAAGGCAGCCGCCGTAGGCAGTGGGCCTTCCAGCCAGCGTTTTTGCCAGTGCGCGGGCCGCAAGGTTCGCGGTGGAGCCCATGGCAGACCATTGCTGCCTGCCCGTCTGCATGTTTTTCACCAGCGCGCAGTCGCCCGCCGCGTACACATCCGGCACATTGGTGCGCATGAACTCGTCCACAACCACGGCGCCTTTCTGCAGGGCCACGCCGCTGCCCTGCAGAAAGGCGGTAGCGGGCCGCACGCCGATGGCAAGCACCACCACGTCCGCCGCAATGGGGCCCGCGCTGGTGGCAATGCCCTCCGCGCGCGCCGTGCCGCTGACGGCCTCAATGCGGCAGCCCGTCTGCACGCGCATGCCCGCCTGCCTCAGCTTCCGCTTCACATACTCGGCCATCTCCGGGTCAAATGCGTTCGGCATTACCTGCGGCGCAGCGTCTATCACCGTCACGGAAAGGCCCTGCGCCATCAGGTTTTCGGCGGTCTCCAGCCCGATAAAGCCGGCGCCCACCACGGCGGCGCGGCGGCAGCCGTTCGCCTTCACATAGGAAAGCAGGCCCACGGCGTCGTCCGGCGTGCGCATGCAGAACACGCCCGGCAGCCCGGCGCCCGGCATATCGGGCACGATGGGCTCGGCGCCCGTGGCGATGACGAGCCTGTCGTAGCTTTCTTCAAACGCCTGCCCGTCCTTTCGGGCCGTTACCGTGTGGGCGGCGGCGTTCACCGCCGTCACCTCGCAGCCCGTCACCACCTCGGCGCCCGTGAGGCCCGCGTACTTTTCCGGGCTGTTCACGATAAGCTCCTCCCGCGTGCCAATCAGCCCGCCCACATAGTACGGCAGGCCGCATCCGGCGTAAGAGATATCCTGCCCCTTTGTCAATATTTTCACCTGCGCGCTGCCGTCTTCCCGCTTGAGCTTTGCGGCCGCCTTGGTCCCCGCGGCAACGCCGCCTATCACCAAAACCTTCATATCTGTCGTCCTCCCGTTCCATGCACGGCGCGCGGGCATATTTTCTCGCGCGCCTGCCCTTCCCCGCAGCCATGCGGCAAAAACCGCTTGCTTGTGCGTCTTTTCAAAAGTATATCATGCTGTTATAATAAAATAAAGTTATTCATTTTTATTGAGCAATTAATTATTTTTATCAAAATTTCATCATGTCCGGCACTGCGGCCGGGCCTTTTGAAAAGAGGGGCAAGCTTTATGCTGGATTACCGCATCCGCACCTTTCTCACCCTGTATGAAACGCTGAATTACCGCCGCACAGGCGAGGCGCTGGGCCTCAGCCAGCCCGCAGTGGGCCATCAGATTCACACGCTGGAGGATGAATACGGCTGCCGGCTGTTTATCTATGACGGCAGGCGCCTTTCGCCCACGCCGCAGGCAGACAGGCTGGCCGAATATGCGCGCGCCGCCGTATACAACCAGCAGCAGCTTCTGGCTGCCCTGCGTGCGGACGGCGCGCGCACGGTGCGCGTGGGCGCCACCAAGACGATTGGCGAATATGTTGCGGCAGAAGCCTTCAGCCGTTATGCACAGCGCACGCAGGGCGGCTTCTGCGTCACGGTGGACAACACCGAAACGCTGCTGCGCATGCTGGAGCGCGAAGAGTTGGACTTTGCCCTGGTGGAGGGCGCATTTGACAAGAGCCGGTACGGCTATGCGCTGTACCAGCGCGCACCGTTTGTGGGCATGTGCCATGCAAAGCACCCCTTTGCCGGGCGAACGGTTTCCATGGAGCAGCTTGCCGGGCAAAGCGTGGTTCTGCGGGAGAACGGCAGCGGCACGCGGGCCATTTTCGAGCGCGCTCTTGCCGAGCGCGGCTATTCCACCGCCATGTTCCAGCGCGTGATATGCGCCAGCAGCTTTCCGCTTATTGTGCGCTTTGTGCGCGAGGGCGCCGGCATCACCTTTGCCTATGCCGCCGTGGCAAACGGGCAGAAGGACATTGCGTTTTTTCATCTGGAGGGCATGCCCGAAAACCGTGAATTCAATGTGGTATACTTGAAAGGCACGCATGTGCAGCGCCTTGTGCGCGATGTACTGGGGGCCGCCCCCTGACGCGCATCCCGCACTGCACAGCGCAACAGGCCCCGCGGCACAAAAGCCGCGGGGCTTTGGCATGCCGGCACAGGCACGCGCTCTTCCTGCTTTTTATCGCGCACACCTGTAAAAGCCTTCCGGCCTTTGAAAAGGCCGCCGGGGGATATTGGGCGTTGCAGCCGTGCAGAGATGAATGCCGCCGTGACCGACGCTTTTTCAGGCCCTGACATCCCCGCACAGGCTGGGAAAGATTAAAATGCTGAAATGGGAAAGCCTGTGCGCAAAGACAATAACCGGGCATTTCCCAATATGCCGCAGCCGCCCATTTCCCACCATATGCGCCTTCTCCCGCGGGCCCGGCGCATAACGGCAGGCGGAAAGGCAAATCGGCTTTTTTGCGCCCTTCCCCTTCTGCCATGCGGGCGCCGTGCGGCACAGCCGCGCCGCCCGGCGGATTTTCCATCTTTCCTTCCGGGCAGGCAAAAGAGCGAAGGCAACAAAGCGCCCTCGCTCTTGATGATGCTTTTCTTATCTTCCGCGCCCTTTCCCGCTGCCACAGAGGCCTGGGGCGCCATTGCCGGCACGCAAATGCCGGGCCTGTTTTGAGCGCCGCGACCGTAACAGGCCGGTGCCTGCAAAGGCTTCGCCGTTCAAAGCCTTTGGGCTGCTCAGGCCCTGCCTGTTATGCCTGCACGGCAGCCGCCCGGCGCGGCTTTGCGCCAAGCCCCGCGCGGTGCAGCAGCACGGTGCCCCACAAAAGCGCGCCCTGCGACACAATATTCACACACTGGGCCAGCCAGTGCATGGACGAAGAATCGTCGAACGTGGCGCTGAGGTAACCCATGCCCAGCATGAACGCAAATGCCACCACGAACATCACGGCGGCCAGCCTGCGCTTCATCTTCAGTGCCAGCGCAAACAGGCACCACTGCATGCCCGCACAGCCGATAATCTGCAGAATGACAAAGGGCATGGTGCTTGTGAACACCGGCACGGCCGCCACGCTGGAAAGGTTCACGCGCTTGCGGTTGTACTTTGTGAACATGCCGGCCAGGGCCAGAAACACCAGCAGAAAGCCCGGCCCCTGCATGGGGAAAAACGCGGCGTCCAAAAGCTGATAGTCACACACGTTCAGCGCATACAGAATTTTCCACAGTGCCTTGAACACGCCTGCCAGCAGCACCATCACAGAGCCTGTCGCCAGCAGGGCAAAGGCGCCCTTCACCATTTTTTCGTACAAGTCGCGCTGCAGAATGACAGCCGCGGCAAAAAACAGCACTACGGGAATCAGGTCTACCAGTGCCATCGTCACGGTTATCCCATTCATTTTTACGTCCTCCTCACTGTTTGCTCACACCACGATGAATTTCACATTTTCCAGATGATACAGCGGCACAAGCGGCAGAATGATGGGCGTCCTGGCCACATAGGCGCGGTAAGCTTCATCCTGCCCGTAGCTTTTATTCTGCCGCAGCTCCAGGCGCTTGGCGCCGCTGAACATCACATACACGATGAGGATATAGCCGATAAGCGCCACAGCCCACTGCACGGCGCCGCGCAGCGCGCCAAAGCCGGAGATGAGCACGCCCGTCCAGAACAGCAGCTCACCAAAGTAGTTCGGGCAGCGCACCAGCTTATACAGCCCTGAATCACAGAAGCGCCCGGGCGCCTTCTGCTTTGCAGCAGATTTCTGTTTGTCTGCCAGGCTCTCTATCACAAGCGCCACGGCCATTACTGCGGCGCCCACCGGTGCGGCGGCCCCGCCCTGCGCGCCCGCCTGGACGCGGTAAAATACCGGCGACACCTGCATGGTGTACATCACCGCTACGCACACCCAAATGGCCGCCTTTACAAATACCGGTATCGGCTTGCCGTCGCCCGTGGCCGCGCTGAGCGTTTTGCGGTACGAGGCGCTTTTCACCTCGCGCCACAGCAGAAAGCCGCCAAGGCGCACGCCGTACACCATGAACAGCACGCACAGCAGCACGCCCCAGATATCCATGGCCGCGCCGTACATCACCAGCATGGCCGCGCCTGCGCCGCACACGGCAAAGCCATACCCTACAGAGAGGAAATAGACAAATTTGTAAAAGCCCACTGCGCTCAGCACGGCACACACCGCCAGCACCACCCAGATGCCGGTGGGGAACGCCGCGCCCAGCATTTCACTGAAAGTCATAAAAAAGCCCCCTTATTTGCGGTAGCAGCTTTGGATATATTCACGAAAGCTCAGTTTCCCGTATACGTCCTTGCCCACCAGCTCGTTCGTCAGCGTCCATTTGGAAAAACGGATGATGGCCTCTTTGCCGTTCTTTTTGCACTTGTTCACAAAGGCCAGCACGCTGAACAGAAACACCGGCGCACGCTTGATTACAGCGGGCTTGCCCGCCGCCTCGAAAAACATGCGGGCGATTTCCTCATAAGAATACGTCTCCTTGCCGCCCACGTCGTAAACTGCGTTTTCATCGCACATATGCAGCACGATGAACTCGGCAAAGTCGGAGGTATCAATGACATTGGCATGGGCGTCCTGCTTGCCCAGCAGCGTCACCTCGCCCTTTTCTATCATGGGCATGAACACCTTGGCAATGTCGTAAAAATAGCCGGTGGGGCGGTGGATAACATACGGGATGCCGCTTTTTTTCAGCTCCTCTTCAAACATGGCCTTTGCGTGCAGCATGGGCACCTTCGGGTCGCTGTCTGCCTTGATGACAGAGATATATGTAAAATGCTTCACCCCGGCGCGTTGTGCCTCGCGCAGCAGGTTGACATTCCCCTGATAATCAATGTCATAGTTCGTAATGGTAGCCGAAGAACCCGTAAGGCCCACCGTGGTGATGACGGCGTCCGCCCCGTCGCACAGGCCGCGCAGCGTTTCGGGCTTTGTGACGTCGATAGCGCGCGCTTCATATTTCCCTGCAAGGCCCGGCACCTCGCGCACGGCGAGGTCTGCCGCAAGCACCGTGTGGCCCTGCGCCGCAAGCTGCCTGAGAATATCTGTGCCCAGCTTGCCAAAGGCACCTGCCAGTACTACCTTCATCTCTGCTTCTCCTTTGCACGTTTGTCGTTGATGATGTCCATATGCTCGGCGGTAATCAGCGTAACGCCGTTTTCGCGCGCCCATGCCACACAGCCCTTCAGCGCCGTGGGCAGGAAGATGCGCGGCACCTTCACCATTTTGGCGCACGCCTCGTCGGTGAATTTTATTTTGTCGTCAATGCGGTTGGCCGCATATTTTACCGATTCCACCGTCGTCTCACGGATGGGCAGAAGCTGCGGGATGGGGCGGCGGAATTTTGTGTACCAGAAGTTTTTGGAATCGCGGTAGCCGTAATCCACCGGCACGCGCGGGAAGCCCGAGGCCTTCACGCCGTTCACAATGGCGTTGTACTGCTTTTCCTTCATCAAAATTTTATCCACGCGCAGGATGAAGTGCGCGCCAAACTGCGAAGTGATGCCGTTGAAATCATGGTACGGGCCGGGGTAGCCGTTCAGCTCACCGGGTTTGTCGTCCTGCGCGTTGTCCAGCGTGTCCACCCAGGTGCACTCGAACACCTGAAAGCACTCGGCTATCACCTGCGGGTAGGTGCCCTGCGGATCGGCCTCCTTGCGCAGGCCGTCCTCCAGCGTAAAGATGCAGTCCTTCATCTTTTCCTCCGGCTTGTCGCCGGGAAAGCCCATGCGCACAGCCTCTTTGAACAGCCTTCTGTCGTCGGGGATGAAATTCAGCGTGCATTTCTTGTGCTTCAGGATGTTCTGCGCCGTGTTCGAGGAATTGCGGCAGCAAAGCAGCATGGCATAGTATTCCTTGCCCGCAATGTAATACGGCTGGCACAGGGAATACGGGCCGAAGGTGGTTTTGCCGTCGTCCGTCAGGGTGCCCACCATGATGGTGGGCATAGGAAAGAAAGCCGAGGTCTGATAAAAATTGTCTACGATGCGAAGGTCTTTGAAGCTGCTCATATCCATTCTCCTTTTTTATTTCTGCTGTATTTCTTCGCCCTTCCCCGCAGGGAACAAGCGGTCTGCCAATAAAATGATATGCGCGGCGGGGATGTCCGCCTGCATGGCGGCCGCCAGCACAGCCTCCGCCGCAAGCGGAGCAAGCTGCAGGCTTTGCGCCCCGCAGCCAAGCCGCGCGGCAAGCGCCTGGATTCGCGCGGCAAGCTGCCCGCGCAGCATGCCGTGCCGCCCCGCCACCACGCCGGGCGAACCTCCTGCAGAAAAGAACTGGCTCCACACGCCCTCGTAAATGGAGGCGAACTGCCGGATAGCCCCATGCATGGCCGCCAGCCCCTCGCCCGCCGTGCGGGCGGCCGCGCAGGCAGCGTCCATCTGTGCCAGGGCCTTTTCCCAGTCCTCTACCATGATGCAGGCTATCAGCATATCCTTGCTTTCAAAATAGTTGTATATAGTGCCCACGGCAATGCCGCACTGCCGCGCAACGCCGCGCAGGGAAAGCGCGCTGTAGCCCTGCCCCAACAGCGTATGCTTCGCCGCAGAAAGTATCTTTTCGCGCGCCTCATCAATAATTTTCGGCATTGCCGCCCCTCCCTTCCCGCCCTGCCCCCTTCTCCCTGAAAAGTGCATGCGGACATTTTTATGAACGTGTTCATAAAAAGTGTAACAAAATGTTAAAATTTTGTCAACCATTGTTTTCACAGGCTGTCTTCCGGCAGGGCCCTGCTTTGAAGCCTTCATACAGCAAAGCAAAAAAGTGGCCGGCGCCGTTTTTTCCGTTTTCAGTTTTGAACTGCCTGCGGCAGCATTCAGGCGGCACAGCTTCCCGCATCAGTGCAGCGGCGGCCCAGCTGCGTTTATTCCCCGTTCTCTGCCGGAAGGCCGGGCCGCATGCCATGCCAACGGCGCGGCCGCTGGTCAAACACCGCCCATCATTGCCGCAATGCCCCAGGCGCATGGCAGCAGGGCCGCGCATACGGCATGCGTCTTTTATTAAAAAATAGTAGAATTTTTCTCTCTCACACAAGATGATTTAAAGTCAGTTGAGGGAGTGTAAAACGCAGAAAACCCACATAAACACTACATTTTTGTGAATTCTCGGCATTTCTTTTGCCCTCTGTTTTGTGGTGCTTTTTCTTCGCCGCGCTCTTTGCTTTTTTATGCTCTGCTTTCTGCTCTTTAGGCGGGGTAGCTTGGTTTGCCCGGTCTATCTGGTCTTGGGTGTAATACATAATGATTGATGCCTCTCTTTCTGTGGTTGAATAATTCACAATTACGGAGTAAAATAATAATAAATAGTTTGAATTGAACAGGGGGCATTCATTGATGAAATGTCCTAAGTGCGGAAAGGACATGCAACCCGGTTTTTTACAAACCGCAAAAATAGTTGCATTCAATAAAACAAGGCACAAAATATCTCTAAATCCTAAAGATAAAGAGGATATTGTATTAGCGAGGAAAGCATTCACAGGCACAGACTTTCAAGGTTTTATTTGCAAAGTTTGTGGCTTGGTTGTATTTGATTATAAAAATGACTTTTCACGCTTTTAATTTACTTTAGATGTTCTTAATTTGAATTGAAAAAAAGAAGAGCGCACACGGCGCTCTTCTTTCTGTTTTTTATATTCTCTTATGCGGCCCTGCCGTTATTTCAGCAGCGGCCCTACGGCGGCGGCAAGCTGCGCCTGGGCAGCCTCGGCGTCTGCCAGCGTGTCGCCCTTGGTGGAGTAATACACCTTTATCTTAGGCTCGGTGCCGGAGGGGCGCACAATGACGGAGCACCCGTCGTCCAGCCAGTAGGTGAGCACATTTGAGGCGGGCAGGCCCGTGGGCTGCACAGCGCCCGTTTCCATATTTTTTACTTCGCGTGCCTGATAATCCGCCGCCTTTACCACCTTGCGGCCCGCCACCTCATGCAGGCCCTCGGTGCGCAGCTTTGCCATGATGGCCTTCATGGTATCCATGCCGGAAAGGCCCTCAAAGGCAAACGAATCCACCTTATGCAGCCAGCGGCCGTACTGCCCGTACAGCTCTTCCAGACGCGCCAGCACGCTGGTGCCCCGGCTGCGATAATAGGCCGCCATCTCGCAGATGAGCATGCTGGCCACAATGGCGTCCTTATCGCGCACATAGGTGCCCGCAAGGTAGCCGTAGCTCTCTTCAAAGCCGAAGATAAAGCGCGCTTCCTCGCCCTTTTCCTCCAGCAGATGAATCTGCTCGCCGATGTACTTGAAGCCGGTAAGTACATTGCGGCATTCCACGCCGTAGTGCTTTGCCACCTCGTCTGCAAGGCAGGTGGAGACAATGCTCTTTACCGCCACCGGCGCCGCGGGCATGGTGCCCTGCTCGATGCGCCCGGCGCAGATATAGTCCAGCAGCAGCACGCCCACCTCGTTGCCTGTCAGCAGCTTATAGCTGCTGTCGGCCGCGCGCACGGCAATGCCCACGCGGTCGGCGTCCGGGTCTGTCGCCAGCATCAGGTCTGCGCCTGTCTTTTCCGCCAGGGCCAGGCCCAGCGCCAGCGCCTCGCGTATCTCCGGGTTGGGGTACGGGCAGGTGGGGAAATTGCCGTCCGGGTGCTCCTGCTCTGGCACCACGGTCACGTCCGTAACGCCGATGTCTGCCAGCACATGGCGCACCGGCACGTTGCCGGAGCCGTTCAGCGGCGAATATACCAGCTTCAGCCCCGCCGTTTTGCAGATACCAGGGCGCACAGCACATGCCTCAATGGCGCCGTACAGCGCGTCGGTGACCTCTTGCCCAATATAAGCTATCTGCCCATGTGCCAGCGCCTCGGCAAAATCTGCCCGCTTCACCCCGGTAAAGATGTCCGTGCGCTGCATCTCTTCATACACGGCACCCGCGGCCTCCTCCGTCATCTGGCAGCCGTCCGGCCCGTATGCCTTGTAGCCGTTGTACTTGGCGGGGTTGTGGCTGGCCGTCACCATGATGCCGGCGTCACACTGCAAAAAGCGCGTGGCAAAGCTGAGCGCAGGCACGGGCATCAGCTCTTTGTAAAGCCACGCCTTCACGCCGTTGGCGGCCAGTACGCAGGCCGCCTCTCGCGCGAACACATCGCTTTTGATGCGGCTGTCGTACGAGATGGCCACGCTTTTTTCGCCCGGCGTGCGCAGCAGATAATTGGCAAGGCCCTGCGTGGCCTTGCGCACCATATACACGTTCATGCGGTTGGTGCCCGCGCCCAGCACACCGCGCAGGCCCGCAGTACCGAATGCGAGCTCCACCGCAAAGCGGTCTTTAATTTCTTCCTTCAGGCCTTGGATGCTCAGCAGCTCTGGGCGCAGGTCTGCGTCGTCCAGCTCCTGTGCAAGCCAGTGTTCATATTCATCCATATACAATCGAATGCACCCGCTTTCCGTGCGGCGGCGCAGCAAGGCGCCGCTGCCTTTTTCTGGTATTCTCATCATACCGCGAAACGGGCTTTCCGTCAACGGGCAAACACCCGCGAAGCGCCGGTTTTCGTGCCGGATGCACCACCCCGGCGCGCCTGCATGCAAAACCGCTTGCCGTGCACAGGCCAAGGCTGTATACTGATATTGTCAAAAAGCTTAAAGAGAGGAGGCATACCTGTGTTTGCCACTGTAAACAGCCTGGGCGTGCAGGGTGTGACGGGCTTTGCCGTGCGCGTGGAGGCGGACGTGAGCAGCGGCCTGCCGCAGTTTGCCATTGTGGGCCTGCCGGACAGCGCCGTAAAGGAATCTGCAGACAGGGTGCGCAGCGCGCTGAAGAACCTGGGCTTTTCCTACCCGGCAAGCCGCGTGACGGTGAACCTTGCGCCCGCCCATGTGCGCAAGACGGGCCCTGTGTATGACCTGCCCATTTTTCTGGCCCTTTTGTGCGCGGGCGGCCAGACGCCCATGGCGGCGCCCGACACGGCATTTCTGGGCGAGCTTTCGCTGGACGGCGCCGTGCGCGGCGTGGCCGGGGTTCTGCCCATGGCGCTGGCCGCGCGGCAGGCCGGCCTGCGCGAGCTGTTTGTGCCTGCGGAAAACGCTGCCGAGGCAGCCGCAGCAGAGGGCCTTTGCGTTTACCCTGTGCACACCGCGCGCGACGTGGTGCGCCACCTTTCGGGCGAGGCGCCCATTTTGCCACAGCCGCATACGCCGTATGCGCCGCAGGCGGCAGACAGTTTTCTGGATTTTGCCGATGTGCGCGGCCAGCCGGAGGCGCGGCGCGCGCTGGAGGTGGCCGCCGCGGGCGGGCACAACGCCCTGCTTATCGGCCCGCCCGGCACGGGCAAAAGCATGTTGGCAAAGCGCCTGCCGGGCATTTTGCCTCCCCTTTCGTTTGAAGAGGCGCTGGAGGCCACCAAAATACATTCTGTGGCCGGGCTGCTTTCGGGCGGCGGGCTGGTGCGCGCACGCCCCTTCCGCGCGCCGCACCATTCCGCCAGCGCCGTGGCCCTCACAGGCGGCGGCGCCGCCGCCAGGCCGGGCGAGGTAAGCCTTGCACACAGCGGTGTGCTGTTTCTGGACGAGCTGCCCGAATTCCACCGCGACGCGCTGGAGGCGCTGCGCCAGCCTCTGGAGGACGGCGTCATCACCGTCAGCCGTGCCGCCGTGCACACCCGGTACCCCAGCCGCTTTATGCTGGTAGCCGCCATGAACCCATGTCCCTGCGGCTATTACGGGCACCCCACGCGCGCGTGCACCTGCACGCAGGCGGCCATTCAGCGCTATCTGCGCAAGGTGTCCGGCCCTCTGCTGGACCGCATTGACCTTCACATCGAGGCAGCCCCGGTGGCGTACGACGCCCTTGCGGGCGAGGCGCAGGGCGAAAGCTCAAGCGCCATTGCCGCGCGGGTGGCGGCGGCGCGGGCTGTTCAGCAGGCGCGCTATGCCGGCACAGGCATTGCCTGCAATGCACAGCTGCCCAGCAGCATGCTGCGCGCGGCGTGCACCCTGACGCCGGATGCAGCCGCCCTGCTGAAGCGCGTGTTCGGGGCCATGGGGCTTTCGGCCCGCGCCTATGACCGCATTTTGAAGGTGGCGCGCACCATTGCCGATTTGGACGGCGGCGGCACCATCTGTGCCGGGCATGTGAGCGAGGCCGTTCAGTACCGCGGGCTGGACAGAAAATACTGGTACGACGCCTGACGCCCGCCACTTTCCCGCACAAGGCGAAAAAGCGCCTCCGCACCGGTAAAGAAAACCGGCAGAACCACCTATATGGTGCGCGTCCATTTCAGCAAGACCGGCAAGGGCCGAAGCTTCTTTGTTATTTTCTTGCCGCACAAGAAAGTGGCACGCTTTCTCCGGAAAGAAAAGCCTCGGCTTTCAGCACTTGCAGAGTCAGGCCCCCGGCAAAGCCGGGGGCTTGCGTAAGCCCTGAAAGGGCATACTGCCGGCAAGCCTCTCAAGAGGCACTGAAAAAATCCGCCGCCTGCATCACTTGC
>JAGZUF010000040.1 GCA_018380115.1 Oscillospiraceae bacterium | reverse complement strand
CGCAAAAACATAGAGTTTATGCGGGTTTCCGGCGTTTTCTAATCCCTCAACCGACCTAAAATCATCTTACGGCAGAGAGAAAAATTCTACTATTTTTTAACAGATGGGATGGAGCATGCAGATAATGGGGAATATTATGTTACTTGGGAATACGTCAACTTCGACACCCTGTATGTGACGGTGAACGGCCGCAGCGAATATTACTACCGCGCCGTATAAGAACAAAGGCTGCGCGGCGGGCCCTTTGCGGGGCCCGCCGCACGCAAAAAACCGGCCTGCGGCCTGCAAAACAGCTATTGACAAGCGTTTGTGCGGCTGGTATAATTGTTAAGCCGTCAAATGTAATATGAGCCGCTAGCTCAGTAGGCAGAGCAATTGCCTTTTAAGCAATGGGTCCGGGGTTCGAATCCCCGGCGGCTCACCATTCCGCCGCAAATTGCGGCGCGAAAAAAGCCCCGGTCACAAGGCCGGGGCTTTTTCGCATTTGTTTTTATTTTGTGCAGCGCAGGGGGCAGGCTTAATCCAGAAATTGAATGCCTGCACCCAGCACGCCTGCGCCGATATAGCTCGACAGCGTGGCATCTATTTCCGCTTGCCAGAAATGCTCATAATTGGGGAATGCGGCCTTCATCTTTTTGGTCAGCGCCTCCATCTCCTGCGGCGCGCCGCCGTTCGCCACGGCCAGGTTATAGCGTGTGTGCCCGTCCATGCGCGCGGCCAGCAGTTCCAGAAATTTGGGCTGCACAGCCTGCCGCCCGCGCACCTTGGCCACGCTGGCAAGCTGGCCGTCCGGTGCAAAATGGATTAGCGGCTTAATGTTCAGCATGGTGCCCGCAATGGCGGTTATTTTGCCGATGCGCCCGCCCTTTTGCAGATATTCCAGCGTATCCACGGAAAAGAAGGGGAAGGTGTTTTCAATCAGGCGGGGAATACGGGCTTCCACCGTCTCGCGCCAAGGCATGCCGGCGCGCACGTCCTCCCACGCCTGCAGCACGGTGGCCCCAAGGCCCAGGCTGCCGCTGAGGGAATCGAATACACGCACATCTAGCCCGGTGCGCTCGGCAGCTTTGATGCGCACAAGGTTGCATGTGCCCGAAAGCCCGGAGGAAAGGTGCACAGCCGCCACCTTTTCATAGCCCAGCGCGGCTATTTTATCCAACACAGCGTCCACGCAGCCGCCATCCGGCAGGGAGGTGTGGGGCATTTCGCCCTGCTGTTGGCGCCGGTAAACATCCTGTGCAAAAATATTTTCGCCGTCGCGAAATTCGCCATCTGCACACCGCACATGCAGCGGCACCACAAAAACAGGCTTATTTTTGCGCAGCTTTGGCGAAAGGTCCGCGCAGGAATCTGTCAGAAAGGCTATTTTCTCGGGGTTGTGGGAAAAATGCGCCGTCTCGGTTGACAAAACGCTCACCTTCCTTTAGCATCAGGTTTATGAGGGAATGCCGTGCCGCGCCGGCTCGGCAGAAAAGCGGGATGTGACATAACACTGTTATGTGATATATTATAAAAGAACCCCTGCCCTGTGTCAATGAGGAAGGAGCCGCATATGGAAGATTATAAACAGCGCCGCCAGCGCGAGGCCGCCCAAACCGAGCAGGCCATTTTGAAAGCTGCTATGCAGCTTTGCCGCCGCAAGGCATTCGACAAGGTTTCGGTGCGCGAGATATGCAGCCTTGCGGGCATCACCACCGGCGCCTTTTACCATCATTTTCCCTCCAAGGAGGCGCTGCTGGCAAAGGGCTTCTCCTCTCTGGACGGCTATGTGAAGCAGGCGCTTGCCGGGCACGAAGGCCTGCCGCCAGAGCAGCGCCTGGCCATCATTCTCACAAGCTATGCCGATTTTATGGAAGGCCTTGGCTGGGAGCTGGCGGCCCGCTACTACCAGCAGCGTCTTGGCAATTGTGCCGCCAGCACGCTGGACCCTCAGCGCTTCACCCTCAGTGCTATCTGCCAGTGCCTGAACGAGGCTGGCCGCACAGGGCTGCTGCACGGCGCGCCGCCGCCGGAATGGATTGCAGACTTCGTGTTCCGCCACTTCCGCGGCGTGGTCATTGACTGGGTATTGAACCGCGGAAGCTACCGCCTGGCCGATAAACTGCGGCAGGATTACAGCTTTTTTGAAGGCACCTTTCGCGGCGGGGTGAGCAGGGGCGCGGTGCAGGCATAAAGGCATTGGCCCGCCTCAGCGGCAAAAAAGAAAACGCCCTCTTCCGTGCCATACGGAAAAGGGCATCGCTCTCAAGCTTGAAGAGGGAGGGCTAAGGGGGGGATTACCATCCCAGCACCAGTGCCAGCGGGCTGATGACAAGCGCCGTTGCGGCTGCCACACCGCCCAGAATACCGGCAGGCACACCCACCACGCATGCGGCCACAGTTATCACAGGATGGGCACAGCGGAACTGCTCCAGCTTATGGGCCAAAGCCGCGCGCACAGCCGGCCACTGCGCGGCGATACCGGCTGCATGCTTTCTCTCCGCGGAAACCTTAGCTGTGCGGACAGCGCCGCTGTATATATTCATATTGTAAGAAGCTGTCATAGCTTTTCACTCCATTCTGCCGCGCACCGCCCTTTTACCGGGCAGGCACCTTTCCTTTTACAATATATAATATAGCAGGCGTGGGCCTAAAATGGTGTAAGGAAGCGGCCGGTGCTGTTAAAAAGCTGTTAAACTTTTATTTGCAGGAAAAAGTCTTAACGAAATCTTAATGCGCGGCAGCTAAATTTTATTTTTTTATAAATTGTTTCGCGGTATGATTGTGCAGAAGGCAGGTGCCCTGTGCATGGCTGCACTGCTGCATCTGCCGCAAACAGGCCAAGAGGAGCCATCATGGAAGAAAACAGAGACCCCAAGCGATTTTTGAAGGAAATAGCTGCGCAGGACGGCCCCAAAAAGGGCAGACTGAAAATACTCTTCGGCTATTCAGCCGGTGTGGGCAAAACTTATGCCATGCTCACTGCAGCCCACCGCGCCCAGAAGTATGGTGTGGACGTAGTGGCGGGCTATGTGGAGCGTCACCAGCGCCCGGAAACGCTGGCCCTTCTGGACGGGCTGGAACAGCTGCCCTGCCGGGAGCTGGAATATAAGGGCCTGAACCTGCGTGAGTTTGATTTGGACGGTGCGCTGGCGCGCAGGCCGCGGCTTATTCTGGTGGATGAGCTGGCCCATACGAATGCCCCCGGAAGCCGTCATACCAAGCGGTATCAGGATGTGGAAGAACTGCTGCGCGCAGGCATCGACGTATATACCACGGTAAATGTGCAGCATTTGGAATCGCTGAACGACCTCGTCTCATCCATCACGGGGGTGGCCGTCAGCGAGCGCGTGCCTGACCAGGTGTTCGATTCTGCCGACCAGGTGGAACTGGTGGACATTGAGCCGGACGACCTGGTGGAGCGCCTGAAATCGGGCAAAGTATACCGCGAAGGCCAGGCCGAGCGCGCTATGGACAACTTTTTCACGCGCGAAAACCTGGCGGCCCTGCGCGAAATAGCTCTGCGGCGCTGCGCCGACAGGCTAAGCCGCACGGCGCAGCGCGCAGGCAGCGAGCACGCGGCCCGTGCAGGTGAGCATGTGCTGGTATGCCTGTCGTCTTCGCCCTCCAATGCAAAGGTCATCCGCACGGCTGCGCGCATGGCAGAGGCGTTTCACAGCGGCTTCACCGCTTTGTTTGTACAAACACCGGATACAAAGGAGCTCAGCGGCGACAACCTGCGCCGCCTGCGTGAAAACCTGCGCCTTGCCGAGCAGATGGGCGCGCAGATTGCCACTGTGTATGGAACCGACCCGGCTGTGCAGATAGCGGAATATGCGCGCGTCAGCGGCGTCACGAAAATCGTGATGGGCCGTGTGAACCATAAGCGGGGTGTTTTTCACCGCCTTGTAAATGGAAGCGGCAACCTGGCAGACAGGCTGATCAGCCTTACCGGTAATCTGGATGTCTATATCATTCCAGACCAGCAGCCTCTTTACAAAAAGCGCCACCGGCGCATTTTGCAGAAGGAGGATCTCTCGTTCAGCTGGAAGGATTCGGCAAAAACACTGTTCCTGCTTGCGATGGCCACGGTGTTGGGTTTTGCATTCCGCTATGCGGGGTTCAGTGAATCCAACATCATTATGATCTATATTCTAGGCGTGCTCATCACCGCAGTGTGGACACACGGCCATTTATACGGCGCGGTGAGTTCGCTGCTCAGCGTGGCCACCTTCAACTACTTTTTTACTTCGCCCTATTTCACATTTGAAGCCACAGACCCAAGCTACCCTGTCACCTTTCTCATCATGCTTATAGCCAGCGTCATTGCAAGCTCGCTTGCCTCGCGCGTAAAAACGCAGGCGCGGCAGGCCTCGCAGAAGGCATATTATACAGAGCTGCTTTTGGGCAGCAGCCAGAAGCTGCAGCAGGGCAAGGACGAGGCCGAGATACTGCAAATAGCGGGCCGGCAGCTCAGCCGCCTGCTGGACAGGCCCATTCTGTATGCGCTGGCCGAAGAGGGGAAAGACCTCTCGTTTCATGCCGCCCCTCAGGACAGCCGGGAGCTGGTAGCGCAGTATATCACGCGCGAAGAACAGGGGGTGGCGCAGTGGGTAATGCGCAACAACAAGCACGCAGGCGCCACCACAGACACCCTGCCGCACGCAAAGGCGCTGTATCTTGCCGTGCGCGGCACCCAGGGCGTGATGGCGGTGGTGGGCGTGCCCATCCACGACCATCCTCTGCCTGAGGCGTTTGAGAAAAACCTTATGGTGGCCATTTTGAACGAGTGCGGCCTGATTTTAGAGCGCCGCCGCCTGCGCGCGGAAAAACAGGCCATTGAGATGGAGACGCAGCGCGAGCGCCTGCGCGCCAACCTGCTGCGCGCCATTTCGCACGATTTGCGCACGCCTCTCACCAGCATCAGCGGAAATGCCGGCGTGCTGATGGAAAAAAGCATCCAGCTTCCGGAGGAAAAAAAGCAGGAGCTGTACACCGCTATTTACGATGACTCGATGTGGCTTGTGAACCTGACAGAGAACCTTTTGTCCGTCACACGCATCGAAAACGGCACCATGCATATTCGCATGGAGCCTGAACTTCTGGAAGAGGTGTTTGAGGAGGCCCTGAGCCATCTGGACAGGCAGGCCGCAAACCACCATATCTCCACGCATTTGGACGACGACCTTCTGATGGCGCGCATGGATGTGCGTCTGGTGGTGCAGGTGATTATCAACATTGTGAACAACGCCATCAAATATACGCCGGAGGGCTCGCACATCGTGCTGAGTGCCGCCCGGAAGGACGACATGGCAGAGGTTTCCATTGCAGACGACGGCCCCGGCATTTCAGATGAAGCAAAGCCCCATCTGTTCGACATGTTCTACACAGCCAGCCAGGGCAAGGCCGATACGCGCCGCGGCCTGGGCCTGGGGCTGAACCTGTGCCAGTCTATTGTGACGGCACATGGCGGCACCATATCGGTGGCCGACAATGCCCCGCACGGCACCGTTTTCCGTTTCACATTGCCTATTGCAGAGGTGACCAATCATGGTGAAAGCTAAAATTCTTGTGGTGGAGGACGACAGCGCCATCAGCAACCTCATCCGAACCACGCTGGAAACACAGAACTATCAGTACCATACGGCAAAGACGGGCTCCGGCGCGCTGCTGGACGCTGTCTCCTACCGGCCGGACGTTATTATTCTGGACCTTGGCCTGCCCGATATCGACGGGGTGGAGATTATCCAGAAGGTGCGCAGCTGGACGAACACGCCCATCATCGTGGTCAGCGCCCGCAGTGAAGACCAGGACAAGGTAGATGCACTGGACGCCGGTGCGGATGACTACATCACTAAGCCGTTCAGCATCGACGAGTTGCTGGCGCGTCTGCGCGTGGCGCTGCGCCGCGTGCATGCAGAGAACGAGAAGGCCGGGGAAGAGGCCGTGTATCAGAACGGCGATTTGAAAATAGATTACGCGGCGGGCTGCGTGTATATCAAGGATGAGGAGATTCACCTTACCCCCATTGAGTACAAGCTGCTTTGCCTTCTGGCAAAAAACACCGGCAAGGTGCTGACGCACAATTATATATTGAAAGAGGTGTGGGGCAGCGCCCTTCCCTCCGACACGCCCTCGCTTCGCGTATTTATGGCGACGCTGCGCAAAAAAATAGAAAAAACCCCCTCTCAGCCGCGCTATATCCAGACGCATATCGGCGTGGGGTACCGCATGCTGCGCCAGTGACGGTGCACAGGCGCTTGTGCTTTTCCAATTTTCTCAAAGGCAGCCCGGACAAATGTCCGGACTGCCTTTTCTTAATGCAATCTTAACGCTGTGCAAAGAATGTTAAGGGCGCGTTCACGGCCTGTGTGATAGGATAATGTCCGCAAACTGATAAGAAAGGAAGCGGAACTTGTATGGGTTGGGATAACGACTTTCTCATGCTGGGGATACTTGCAGCCAGCTTCGGCCTGCTGTACCTGCTGGTGCGCTGGTGCAAATTCCAGATGGACAACAACAACTAAAAGGAGGACTTTGCCATGCTGCTTGTGTTAGGCGCAGGCGTTCTGCTGCTTGGATATTATCTGGTGTACGCACTGGTGCACCCCGAGAAATTCTAAGCACCCTGTTTTATGAAGAGGAAATTTAGGAGGAAACCACCATGCTTCAAATCATTCTGACGCTGGTCCTTTACATGATCATCGTCATTCCGGTGGGCCGGTACATGTACCATATTGCCGCCGGGAAGCACACCTTCGCCGACCCCGTGTTTGACCGGGTGGACGGCGTAATTTACAAAGTGGGCGGTGTGGACCCGAACAAGGGCATGAACTGGAAACAGTACGCCCTGGCCCTCATTGCCACCAACGGCGTCATGATTCTGATCGGCTATCTTGTTCTTCGCATTCAGAGCCTGCCGATCTTTAACCCGAACGCCATCGGCAATATGCCGCCGAGCCTTTCGTTCAACACCATCATCAGCTTCATGACCAACACCAACCTGCAGCACTACTCAGGCGAAAGCGGCCTGAGCTATTTGTCTCAGATGCTGGTCATCATCTTTATGATGTTCGTGTCCGCCGCCAGCGGCTATGCTGCCTGCGTGGCGTTCATCCGCGGGCTTGCCGGCAAAACGAAGGATAACCTCGGCAACTTTTATGTAGACCTTGTGCGCATCACCACGCGCATCCTGCTGCCGTTTTCGCTTGTGGGCGGCCTGCTGCTCGTGTGGCAGGGCGTGCCGCAGAATTTCGATGCCAACATCATTGTGAAAACGCTGGAGGGCACCTATCAGGTTATTGCCATGGGCCCCATTGCCGCGCTTGAGATTATCAAGCACCTTGGCACCAACGGCGGCGGCTTCTTGGGCGCAAACTCGGCCACGCCGCTTGAAAACCCCACAATTATTTCCGATATGATTGAATTGTGGAGCATGATGATTCTGCCGGGCGCGTGCGTCATCACCTTCGGCAAGATGGTGCACGACGGCAAAAAGGCCCAGAAACAGGCCATTGAGGGGCAAGGCGCCGCAGTGGCCGTGGAAAAGAAGGGCATCACCGAAAAGTTGTTCGGCCGCGAGGGCCGCACCGTGTTCCTGGCCATGGGTATCATCTTCCTCATTGGCCTGAGCGTGTGCTTCTGGGCTGAAAGCCAGGGCAACCCGGCGCTGGCCGAGGTTGGGCTGAACCAGTCCATGGGCAGCATGGAGGGCAAAGAGGTACGGTTCGGCATCGCGCAGTCTGCCCTGTTCACAACCACAACTACATCGTTCACCACTGGTACGGTGAACAACATGCACGACACCCTTACCCCGCTGGGCGGCATGATTCCGCTTTTGCACATGATGCTGAACGTTGTGTTCGGCGGCAAGGGCGTGGGCTTGATGAACATGGTGATGTATGTGATTCTGGCCGTGTTTATCTGCGGGCTGATGATAGGCCGTACGCCGGAATATCTGGGCAAAAAAATAGAAGGGCGCGAGATGAAGCTCACCGCCCTGTGCATCATCATCCACCCGCTGCTTATCCTTGGCTTCTCTGCCATTGCGGTGGCCACGCAGGCGGGGCTTGAGGGCATTACAAACCCGGGCTTCCACGGCCTGACACAGGTGCTGTACGAGTATTCTTCGTCCGCAGCCAACAACGGCTCCGGCTTTGAGGGCCTGGCCGACAACACCCTGTTCTGGAACATCACCGCGGGGCTGGCCATGTTCTTCGGGCGCTATCTGTCCATCATCCTGCAGCTTGCCATCGCCGGCTCACTGATGCGCAAAAAGTACGTCAGCGAATCTGTGGGCACACTGCGCACAGACACCTTCGGCTTTGCCATAATTCTGGTGTGCGTCGTGTACATCTTTGCCGCGCTTACGTTTTTCCCGGCGCTGGCACTGGGCCCCATCGCCGAGCATCTGACTCTGTGGGGTTAAGGAGGAATATCTGAGATGAGTAAAAAACGCAGCCAGCCGCTGATCACACCGGAGATTCTCCGCGGCGCTGTCATCGGCTCGTTTACCAAGCTGAACCCGCGCTACATGATGAAAAACCCCGTCATGTTCGTGGTAGAGGTAGGCTTTTTCATCAGCTTGCTGCTCTCTTTCTTCCCTGGGCTGTTCGGGGATGTGGGCAACAACCTGCGTATGTATAATATCGTGGTAGCGGTTATTCTGCTCATCACGGTGCTGTTTGCAAACTTTGCCGAATCCGTGGCCGAGGGCCGCGGCAAGGCACAGGCCGCCAGCCTGAAAAAAACCCAGAAGGACACGGAAGCGCACCTTCTGGCTGAGGACGGCTCTGAAACCATCGTATCTTCCAGCGAGCTGAAAAAGGGTGACGTCGTCATGGTGAAGGCAGGCGAGGTCATCCCCGGCGACGGCGAAGTTATCGAGGGCATCGCTTCGGTGGATGAATCTGCCATCACAGGCGAATCCGCCCCGGTGGTGCGTGAATCCGGCGGCGACTTCTGCTCTGTCACCGGCGGCACCACAGTGGTGTCTGACTGGCTCAAGATCCGCATCACGTCCGACCCGGGCAACAGCTTCCTGGACCGCATGATTGCTCTTGTGGAAGGCGCCTCGCGTAAAAAGACGCCGAACGAGATCGCGCTGAATACGCTGCTGGTCTCGCTGACCATCATCTTTCTTATCGTCATCGTCACGCTGTACCCCATCGGCCTGTATTCCGGCGTACAGCTTCAGATTTCCACGCTGATCGCGCTGGCCGTGTGCCTTATCCCCACCACTATCGGCGGCCTTCTGTCTGCCATTGGCATCGCTGGCATGGACCGTGTCACCCGCTTCAACGTCATCGCCATGAGCGGCAAGGCTGTAGAGGCCTGCGGCGACGTGGACACCATGATTCTGGACAAAACGGGCACCATCACCTTCGGCAACCGCCTTGCGGCAGATTTCCTGCCCGTGGGCGGCGCCAGCCGCGCCGAACTGGTGCGCTGCGCTGCGCTCACCAGCCTGCATGACGAGACGCCGGAGGGCAAATCCACGCTGGAGCTTGCCCGCCGCGAGGGCGACACCAGCGAAGAGCAGCCGGGTTCCAGCTTTATTGAGTTCACGGCGCAGACGCGCATGAGCGGTGTAGACCTGCCCAATGGCATTAAGGTGCGCAAGGGCGCGGCCGAGGCCATTGAGCAGTATGTGACAGAGCTGGGCGGCAAGATTCCGACAGACCTGCATGCAGAGGTGGATAAGGTGTGCCCCCATACCCGATTTGCCGGACAGAAAAACAATCTGTATAATGGAAAGGGGTAATGAAAAATGTCAACCAAAGAACGAAAACACCCAGCGCCGCC
>JAGZUF010000039.1:18395-22080 GCA_018380115.1 Oscillospiraceae bacterium | reverse complement strand
GCGGCACCATATGTGCCCACCGCATTTTCAAAGCCCATGTACTGCGTAGGGTCAAGCCCCTTGCCCGTGGATGTGGCCCGCACCTCAAAGTGGCAGTGCGCATAGGGCGGGCTGGCCAGCGCCGCGTTGCCGGTATTACCCATCACGGCCAGCGCATCGCCCGTTTTCACCCGCTGGCCCACTACTACAAGATTCTTTGCGTTGTGGCAGAAATATAAGTAGTTCACGGCATCCGGCGTCTGGCCCGCGTCCAGCTTCACGCACACATACCAGCCCCATTCCCATGTGGGGTTTCCTGTGCTCTGCGCCACCCGCCGCGCTGTTACCACCGTGCCGGGGGCATGCGGATGGTGGTGTCGTCCAGCCCCTCCACATCTGCTCCGGCGTGAAATATACTGCCCCCGCCGCGCGTATAGCCCCAGCGGGCATAGCCGTATCGGATGCGGTTGCGCCCGTGGAAGAGAAGCATTTCATCCTGTGCCATTTGTTTTTACCTCCTGCTTAATCCGTAGTTTTTGTGTAATATATAGTCAATATGACATCAATTACTGTGTTTTCCCAACGTGACAAAATAAATATCTCTGTATTCGTCAGTCTGTCAATGCATACAGATGTATTCCCTATAACGTCAGCGCGGGGAAATCCATAGATAGTTCCATCTTTTGCACGAACAAAACCACGTGCGTCAAAATAGTTCTGTGCATCTATATCTAACACACCGTGCGGATAGCTTGTAGAGCCATTGCCCGGTACGTTATTACAGGTGAGTTGCTTGCAATAAATTTTGGATTGTTTTTTTGTAGTAGGATTTTCCCAATATTCCCCCGTCCACTGTTCTGTGGTGTTGTAAGTTCGTTGGCTTTTGGGCGGCAGGCTCGCCATCGCAAACGCATTACTCAATGAGAGCACCTCCCCCCATTGTGCAATATGCTGCCTATACTATGTTGGCAGCCCCCCCCCGTGGTAATTTTTGGTAATCGTCATTTTGCACACTCCTTTGCAAAGGCTTAAACTATTCTTGTTTTGTGTATTTAAGTGTCCAGCGTGTCTCTATTATTGGTTCGGCGCTTTCTGCGCCGTAGTGCAACTTAGAATTACTTGATTGTGTGGCCTCATCTATATAGCTGATAAAAAGGCAATCGGGGCTGACATAATAGGGCACGGGAATTGTGTAATATAACCCACCACCAGCATCTAGTTTTGATTGGCAGCGAAAGTCCACTATATCTACCACTTTTATGCCCAAGTCAATTTTATGGGGGCTTGTGCCCGGTGCATTATCGTATACAATACGGCTGTATACCTTGCGCTTTACACTATCCTTGCCGATGTAATATTCGCCTGTCCATTGCTCTGTGGTGCTGTACGCCGGGTGTATCACCTTATCCATCGTCTGCCCGCTCTCCGGGTCATACACGGCTTCCGTGCGTGTTTGCGGGCATATAACATTGCCCGACGCATCACATACTGGCTTGATGGGCGTTTCCCCGGTTATAACCGCTGGAGAATCCTGCATTGTTACCATTTCTTCGGAGATTGTTTTCCCCGTTGCAGGGTTGTACACACCCGCCGTGCAGGTCTTAACGTATGCGTCCTTTCCGTCTGATGTCTGGCCCCATATCACTGGTATTGTGTCTGCCATTTAGGTTGCCTCCCCAAAAGTGATAGTTAATGCCGAGAAATATGCTATAACTGGCGTATTGTTTTCTGTGTTGGTAAATGGAGTGTTTTTCGTTATAAGCAGAGTTATGCCATTTTCCTGCATTGACATTGATAAGGTGTAATCGCCATTCATCAGGTCAATATACCCTGATTCGCCGTTAAGATAACCCGATATGCCTCGAAATGCTACAGATGCCGATACTATTGTTCCAGATAATCCGCTAGTCACCCTGCCTAACGGAATAAAAATGCGCACTGCGCTGGTAGCGGATGTAACATAACCAAACCCCATAGCGGCATCCAAAACAATAGTGTCCCCCGCCTTATACGGTGCCACTTGCGCAAACTGCGCCGCCGTTGCAAAATACTCCGCACTATGCCCTTGCAGCGTGTCTGCGTTGATGGGCGTAGGAGGCTGTGCAGGGGTGCCGTCGTCTAGGCGGTAGCGCATTGTATTTTTTGGTGCGCTTCCGCCGCCGTTAAAGTACAGTAAATCATCTTTCCAAAGGCACAGCACCTTGGCCCCTGCTTCAAAAAAGCCATCGGGCAACGTGTCTCCGTTTGGCATTTTGGCTGCCACTGCTCTTCCTGAAATTTTGAAAGTGTCTCCAAGCACATACGGAGAATCAGGAATCATCACAAACTGATTCGAGCTCGGCAATTCAATGTCAAAGGCATTCTGCTCTTTGCTGGCATTCACTGTCGGCACGCCTTCTGCCGACTGTGCAAATTGTGCGGGGTCAATGCTCTCTGCATATCCTTTTGCTTCTTCTGCACTTTGCTTTGCCTGCTGTACTGCTTCTTCAAAGCCGGTATCGGTAATGCCTTCGCTGATTTTTTCGTCGGTTTCCTGCTTTGTATAGGTGTCCGCCTTATCCGCCTTCAGGGTCGGCGGCCGCCGCCTCTGCCTCCAGTTCTTCGCAAAGCTGGTTGTGCGCAGGGATGGCCGCCTCGCGCACCACCTGCTCCACGCTTTTCTGCATTTCCGTCACCGAAAGGCCGGGCACTGCGGGCTGTCCAATAACCCCCTTGCCCTTCAGGTCTTGTTCCGTTACCTGTTTGAACGGCATGTTCTTCCTCCTATCCTTTGAAGTTCCCGTTTTCTACAAATTCCACCGCGAAGTCAAACAGGCCGAACGGCTCGTTCACCTCGCTGTTTTCAAAGCGGAAACGCGCCTTATCCACTTTTTTGATGCGCACCTTTGTAGAAAGCGTTTTAGGCGTTTCATCGTTGCTCCATGAAAATTTGTCCCAGTTCAAATACCCCCAGTTAAAATAACGCGCTTTCGTGGTGTCTTCCTTAATGTGCGTCCACAGCCCGCGCCGCTGGCCGGAAATGCGAATACTTGTGGCAATGGCACTTGCCAGCCGCACAGCCAGGAAGCGGAACGTTTTGTTTTTGTAGAACAGCTTGCCGGAAAGGTCTGGCGTTTCCCATATGGCATGAATCGCCTGCCCATCATCCGAATAGCTGGTAAGGGCCGCTGTGTCCTCATAGAAGCGGCGCAGCTTTCCATCATCGCTTCCCATCCAAAGCCGTTCATCTTTCACGAACAACACACGCGCCGGTATATTCGTGCAGTAAAACCCCGCATACTGCCTGTTTGAATAGGGTTCTTCATTTCTCCTTGTAGACTGTAACCCGTCCAAAATATAGGCAACGCCGTTCAGGCACAGCCAGTACATATCCTTGAACACCACGGCCACGGCGTTTTCTAAATTTGCTTCTTTCAAAAGGCTGCCATTTAAGAAAAAGCTGCGCTGCTGGGCGTATTTTTCGCCCGTCACGTCCTGCGCGGTAATGGCGAACACGCCGAGCTTTGTGAGGAACAAGGGCTCATTCACAAGGTACGCAAAGCTGCGGGTTGCAATAGCGCCTTCACCCTGCAAAGTGTTCACGATAGGGAAGGCGGGCTGGTTGTCTACAAGGTTGCCCTCGCGGATGATGACGTTGCGCCCGTCCTCCATGTTGTCCTTGTGGGTGGCAAGGCGCTCGTTCACAATGGAATAGCCCACAATGGCG
>JAGZUF010000039.1:0-18374 GCA_018380115.1 Oscillospiraceae bacterium | reverse complement strand
CGCGGCATACCCCTCCACCGTGCGGCTGGCCGTAATGCGCACATTGTCCTCGCCCGCCACCGGGCTTTTACCCGGCGCCTCGGTGAAGGTGACGATGCCAGCTTCACGGTCTACTGTGTAATCAGTATTTTCCGTTTTCTCCTGCCAAGTTCCTTCGGCATTCAAAAGCTCCACCTTAACGGGGGCATCATCCAATTCCGTAAAGGAAAGATGGTATTGTGTATCTTCTTCCGTTCCAAGGAACTGCTCTGTGAATTTGGGCTGAATAAGATTCAAATTTTCATATTGCGTGCCGCCTCCCGTAGGCGCCTTGGCAATGGTGAACAGCGGTATTTTTGCGTCGTCCCCCACCGGGGCCGCCGCCGCGCCGTCAAACACCGTAAGGCCCGCGCCGTCAATGATATACAGCTTGTCTTCGAACTGCCAAGCGCTGCTGCGTGCGTCTGCCATATCTCCGTATATCTCTTCCTCGCCCAAATACAGCTTCGTGCCAGCATGAACAAGGAACTGTGTATCTTCGCGTCGGGCGAATACGCCGTTGATGCGTGCAGGGTATTGCGCCATTGTCTCATAGCCCATACGCTTGCGCACCTTGCCCGGCACGTCGCGTATCATGTTCTGCCCGTTCGGGCTGCGGCTTTTATCCACATTGGCCGGGCTGTTGGTGTAATCTATCCCGTAGAACTTATCTACATTCAATATGCTTCTTGCCGGGCTGGCCGGAATTGAAAACTGTGCCATGTCAGCACCACCCGTCCTTTGCTGTCCATTCACTCGTTACAATTCCACCCGTGCCGGAAACAAGCTCGCCGCGCGCTACTTCAAACTCGTTGCGGTAGATGGTGGCGATGGAATTGTCGTCGTCCTTATAAAGTTGGCTTGCCATGTAAAGCGGCAGCAGCACAGCAACATCCGGCGTAAGCGGAAGCTCGTAATTGTCCAATGTTTCTTCTGTGATGCGCGGTGGCCAGGCGTTGTAAAACACTTCATATTCTCCGGCTTCTTCAGCCGAAAAAATAATGTCGCGTCCCGCCACAATGTTATAGGCATACGTTTTATATGGCATGCTGTTTTCCAGCCGGTATACCTCCGGCGTGCCAAAAATCCAGAAATCTTCGGCACTGTCTTTCATGGTAAACCGCGCCGGGCCTGTTTCCTTTTCCAGCACCACACTCTTGCGCAAATACTTATTCGATGTGCATAAAAGCGCCAGCGCCTCGTTTGCTGTCTGCGGCATGCCCGCAAGGTAGTCTTTTGTGGTTTCGTCCTCCACCAATGTGGAACCGTCTGCCGAGAACATCTTTTGAAGCGTGGCAAGCTTGATTTCTCTCCATGTCATGCTTTTCTCTCCTCTCACGTCTACCGGCACCGCCCCGGCCGTTTCCTTTTGTCCGTGATGAAAAGGGCGGTTGCCCGCCCTTTATGTTAGCCGCCAGCGCCTACCTCTTTCGTGTTTACAGGTTTTTCCTCAGTGTTTACCACAGTTACGTTCTGGCTCGTGACGGGCGCCGTGATGGTCGTGCCGTTCACGCCTTCGCCGCAGATGGAAATGCAGCGCCAGTTGTTAAAGCCTGCCATAAAGCGCGCGCGGCCCTTGAACACGTTGGCATCGGTGTTCGGGTCAATATCGCTTTTCACCGTCAGGGGCACACGGTCAAGGAACGGCAGGCACATGTAGTCGTCCTTGAACTTCGAATCCATCATGATGAAATAGGGCTTACCGCCGATGGTCTTAGGCAAATAGGGCCATACCAGCACGTTCCACAGACCGGCCTGAAAGTTCATGGCATTGTTGCTGCTTTCCGGGTCTAAGTCGCTGCCTACTGCCGCCAGCACAGCGCGTTTCAGTTCCCCTGCATTCGGAATCAGAATCGTGTCCGGCGCCACATTCAGCAGGTGGCCGTCATCATCCGTGAAGCCCTGCATATATTCCTGCACTTTATCCAGCACATAGTTCGAAAAAGGCGCCTTGAACGCATTGGCCTGATTTTTCGCCCCTTTGGTAATGGAGGGGTGGGCAGTCGAAAACAGCGCTACGCCGTCTGCCGAAGTCGTAGCATATTCCCGCGTGCCGATTTTGGTTTTTGCAGAAACACCACCGGCCAGAAGGTTTGCCGCAAACTCTTCTCGCGTGCGGTTAAAGCTGGTTGCAAAAATGTTGGCGCGGCTTTTTATCTTGCCGAACTTCGCATCCTCAATCATTTCCTGCGTCACTTCGAAAGAGTTCTTCCAAGTGGTCGGTTCCACCACTTTGGCATAGCCCTCCTGCATGCTGTTTTTCGGGTAGGCGCCGTTCTCGCCCACATCCTCAAAGTTGCCGAGGCTCGTTTCCTGTGTGTATTTTTCAGCAAAGTTTTTTGTCTTGTCCATAAAGAACACGTTCTTTATCTGGCTCTGCTGCTCGAACGCTTCCACGTTCTTTTCAATCATTGCACGAATAGGCTCCTGGCTTTTGCCGTAGATGCTGTTGTTCAGGCCAGAGCCTTCAGAAAAAATGATACCTGCCATATTTCCTTTTCCTCCTCTTTATGCAAAATGGCCGCGCACCGTGCTGTTTGTCTCGGCGCCATCTGTCCAGTCCACAACAAAAATGCCGCTTGTCGTGGTGGCTGTCACACTGGCAGCATCTGCGCCCAGCGTCACCTTGTTTCCAATCAGCGTGTCCGCAACCGTTACGGTGCTCATTACTTCAAAGGTAGTTGTGGGCACTACCTTCATTGCCGGGTACATCCCATCTGCGTTTTTCTCACCCATTACAATATGGGAAGGCTTCACCGTAGAAGCCGCCTTACTCAGTTTTCCGCCGCTGCCAAGGTTGGCCGCACTGCCCAGCGTAAGTTCTGCATCGCTGGGGTAGTATTCAAACGGCTCAACATCGCGCACTTCGCGTTTTGCTACTTTGAACATATCTTTCCTCCTGTTTATGCGTTAAATTTTTTGTGATACTTTTCGGCCTCTTTCCGGGATATTCCGTACTTGGCCCATTCCTCGTATTCTTCTTCCGTCAGGCTAGGCGCTTCGTTTCCTGTTCCATTGTTCGGGCCAAGGTGGCTTTTGCCTTTCGCCGCATTGATGGCGGCCTGTTTGGCTGCTGCGGCTTTCCCTTCCGCCAGACTTTCAAAGTTTACCGCCTTATAGGCCACTACCAGCGGAACGCCGCTGCGCACAAGCGCATCGAACTGCGGGAAGGTCTTCATCCCTTTAATATCTGCAAGCGTTTTGATAGAAGGGTCAAGCTTCGAAATTTCAGCTACCTGCTCATTCAAAATCCGCTCGCCCTCACTCTTCTGCGCCTGCTCCACCACTTGGGCCGCCTGTCTGATAAGCGGGTTTTGCGCTACAGCCTGATTGATAATATTCGGGTCAATATTGGCTGCCTTCAGCGCAGCTTCCGTCTTTGCCCTGTTTTGAGCGTCCAGTGCCTCAAAATAATCCTTTACAGTCCGAATCGGCCTGTCAGTGCCCGGCACCTTCATGTGCCCAAATCGGGCAGCTATTTCCGCATCCTGCTGGGCCTGCTGGCGGGCATATCTGGCTGCCGCCTCCTGCTCTGCACGAACACGCGCTTTTTTCCACACTTCGTTTGGTATCTGTGCTTCCTGTTCCTGCCCGGCTTCGGCAGGTTCATCGCCTACGGGCTCCTGCTCCGCTTCTACATTCTGCACATCAGGGTTGGCTGTCCCCTGCTCAAGCTCCTGTTCACCGGCAGCTTCGCCGGTTTCCTGAACACTTGTCACGCCATTTTCAAGTTCCATATTTTCCTTTCTTTTCCCTCAAAGAGGGGTGGCCGGTATCACGCCCCGGCCCGGCTTATTTTTTCACTTCGATGCGCGAAGGTCGCCGCCCGTTTTCACGGTAGGCTTTTTGGTGCTGCCAGAAGATTTCGGCGCTTTCACCGTCATGCTGCCCGTGTTGGGGATATTCAGCTTTGCCATACCCTATTCCTCCTTTTCAACCGGTATTTCGTGCTTTATAGTTTTAACAGGCTGTCCGTAGTTTTCGCACTGCCTGTTCCGGCAAAAAAACTGCTGCCATAAAAACAGCTTTTTCCCCTCAATGTGGTAAGAGGCTTTCGCCCTCATTTCAACCTTGCATTTAGGGCATAACATTTCCCATTCCTCCCATTTGCATTTGCTGCATTGCGGCCTGCTGGGCTTTCTGTTCATCTATCCTCATTTGTACTGCCGCTTTTATTTCCCCTGCATAGGGATAATCTAAATCCTCCATCAGCGTCCAGTACAAAAGCATCGTTTCGTTTACGCCCAGTTGGCCGAAGGCCCCGCTTTGCAGCTTCAAATCCATCTGCTCCCACAGCACGCTGCGGTTGGAAGAAAGCGTGGCGCTGGGGTCTATCGAAAAGATAAATTCATCATCCCAGTAAAATTCGCCTGCTGCGTCCTGCCGCAGAAAATCCATACGGTTAAAGTGCGCGAAAGCCTGCTGCCCGCTGCCGTCCTTCGTGGTATACGGAATCGGCTCGTCCGCATATGCCAGAAGAAAGCGGAACATCAGTTCATACAGCCGCGCATAAGCGCTGTTTTTCTGTTCCCGTTTCGATTGCAGCCGCCCCGCGCTTTGGTTTGCCGAAAACTGCTTGGCGCTGCCGGACGTGGCCGATGAATCATACTTGCCCTGAAACGCATCCGTAATGCCCAGTGTGCTTTTGGCATAGTCATAATTATCCACCAGCACAACCCGGTCTTTTGTAATATCGGGTTGTACATTCATCACGCTGATAAGTTCTTTCTGCGCTGGGTTTTTAATGCGTACAATCTTGAACTCTTTATCCGTTGTTTCTACATCCAGCCCTTCAGGCAGCGTCACAAAGCTGCCGCCCTTCAGCACCTTTTCTTCTATTTTCGAGCCGCATTTCTTAATGGCCTCCTGCTGGTCGCGTATCACATCCACGTCGCTGCCGCCCATAAAAGATGCGTACTTACTGATATTTCTGCGCAGCACCAGAGGATAGCGGTCTGGCTTATACCGGGGTATCTTAGTGGCAATCGTCACGGTTTGCATCAGCGGCGCGCCTGTCGCTTCATCCAGCATAGGCATCCCGTCCGGCCCCAATATCTCGCGTTCTTCCTCACCTGCGCGCCATGGAACCGTTGTTCCGTTAAACAGGGTAATATCCTCAAACAGTTCTTCTTCGCCTTGAACCTCGTCCTTCCACTTTTTCGCACCGCACACCGGGCATGTATCGTCATTCTGCATTTTGGTTGCGCCGCACACTGCACACACCTTTACATGAAGAGCCTGATAGTCCTCCATATCTTCAAGCACCGTGTCCTCCACCCAACTGAAACGCCCTATCCCTCCGTCTTTGTTTCTGTAATAGGCAATGTTCTGCGTTACCAATTCATCCCACGGCATCGCATCTTCTCCGCGCACCTCCGGGGCTTCCTCGCCGTCCTGTGCCACATCCACGCCATATTTTCGCTTTACCGCCTGCTTTGTTTGCGTCACCTGCACGAATATGTAATCCATCTGCTCTATTTCGTAGATGCCCGGCTGCGGTATCACCTGCCGCGGGTGCCTGTCAGTCACAGCCACGTCGCCCATCGTGCAGTGAAAGCCTCTTTCCTCGTCCCAATCCACTTGCCAAAGCGCGCCGCCTTGTATGGTCGTTGTTCGTTCCTGAATGTCGTTCATTTCAACAAGCCGCAGCATCTGTACTTCACTGCGCAGCATCGCTTCAATTCCGCGGGCAAGCTCTTTATCCTCTTCATGAATGGCCTCAACTCGCGGCATCGGAATGGTGGAATCCACTTCGCTTTCCAAAAGCTCATACACGATGTTTCGGACATTAGATGCTTTTCTTCCCGCTATCGCCCCGTTTTTCTTTCGAATGTCTGCCGTGCCATCGTAATAGCTGGTGCGGATGTCCATGTTTTTCAGTTCATCCGCATATGCGGCTTTGGCCTTTTGCAGCTTATCCTGCCATTCTGCCAGTTTTTTGTTTTTCCTGAACATGTGTCCTCCTCAAAACGGGTTTCCGTATTTGGCAATCAAATACGCCTTGCCTTGCTCATCGGCATTTTCATAATCCTCAAATAAATCCTCTTCCCAATGTGCCCGCACTCTCTTTTCCATCTTTGCAGCCGGGCTCGTCCACCACACGCAGAAATAGCGCAGGCTGTCCACGTCGTGCGTCAGGGAATGCGGCTCTTTCGAATATGTGTCCGGCTTTTTCTCGTCCTTCTGTATCTTCTGTAAGCATCGCCACAAATTCGGCGCAGCCCTTCGCTTAATGCGCAGCATAGGGCCATCCGGGCCGGGAAACAGCCATTCCTTCATGCTGGCACATCCCGCCGCCACGTCATTCGAAACCTTTGTCAAATGCAGCCCGTATTCTGAAAAAACAATGGCGCGGCTTTTTCCCGTCAGTTGTTCTCGGCTCCACAAATCCGGCGGCGCCAAAAAGGCGTCTATTTCTTCATTGGCAGAAAGGTTCAAAATAATTTCCGCCGCCTCGCCAATCGTTTTGTTTGGCTCGTCAAATTCCCTGTACACCAATGCGCGCCCGTCTGTGCCAATCGCTACCCAATGGGCAGACAGCATATCAAGGCCATAGTCTATCGCAACATACCGCCGTGCCCTCTGCGGAACATCATCCGCCGTCTCGTGCGTTTCCTTTTTTACTTCCGGGAACATCACGCCACCCGGCACGCTCAATGCCTCTTCCACACTAGCAGGGTATTCCTGTAAGGTCTTATCCTCGCCCAACGCCCCAAGCGTGCGGTTATACCACGCTTTGTCACGCGCGGGGTCTGCGCTCCAAGGCAGAAAAATTTTATTAAATCCGTTGTCCGGGTTTGTGAATATCTCTTCAAACAGCGTGCCCAGCTTGATGGTCGAAAGCCCTATCACCATACCGCCATTCGGGCGGTTCACTACTGGAAAAATAGATGCCCATATCTCTTCTGCAAACTGCTGAAAGGCCCATTCGTCCAGAATAACAAGGTCTGCCGTAAAGCCGCGCGCTGCCCCTGGGCTGGAAAGAAACGCCTTCAAAACGCTTTCCGGCCCCTTGGGGAATTGTATTTTCACTTCCAGGCTGGTGTAGCTGAATACGGGCCCATTCCATCCGGCCGGGGCATGTTTTTCCTCCGCAATCAGTTCCGGCATATGCCGTAATATCACCACCATGCGGCGCACAAGTTCTTTCGCCTCTTCCTCTGCGCGGGAAAAGCATACTACCGTGCGCCCGGTAAACAGCACCAAAAGCCATGCCGCCACTGAAAGTGCCAGCCATGTAATTCCAAGCTGTCGCGCCTTCAATATCACGTTCAGCCTGTGCGCATGCATGCTGCGTAATGCATCTTCCTGTGCAGGCCAAAGCTGAAAGGGCTGTATCAGTTCTTCGGCGTCCTTATCCTCAATATGCACGAAGGTCTTTGTAAAAAACACGGGGTCTTCACGGCACATTTCCACCGTCTTTTCCCGCAATTCCTGTGCCGTCACATTACCACCCCATTTGCACAAAATAGAACACATGCGATAAATTGCATATATCGCATGTATAAAATCAAAACAAAAAGGCCCCGCGTTGGAGCCTTTTAAGCGTTCACGGCACGCCTTAGCCGTAAATAAAACCCATAGGCAAAGGCTTCTAAGAGCTCCCGCTCGAGAACCCAGCTTTGTAGGGTTTTATTTTCCAATTTAACACAAATTTGCGGGTAAGGATTTGCACCTCACATGAATAAGCCACACTACTTACTTTCCTTGCCAGACCTTATTCTTACCCTAGCGTCTACCTGTTCCGCCACCGCTTTGTGTCGTGTATCGCTTCCGCCGTGGATTTGCACCACGGATAGGATGCCAGACTAACATCCCTCGCTCGGTTTTGCGGCTGGCCGTTTCTGCCGTTAATCTGTTCTACGGAATTACCCGCGCTTGCTAGTGTCTACTATTCCGCCACGGAAGCATGTAGGGCGGAGGGACGGTAACAGGCCGCCCAGGTACGCATCGCCTGTGCACACAGCTTTGCGTCTTCGGCTTCATGTTCTCCGCATGATTTTCCCCCTTGAAAACGCCGATTGCCAATAGCGGAAAATATGTAACTCCGGGGGAATGCAAGACACCTCGGCCCACTCTTATGCGCGTCGAGTTGGCTTTGTCTCTTAAAGCCTTGCAGTTTTTTGGGCAGCATAGCGCAATAGTTTTTCACTGCCCCATTTCGACGGTTGCCAGTCTAAGTTCCTGGCCGTCATCCACCGTATCAGTGCACAAGGTGGCCCTGTAGGCGTCTTTCCGCTCTTGTCAGTGATTATCGCTCATACAAGCGCACGGCTTTCACGTGTAGTGCGTCCACTAGCGGCAACCCCTCCAAATTACAGGCGGAGGCAGTTCAGCCTTTTTTCATTCCTCTATTTTAGGCCGAGGCTTGCCGTGCGGAACGGAAGGTGCGGCCTTCCCACCATACATGGCTGCTTCTGGCATTCCGCATATAAATCCCTGCCACAATCGGCAGGGCATAAGTGCATATCAGTTTTTGAATTACCTTCCCTAAGAAAAATGGGGTATGGGTAACCTTTGCAGGGGGGTATTTTTTATAATTTTCGGCGGGGAAAATATATATAGTACCCTCTCCCCATCCTCGGAGCGCCGGGGTCGCCTTTGGGAGGGGTATGCCCCCACACGGGGCCCCCTATATATATGCGCGCAGAAAAAAATAAAAAAAATACAGCCCTTGCCTTATGTCTTACCCCCTAGGGGGGGCCTTTCCGGCTTTCTGACCTTCCAGCTTCTTGCCTCTTTTCTTCTCCATCTTCTCGCCTGCAATTTCGCTAAATACCAATTTGGCGAAATATGAAATAACGATATATCGTCATTTTATTAGATTGGTACATTTATCAACTGCATATTATGGACATATCAACCATCTTTGCCGCTTTTTTCGCCCGTCAGCGCGTCCAGCGTGCCCACCTTGTCCAGCTTGCGCAGCAGCGCAATGTCTGCCTCTGTTACTTCCGGCCCGCCGGTCTGCGCCAGTTTGTCGGTCGGCTTGTCTCCCGCGGAATCACGCACCCATGTTGCTGCCGCCGTGTCTCCCTGTGCGGCTCTGTGTGCCTGCGCCATAGCGATTGCCTCATATACGTCCACAACCTCTCCCCGCGATTTTGCAAGCCGTTGCATTTTCCGCGCTAACTCGTTGCCCGCCTCAAGCATCTCTTGCGGCGCCTCCAGCGACAAAACAGCCTCCATAATTTCTCTAAGCGTCTTTTTTCGTTTTCTCGCCTCTACTGATGCCGCTTGTCCTTTGCGCGCAATTTCCGCCCTCTCTTCTGGCGTCCTGTCCTTTAGGCTCACAAGGTTTTTGCGTCTATCATACTTTTCTGCCATATTTCCACCACCTTATAAGAAAAAGCCCTCCGGTTATCCCGAAAGGCTTTATTTTTTACTGCCCGCGCTCCATGCGCTCTTGTATCGCCTGCGTTACATACTCTTTGATACTTTGCCCCGCAGCCTCTGCCGCTGGCCCTACCGCATCATTGCGTATCTTGCACACCGTCGCACCCGCCTTTTCGGCTTCCATGCGATTTCTCACCGCCTGCAATATGTATACTTGCGTGCTTTCTCCCGCCTCTTTTGCGGCCGCCTTTATTGCTTCTCCTTCTGCCTTTTCTGGCTTTATTTCTATGCGCATAATTCTTTGCGCCTCTCTCCTTGCATTACTTGCCAGCTTCGCCCGGTACGCTTCTTCCGGCGTGCTGTATTTCTTCGGCCTTGCCATAAAATCACCTCTACACCATTATAGCGCAAAGGTTTTTTCACGGCAACGTGCAAATTACACAAGCCGACGTGAAATTATTCGTGCAATCTGTCTATTGATTAAATCACGTCGGCGTGATATTATGTAATCACAGCAAGGACAACGACAAACGCAGAAGCTACCGCCATCCTCGAATCTGGCCGCCGTCTTCCCCTCCACACCTATCAGGAGTGGCGCCGCCTTGGCTATCAGGTCAAGCAGAACGAGCATGCCGCGCTGGTGCTTAACCTCTGGCGCTTTACTTCCGGCAAGCCTTCCAAGGATGAGCAGGAAGAAACCGCCAGCGAGCACGCCTATCTTGCGAAATCCCACCTTTTCACCGATTCGCAGGTCGAGAAAACCGTTCCGTCCAAAGTCAAAACACGCGAAGAACTCATGGCCTATAACCGCATGCTTGCCCAGCAGCGCAAGGCCCGTACAGTCTCTTAATTTTAATAGAATCCCGCCCCGGAGGTCACGAGGGCAGAAAGGAAAACGCCATGTACTACGAAATCAATGAATCCACCGCCCGCCTTTCCCATGATAACATGAGCATGCGCGATTATATCCCCAACAGCGCCACCAATGAATACCGCGCTGCGGTAGACCGTGCCGCCGCCGTGCTGGAAGAGGTCAAGGCCAAATGCAAAACGCAGGCCCAGCGCGAGCGTGCAGAGCATTACTTTGACCGCTACGCCAAGAAGCTTGCGGAGGCCATCAACCAGGAAAATGCCATCGGCACCCGCTGCCCGTCTGTACTTATCGCCGGTGCCTCCAATTTCCCAGTGCGCAAAAAAGAAAAGCAGGTCGCCGCATGGGAGGCAAACCGCGCCAATTTTGAGAAAGCAGACCACTATTTGCATCTGCTCAAAACCGCACACGTCCAAGGCGTCAAGTCAAATGACCCGGAAGCGCTGGAATACCTGCAAGCGAAGCTTGCAAGGCTGGAAGCCGCCCATGACGAAATGAAGCAGGCGAATGCCTACTACCGCAAGCACAAAACGCTGGACGGCTGCCCCGGCATTCCGGAAAAAGCGCGCGAATGGCTCACCCGCCCCGGCGTATTTGCCAAAGGCGACGGCACCCCGCTTGCGCTATACGGCTGCCCTTATCCCGCCTATGCGCTGCAAAACAGCAATGCCAATATCAAGCGCATCCGCGAACGTCTGGAAGCTCTGAAAGCTGTTAAAGTGTTTTCGGCGGCAAGCCGGATGAAGCTACCCGAGCCCTGCTCAAAGCCAACGGCTTCCGCTGGTCTCCCTCGCAAGGTGCATGGCAGCGCCAGCTTACTGAAAACGGCAAGGCCGCCGCCCGCCGCGTGCTCGAATCCATGGCATAACCTCAAAAGGAAAGGCCGCCCCAATTACGGGGCGGCTTTTTCTGACGGTGAGAAAGCGTCCAGCCTCCACTTTCTCCAGTATAATTATAGCATACCAAAAACGAACATTTCGAACATTCCGAACATCTTGAAAAATATTTTTTAGCACCATGACAAAATATATCACAAAAGAAAAACAAATACATGAAAGACATCCCCAGCCCGTAAAAGGCTGGGGACTTTTTATTGAAGGTTTGCATCCAGCCAGCGTTCCACCCGCATACGCCATGCATCGCCTGTTTTGCCTAGCCTTGCCGCAATGTATTCCCATCCTTCACCATCCAGGCATGCCATATGTACAGCTGCCCGCAGGTCTGTGTCCTCTATCCCCTCTATAAGCTCCACCGCCTGTGCATAGTCTGCCCGGTACTGTTTGTTTCGCTGCTGCATGTCAGCTTGCAGCTTCGCCAGCACCGTGCGTTTCTCAGCCCTCCCGGCCGTATCTATGCCCGTAATTTTAACAGTGTGAATTCCGTATGCTGGCGCATCGCTGCTGGCCTGCACTGTGTCCACTACCACCGGCGCATCGTCAAGCATGGCCTGCATCCGCTTAATCCTCCTGCGCCGCGCGTCTATATCTATCGGCACAGCCCACAACGCCCGAAATTCCTTCTTTGTCAAGCCCTATCCCTCCCGCAGTCTCTTTTCCAGCCTATCCAGCTTTTGCGCCTTAAACCCTGCAACAAGCCCTGCGCAACCGTGCAGCAGTTCCATCTGCTCCAGCATAATCTGCACATCTGCTATCTCTTCGGCAATCTGTGCGCGGTTTTCCTTGCCCCTCGCATGCTTGCACAGTTCCTTTTGCAGCTCGGCCATTTCCTCCATCACCATCATGGTCTGTGCCTGTGCACCATAGGTGAAAAGCGCAAGGCGGTATAGCTCTTTGACCATATTCTCTTCCTTGTTTTCTTCCACATAGCCCATCAGGCGCGCAGCTTCGTGTGGATGTTCTTGAATCCAATCCCGGCAGGCACGGCCACCATTCGCTTTATCAATTGGGCATCCTTGGCAATAGCTATCATAATTCAAGCAAAATACGTCTGCGGCTTGTTGTAAATTATTAAATACTTCTCCCGTCTCAGGGTTTCGAAATTTCATGGTCATCCTCCTTATCCATGCGAGCGCCGCACGAATGACACCATGGGTGGGTGGAAGGAACATCATCGCCCCTTACTTCTTCGCCGCATTCGGAGCACTCCCACAAATCATATACCGGGTATCCATCTGCATAGCCATCATATTCTATGCCAATCCATATCCCGTGCCGCACCTCCGCAACATCGGCGGCAGGAATACTATTCAGGCTCACATCTTCCGTACAGTATCCACAATATTCTCCATCAGAAATCAGTTGAGCGTCTTCAAGCATCTTCGCAACAGCCGCCCTCTCGATATATTCAGCCATTCTTCTCCATCCTTTCGCAATGCTTACACATTTTGCCTTCTAATTTTGTCTCGGAAAAATCTTCTGCCCAAATTGTATTTCCGCATTTACACTTCTGCCAAGCACCACAATATCCATTGCTTGGATGGCATTGCACTATATGCCATTTGCCTGATACTGATTTAGCGTATTTCATTGGATTCCCTCCGGCGGGCGGCGGTAGGGTTGCGGATTGCTCCAATCTACACGCTGGCCGCAGTTATCATGGAATTTGCACTTGTACATCGTTTCCATTCGTTGGCCACGTCTACGCTGGGAGATGATGCTCTTACATCTTGGGCAAATATAGTCAATATATTCCCGGTCTGGCTCATCCAGGACAAGAATAGAGAGTGGCTCGTTCTGCGGGGTGAGGGTAGGCTGGTATGGGGTCGCCTCATTTGGATGTGCGTCCTCCCACTCCAAAACCTCCTTGACCAATTCTGCATTATTTCGGCTGCTAAAATACAGAACAAATGTTGTATCTCCCATTGGAATATCCAATGCCCAGTCGCAGACCATCGCCCTTATTTTGTATCCCCTATTCGGCCTTGCCATCTTTCATCGCCTCCCCATAGTGCTTTTCGGAAATTTCCATGTATTCATCAAGCAATTTCTGTTGCTCCTGTGCCCATTCAGATAGGCAGTCAAATGAGCAAAAATCCTCTGGCTTTCCAATGGAGAACCCTTTAGGCATCTTCTTATTGTCCCTGTTTTGCAAAACAGAAAATCCGTCAAGAGTAATACGAACATCGCTGTCTTTAATCAACCTTCCGCACTGGTCGCAACAATGGGCTTTAGCCATTATGCATCGCCTCCAATCTCTCCATCACCATCTCCACGGCCTCGTCCGTCATGGGAGCGCCGCAGTAACCGCAAAAATTCAAGAAGTTATCCGGGCTTTGCTTGCCACACTTTGAACAGTAAAGGTCGTCATACTCGCACCTCTCGTCAATCGTGACCTCGTGCTGTTCGCCCATGTCATCAAAGCCCTTAACGCGTCGAAAGCCCCCACGGTGCTTATGACGCTTTACCCACTCACCCCTCCACACCTTCTCCACCTGTTCCCGGCTGACGGGGCGGAGGGCGGAGAGGGCAAGCGCAACGGCTTCTTCGTCGTAACCCCAAAAACATCGCTTGTCATTTTCAAGGTCATCCCAATGTCTAAGCAACCGTTCGAGTTCTTCAATCGCTTCTTCCCGCGTCATGGCTGGGTCCCCTCCCAATGTCGATTAATTCGAGTAAATACTTCTTCCGCCGATAGATATCCGAGTACACTATCATTTTTCTTTTCCTCCGGCGTAAGCAATCCCATAATTTCAAGCTTATCTTGTTCCTGGCCGTAGCTCCCGTAATTTTCTATTGCATCCATTACGCGCTTTTTCCCATTCTCTGGATAGATAACTTGCCAACCGTCCATAAATTTTTGGCAAATATGGGGTATATGTCTTTCATTTAGCATGGCATCCAGCCGAAGAATTTCTTTATAGCGCCTATCGGTAATGTACTGTCCATTAGCATCAAAAAGTTCCTCGTATGTTTTCATTCTATCCCCTCCATCTCCACCGCCGCCCGGGTGTTCCAGGTAAGGCGGGCTTGCGCCTGTGCCTCCTCAATACGCTGCTTCGCCACCTCAAAATATCCGGGGTCTAACTCCATGCCGATAAACTTGCGACCCGTATTGACACAGGCAACGCCTGTGGAGCCGCTGCCCATAAACATATCCATAACAGTTCCTCCGTCAGGAGAAATAGACATTAAATGCTCCAGCAACTCGATAGGCTTTTCAGTTGCGTGTACCCGTTTAGATGTTGCTGGCGGGTTCCCGACAAAATATCCCTTGTAGTTTCCGCCCTCATTTGGGATATGCCCATTTGATGCCCAAACGCAATATTCTGCGTTTTGTGTAAACCGCCCTTTTTGTGGCCTTGCAGCAGTTTTAATCCACGGAACAACACCTCGGTACACAAGTCCACCGCACTGCACGGCGTCAATAGTCGCTGCCAACTGCCGCCAATCGGTAAATATGACTGCGATGCCGCCAGGTCGCATTTTTCTTTTTGCGGCAGAAACCCAAAACGTTTCCCAAAGCGTAAAACTACGCTGGTCTCGATTGTCTCCCGCAAAATCATGCTTGATGTCTTTTGTGTCTGTACTTTGATATTTTTTGCTTGACCCGCTTGCTCTGTCAGAACGATACATTCCGCCGCTGGAATACGGCGGGTCAGTCAGCACCATGTCTACACTGCCGTCTGGTATGTCTTTCAGCAGTTCCAGGCAGTCGCCCTGCATCAGCAGCACCCCCGCATCCGTCAGCCGCTTGGCTGCCTCTTTCGAGCCAAGCATCGCCAGCTTAATGTCATCCATGTATAATTCCCCTCTCTATGTCCGCTATGGCCTGGAAGATCGGATAAAACTGCTGTGGGACTACTGCGTTTCCGAGGCATTTAAGTCTGTCCACCCGAGAGGGAACCCCATGAGCCACTCTACCCACGTTGGGTTCAGCTGGCCACCAACTACTACATCCAAACTCGGGCCTCCATCCCCGTGCCGTTCTCCGTTGCCCCTGCAATTCTGAGCTTTCGGTGTCGGATACATATGCACAGCTCTTCCTAAAAGTCCGTTTACCGGGACGTTTTGGCAGCTCTTTTTCGTTCCGTCCTTGTAATCCCGCGAGGTCGGAGTTGGCCACATTTTTACCATCCCGCTCAAGTTCGGTTCGCTTCGGCTGTTGTGATAAAACTCCCGGTTTGCCGAATCTGACGCAATCGGAGTTTTCCAAAGAATGGGTTCCCCATCCTCTCCCGTTATGTTTTTCTTCCAGCGCTCTACACCCGATAATCGCGCATCTGTCCCTCCGGTGCGGGGCGTCGACGGCACAAGCCGGAATAATAAGCGCCCGGACGGCGTAACCTTCGTTTTCCAGGTCAGTGTACACCTGGTCGAGCGCCATATTGACGATCCCAGCAACGTTCTCACCAACGACCCAAGTGGGCCGGAGTTCCGATATAACTCTAAGCATTTCAGGCCAGAGGTAACGGTCATCTTCTTTGCCTCTTCGTCTCCCGGCGACAGAAAAAGGCTGGCACGGGAATCCCCCTGAAACAACATCAACTGTTCGCATTCCTGTTTTTTCATGAAAGCTCTCCTTTGTCAACGTCCTGATATCCCTCCACCGGGGCACATCCGGCCAGTGCCTTTCCAAGACTTTTGTTGGATAATCAGCCCATTCGCATTGTCCAACCGTGGTAAATCCGGCCATTTCAGCCGCAATATCAAGACCGCCAATCCCGCTGAAAAGCGATAAGTGTGTCATCCTATCATCCCCTCTCAAACTCCGGGCACGCGGTGATATGATACGTCTCAATTTCCCTGTACACTCCATTCTCGTTGCGCACGCTTATTTTCACAGGTTCTGCCGTCCATCCTTCCACAGGCTGCCACAGCAACGTTTCCCCATCTGCCGCCACCGCCGTCCAGGTGCATTTCCCGCAAGCTTTGGCGCATTCCATGCAGATGTTGGTCTGCGTTATTACGTTTGCGCCGCCTTTCCGTGGCATTTTGGCACGCACCTTCTGCCGTGGAATTTTGGCTGCCGCTTCCAGCACATCCCTCATGCTCACAGCGTATTTTTGCGCCACCTCGCCAAGCGCATTTCCCGCCAGATATTCACGCGCTGCCATCTCCCGCCTGTTCATTCCGGCACCATCCTCACAACTGTAATTTCTGTGCGTGGGTTCTCCCTGTCCACATGCCCATGCGCCGCAGTACACAAGTGCGCAAAATCATCATCCTGTATCACCTTCGCGCGCGTCAGACCGTCATGCAGAAACTTTCCCGAGTAGTTGTCTGCATCATGCCTGCGCCTGTCAGGGAAATAGTAGTCTATGCGCACCATGGCCTTTTCCAGCGTTTCATATGGCCGCTGCACCATACAGGCTATATACACGGCATCGCTCCACTGCTTTTTTGCGGCCCGGTATTCCCATGCGTTTTTTCTTCCTGCAAATTGATTCAGACTCGGCGGCACGCCCTTCAGTACGATTTTCATACTTCCTCTCCTTTTACCAGCGGCAAATACCGGTGATATTGCGGCTGCCAGTGGTATTCTACACGCCCCACACCGCCATGCCGGCTCTTTGCCAAAATCATCTGCACAGGCCAGTAATCGTCTCCGCTCAAAAAATCATCGCCTTTTTTCGGCCTCATAAACAGCACCGCGTCTGCATCCGCCTCAATGTCTCCGCTGCCCCGCAGGTCTGATAGCGTCGGTTCCTTCTGCTTGTCCACGCTCCGGTTCATCTGCACCAGCGCCACAATCACTACATTGTGCCGCTTTGCCGAGGCTTTCAGTGCATGCATTGTTTCGCCCGTCACCTGCCACAAGGGCTTCTTTCCGCTCGTATCTCCCTTCATCAGCCCCAGGTAGTCAATAAACATCACATCCGGTTTCGAGGACGCCAGTTTTGCTTCCACATCGTCCGCTGAAATGCTTGCCGTGTCGTCCATCACCAGGTGCAGGCCCTTCATGGCATCCACCACCATTCCAATGCGTTTTTGCTCGTTCTCGCTTATCCGGTGGTCTCTGAACTTTGTGCTGTTGATGATGCACGCCCTGGATAAAATGCGGTGCGTCAACTGCTCTGTGCTCATTTCCAGGCTGCGGTAGTCCACGCGGTAATCCTTCGCCAGCGTCACCGCAAGCTGCAAGGCTATGTCTGTTTTTCCATCCCCGGGCCGCGCCGCTATCACATACACGCCGCCGCGCTGCAAGCCTCCCAGCACGTCGCATAACATGCCAAACGCCCCGCGCTCCATTTTCAGGCTCGTGTCCGGCGCGAACAGGCTTTTGTATGTTTCCCCCACAGCCTCTAAAAACGTGCGTTCCGTTGTGCGCCGCACCTTGCTGGTGATGTCATATTGCCGCTTCAAAAGCTCTGCCAGCCTTGCCGTCATCTCATCCGCCGTCTGGCCTCCCGTGGCTATCTCCAGCGCCGCGGCTCGTATTTCCCGTTCGCGCCATGCGTCCAGCACTGCCCCTGCATATACGGCAAAATTCCCTTCGCTCACTGTCGGAACCATCTGTGCGCATTCCACAATCAGCGGCCCGTATTCAGCGCCAAGCTTGTCCGTTACGGTCACGGTGTCTATGGGCAAATTTGCCTTTGCAAGCTTCAGCGCGCAGGAAAAAACTCTTGCCAGCTTTTCGTCCTCAAACATCCGGGGTGACAGCATCCCGCGGGCAATCCCCAGAAACGCAGGTTCCATCAGGATGCTGCCTATCACGCTCATTTCTGTGCTTTGCATCAGAATATCTCCCTTGCCGTCATATCAGGCGTTATCTCTCGCCCGGCGTCCGGCTTCATCCTGTGCGGCGCTGGCGTCCGCTTCACAGGCTTTCCATCCTTCCGCCACCAGTTCAGCAGGGTGGCATAGTGGCTTTTATACCGGTGCCCGGTTTGTGCAAGATAGGCTGAAAGGCGCTCTATGTATTCTGCCGCGCCAATGTCGCCCAAGCTGTCCACCAGCTTCCCATGCTCTTGCCCGTCGAGCAGCACGTTCTCAAATTCGCCGTATTTCGCCTTTGCCGCGCTTTCTTTCTTTACTCCCCCTTTAGGGGGAGTTTCTTTCTTTAAGTTTTTAACTTGTTCTAATTGTTCTTTTGTGTGTCGGTCGGGTGTCACCCGCCTGTCACTTCGGGTGTCATTTGCCTGGTATGCATTGCCCCCATACCCGATTTGCCGGACAGAAAAACAATCTGTATAATGGAAAGGGGTAATGAAAAATGTCAACCAAAGAACGAAAACACCCAGCGCCGC